>JAFQCV010000030.1 GCA_017416325.1 Oscillospiraceae bacterium
CATCTGGTTACGCAGCTTAGCGTCCAGGTTACTGAGAGGCTCGTCCATCAGCAGGACCTGGGGCTCACGGACGATTGCACGGCCGATCGCCACACGCTGACGCTGACCACCGGACATAGCCTTGGGCTTGCGGTCCAGGTACTGGGTGATGTCCAGGATCTCAGCAGCCTGCTTGACCTTGCGGTCGATCTCAGCCTTGGGAACATGGCGCAGCTTCAGTGCGAAAGCCATGTTATCATAAACGGTCATGTGGGGGTACAGAGCGTAGTTCTGGAAGACCATGGCGATATCGCGGTCCTTGGGGGCTACGTCGTTGACCAGACGGTCGCCGATGTATAGCTCGCCTTCGGAAATCTCTTCCAGACCGGCGATCATACGCAGAGTGGTGGACTTACCGCAGCCGGAGGGACCGACCAAAACGATGAATTCCTTGTCCTGAATATCCAGGTTGAACTCCTGAACAGCCACGACACCCTTGTCTGTGATCTGCAGGTTAACCTTCTTCTTTTCAGGCTCTTCGGCACCCTTCTTTTTCTTCTTGGCCTTCTTCTCGTCGTCGCCGCTGAACGGGTAGATCTTCTTGACATTCTTCAGGGTCAAACTTGCCATACTTTCCGACTCTAAGTACACCGAGCATTTCGCGTGTACTCTCACATCCCACAAAGCAGAATCATGGGAGCATTACGACAGGTCTCCACACTGCCGCACCGTGAGTCTAACGGTTGTTTATTATCCTCCTTTTTTGATGCACTGCGTCTATTTTGTGGAGTAGGCGCAATCCACCTGGATATGCATATCATACCACAATTGTCAACAGGTTGCAACCGTGGTTTTGCACAGTTTTCCTGCCAAAAAACTAGGCATATTGCCCATTATCTTAAAGTATACCCTTCCCCGCTTATCTGCATAGAGGTGCTGTAGAAAGCCTTCATGGCGTCCTGAAGGTACAGCACATCCTTGACGCCTGCTGTTTCGTAGCAGGCGTGCATTGCCAGCTGGGGCAAGCCCACATCCACGGTAGGAACAGACACATGAGAAAGAGAAATATTGCCCAAGGTCGAGCCGCCGGGGATATCCGCCCGGTTGCAGTAGGTCTGCACAGGTACGTTGGCTTCGGCGCAGATCTTACGGAACACCGCTGCAGAAACACCGTCCGTGCAGTATCGCAGATTGGCATTGAACTTCACCGCCACGCCGCCGTTCATCACCGGAGCGTTGTTAGGATCTGCAAACTCCGGATGGTTGGGGTGCAGCGCGTGGGCATTGTCCGCAGAGACCAGGAAGGACTGGGCTAACAGTCTGGGAAGCTCCAGATCCAGAGTCTCACAGATCCGTGTCAAGACGCTTTCCAGCAAATCGGAAGCCGCGCCCTGTACCGAGGAAGAGCCTACCTCTTCGCTGTCAAACACACACAGTACAGGTATACTGTCAGTTTCCTCTGCCTCCAGGAAGCCCTGGGTGCAGCACCAGGCACATTCTAAATCGTCCAGGGCTGCCGCGGAGATAAACTCCTTATCCAGCCCCCAAACCGCTGCCTTTTGCCGGATATACAAATACAGGTCGTGACCCAGGACCTTACCTCCTGCGGCCTTTTCCAGCAGCTTATTCAGCTTACCTGCGCCGCCGGCTCCGGCAAGCAAAGGCAGCGTATCCACGGCAGGATTCCACTTGTAGCCATCGTTTGCCTGGCGGTTCATGTGGATCGCCACATTGGGGATCATCAGAAGATCCCGGTCGATATCCACAAGCTTGCTCTCCACGCCATTTTCGGTTTCTACCACGACCCTTCCTGCGATAGACAAAGGCCGGTCCAGCCAAGTGCCCATCAGCATACCGCCGTACTTTTCGGTGGCAAGGCGGGTATACTTTCCGGAAAGCTCGGGATTTTCCTTGATCTTAAAGGTGGGACGGTCAGAATGGCTGGCGCTCATCATAAATCCAACCGGGGGTTTTTCTGGAATCCGGAACGCCAAGACAGCCGTACCGCCCCGGGTCAGAAAATATTTTCCACCGGGAACCAGATGCCAGTTCTCCTGCTCTTCCAGGCGGATGTATCCCTTCTTCTCCAATTCTTCCGCAAGCCCCGCCGTGGCATGATAAACACTGTGGGCAGCATCCAAAAAACGCATCAGCGCCTTGATCTTATTATCCATAATGATTTCTCCTTTTACTTCTGAAGAACCAGCTGGCAGAACAAGTCGATCTGATCGGCAATGGTCTGCAAGGCCGCGCGCCAGAAATTCTTATCCGTCAGGTCAATATCAGCCACCTTGGCCGTATCCTCGACGGTTGCAACGGTTGTGGTATACAGCAGCTTTTTATACTTGGGCACAAAGGCTTCTCCCTCTGCCAGGTACTGGGCGTACAGGCCCCGGGCGAAGAGACCGCCGAAGGCATAGGGGAAATTATAGAATGTGGGGCCGTAATAGTGGCTCTTGCACACCCACATATAAGGATGCATGCAGCTATGATCCAGACCGTCGCCGTAGGACTGTTTTTGCGCCTGCGTCATAAATCCGCATAAGGTATCAGCATCCATAAACATATCCTCCCGGTTTTCAAACACCATCGCCTCAAAGCGGAACCGGGAATAGATATCACAGATGATCTGGGCAGCATCCTGCAACTGAGATTCGATCAGCGCCAGCCGCTCATCGTCAGAAGCCGCGCTTTGGATCGCCGCTGCCATGACCACACACTCATTAAATGTGGAAGCGGTTTCCGCAACGGGCATGGAGTAGTCCTTATTCAGGGGCTTATGGTTCTGGATGCACTGATTGTGGAAGGCGTGACCCAATTCGTGGGCCAGGGTCACCACATCGGTAAACATCCCGTCAAAATTGGTCAAGATCCGGCTCTCATTCAGACATTCGGCGCCTGCGCAGAACGCGCCGCCGGCTTTTCCGTCCCGGGGATAGAAATCGATCCAAGCCTCGTCAAAGGCCCGGGCCACCATATCCGCCAGCTCTTGGTCGAAGGTGGTAAACTGCTTTACCAGATAATCCCGGGCTTCCTCCGCCGTAAATTTTGTAGAAGCATTGCCCATAGGCGCAAACAGATCGTACCAAGGCAGACCGTTTTTATGCCCCAGAGCTTTTCCTTTTGCTTTCAGGTATTGCCAGAACTTGGGCAAATACTCATCCATGGCGCCCAGCATAGCATCCAAGGTCTCTTTCTGCATCCGAGATCCCTTCAACGTCCGGGCAAGAGGAGATTCATATCCCCGGAGCTTGCAGTCAGAGATGGTTTCCAGCTTGATAGAGTTCAGGGCAAATGCCACGGAATCCTTGATCCGGTCATAGCAGGCGATCTCTGCGTCATAGGCGGCTTTCCGAACCGCCGGATCCGGGTCATATGCCAAATTCCGGATGGTGGATAGGTTCGTCGTTTCGCCGTTGTAGGAAACCGGGACGGTACTGGTCAGGTATCCTTGCAGGTCAGACCAGGCGTTGCCGCCGGAAAGCTGCATCCGCGCCATGATCTCCTCTCCCCTGCCGGGAAGCAAGTAGCGGCTGGAGTCCACGATCCTTCCCAACAGGAAGCGATACTCCCGGAGCAGCTCATCGGACTGAATCAGCGCTTCCAGATCTGTCAGCTTGGATATCCATTCCTCAAACGCCGCCTGCGGGGCCGCCATACCGCTGTATACCGCCATAAGCCTGCCCATCTGGGAGGCCGCTTCGGAATCCCGGGTATCGGCAGACTGGCGCAAGGATGCATACAACCCCAGCTTGCCCACCAGCTCTTCCAATTTCTCTTCCAAGGCAAGTCCTTTGCGGAGCGTCTGCAAAGGCTCTGCATCGTTAAGCTTTGCTGCAAAATCCGTAAACCCTGCCAGCTTCCGCTTCGCCATCTCCAGATCCGTGCCATAGGCAGGATCGTCAAAACCGGTGTAGATGCGGTCAAGGTCCCATCTTTCGTTCATAAGCAATTCCCTCCCAAGGTGATTTTTATTTATTCTACACCAGAAAAACCGCCCCGTCAATGAAATAACCCAGATATCCTGTTCCCCTTGGCATCGCGCATTTCCGAAACTCCCTTGTGGTTTTGTCGAATTTTGTCGAATTCTGTCTTTTCCCGTCGAGCGATTTTTTCTGTTTTTTCCTTGCAAAAAGGGGCACATTGTGCTAAATTATATTTGTCGCACACAGCACCCAAGCTGTGATTTTGGGGAGTATCTTCAAATGTCAGGAGAGGGATTTATGGATCATCGTACAACCGTATTGATTGCGGACAGCAGCGAGGAATTTTGCTCCGGTCTGTCCGCAGCTTTGTCGCACACAGACGGTTTTCAGATTCTCGGAACAGCCAGCGATGGGGAGCAGGCTATCCGCATGATTAAGGAACTGAAACCGCATGTGTTGGTTTTGGACCTGATGCTGGCCAAGCAAGATGGCATCAGTGTGCTGAAAGCAATTTCTGCAATGGAAAATCGGCCGGTCACTTTGGCTACATCCGGCTTTGTTACAGAATACGTTTCCTCCGCTATTACCACATTGGGCGTCCGGTATTTAATGATGAAGCCCTGTGATCTTACAGCGCTGGTGGAACGGCTGGAGGAGATCCGCGGCGGGGAGAGCAAGCGGAATGTATCTGTGCGCCGGACCGACAAGACCAGCATTGAATCTATGGTCACCAGCATTATTCATGAGATCGGCGTTCCTGCCCACATCAAAGGCTACCAGTATCTGCGGGAAGCCATTATCATCGCTGTGGGCGATATGGATGTGATCAACGCCATCACAAAGGTCCTCTATCCTCAGGTGGCGAAGGCTTTCCAAACCACGCCATCGAGAGTGGAGCGGGCCATCCGCCACGCCATCGAGGTAGCTTGGGACAGAGGTGACCTGGACACCCTCCAGCGGTTCTTTGGCTATACGGTCAGCAATACAAAAGGCAAACCCACAAACTCCGAGTTTATTGCCCTCATTGCAGACCGCTTGCAGCTGCAGCTCAAGAGCGCTGAGGTCAGCAATTTTTAAGAAGACAACAAACACTCCTGTCTGAATGACTGTATACCAGGTCATTCAGACAGGAGTGTTTTTATTATAAGCGAGTATCCATTCTTCCCGTGGCTCTGCACAGCCTGCTGGTCTGACTCCATAACGAAATGCCCCATCTCTTCACACGAGGTAGGATTTTTTGTTGTTATTATATTGTTACCGGCGCAAAACGGGAGTAGGAAAAGATTGACAGAGATGGTACAATAGTGGTAGCTAATTGGACAAATTTCTGGAGGCTTTGTTATGGGAGAGAAAGTTTCAGCAAGAAATGCTTTGTGCCGTAATATATTTAGCCTGGTTGTAGTTCTTGCAACAGTGCTATTGTGCTTAGTGGCATGTAGTGATGGAACAGATAGCGGTTTGACAGAAGAAAAACCTACACTGAAGACAGAACTTACTGCAGAAGAAATATACAAGAAAGCATCTCTATCGGTTGTAGAGGTAACTGCTGAATCGACAAACAGAGTTAGCACAGGAACAGGCTTCTTTATCGATAATAACGGTACACTTGTAACGAACTACCATGTTATCAAAAAGTGTACATCTGCTAAGATTACACTTGCAGACGGAAGATCTTTTGTTGTTAACGAAGTGTTGGGTTATAGCGAAAGCAAAGACTTAGCTATACTTTCCATAGATTGCCACAATTCGATTCCGCTGGAGCTGAGAAAGGCGGCAGTCGCAACGGGTGAAAAAGTATATGCTATTGGCAGTTCTCTTGGTTTGAGTGGAAGTATGTCTGAGGGAATTATTTCCACTGCTGAGCGTGAAATTGATGGCCAAATTTTTATTCAAACAACAACACCTATTTCCCATGGCAATAGTGGTGGTCCTTTGATGGATGGAGCAGGTATGGTTGTTGGTATAACAACTGCCTCCATGACAGACGGACAAAATCTTAACTTTGCTATTCCGGTATCTGTAATTGATAGCATTTCTAGGAACAGTCCCACAACATTGCCGGAAATGTTTCCGCAGAGTGTGGAATGGATATCTGAATGTGATTTCTTCTATTATGACGATGATGAGGCGTTCGTTCTGGTGTTCCAATTGTCCGATGAGGATGAAGTGCCTATGAGCAGCAAAGGAAAAGTTGATATCAGAATTGTGAATGACGATGGGGTCACTGTGTATAATAAAACGCATAGTTTCACCGAAAAGGACTTTTTCGAATGGACTGAAAACGATACTGAGGCACTATATCTGGCAACAATCTACATCGACCCGGACGATATCTTGCTTGGTACTTGCGCTGAAGGAACTGTTTACTTTACTGTACGCGGCGATGATTACTATTTTGATGAATCAACATTGTCTGCCCGGGGTCTTCCTATTAAAAGCCACGCTTATTCCCAAAAAGTAATTGCACCAACTTGCACGATGGAAGGTTATACTACACATACCTGCACAATATGTGGAGATACTTATACAGATTCCTATATTAAGGCAACAGGGCATTCTTGGGGCAGTTGGATAACAACTAGTGCTCCCACTGTTGGGAAAACAGGACAAGAAAAAAGAATATGCTCCACCTGTAATGCAAGTGAATCAAGAACAATCCCAGCATTAGAAGAAGAAAAAAAAGAAGATGATGAGCCTACAGCGATGATTGATCTTCAATTCCCTCAAACACCCTTATATGTAAATACAATTAGGTTTGATGTAAACACTGGACAATACGGGGTAAGCCAAACTGTTAGAATTGATAGTATTTCTTATAGGATTGATTCATTTGGGTATCTCTATCTGTATTGTTCGGGCGAAAAAACTTATGATATAGAGGGTCAAAATAGCACTTATTCTTGTGAAATGAATTGGCGATTATATGATTCGGACGGATATTTAATTGATTATGGATGGAATTATATCGCTGGTTTAAGGGTTGGAGACAAATTCAAAAACGATAAGATAAATGTTAGTTTGACTAAAATAGTTGCAGGTGAATCCTACAAATTAGAAGTATTTGATTCAAGTTATGAATAATCGTCTTACCACACTATTATAGACATAGGGCGCAGATTAAACATAAAGACCACACTCAAGGTTCTGCCCTTGGGTGTGGTCTTTACTCGTCATACCGCGTTGTTACTGGGTTTCTTATGTTGGTACTATTACCCACAAACTCCGAGTTTATTGCCCTTATTGCAGACCGCTTGCAGCTGCAGCTTAAGAGTGCGGAAGTCAGCAATTTTTAATGATATAAGCGCCCCTGGTTTTCCGATATGTTTTATACCGGAAAACCAGGGGCGTTTTTCTGCCAAAAGTGACTCCTCTTGACAAGATATTGCTTTGTATTGTATTATTTTTTCATGCTTTTATATATGAGGAGATACCATGAAAAAAGGTAGAAATATATGTATTCGGTTTCCTAAGGTCACGCCGTTGATCCTGAGTGTTCTTTTTTCATTATTTATACTTGTGGGATTTTCTATGGAGCAGTACGGGCAGATCCTTCGTCCGGGAGATGCCAAAGCGGCTGTTTTTCTGCTGATCGCGCTGTCCGGATTTTTCTATTTTGCTCTTACACATTTTCTCAGCTTGTCTGACAGGGCAAAACGCAGCTCTGAAAAGTCATGGTTTCGCACATTTTTTATCCTGCTGCTGACACAGTACCTGCTTTATATTCTCGCCTTTTACCCAGGCTCCGTTGCCCACGACACCCACAGTCAGCTGCGCCAGTTTTTGCGTATGCAGGCGATATCCAACGCAAATCCTTTCGCTGTTACCCTGTTCTACGGCTTTTTCTTCAAGCTGGGCAAATTCCTTTCCGACCCCAATTTCGGTGTCTTTTTGGGCTGCCTTGCCCAAGGAGTTTTGATGGCCTATGCCTTTTCCAAGGTCTGCTGCTTCGTCAGAAGTACCACAAGCTCCAAAATTGCCACAGCTATCACCTTTGCTTTCTTCTTTATTGTGCCTATTTGGGGCGGCGCCGCACAGACCCTTTTGAAGGACTCTTTGCATGTTGCTCTGTTCACCCTGTTTTTCCTCCAATTTATCAAAATGTTTGCGCCGGAACGCAGCCGTAAGGATGTTTTTCTCTTCATTTTTTGGATGCTGGCTGCCGCGGTGTCACGGAAAGCAACCTTTTATATTATCCTGGTTTGCTGCCTGATCCTGGTATTTTACCATCAAAAGAAGGTTCGCCGATTCTTCTTTGTACTGAGCGCAGCCTTTGCCGCGGTATTCTTCCTTTATGAAAGTGTCATTCTCCCCGGAATCGGCATTGACCAAGCACCTCCCCAGGAAAACTACGCACTGCAGTTCCAGCAGGTCGCGCTGGTCTGTGTGGAGCACGGGGATTCCCTTTCTGAAGAGGACATCGCCATCATTGACAGCATTTTGGATTACGACAAGATCCGGGAGGTCTACGACCCCGCCATTGCCGATCCGGTGAAGCTTCTATATCACAATGACGGTTCTCTGCGGGACTTTGACCGCCTGTATCTTCGGTTGATGTTCCGATATCCCGGTACTTATCTCAAATCGATTGTTCAAAGTTCCTGGAAATACTTCTCTCCCCTGTCAGAAGGCTACGAATATTTCCGCAGCTATATCTCCCCCAATACTCTGGGAATTTATCGGCTTGATGAAGCTTCCGGGGAAGCGGTACTGAAATGGGCATCGGTGTGGACACAGCTGCCTCTGCTTAAGCTGTTCATCGGTCCCGGACTTTATACCTGGCTGACCATCGGTGCCTTTGCCTTTGCCATCGCCAAGAAGAATAAAAAATGCATTTTAACGGTTTTGCCTATGGTTATCTTTACACTGGGTATGCTTGTTACCCCGGTTAACGGAGAAAATCGGTACGCTTATCCGATCATGGCCGCGGTGCCGGTCCTTTTAGCCTGTGTTTGGAAAGCCGCGGTCCGCACCCGTCACAAAGAGAAAGCGATCCATAAATAAAAATCCGCCCTGGCGCATTGCATTGCGCCAGGGCGGTATTTACTTTCCATCAGCCATAGGTAAAGGCGCTGCCGGTGGGGATAATGCCCACATAGCTGTTGCCGATACTCTGCACCAGCGGTGTGCCGTCTGCCAAAGTAAAGGTAAAGGGCTCCGTTTCTGTTTCGTGGTACCACTTGATGGGGATGATCTTGCCGCCGCAGGCATAGTAGCCGTCGCCGCTTCCCAGCAGCTGCGCAACATGATATTGACCCACATCCTCATTGACCGCGAACAGGGTAAACACATTTCTAAAGGTCAGCGGATCTCCGGTATTGCCGTCGATCTGATCCGCCCCATACTGATGGAACTGATAACGCTCCGTTGCCGGATCATACTTCATCGTGGTCTGCTTATTGCCGGTAAAGAAGCTCATGGTTATGGTATTGGCTGTTTCTCCGTTTTCCGGTGTTCCGTCCTGTGCGAACCGGAAGCCGTAGTCCACATACTCATCTGTGACGACGCTGTAGCCGCGTTTCTGGGCATACTGCGCCATAAGCTCCGGAACTGTAAACAGGGTATGCTCTCTGGCATAGCCGCTGTTCAATCTGTCCTGATCCCGATAGAAAGCGCCGCCATTGTTGCCGCCCAGGGCATTGATGTTGTCAATTCCGGAGGTTTTCAGATCCGACAGGACCACCTGGCTGCCACTGGCATATACCACAATACCGTTGTAGGCCTGCGTAAGATCGATAAAGTTGAACCGCAAGCTCCGAATGGGACCGATCTTATTCACAGCTTTCACATTGGTCACCAACGCCAGACAGCGTGTAGACCGGCCATTGACCAACATTTCAAACACCATGTCTACATCATTTAAGCCGCATAAGGGCATGGCGCTTTTACTGTTGTTGATAGAAATCAGGAACGGACGGGCAGTCATAGGCTCTGCCAGGACTTCGCCGGTGAAAGGATTATAGTATTCCGACTGGGGCTGGGTAGGCGCTTGGGTAGTAGGCGGCACGGTCGTTTCCGTAGGCGCTGTGGTTTGGGTGGTGGGAACTGTCGTGGTGGAAGAGGGCTGTGTGTTCTCAGGTGTCTTTTCCTGCATAGAACAGCAAACGCATAGCAAGACAACCAAAATCACGACCAAAGCCAACGCCAACCCGATCAGCCATTTCTTATTAAATTTCATAGAATGAGCCTCCCCCTGCCATATGGCGGATATCAGTATTATCATGATTATAACAAACAGAATAAAACAAATCAAGGCTTATCCTCAGATTCATCATTGACACAAACGGGAAACCTCATTATAATAAACTGGCTAGACGAGTTCTTTTAGGTATATCGTTTTTGTGTTCTTATTTATTATGCCAAAACTTGGCACAGGAGGTTAATATAATGGATGTATTGAGCAGATTGGCCCGGGCGGGTGTCGTTCCAGTGGTGGTTCTGGAAGAGGCGAAGGATGCTGTTCCTACTGCCAACGCCATGGTTGCAGGCGGCATTGATGTTATGGAGATCACCTTCCGCACCGCAGCCGCCCCGGAAGCCATCAAGGCTGTGGCGGAGAATTGCCCGGATATGCTGGTGGGCGCAGGCACGGTCCTAAATCTGGAGCAGTGCAAGCTGGCTGTCCAGATGGGCGCAAAGTTTATCGTATCCCCCGGTTTTGATGCCCAGGTGGTAAGCTGGTGTATCGAAAACGGGATCGCCGTCACCCCCGGTTGCGTTACCCCTACCGAGATCACCGCAGCCGTGAATATGGGTCTGAAGGTGGTCAAATTCTTCCCCGCCAACGTCTACGGCGGACTCAATGCGATGAAAAACCTGTCCGCACCCTTTGTAGGTGTGAAATTTATGCCCACCGGCGGTGTCAACGCCGCAAACCTGCGGGAATATATCGACGCGCCCTTTATCCACGCCGTTGGCGGCAGCTGGGTCTGTCCCAAGGCGGATATCGCAGCAGGCAATTTCGAGAAGATCACCAAGCTTTGCGCCGAAGCCCGTCAGGCTGCTTTCGGTTAATTTAGAAAGGGAAAGGACATATTAAAATGGCTAGAATTATTACTTTCGGCGAGCTGATGCTCCGGCTGCAGCCGTATAACTACGAGCGTTTTGTCCAGTGTGACCATGTAGAATTCACCTTCGGCGGCGGTGAAGCCAACGTAGCCGTTTCTCTGGCGAACTACGGCATGGATGCCGCTTATGTTACCAAGCTGCCCACCCATGCCATCGGTCAGTCTGCTGTCAACAGTCTCCGCCGCTACGGTGTGGACACCTCCCTGATCACCCGGGGCGGCGATCGCGTGGGTATCTATTTCAATGAGAAGGGCGCGTCCCAGAGAGGCAGCGTCTGCATCTATGACCGCGCCCACTCTGCCATCCAGCTGGCAAGCCGGGACGACTTTGATTGGGATAAGATCTTCGAAGGCGCTGACTGGTTCCACTTTACCGGTATCACCCCGGCTCTGGGTCCCAATCTGGTTGAGATCTGCCGGGATGCCTGCAAGGCCGCCAAGGCCCGGGGCATTAAGATCTCCTGCGATCTGAACTACCGGGGCAAGCTGTGGACCCGGGATCAGGCCCGGGAAGCCATGACAGACCTGTGCCAGTACGTGGATGTGTGCATCTCCAACGAAGAGGATGCCAAGGATGTATTCGGTATTGAAGCGGAAGCCACCGATATTTACGCCGGCAGCCTGAACCACGAGGGTTACAAGTCCGTTGCCAAGCAGCTGGCGGACAAGTTCGGCTTTGAGATGGTCGCCATCACCCTGCGGGAAAGCCACTCCGCTTTCGACAACGGTTGGAGCGCTATGCTGTATAACGTTGCCAAGGATGAGTACTGCTTCTCCAAGAAATACGAGCTGCACATCATTGACCGGGTCGGCGGCGGCGACAGCTTCGGCGGCGGTCTGATCTACAGCCTGCTCAGCGGCAAGGACACCCAGGCCGCCGTTGAGTTTGCCGTTGCCGCTTCTGCCCTGAAACATTCCATCGAAGGCGACTACAACATGGTTACGGTAGCCGAAGTAGAAAAACTGGCTGGCGGCGATGGCTCCGGCCGTATTCAACGATAACAAAGGAGGAATTCCCATGGAAAACGAAGAGATCCTGCAGGAAGAACAAACCAACATCCTCACCCTCACCGACGAGAACGGCACAGATGTTGACTTTGAATATCTGGATTGTATCGACTACCAGGGTAAAGAGTATCTGGTGCTGATGCCCGCAGAGGAGCTGGCAACCGAGATCGTCATTCTGGAAGTTGAGCCTGTTGACGAAGAGAACGAAAACTATCTCTCTGTCAATGACGAAGCGGTTCTGGATGCTGTCTACGGCATCTTCAAAGAGCGTTACAAGGACGTTTTGACCTTCGAAAACTGATCGCGCTGAAAACCCCCGTTGCCCCAAATGGGCAACGGGGGTTTCGCTTTAATATCACCGGGCCAAATATTCTTGAGCATAGTGGGCTGCCACCGCCCCATCCGCGGCTGCGGTAATGATCTGCCGGACTTCCTTTGTTCTGACATCTCCTGCCGCAAACACCCCGGGGATGCTGGTCTCAGTGGATTCCCCCGCTACGATATACCCATTCTCATCCAGCTCCAGCTGTCCCCGGAACAGCTCCGTGGCAGGAGATCTTCCCACGCTGATAAAAAGGCCATCCACTTCCAGCACGCTTTCCGTCAGGGAATACACATTTTGCAGCTTAACACCGGTGAGTTTCTCTTCATAAAGCAGCTGGGAAACGGTGCTGTTCCAAAGAAACTCCACATTCTCTGCCTTTTCCAACTGCTCCCGGTATATCTTTTCTGCCCGGAGAGTATCCCGGCGGTGGATCAGATACACCTTCTTTGCGATTCGGGAAAGGGTCAGCGCATCCGCTGCCGCGGAATTGCCTCCACCAACCACCGCCACCGTCTTGCCTCGGTAGAACATGCCGTCGCAAGCAGCACAGTAGGCAACGCCTCGACCCACAAGACTTTCTTCTTCCGCAACCCCTAAATGCTTATGCCCTGCGCCGGTGGCAACGATCACCGTTTTGCCCTTGTAGCTGCCCTGCGCAGTTTCCACAGTTTTGATCTCCTCTGCCAGCTGAACAGACAGCACCTGGCTGTTTACCGTTTCCGCCCCAAACCGCTGCGCGCCCTTTTGCATATTCACGCCCAAGCTGACCCCGTCTATTCCCTCGGGATAACCGGGATAATTGTCGATTTGGTTTGTTTGGGTCATCTGCCCGCCGGCATAGAGTTTTTCCACGACCAGCGTAGAAAGACCGGCTCTTGCGGCATATAAAGCAGCCGTGTACCCTGCCGGGCCACCGCCGATCACGATCACATCATACAGTTTTTTCATTCCGGTTTTCCTCCCTTTTTTCTTATAGTATACCCATTTCCCTTTTCCAATTCTGTGATAAAATCACCAAAGTCAAAGGAATTGACTTGGTTTTCAATATATGCTATCATTTTTAATAAGATTTACGGGAAGTGAGGCGGCAGCGATGGCTTTATCAGAATATTTCCCCATTTATAATAAGCTGACGAATCAGCAGCAGGAGCTTCTAAGCGCTCACGCAACCAAGCGCACAGTCCCACCCGGCACCATTCTTCACAACGGAGATGCCACCTGCATGGGACTGCTGGTAATTCGGGAAGGCCAGCTGCGGGCTTTTTTAACCTCTGAAGAGGGACGGGAGATTACCCTTTACCGGCTGTTTGCCAGAGATATCTGTCTGTTCTCCGCCTCCTGTATGCTCAATTCCATCCAGTTTGAGATCACCGTCACCGCAGAAAAGGAAACGGAGTTTTGGATCATTCCTCCTTATGTTTATAAAAATCTGATGGACAATTCTCTGGCGGTTTCCAACTACACCAACCAGATCATGGCCACCCGGTTCACAGACATTATGTGGCTGGTAGAGCAGATCCAATGGAAAAGCTTTGACAAACGGCTTGCGCATTTTTTGCTGGAAGAATGTGCCATTGAGGAAACGAATATTTTAAAGATCACCCATGAAAAAATTGCCGCCCATTTGGGAACGGCAAGAGAAGTGGTCACCCGGATGCTGAAATATTTCCAGACGGAAAATATGGTACAGCTGACCCGTGGCGCTATTGAAATTTTAGACGAAGAAAAACTGGCGCGATTATCCGAAAACTAAACGGGAGAAGTCACAAATGTGACTTCTCCCATTTTTAACCTTTTACGCCTTGCCGGGGCCGGCGGTATCTGTACCGTCTCCCACCAGGCCCAGCCGCTGGGCGGCATCCTGGCGCATTTTGTATTTAAGGACCTTGCCTGCCGCATTCATAGGGAAGCTGTCCACAAACTCAATGTATTTCGGCACCTTATGCCGCGCCATGCTTGCCTTAATGTAGGCAGTCATCTCTTCCACGGTCACTGAGCCGGGTTCTTTCAGAATGATACAGGCCATGATTTCTTCGCCGTACTTCTTATCCGGCACGCCGATGACCTGGACATCCTTGGTCTGGGGGTGGGTGTAGATAAACTCCTCGATCTCCTTGGGGTAGATGTTCTCACCGCCCCGGATGATCATATCCTTCAGCCGCCCGGTGATCCGGTAGTTGCCCTCTTCATCCCGACAGGCCAGGTCGCCGGAATGGAGCCAGCCATCGGCATCGATGGTATCGTTGGTGGCCTGAGGCATTTTATAGTAGCCCTTCATGGTATTGTAGCCCTTGGCGCAGAATTCGCCGTTGATGCCGGGGCCCACTTCTTCCCCGGTTTCGGGATCCACGATCTTACACTGCACATGGGGGAAGGCATAACCGACGGTATCAGTACGCACCGCCAAAGAATCCGTCCAGGCGCTCATGGTATTGCCGGGGGCACACTCGGTCTGTCCGTATACACTGACGATACCGTACATATTCATCTCATCCGGCTGGGCTGCCCGGCGCATCAGCTCCGGGGGGCAGCCTGCGCCTGCCATAATACCGGTACGCATATGGGAAAAGTCCGTCTTTCGGTAGTCCGGATGATTAAACATGGCAATAAACATGGTGGGAACGCCGTTGAAGCAGGTGATCCGCTCCTGATTGATGCAAGCCAGAGAAGACGTGGCCGAGAAATAAGGCATGGGACACATGGTAGCGCCATGGGTCATGGAAGAGGTCATGGAAAGGGTCATGCCGAAGCAGTGGAACATAGGGACCTGGATCATCATCCGGTCGGCGGTGGAAAGCCCCATGCGGTCACCGATACACTTGCCGTTATTGACCACATTGTAGTGGGTCAGCATAACACCTTTGGGAAAGCCTGTTGTGCCGGAGGTGTACTGCATATTGCACACATCCTCCGGGCGGACTGCCGCCGCCATCTGCGCCACCTGTTCCCGGCTGACAAGCTCATATCTTGCCATCGCCTCATCAAAGGTCAGACATCCGGGCTGCTTGAAGCCAACGGTGATGACATTGCGCAGGAACGGCAGCTTCTTGCAGTGCAAAGGCTCGCCCGCCTTGGTTTTCGCAATTTCGGGGCAAAGCTCGTTGATGATCTGGGCGTAGTTGGAATCCAGGCAGCTGTCGATCATCACCAGAGTGTGGGTGTCCGACTGCCGGAGCAAATACTCTGCCTCATGGATCTTATAGGCAGTATTCACCGTGACCAGCACCGCGCCGATCTTGGTGGTTGCCCAGAAGGTAATGAACCAGGCGGGGACATTGGTTGCCCAAATGGCCACCTTGGAGCCGGCCTTGACGCCCATGGACACCAAAGCTCTGGCAAATCTGTCCACATCCTCCCGGAACTGGGCATAGGTGCGGGTATAGTCCAGGGTCGTATACTTGAAGCAATACTGATCCGGGAATTCCTCCGCCACCCGATCCAGAACCTGGGGGAAGGTCAGATTGATGAGTTCATCCTTTTTCCAGATATACTGACCGGTACCGTCGTGATTGGGATAGAGCTTCTTCTTCATACCCCGGGTGGAATGGAACCGCGCCATGTAGTTGACAAAATACGGGAAGATGACCTCCGGGTCCTGGAGATCCTCCAGCCAATCCGGCTTCCATTCCAAAGAAATAAAGCCATCGTAGTTGACGCTGGACAGCGCCCGCATCACATCGGCAATGGGCATAGTACCCTCACCAATCAGTTGGTAGTTGCCTGCTTCATCAGAATCCCGCAGATGGACATGACACACATAGGCGCCCAGATTCTTTATGGTGGCATCTGCGCTTTCACCAAAGTCCCGATAAGGATGATGCACATCCCACAAAGCGCCCAGATTGTCGCTGGCAAACCGGTCCAGCATACCGCGAAGCCGGGCGGTATCCGCGTAAATACCGCTGGTCTTCAGAAGCAGAGATACGCCCGCCTTCTCCGCCAGGGGAGTCAGCTTGCTGAGCACCTGAAATACAGTTTCCTCGTTATCTTCCAAAGCGCAGGCAACCACATATTTTACCTGGGCATTGCGCGCCACTTCGATAAGACCAGACAGAACTGCCACAGCATCAGGTTCTGTAGAAATATCACAGGATGTATCGAAACACGGAATCGTCAGTTTCTTTGCCCGCAGATCCCGAACAGTCGCCGCTGTCTGATAAGGATGGAAAGGGCCGCCCTTTGCCAGCATATGGTCAAATTTGGGCAAATTATAGACTTCTATGCCGGAAAATCCCATTTCCAGGGCGGTATTGACCATTTCATCCCAGGTCAGGCTCGGCCAACCACGGGTAGAAAATGAAAGGTTCATTGTTCTTCCTCCTCATAGACGATCTTGTTCAGCGCGCTTAAATATGCGTGGATACCTGCTGCGACGATATCGGTAGAAATTCCCTTGCCGGAATAGACCTTGCCGCCGCTGCGAAGCTTTACCACCGTCTGGCCCATAGCCTCCCGACCCTCGGTAACAGCCTGGAGCTGGAAATCGTCCAGCTCGTAATGACAGCCGGTAATGCTTTCAATGGCAACAAAAGCGGCATCGATAGGACCGTCGCCAATGGATACGCCCTCCAGAGGCTGGTCATTCTTGGTGAGTTTGATGTGGGCGGTGGAAGAAATGGTGTTGCCGGAGGTGATCACAAAGGTATCCAGCTTATAAGTAGGCGGCACCTGCAGGGCAGCGGAAGCAATGATAGCATCCAGCTCCTTCGTGCTGACCTGTTCTTTTTTGGCTGCGATCCGCTGAAACGCATCGTAGACCTTAACACAGTCATCCTCAGACAGATCGTAACCCAGCTGTTGGGCGATATTGGTTACGGCAGTAATATCATCGTGGGCCGTCAGATAGATCCCGGTATCTGCCTGGGCTGCCGCCAGGGCGGCTGCCTTGGTCTTGCCCGCCTGGCAGATCTGGCTTACCCGGTCCATAATACGGCTTAGCTGTGTCATCTGGACACTGGCGGTAACCCCCAAGCTGTCACCTCTGGCAGAGAGCAGTTTTGCCAGATTGGCAATGCTGGCAGTATCAAAGGGATAGGCAGCGGCCTTCAGTTCCCTAACGCCTTCCCCAACGGTGGCGATGGCACAGGCATCTGCCATAGAAAGCGCGTTGCAGCAGGAAACGCCTAAGTTCACATGTTTCAGTTCCGGGATCGCCGCATACAGGCCCTTGATAAACTGAGCAAACTCTGCCGGCAGCATAAAGCCGGCTGTGTCGCAAACGGTTACTGTCGTAGCGCCGGCAGCGATGGCTGCTGTTACCGTTTCCGCAAGAAACTTCGGATCTGCCCGGGTCGCGTCATCCGCCAGAAATTCCACATCGGCACAGAGTGCCTTACAGGCGGCAACGGTCTCCACAATGGCAGAGCGCATGGCATCCGGCTTCTTGTGGAAAAGATATTCCATCTGCACAGCGCTGACTGCGCCGCAAACCTGCAGACGGGGCGCTTTTGCCTCCTGCAAAGCAGCCCAGACCTGGGCGGGGCTTTCCTTTGTCAGCTGAACCGGAACCGCCACCACGCTGCCCGTTACCGCTGCAGCTATGGACTTGATCCTTAGACTGTCGATGCGCTGATTCCGGATGCCCTCCAATTCGATCACGGATACGCCCAGCTTGTCCAGCAGCTTTGCCAATTCGATCTTCTCCTTAAAAGACAAACTGAATCCGTCAGCAACCTGCTTCATCGTTACATCAGACAGTTTCACCGTATTCATAGTGTGCAGCTCCTTCATATAATAATAAAATCCCTGAGGTCCAATGACCTCAGGGACGAATTTACATTCGCGGTACCACCCTGGTTATTCTCCGAAAGAGAATCCCTCATCGGGCTCCAACAAGCCCTATCCCTGTAACGGGAGAACCCGGATCTTATTACTCGCTTATGCTTTCACAAGATCGACTCAGGAATCAGATCGCCAAATCCACCGCATCGGCTCGCACCACCCGCCGACTCTCTGTAAGCTTTAGGATAAAGCAAATTTTCCGTCAATGTCTTTTTATATGGTTGAGCATATTAAACCACACCCCCCTTGGTTTGTCAATAGTCACCATTTAAAAAAATATACTCTTGTCGCTTTTCACCAAAAGAAAACTGTTTTTCGCGTTAATTCTCTAGCAAAAAGACATTTGACTTTTCACCGAGGACATGCTAGAATACTGTCAATACAGAAAAAGGCTGTGACGAAGACGGTCCGGCAAACCGGGATCTCAGAGAGTCAGCACTTGGTGCAAGCTGACAGAACGGTGCCACAAGACCCATCACTTCCGAGCTAAAGTGCTGAAGCTTTTGCCAGGTGCTTTCGTGTGCCCGCGTTAAGGGATAGCGCTTGTCAGAGCGTGAAGTGGCAGCTGTAGCTGCAATTTGAGTGGTACCGCGGGTTTGATTTACTCGTCTCAAGAACTTGGTTTCTTGAGGCGTTTTTTATTTTTAGAAAGGAGATTTACCATGACCAATTCCTCTACACAACTTATGGACATTGCAACGCGCATCAGAGGTATGCGTGAGATTTTGGGCTACAGCATGCAAAAGATGGCTGAGCTGACGGAGGTAAATGAAGAAATTTACCGTCAGTACGAATCCGGCACGGTAGATCTGCCCTTTACCTTCCTGCACAAATGCGCAAAGGTCTTCGGCGTGGAGATCACCGTTCTGCTGGAGGGCCGCAGCGCAAAGCTCAGCGGCTATACCGTTACCCGCCGGGGAAAAGGACTGGTAACCGCCAGTGAAGACGGCATCACCATTCAGGATATGGCACCTATGTTCCGCAAGAAGCTGGCTACCCCCTATTGGGTCACCTATCAATATTCTCAGGAGCTGCAAAGTAAGCCCATTCATACCACCACCCACGCCGGACAGGAATTCAACCTGGTCATCAAAGGCGCTATGCGGATCAAGGTAGGCGATCACGAGGAGACTCTTCGGGAGGGTGACAGCATTTTCTACAAGTCCTCTACCCCCCACGGCATGATCGCCATTGACGGGCAGGACTGTGTATTCCTTTCCATGATCATGGCATCTGACGCCACCGACCAGCCTCTTTACATCGGTCAGAGCCGCAAGGGCGCGCCGGAGCAGCCGCTGCTGTGCCACAAATTTGTCAATGCGCAGGAAGATGAAAACGGCGTTCTGCAGGGCATTTCCTTTGCCGACACCGAAAGCTATAACTTTGCCTTTGATACCGTGGATGCCATCGCCAGAAGAGAGCCTGAAAAGCTGGCAATGGTCCATGTAGCAAACGACATGACCGAGCGCCGCTTCACCTTCAAGGATATGAAGGACGCATCCAGCCAGAGCGCCAACTACTTTAAGTCCCTGGGCATCAAACGGGGCGACCGGGTGATGCTGGTGCTGAAACGCCACTACCAGTTCTGGTTTGCCATTTTGGGTCTGCACAAGCTGGGCGCTATCGCCATTCCAGCCACCAACCAGCTGATGGAGCATGACTTTGTCTACCGCTTCCAGGCAGCGGATGTCAGCGCCGTTCTTTGTACCGCCGACGGCAACACCGCCCAGCAGATCGAACTGGCAGAAAAGGCCGCCGGCATGAGCCTGACCAAGGTTCTGGTTGGGGGCAGCCGGGAAGGCTGGCACGACTACAACGAAGAATATAAGCTGTTCAGCCGCCGCTATGAGCGTACAGAAGATGCGCCTTGCGGCTCCGATCCCATGCTGATGCTGTTCACCTCCGGCACTACCGGCTATCCCAAGATGGCGACCCACTCCTACAAGTACGCCCTTGGACATTACGCCACCGCCAAATACTGGCATTTGTGTGAGCGGGACGGCCTGCACTTTACCATTTCCGAAACCGGTTGGGGCAAGGCCCTGTGGGGCAAGCTCTACGGTCAGTGGCTCTGCGAGGGCGCTGTCTTTACCTATGACTTTGACCGGTTCGACGCAGAAAAGATCCTGCCCATGTTCAAGCAGTATAACATCACCACTTTCTGTGCGCCGCCTACCATGTACCGGATGCTCATTAAGCAGGACTTAAGCAAATACGATCTTTCCTCCATCCATCACGCCACCACTGCCGGTGAGGCGCTGAACGCCGAGGTATTCTATCAGTTCGAAAAAGCCACGGGTCTAAGGATCCACGAAGGCTTCGGCCAGACCGAAATGACTCTGGGTATCGCCAACCTCTACGGTGCCAACATCAAGCCCGGCGCTATGGGCAAGCCGGTTCCCGGCTACGGTATCGACATTGTAGATCCCGACGGAAACCCGGTGGAAGACGGTATCAACGGCGAGATCGTGATTCGCACCGACCCCCAGCCTACCTGCGGCGTATTCCTTGGTTACTACCGCAATCAGGAAGCTACCGACGCCGTTTGGCATGACGGCATGTATCACACAGGCGATGTGGCATGGCGGGATGAGGACGGCTACTACTGGTATGTAGGCCGGGCTGACGATGTGATCAAGTCCTCCGGCTACCGGATCGGACCCTTTGAGATCGAATCCACCATCATGGAGCTGCCCTATGTTCTGGAATGTGGCGTTTCCGCCGCTCCCGACGAGGTACGCGGACAGGTTGTCAAGGCTTCTATCGTACTTGTCCCGGGCACAGAACCTACCGAGGAACTGAAGAAGGAAATTCAGAACTATGTCAAGCAGCACACCGCGCCTTACAAGTATCCCCGCATTGTGGTATTCCGTAAGGAACTGCCCAAAACGATCAGCGGTAAGATCATGAGAAATAAGCTATAATTTGTTGACAATTTTACATTTTCGTGATATGATTCCTCATTATAAAAGGCTTTGACGGAGAGGATCTTTCGAGGTATCCATGCAAGAGAAATGGCGGTGGGTGCAAGCCATGATGGATTCGGTGGGTCTGTCGCTCCTAAGCCGGAGAGAAGAACGCTTAAAGTCAGTAGAACTCTCCCGCGTCAGCTGCGTCAGTGCTTAGGACTTATCGGAGTCCAATGAGTGGTATCTGCTTTGAAAGCAGGTGCAATTTGAGTGGTACCGCGGGCCTGATTTTCTGCCCGTCTCAAGGAATCTATCTTTGAGACGGGCGTTTTTTGTCTTTGCGTGCCGCCGGAGGAGTTACTATGGAACAGGAAATTACCTATAAAATTAAAGAAATGGCCAGCCGTATCCGGGAGCTGCGGGAGATCTCCGGCATTTCCCAGGAGGAAATGGCTGTACGCACCGGCGTAACGCTGCAGGAGTATCAGCAATGCGAAGCCGGTCTGCAGGATCTGAATGTCGCCTTTTTGTACCGGTGCGTACTGGTGTTCGGCGTGGATATGTCCGACCTTCTGGAAGGTCACAGTCCCAAGCTGCGTACCTACGCCCTGACCCGTAAGGGAGAAGGCCAGCGGATCGAAGAAGCCCATCATATGATCGGCTATAACCTGGCAGCCGGATTCCGCAACCGTATTGCCCTGCCTCTTTACATGGAGCTGAAGTACCGCGACGGTGCCGAGCAGGAGGCCATTGAGCTGACCAGCCATGAGGGCCAGGAGTGCGACATCGTGATCCGGGGCCATATGAAGATCCAGATCGGCAGTAAAACCGAAGTCTTAAACCCCGGCGACTGTATTTACTACGATTCTTCCATTCCCCACGGTATGATCGCGGTGGATGGGGAAGGCTGCGCTTTCTACGCCATCGTGCTTTCCAACTCCGCCGCTCGTGAGGGCGAGCAGGCTGCCGCCGTAGCCACGCCCGATGTCAAGCGCCGGGAACCGGACAAGAAAAAGCGCATCTACCGCAAGTTTATTGACCGCAAGGTAGAAGACGGTCTTCTGAAAGAGATTTCTTTCAAGGGCGAGGAGCAGTTTAACTTTGCCTTTGATATCGTGGATGCTTTGGGCGAGGAACAGCCCGAAAAGCTGGCGATGCTCCACCTGTCCGAGGACGGAACGGAGCGGCGCTTCACCTTCCGGGATATGATGAAGGAATCTGCCCGGACTGCCAACTATTTCAAAGCCATGGGCATCCAAAAGGGCGACCGGGTGATGCTGGTGCTGAAGCGGCATTATCAGTATTGGTTCAGTGTGCTGGCGCTGCATAAGCTGGGCGCTGTTGCCATCCCTGCCACCAACCAGCTTTTGGAAAAGGACTTTACATATCGATTCCAGGCAGGTCATATCAAGGCTATCCTCTGCACCGCCGACGGTGAAGTTTCTGACGCGGTGGATGCTGCCGCTGAAAAGTGTCCCGAGCTTACACATAAGATCCTTGTGGGCGGCAAAAAGGACGGCTGGCACGACTTTAACGAAGAATACCCTATGTACTCCAGCCACTACAACCGGACGGAAGATGCTCCCTGCGGCTCAGACCCCATGCTGATGTTCTTCACCTCCGGCACTTCCGGCTATCCCAAGCTGGCAGCCCACAACCACAAGTACCCCCTGGGTCACTTTATTACCGCAAAATACTGGCACCGGGTCAACCCCGACGGTCTGCATCTGACCATTTCCGATACCGGCTGGGCAAAGTCCTCCTGGGGCAAGCTTTACGGCCAATGGCTCTGCGAAGCACCCATTTTTGTCTATGACTTTGACCGTTTCGATGCGGAAAAGATCCTGCCATTGTTTGCCAAATATCACATTACCACCTTCTGCGCGCCGCCTACCATGTACCGCATGCTGGCAAAGCAGGATCTGAGCCGTTTTGATTTGAGCAGCATCGAGCATGCCTCCACCGCCGGTGAGGCGCTGAACCCCGAGGTTTACCGTCAATTCCAGAAGGCCACAGGACTTCCCATTATGGAAGGCTTCGGTCAGTCGGAAAGCACCTTGATCATCGGTAATCTCAACGGCAACAGCCATAAGCTGGGGTCTATGGGTAAGCCCGTCCCCCTGTACGACGTGCATCTGCTTACCGCAGACGGGGAAGAAGCCGCTCCCGGTGAGACCGGTGAGATCTGCATCAACATCTCCAAGGGTCTTCCCTGCGGTTTGGCTTATGCCTATGAAGGTAATGATGAAGTTACTGCTGAGACCTGGCGTGACGGCTTCTACCACACCGGCGATCTGGCATGGGTGGACGAAGACGGCTTCTACTGGTATGTGGGCCGCGCTGACGATGTGATCAAGTCCTCCGGCTACCGGATCGGACCTTTCGAAATCGAAAACGTCATCATGGAGCTGCCTTATGTTCTGGAGTGCGGTGTTTCCGCCGCCCCCGACCCGGTTCGCGGACAGGTGGTCAAGGCAAGCATTGTTCTGGTGAAGGACTTTGTGGGTACGGACGAGCTGCGTAAGCAGATCCAGGACTATGTGAAATCCCGCACCGCGCCTTACAAGTACCCCAGAATCGTGGAATTCAAGGAAAGCCTGCCCAAGACCGTCAGCGGTAAGATCATTCGTAAGAAGCTTTGATTATGGAACATAAACGCTTAACCTTATTCGCCGGGCATTATGGCAGCGGCAAGACAAACATTGCCGTGAATTACGCTCTGCATTTGGCGGCAGAAGGGAAAAAGGTCTGCATCGCGGACCTGGACATCGTCAATCCCTACTTTCGCACCGCGGACAGCGCAGAAGATTTGGAAAATGCCGGTGTGACCCTGATATCCCCCCAATTTGCCAACTCCAATGTAGACCTGCCCGCCCTGCCTGCAGAAAGCTACCGGCTGGTACAGGACAAGAGCATCTACGGTATCATGGATATTGGCGGTGACGACCGGGGCGCTTATGCTTTGGGCCGGTTCGCGCCAATGATTTTGGAGGAAGGGAACTACCGCATGGCCTTTGTTGCCAACTGCTACCGTCCCCTGACCCGCACCCCGGAAGATGCTTTGGAGATTCTAAAGGAGATCGAAACCGCCTGCGGTCTAAAGTTTACCTGTCTGGTGAACAATTCCAATCTAGGCCCGGAGACCACTCCGGAAACGATTTTGGATTCTTTAGACTACATAGAAAAGCTAAGCCTGCTTTCCGGTCTGCCCCTGTGGCTGCACACCGCAGAAGCCTCCGTTGCCCCGGCGCTGCCGGAAACCCTTAAACCCGTTCTCCCCCTGCGTTTGCAGGAGAAATATTTCGCGTTACCCTCTCAAAAGCCGCAAAACCGGCCGCTGTGGGGATGACCATAACATAAGGAGGAATTCCTATGGCAAAATTAACCTTTCAAACCGACCTGTGTAAAGGCTGCGGTCTGTGTGTCAATGCCTGCCCCAAGGGCTGTCTGACCATCGCCGCCGATACCATCAACAAAAAAGGCTATTCCCCTGCGGTCATGGCCCAGCCGGATAAGTGCATTGGCTGCGCGTTCTGCGCCACCATGTGTCCCGACTGCATTATCACCGTAGAGAAGTAAGGAGGAGACCCATGGCAGAAAGAGTTTTGATGAAAGGCAATGAAGCCATCGCGGAAGCCGCCATTCGGGCAGGCTGCCGGCACTACTTCGGTTACCCCATCACCCCCCAGACAGAGATCGCAGCTTATATGGCTAAGAAGATGCCCAAGATCGGCGGCGTATTCCTGCAGGCAGAAAGTGAGATCGCATCCATCAACATGGTCTACGGTGCTGCCGCAGCCGGTATGCGTGTTATGACTTCCTCCTCAAGCCCCGGAATCAGCTTGAAGGCTGAGGGCCTGAGCTATATTGCCGGCTCTGACATTCCCGCTTTCGTGGTCAATGTCCAGCGCGGCGGCCCGGGTCTTGGCGGCATCCAGCCAAGCCAGTCTGACTATTTCCAGGCTACCAAGGGCGGCGGTCACGGCGACTATAAGATGATCGTTCTGGCCCCTGCTTCCGTGCAGGAAATGGCCAGCCTCACCATCAAGGGTTTTAATCTGGCAGATAAGTACCGCATGACCGCCATGATCCTGGCTGACGGCACCATCGGACAGATGATGGAGCCGATCTCCTTCGAGGATGCGGAGATCGAAACCTACGAGAAGCCCTGGGCTCTCACCGGCACCAACTGCGAGCGCAAGCACAATGTTGTAAACTCCCTGTACTTACAGCCCGATGAGCTGGAGAAGAAGAACTTTGAGCGCTACGAGCGCTACAAGGTCATTGAACAGACCGAGCCCATGTGGGAAGAGTATCAGATGGAAGACGCAGAGCTTTGCGTGGTTGCTTTCGGCATTGCCTCCCGTGTGGCAAAGAATGCCGTTGCCGCTGCCCGGGCAGAGGGTATCAAAGTGGGTCTGATCCGTCCCATTACCTTGTGGCCCTTCCCCACGAAAGCCCTGAACGCCGCTGCCGACAAGGTCAAAGGCTTCATTTCCGTGGAGCTGAGCATGGGTCAGATGATCGAGGATGTGCGCCTGGCTACCCAGTGCAAGCGCCCCGTCGCCCTATGCAACCGCTGCGGCGGCATGATCCCCAGTCCTGACGAAGTGCTGGAATCCATCCGCAAGGCACAGAAAGGAGAGTTCTGAGATGGCAGTTGTATTTGAAAAACCCAAGTCTTTGGCAAATGTGCCGCTGCACTACTGCCCCGGCTGCCCCCACGGCATCATCCACCGTCTGGTTGCCGAAGCCCTGGATGAGCTGGGCATCGAAGGCAAGGCCATCGGTGTTGCCCCGGTCGGCTGCGCGGTCATGGCTTATGACTACTTTAACTGTGATATGATCGAAGCTGCCCACGGCAGAGCGCCCGCGGTTGCCACCGGCATCAAGCGCTGCCGTCCGGAGAACATCGTCTTTACCTACCAGGGTGACGGCGACCTGGCCTCCATCGGCATGGCTGAAACCGTTCACTCCGCCGCAAGAAACGAAAACATCACCGTTATCTTCGTTAACAACGCGATCTACGGTATGACC
>JAFQCV010000031.1 GCA_017416325.1 Oscillospiraceae bacterium
GCACGAATTGATAATGGATAATTGATAATTGACAATTGTGGTATTTCCTTCGGAAATGATTTAAAAATGTCGCCTTTGGCGACTCCGAAATTCTCCATTGTCAATTTTCAATTGTCAATTGGCAGCCATCGGCTGCCCGATAAACGGAAATTTAAAGATACGCAGGGGTACGCCGGAAATCCCCCTTTGATGGGAAATACGGCCCCTCTGATAAATAAAAATTTGGAATTATGGTGACGGAAGATGAACGGGATCGTAATTGTCGATAAGCCCCAGGACTGGACCAGCCAGGATGTGACCTCCCGGCTGCGCCGGGTCTTCAACACCCGGCGCATCGGCCACGGAGGAACTTTGGACCCTATGGCCACCGGGGTGCTGCCGGTTTTCGTAGGCAGAGCCACCCGGGGTGTGGCGTTTTTTGAACACGCGGAAAAAACCTATGAAACGGTGCTGAAGCTGGGTTTGACCACGGACACCGAGGATATTACCGGCACAATCCTGGCACAGCAGGAAGTTTCCCTGTCGGAAGCCGATATTTTGCGGGTTCTTCCCCAATTCCGGGGAGAAATTTTGCAAACTCCGCCCATGTACTCCGCCCTAAAAGTCAACGGGCAGAAGCTGTATGAGCTGGCCCGAAAGGGTAAAGAAGTAGAGCGCCAGCCCCGTCCCATTACCATTCATGCGCTGGAGCTTCTGGAATTCACCGGCGAGACCGCCCGGCTTCGTGTCCGCTGCTCTAAAGGTACATACATTCGGACTTTATGCAAGGATATCGGACAGGCTCTGGGCTGCGGCGGCTGTATGGCGCAGCTGCGCCGGGTCAGCGCCGGGGAATACACCATTGGTGAGGCTGTTCCCCTGCAAGAGTTACTGGAAACAGAGCATCCCGAGAAATATCTCCGGGGTGTGGACACCATGTTCCGGGAGCATCCCGCTGTTACCCTGACACAAAAGCAGGAGCTGCGCTGCCGTAACGGCAACAGCTTCTCCGCAAACCTGCCCGACGGTACATACCGGGCGTATGGCCAATCCGGCGAATTTTTGATGCTGGCATCCGCGGTTGGCGGCGTTATGTCAACTATCAAAAGCTTTTGGGAAGTATAAATTGCCATTTGTCGCGCAGAAACGCGAATGGATAATTGACAATTGTGGTATTTTCTTCGGAAATGATTTTAAAAATGTCGCCAAAGGCGACACCTTAATTGTCCATTGTCAATTTGCAGCCATCAGCTGCTCGACAAACGGAAACTTGAACAGGGGAGATATTATGAAACAAACAAAAAAAATATTTGCCCTGGGTTTTTTTGACGGGGTGCATCTGGGGCATCAGGCGCTTTTAGATGCCTGTGTCCGGCTGGCGGCGGAACAAAATGCCCTGCCGGCGGCCATTACCTTTGACCGGCATCCCCGGTCCCTGTTTTCCGCCACCGTGCCGCCGCTGATCAACACCGGCGAAGACCGGGAGCGTCTTCTGCGGCAGCTGGGCATGGCGCAGATCACCGTCCTGCCCACAACCAAAGAAGTTATGTCAACTCCTTGGGAGCTGTTTCTGGAGGATTTGGCCGCTGACGGCGCTGCAGGCTTTGTCTGCGGCGAGGATTTCCGTTTCGGTCATGAGGGCGGGGGGAGCAGCGAAAAGCTGCGCCGGTTCTGCGCTGCCCATAATTTCCCCTGTGAGATCGTGCCGGAGCAGCAGCTCGATGGGGTCCGCATTTCCTCCACCCACATTCGCGGTCTGCTGGAAGACGGTAAGGTCGAAGCCGCGGCTCGGTTTTTGGGGCATCCCCATATTTTGTCCGGGGAAGTGGTGCCGGGTCGGCAGTTGGGCCGCACCATTAGTATCCCCACCGCCAACATCCCTATCCCGGAGGGGGTCATTGTTCCCAAACTGGGTGTCTACGCCTGTCTGGCTGTTGTGGAGGGAAAGAAATACGGCGCTGTGACCAATATCGGCAGCCGTCCCACTGTGGGCGGTCACCAAATCCGGGCAGAAAGCTGGCTGCTGGATTTTGGCGGCGATCTGTACGGCAAGCAACTGACCTTGGAATTTTACGGTTTCCTCCGGCCGGAAATCCGGTTCGGCTCTTTGGATGCCCTGAAAGAGCAGATCTGCCTGGATGCCCAGCAGGTTCGCGGACGGCTGACCAAGGGATAAATTGGCAAAAAAATTCAGAAATTATGAAATTTTTCCTTTACAACTGGGAAAACTTGTGTTAAGATATTCGGGCTGGCTATGGCCAGACAGAATTTCTATGCCCGCAGCTCGGTTTTGGGAAGACACCGACCCTTTACTTGGCGCGAGGTAAATTTTAAAAAAGGTGGAAATTACCATGATTCAGAAGGAAAAAAAGACCCAAGTTATCCTGGAAAACGCAACCCATGAGGGCGACACCGGTTCTCCCGAGGTCCAGGTCGCTATCCTGACTGCCCGCATCAACGAGCTGACCGATCACCTGCGTACCCACAAGCATGACAACCACTCCCGCCGTGGTCTGCTGATGATGGTTGGTAAGCGCCGCAGCCTGCTGGACTATCTGGCAAAGAAGGACATCAACCGTTACCGTGCTCTGATCGCCAAGCTGGGTATCCGTAAGTAAGAATGTGGAAAGGGCGATGATCTCTCATCGCCCTTTTTTCATGTAAACAACCGGGAGAATTTTAGTATTTGATTGAGTTGCCGTTTGTCGGCGGCTGAATCAAGTGCTAAACCTCCCGAAACACACCCGTCATCGGAAAGCCGGTGTAGGGGCGGCCATTGGCCGTCCGCCTGTGCCGATCCGCTGCCGTGTTCGGACGAGCGATGCTCGCCCCTACATTCTGATGACACAACTTTACTAAGGAGGTAAACATTATGATCACCCGCAAACAGTATCCCAACCACCATGTTTTCGAAACCGAGATCGGTGGCCGCACCTTTACCGTGGAAACCGGTAAGGTTGCTGAGCTGGCCAACGCCGAGTGCATCTGCCGTTACGGCGACACTGTGGTGCTGACTACCTGCACCTGCAACCCCATTCCCAAGGCTGGCATCGACTACTTCCCTCTGACCATCGAGTTTGAAGAGAGAATGTATTCCGTGGGCCGCATCCCCGGCTCCTTCAACCGCCGTGAGGGCAAGCCCTCCGAGCGGGGCATCCTGAACAGCCGTATCATTGACCGCCCCATGCGCCCTCTCTTTGACGAGGAACTGCGTAATGATACCGTGGTCACCTGCACCGTGCTGGCTACCGACAACGACAACCCCGTGGAAATCGTCGCTTCTTTGGGCGCTTCCATCGCCATCGCTTCTTCCGATGTGCCCTGGAACGGACCTGTTGCTACCACCAACGTGGCTTACCTGGACGGCAAGTATATCGTCAACCCCTCTGCTGAGGAACGGGATGCCTGCCAGTGCTTCGTGTGCATCAGCTCCACCTTCGAGAAGGTGGTCATGATCGAGACCGAGGCCAACGAAGCCCCCGAGGATATCGTTTACAACTGTATCAAGGTGGCTCACGAGACCAACATGGAGATCGTGAAGTTCATCAACGAGATCGTTGCCAAGATCGGTAAGCCCAAGTTCACCTTTGAAAAGGCTGCTGTCAACCACGATCTGCTGGATGATCTGATCAACTACGGTCTGGGTCAGATCGAGTACGCACTGGACACCGACGACAAGAACGTCCGGGAAGAGCGCCTGACCGCTGCCCGTCTGGACTTCAAGAACCAGTTCGTAGAGAAGTACGGCGAGGAAGAGTTCGAGACTCACATTGAAGTGTGCCTTTACAAGATGCAGAAGAAGGTCGTCAAGAAGTGGCTGCTGGCCGGCAAGCGCGTAGACGGCCGTGGTATGGACGATATCCGTCCTCTGGATGCCGAAGTCGGCGTTCTGCCCAGAGTGCATGGCTCGGGCCTGTTCTCCCGCGGTCAGACCCAGGTTTTGTCTATCTGCACCCTGAACACCCTGTCTGCTGCCCAGAAGCTGGATACCATCTACCCCGAGGATACCAAGCGCTATATCCACCACTACAACTTCCCCTCCTTCTCCACCGGCGAAGCCCGTGCTGCCCGCTCCACCTCCCGTCGTGAGCTCGGCCATGGCGCTCTGGCTGAGAAGGCATTGCTCCCCGTGATCCCCCCTGTGGAGGAGTTCCCCTACGCCATCCGTGTGGTTTCTGAGGTTCTTTCCTCCAACGGTTCTACCTCTCAGGGCTCTATCTGCGGCTCTACTCTGGCTCTGATGGACGCCGGTGTTCCCATTAAGCGTCCCGTTGCCGGTATTTCCTGCGGCCTGATCTCCGATCAGGAGACCGGTGCGTGGAGAACCTTCACCGATATCCAGGGCGTGGAAGACTTCCACGGCGAAATGGACTTCAAGGTTGCCGGTACTACCGAGGGTATCACCGCCATCCAGATGGACCTGAAGAACAAGGGTCTGACCATGGAGATCATCGCTGACGCTCTGGAGCGCTGCCGCAAGGCTCGTTTGGTGATCCTGGAAGAGGTTATGCTCAAGGCCATCCCCGAGCCCCGGGCTGAGGTCTCCGAGTTTGCTCCCAAGATGATCAGCATGACCATCCCCGTGGACAAGATCCGCGAAGTCATCGGCTCTGGCGGTAAGACCATTCAGAAGATCTGCGCTGACACCGGCGCTAAGGTGGACATTGAAGACGACGGTTCTGTCTTCATCTCCGCTGTGGACGCCGCTGCCGCCAACGCCGCCAAGAAGATGGTGGACGACATCTGCTTCGTTCCCGAAGTGGGCAAGCTGTACTATGGCAAGGTCGTCCGCATCCTGCCCATCGGCGCTTTCGTAGAGATCGCTCCCGGCCATGACGGCATGGTGCACCTCTCCAAGCTGGAGAACCGCCGTGTTGAAAAGGTCGAGGATGTGCTGAACCTGGGCGATATGACTTGGGTGAAGTTCATGGGCTTCGATGAGAAGGGCCGCGCCAACTTCAGCCGCAAAGATGCGCTGAAAGAAATGGGCGAAAACGCCTAATCAAAACAACCCATCCCCGCCGGTTGGCTCAGCCAACCGGCGGTTTTTTCTTACCAGTTAAATTGCCCAGCTACAAATCATGTGTGCGTAGGGCGGGCTCATGAGCCCGCCGACCAGCTTGCACTTTCTTCTCGCGGTCTCAGTCATTTTTGTCGATAGTTTTTTACAAAATAAGGACTTCTCAAAATTCGGAAAGTAATCGGCGGACTCATGAGTCCGCCCTACGAATCCTAATGAAACTCCCCAACAAACGGGAATTTGACTGCTTCCTGTCGTAAGCACACCCCTCGGCAATGTGGATATATTTGCAAAAAACAACGGCAGGCTGCGCCAAAATAGTTTAAATATATAAAGTTTTTATAAAATTTGGTACAATTTTATAACTATTCTCTATTTAGGCCACTGTTTTCAACTGAATTTTTGTGTATTTCGAAAAGGATGATTTTATTGACACAAAAAGACCTGTCCCTGTATAATATAGTAAACTTACAGTATTAATTTTGAAGGGAGCGCGTCCTTTGAAAACAACAGAATTATTTGATTTGCGACATTCTCTTGCCGCCGATTTTTTGGCCGGCTTTGTCTATCCCTGGGAGGCTCTTTCCGGTATCCAGGATCTGATTCTGGAGCTGGGCGCTAAGCTGGGAGAGGCATACACGGAGATCTCCCCACAAGTTTGGGTCCACAACACCGCAAAGATCGCGCCCACCGCGTACCTTGGCGCGCCCTGCATCATCGGTGAAAACACCGAGGTCCGGCACGGCGCGTTCATCCGGGGCAGCGCCCTGGTGGGAAACAGCTGCGTTGTAGGAAATTCTGTGGAGCTGAAAAATGTGATCTTGTTCGACGGCGTACAAGTGCCCCACTACAATTATGTGGGCGACAGCATTTTGGGCTACAAGGCGCACATGGGTGCCGGCAGCGTCACCTCCAATGTCAAATCGGATAAATCCCCGGTCGTCATAAAAAACGGCTCGGAGCTTTTGCCCACTGGGCGGAAAAAGGTTGGCGCTATGCTGGGCGATCATGTAGAGGTTGGCTGCAACAGTGTCCTCAATCCCGGAACAGTCATTGGCCGGGGCAGTCAGATTTATCCCCTAAGCTGCGTACGGGGCGTCATTGCGGAAAACAGCATTGTCAAAACCGGCGGCATCATTGTAAAAAAGGAGCAACGATAATGGGAAAATATTTTGGAACTGACGGCTTCCGCGGAGAGGCAAACGTAAATCTGACCGCCGACCATGCGTACAAGGTCGGTCGCTTTTTGGGTTGGTATTATAGCCAAATCAAGCATATGAACGGCGAGGATGAGCCTGCCCGGATCGTCATTGGTAAGGATACCCGGCGCTCCAGCTATATGTTTGAATATAACCTGGTCGGCGGCCTGGTGGCCAGCGGCGCGGATGCGTATCTGCTCCATGTAACCACCACCCCTTCGGTGGCTTATGTTGTGCGGACAGAGGGTTTTGACTGCGGCATTATGATCTCCGCCAGCCACAACCCCTATTACGACAACGGCATCAAGCTGATCAACGGTGCGGGGGAAAAGATGGAGGAAAGCACCATAGAGCTGGTGGAGGCTTATCTGGACGGCGTTCTGGAGGTCTTTGGCCGCCGTTGGGAGGAGCTGCCCCTTGCCAAGCGGGATCGTATCGGCCGCACGGTAGACCATATCGCCGGCAGAAACCGGTATATCGGGTATCTGATCTCCCTGGGCATGTACTCTTTCAAGGGCAAGAAGGTGGGCCTGGACTGCGCCAACGGCAGCGCCTGGAACGTGGCAAAGTCTGTCTTTGACGCCCTGGGCGCCAAGACCTATGTGATCAATGCCGACCCCGACGGCTACAACATCAACACCAACGCCGGCTCTACCCATATCGAGGTGCTGCAGAAATTTGTTCTGGAAAACGGCTTGGATGTGGGCTTCGCTTATGACGGCGACGCGGACCGGTGCCTGTGTGTAGATGAAAAGGGCAACATCATCACCGGCGATCACATCCTGTATATCTACGGCAAGTATATGAAGGAACGGGGTAAGCTTTTGCACAACACGGTGGTCACCACGGTCATGTCCAATTTCGGTTTATACAAAGCCTTTGACGAACTGGGAATCGACTATGCCAAAACCGCTGTGGGCGACAAATATGTCTATGAATATATGACCCAAACCGGCTGCCGCCTGGGCGGCGAGCAGAGCGGCCATATTATTTTCTCCAAGTATGCTTCTACCGGCGACGGTATCCTGACCTCCCTGAAGCTGATGGAAGTCATGATGGCAAAAAAGACCACCATGAGTCAGCTTGCTCAGGGACTGTCAGTTTACCCCCAGGTGCTAAAAAATGTCCGGGTCACCGACAAAGCGGTTGCCCAGGCAGATGAGGATGTCCAGGCCGCGGTAGCACAGATCGCCCAGAAGCTGGGGGACACCGGCCGGATCTTGGTGCGGGAGTCCGGAACTGAGCCGGTGATCCGGGTGATGGTGGAGGCAGAATCGGAGGATATCTGCCGGGAGTATGTCGATCATGTAGTGAACACCATTCGCCATAAGGGCCATTGCGTATAAAAGATAAATAATCGCATAGCAAAATAACGCCTTCCCTATATAAAAGCGAAGGCGTTATTTTGCTTTTCAGCGGATACAAAACCTTTGTTCTTGTGTCGAAAATGGGAATTTATGGGGGTTTTTAGGGAAATCATGCCCAAATCCTATCTTTATAATTTGTTTAATGTGGAGAATTTCCGAAAATCGGCAAATTTCTCTTGCGCTTTATATTTACCGTAGGTATACTAAATATGAAGCGATTGACCATCGTTTCATAGACCAACATCTTATTATTCGGAAACAAACAGGAGGAAAAAGTATGAAAAAGCTACTTGCATTGCTGCTGGTTCTGGTAATGGCACTGGGCATGGTCGCCTGCGCCGGCGGCGGCGAAGAAAAGGGTTCCGTCTATTGGCTGAACTTTAAGCCCGAGGCTAAGGACGCTCTGGAAGCCCTGGCAAAAACCTACACCCAGCAGACCGGTGTGGAAGTGAAGATCGTCACTGCCGCTTCCGGTCAGTATGAGTCCACCCTGACTGCCGAAATGGACAAGGGCAAGGACGCTCCCACTCTGTTCGTAGTTGGCAACGCTGCCGCTGTTAACAGCTGGGGCGACTACTGCTATGACCTGAAGGACACCGCCATCGCCAAAGAGCTGAGCACCGATGCCTACAATCTGTATGACGCCAACGGCAAGCTCTGCTCCATCGGCTACTGCTACGAGTGCTTCGGCATCATCGTCAACAAGAAGCTGCTGAAGGACGCCGGCTATGAGCTGAGCGAGATCAAGGATTTTGCTTCCCTGAAGCAGATCGCGGAAGACATCCACGCCCGCGCTGAAGAGCTGGGCTTCGACGCCTTCACCTCCTCCGGTATGGACAGCGCCTCCTCTTGGAGATTCACCGGTCACCTGGCCAATGTGGCCCTGTACTACGAATCCGTAGACGACAAGTGGACCGAGACCCCCGCTACCATCAAGGGCACCTACCTGGACAACTTCAAGAACCTGTGGGATCTTTACATCAACAACTCCGCTTACGCCCCCGACACTCTGGCTACCGGCGGCTATGACGCAGCTGCCGAGTTCAAGAAGGGCGAGGCCGTGTTCTATCAGAACGGCTCTTGGGAATACGCCGGTCTGACCGAAGCCGGTATGAAGGCGGAAGACCTGGCTATGATCCCCTTCTACAGCGGTGTGGAAGGCGACGAGAAGGCTGGCCTGAACTGCGGCACTGAGAACTGCTGGGCAGTCAACGCCAAGGCTTCCGAGGCTGACATCAAGGCTACCATCGACTTCATGACCTGGCTCGTTACCAGCGCAGAAGGCACTAAGGTGATGGCTGAACAGTTTGGCCCCATCCCCTACAAGAAGGCCGCTACTCCCGACAATGTCTTCTTTGCTGACGCTCTGAAGTACACTGCCGACGGCTGCTACACCATGACCTGGGCATTCAACTACACCCCCAACGTCGACGCATGGCGCGCCGGTCTGGTCAGCGCTATGAACCAGTACAATGCCGGCACCGGCACCTGGGAGGATGTGGAAACCGCATTCGTTCAGGGCTGGGCTCAGCAGTACCAGGCCGCCAACGGCTAATTTTTAGATTCCCTGCCTGGGGCGGGCGCACAGCGCCCGCCCCATTTTAAAATCACAGCTAACGCCGCAGGAGGCAAGCGCTGTGCCCGATACAAACAACTGAGAGGATGTTACAGCATGAATCACAAGCCCAACGCCGGCGCTGTGGGCAGCAAACTGATCCGCAGGCCCATCCAGCGAATGTTTCCGATTTTTATGGGGCCGATGGTAGCCGCCTTTATCATCGGTTTTGTCTGGCCCTTTATTCACGGACTTTATCTTTCTTTTTGCAAGTTTCGCACCACCAGCGATGCCACCTTTATTGGCTTTGGCAACTATCTGAAGGCGCTGCAAGACCCCACATTCCTGCATGCCTTTTGGTATACCGCGCTGTTTGCGGTGGTATCCCTGCTGCTGATCAACATTTTGGCCTTCGCGGTGGCCTATGCCCTGACCCAGAAGCTGAAAGGCACAAATCTGTTCCGCACGGTGTTCTTTATGCCCAATCTTATCGGCGGCATCGTGCTGGGCTACATCTGGTCCATGATTTTTGACGGTATTTTAAGCAAATTCGGCACATCGATCCTTCTGGAAAGCCAATACGGCTTCTGGGGTCTTATCATTCTGATGTGCTGGCAGCAGGTCGGCTACATGATGATCATCTATATTGCCGGCTTGCAGGCGGTACCCGGGGATATGCTGGAGGCTGCCGATATGGACGGCGCTAACCGCTGGCAGACCCTGTGGCGGGTAACCATCCCCAATGTAATGCCCTCCATCACCATTTGCACCTTCCTGTCCCTGACCAACGGCTTTAAGCTGTTTGACCAGAACCTTGCCCTCACCGGCGGTCAGCCCTTTATCTTCCAGCCGGACGGCTCTGTGGTAAAAACCACAGAAATGCTGGCGCTGAACATCTACAACACCTTCTACGGTCAGAATACCGCGGCCCGGGGCGTTGCCCAGGCAAAGGCCGTTCTCTTCTTTATTCTGGTGGCTGTCCTGAGTCTGGTCCAGCTTCGGGGCACACGCAGCAAGGAGGTACAGCAGTAATGAAAAAAAGAAACAAACTGGGACGCGGCGCCGTAACCGGCCTGCTGTCTGTTATCTGCGTTATCTATGTTCTTCCCATCGTTACGGTGGTCCTCAACTCCTTTAAGGAAAATTCCTCGGTCAAAACCGAGACCTTTATGCCGCCCACGGCGGAGACCTTTGTGGGTTGGGACAACTTTATCACCGGCATCACCCTGGGTGGCTCTTTCTGGGAGTCCTTGTTCTTTAGCTTGTTTATCACCGTGGTATCCGCGGCGCTGATTTTGGTGTGTACCTCCATGGCTGCCTGGTACATTTCCCGGGTGGACAGCAAGCTCTGCCGGATCATTTACTATCTGTTTGTATTCTCCATGGTGGTACCGTTCCAGATGGTCATGTTCACCTTGACCAAGACCGCCCACACCCTGGCTCTGGACACGCCCTGGACCATTCCCATCATTTATCTGGGCTTTGGCGCGGGTCTTGCCTCCTTTATGTTTGTGGGCTTCGTCAAGAGCATCCCCATGGAAATTGAGGAAGCGGCGGTCATTGACGGCTGCGGTCCTCTGCGTACCTTCTTTATGATCGTGGTGCCTATGCTGAAGCCTACCATGATCTCTGTAGGTATTCTGGAGATCATGTGGGTCTGGAATGACTATCTGCTGCCGTACTTGGTGCTGGACCGGACGGAGTATATGACCATCCCCATCCACATCCAGTATCTGAAGGGCAGCTACGGCACTGTGGATCTGGGCGCTACCATGGCGCTGATCCTGCTGAGCATCATCCCTGTCATTATCTTCTATCTGCTGTGCCAGAAGCACATCATTAAGGGCGTTGCTGCCGGCGCGGTAAAGGGTTGATATTTCAAAAATACGAGGAGGCCATTTATGCGCAAGAGCGGTATCTTAATGCACATCACCTCCCTGCCGGGCCCCTACGGCATTGGCACCATGGGTGCCAATGCGTATCGGTTCCTGGACTTTTTGAAGCAGGCCGGTCAAGGGTACTGGCAGATCTTACCCCTATCTCCCACCGGATTTGGAGATTCCCCCTATCAGGCGTTTTCCACCTGCGCCGGCAACCATTATCTGATCGATCTGGATCTGCTGGTACAGGAAGGGCTGCTCCGGCGGGAGGAACTGGATCCTGTTTGCTGGGGGGATGATCCCGGCCGGGTAGATTTTGGCTGTCTGTACCGGCAGCGCACCCGAATCCTGAAGCTAGCCCGGGACCGTTTTCAGCCGGATGCAGCCTACCGGGCGTTTTTAGCGGAAAACGCCCGTTGGCTGGAGGATTACTGCCTGTTTATGGCGATCAAAACCCATTTAGGCGGCAGTGTCTGGACACAATGGCCCCAGAAGCTCAAATTCCGGGATCCGGAAGCCTTGGCGCAGATGGGCAGGGAGCTGGAAGACGATATTTCCCTCCACCGCTTTGCGCAGTTTTGCTTTGACAGGCAATGGAAAGCGCTGCGCCGCTATGCCAAAGACCTGGGCATCCGCATCATTGGCGATGTGCCTATTTATGTTCCTCTGGACAGCGCGGATGTGTGGACATCCCCGGAGCTATTCCAGTTGGACGAACAGCTTCGGCCTACGCGGGTCGCCGGCTGTCCCCCCGATGCCTTTGCCGCCGATGGTCAGCTTTGGGGCAACCCCTTATATAACTGGGAGAAAATGGCGGATTCCGGCTATGCCTGGTGGATCAGCCGGCTGGACGCGGCAGCAAAGATGTACGATGTGATCCGGTTTGACCATTTCCGCGGTTTTGAGAGCTACTGGTCTGTCCCGGCAGAGGATGACACCGCCCGGGGCGGACGGTGGGAGCCGGGTCCGGGTATGGATTTTATTCGAGCCGTGCAACAGGCGCTTCCCGCGTCGGATTTCATTGCGGAGGATCTGGGTTTTATTACCCCGGAAGTGCGGAAGCTGCAAGTCGACTCCGGCTATCCCGGCATGAAAGTGCTGGAATTTGCTTTTGACTCCCGGGAGGAAAGCGATTATCTTCCCCACCTTTACCCTGTAGATTCGGTGTGCTACACCGGTACTCACGACAATGAGCCCTTAGCCCAATGGTTTGAGACCGCCGCGCCGGAGGATGTGGCTTACGCCAAGGCTTATCTGGGGCTGAACGAAGAAGAGGGGTACATCTGGGGCATGATCCGGGGTGCTATGGGTTCTGTATCCCGGCTGTGTGTGGTGCAGATGCAGGATTATTTGGCATTGGGAAGAGAAGCCCGCATGAATTTCCCCGGCACCTTAACCTCGGACAATTGGTCCTGGCGGGCAGAGCCCGGCTTTGATTCCAACACGCTGGCAAAGCGCATTTTTGCTATTACCAAGCGCTATGGGCGTCTGAATTAAAAATTAGGAGCAGGCAAATGTGTCTGCTCCTTTTTGGTTCCTGCCAATTCCCGTTTGTCGGGCAGCCGATGGCTGCCAATTGACAATTGAAAATTGACAATGGAGAATTTCGGAGTCGCCAAAGGCGACATTTTTAAGTCATTTCCGAAAGAAATACCACAATTGTCAATTATCAATTCGTGCGTCAGCACGATAAATGGTAATTTGTTAGGGTATAAATTTTCCGGAGGCAAATGCCTCCGGAAAAGGTTATTCCGTTATCTTGGGTTACCTAGTAGTTAGCGCGTATTTCGGGTTTACATAACACCACACAGACTGTTTCCGGTTTTAGCCTGCGCCCATGAGGATCTGGGCAAGGTCAGAATCCTTATCCAGAATAACGGTCTTCTGGTCGCCGGACAGGCTGGCTTTCAGGGCATCCAGAGCCATGATAAACTCATAGAAATCCTTCTTATCCTGGGTGTCGTAGGCGGCTGCCAGCAGGCGCATATACTCCGCCTCGCCCTCGGCTTCCAGCTTGGCAGCCTCTGCCTTGGCATCGGAGATGAGAATGTTCACCGTCTTATCCACCTCATTGCGGATCAAGGTAGCTTCCTTGTTGCCCTCGGCGGTATACTTTTCTGCCATCTGGTTGCGCTCAGAGATCATACGGGTATACACGGCGTTCAGGTTGGAATCCGGCAGGTCGAACTGCTTGATCTTCACATCTTCCACATGGATGCCGTACTGGTCGGCGCTCTGGTTGACGATGGCGGCGATGCCGTCATAGATCTCGTTGCGCTCTGCGCCGTCATTCATATTGATGATATCCGCCTGGGCCAGCTTACCCATGGTGTTTTTCAGAGCCGTGTAAGTGATGGCATTGATCCGCTCCTCCGCCTTAACGGTGGTTTCCAGCGCCCGGTAAAACTGCTGGGGATCCGAAATGCTCCAGAGGATATAGCAGTCCACGGTCATGTTCTGCTTGTCAGAGGTCAGAACCTCAGAAGGGGGGATGTCATAAAACTGCGTAGCCTTGGAGAAATATTTTACCGTATCCAGGAAGGGGATCTTAAAGTGCAGGCCGGGCTGATCTTCCGTACGGATGATCTCGGAAAAGCGGAAGGTACAGGCGTACTGATTTTCTTCTACCGTATAAAAAGAACCGGTTACCAAAATCACCAACAACAGGGCGATCACGCCGATAATAATACCTTTTTTCATAGCTTAGTTACCTCCCATCAAAGATTCCAGAGGCAGCAGCATATCCACACTGTTGCTCTCGCCGGTGTTGATATACACCTTGATGCCGGGGAGCACCTCAGAAATGGTTTCATAGTACATCCGGATCCGGGTAATATCGGGGTTTTGGGCGTATTCGGCATACATGGCATTGAATTTTGCCACGGTTTCCTCCGCCTCATTGATGCGCTTCTGCTTCAGATACTCCGCGTTCTGCAGCTGCTGGTCTACCTGGGCCTCGGCATTGGGAATTTGGGCGTTTTCGTAGGCCTTAGCTTCGTTGACGACTGCTTCTGCCTGCTGCTTGGCTGTTTCCACCGCCTTGAAAGCCTCCACGACCTGCTGGGTAGGTGGCTCTGCGTCTTGAATTCGCACCTCGATCAAAGTCAGGCCAATGTCATATTCCTGCAAAATCTGTGTTACCAGCTCCTTGACCTGCATCTGGATGTTTTCCTTGCCGTCAGTCAGCACACTGTCCACGCTGGAGGAACCAACCACATTTCGCACCTGGCTTTGGATCAGATTCCGCAGGATCATCTCCGGATTGCTGGAGGAATAAAGGAAGGCTACCGGATCGGTGATCTTATATTCTACGAAGAAATCCACATTGACGATGTTATAATCTCCGGTGATCATGGTGGATTCACTGGTTTTGGTCACTGCCGCGCCATTTTCCTGCGTCACATACCCCAGCTCGATCTTCTGGTATACATTCACATCCACCGTCTGGACCCTCTGAATACCGAAGGGCAGTTTCATATGCAGGCCCGCGTCGGTAATATCCGTCACCTTGCCAAAGGTGGTGACCACCGCCTGCTGCTTATCGTCCACTGTGTAAAAGCAGGTGAGTGCCCCGATGATAACCACCAACGCCACCGCGCCAATCAGCAAGAGCTTACGGAGCTTTTTAAAGTCTATGGGGTCTTTTTGGGGCTTGTAGCTGTAAAAACCGTTACTTTCCATGTTACATGTCTCCTTTTAAGTTTCTTTTAATTGTTTTACCATTTTTTCCGCGGTCTGCCGAAGCTGGGCCGCCGCCCAAGCTGTCAGCATAATTTGCAGGACCTTCTGTACCCGTTCTCTGGCGCCGGGGATCGGCTCCCGGTAATCCGCCAGGATCTGCTGCAGGCACCGGTCCCGTCCTGCTGGATCGTTCATTTCCCGGTGGTGGGTCGCCAAACGGAGAAACATAAAGTAAAGCTCTGTGTCATCAATGATGTCATCGCTCTCATCGTCCATATCGCCGTTAATGTAAGACATCAGACCACAGATCTGCTCCATCGCCAGAGCATCCTTCAGCATATTGATGTTCAGGATCCGGCATAGCTGCCGCAGCGAGTACCGCTTTTGCTGGGGGCTGGTGAGAAATCCCCGCTTGACCCAGTTCTGAATAGTATAGGGCTCCAGACCGGTGATAGCCGAAACCTGGCTTAACACAATGCCGCCTGCCAGGAACATTGCCCGAAGCCGTTCCTCTGCCATAGACATTTCTTCCGTGGAAACCGCCAGTGCCGTGCCGGGTAAGTTCCACTGCATGGGTGACACCTCCTTTTATTTCGTGGTAATATGATGATATCATATGGTCATGTGATTGTCAATAGGGATTTTATGATTTTTTAGATCATTTTGTGTCTGCCGCATCCGTTCAATACTCCCTGCTCAGCCGCGCAAAAGCCTGCAATTTATTTGGGGAAAATCGTTTTTCCTCTTTACTGGCGGGAAAATATGTTGTAAAATAGAACATCATAGCTTTAGGAGGTGCCGGATATGAATTGTCTGAAATGCGGACGCAAGCTGGAAGACGGTCAGGTTTTTTGCCCAACTTGTCTGGAAAATATGAACGCCTATCCCGTAAAGCCCGGCACGCCCATTCAGCTTCCGCCCCAGCAGCCTGCGCCCCCTGCAAAACCCAAGCGCAAAAAGCAAAAGGAACGGAAGCCGGAAGAGGAGATCCGCAGGCTGCGCAGCTCCATCCGGTTGCTGATACTGATATTGATCGTTTCCCTGCTTGCTTTCTCACTGGTTTGTATTCTCTTGCTGGCCCTGTTGGAGCAGCGGGAGCTGTCTGTTCCGCTATAACCGTCCCTGTTATTTTTCTAAAACACCAGATGTTTCACGTGAAACATTTTAGCCTGAGCGGTATATCAAGGAGGTGCCCATGGGTAAAATTATTTCTGTGGTCAACCAAAAGGGCGGTGTGGGCAAAACCACCACTGCCGTAAATTTAACCGCTTGCCTTGCGGATCTGGGATTGAAGGTGCTGCTGTGCGACTTTGACCCCCAGGCCAACGCCACCTCCGGTTTGGGCGTAGACAAGCGGAAGGTAAAAAAATCTATATACGATGTGGTGGTCAACGGCACAGATATCCGGGAAGCCATCGTTTCCACCAAGTTTGGGGATGTGCTTCCTTCCTCCGCGGATCTGGCCGGCGCCGCTGTGGAGCTGATGTCCATGACGCCGCCCACCCATCAGCTGGTAAATGCACTGGCACAGGTGAAGGCTGACTATGATGTAATTTTTATCGACTGTCCGCCGTCTCTGGAAATGCTGACCCTTAACGCCTTAGTGGCAGCCGAGGGGATCTTGGTTCCGGTACAATGCGAATACTACGCTCTGGAGGGGCTCAGCGATCTCATGTCCACCCTCCGGATGGTAAAGAAAAGGCTGAATCCCTCTCTGGATATCTTCGGCGTGATCCTGACCATGTTTGACGGACGCACCAATTTCTCCACCCAGGTGGCCCAGGAGGTTCGCAGACATTTCCCGGGAAAAGTATTTGCCACCGTTGTTCCCCGAAATGTACGGTTGGCGGAAGCCCCCAGCCACGGTTTACCGGTAATTCGGTATGACCGTGCCAGCCGGGGCGCAGCGGCCTATCAGTCGCTGGCCCAGGAAATTCACAGGAAGCTGCCCGCTTCCCAACCTATCCCAGCGAAAGGATGATGGAAATGGCGACACAAAAAGGTCTAGGCAAGGGTCTTGGGGCTCTGCTGGGGGATTTTGAACGGGAACCCCCGGAAAAAACACCTTGGCGCATGCTGCCGATCTACAAAGTTGAACCCAACCCCGGACAGCCCCGGCAGAACTTCGATGAAGAAGAATTACAGGCTCTGGCGGAGTCCATTGGCATCCACGGCATCATTCAGCCCCTGACTGTACGGGAGCTGCCCAGCGGATATTTTCAGATCATTGCCGGCGAGCGGCGCTGGCGCGCAGCCAGACTGGCAAACCTAACAGAAGTCCCCGCGGTGGTAATCGAAGCTGACGACAAGAAAGTCATGGAGCTGGCGTTGATCGAAAATCTTCAGCGGCAGGACTTAAACCCGGTGGAAGAAGCTTTGGGCTATCAGTCTTTGATGGCTGATTACGGTCTGACCCAGGAGGAGACCGCCGCCCGGGTAGGAAAGTCCCGGCCTGCTGTGGCCAACGCCCTGCGGCTGCTGAATCTTTGTCCCGAGGTGTTGGATAAAGTCCGCGCCGGGGAACTTTCCGCCGGTCACGCCCGGGCTATTCTTTCAGTCAAAACGGAAAAACAGCAGAAAGAGGCTGCCCAGAAGATCCTCGCTTTGGGTCTGTCTGTCCGGCAGGCGGAGCTTCTGTGCAAAAACATGAGCAAAGAACCCAAGCCTCTGCCGCAGGTCCAACTGCGTATCGATTACATTGGCGAGTGCGAGAAGCAGCTGAGCAAGCAGCTTGGCCGGGGCGTAAAGATCGTCAACGGCAAGCGTAAGGGGCGCTTTGAATTGGAATTCTACGGTCAAGAGGACCTGCAGACTCTGCTGGATGCTCTCATGAATATAAAAAAGTGATTTACTGTTGTTTCACGTGAAACACACCATGGAAGGAGTTTTACATAATGGAAAAGAAGCTGTACCGTTCCAACACCAACAAAAAGATCGCCGGTGTCTGCGCCGGTCTGGCGGAATACCTGAACATAGACCCCACGATCATTCGCTTGATCTGGGCCCTGGTCTCCCTCTTTGCCGGTGCGGGAATCATTGCCTATCTTGTCTGCGCGCTGGTCATTCCGGAAAAGCCGGACAACATTATAGACGCACAATAATTACGAAACTAAGGAGTCAAAAACATGCTGGATATTCGTAGAATCAAGGAAAACCCCGAGGCCGTCAAAGCCGGTCTGAAAGCTAAGGAAGTAGACTGCGACGCCGTCATTGACCGCATCCTGGAGCTGGACGTGCAGGTTCGGGGTTTGAAAACTGCCACCGAAACCAAAACTGCCGAGAAGAACAAGCTGGCTAAGGAAAACGGCAAGCTTTTCGGTCAGAAGAAGGGCGCGGAAAAGAAGGGCGAGGACACCTCAGCCATTGACGCCATCATCGAGCAGAACAAGGCTGCCTCTATCGCCATTGATGCCGCCATTGCTGACGATGCCGCCAAGCTGAAGACCTTGAACGAAGAGTTCCGGGTGGCTATGCTGAGCCTTCCTAACCTGCCGGATGCCGACCTGCTCCCCGGCGGCAAGGAAAACAACGAGCCTTTGCGTTATGTGGGCAACAAGCCCGTCTTTGATTTTGAGCCGAAGCACCATGTGGATCTGTGCCAGAACCTGGGCCTTATTGACTATGAACGGGGCGTGAAGCTGGCAGGTGCCGGTAACTGGATTTACACCGGCATGGGCGCGCGACTGGAGTGGGCGTTGCTGAACTACTTCATCGATACCCACACCGCTGACGGTTACGATTTCATCCTGCCGCCCCATATGCTGGAGTACATGTGCGGAGAAACTGCCGGCCAGTTCCCCAAGTTTGCTGACGAGGTCTATAAGATCGCTAACCCCACCGATGACCGTACCCACTATATGCTGCCCACCGCCGAGGCTGCCCTTTGCTCCATTTACCGGGACGAGATCCTGAGCGAGGCAGATCTTCCCAAGAAGCTGTTTGCCTACACCCCCTGTTTCCGCCGGGAGGCCGGTTCTCACCGGGCTGACGAGCGGGGCATGGTCCGCGGCCATCAGTTCAACAAGGTAGAGATGTTCCAGTTCTGCAAGCCGGAAGACTCCGACGCCGCCTTTGAAGAGCTGGTCACCAAGGCAGAAAAGCTGGTGGAGGGTCTTGGCTTCCACTTCCGCACCGTAAAGCTAGCCGCCGGTGACTGCTCCGCTTCCATGGCAAGAACCTACGACATCGAGATCCTGATCCCCTCCATGGACGGCTATAAGGAAGTTTCCTCTGTATCCAACGCCCGGGATTACCAGGCCCGCCGGGGCAACATCCGTTTCCGTCGGGAGGCGACCGGCAAGCCCGAATTCCTGCACACCCTGAACGGCTCCGGCCTGGCCACCTCCCGGATCTTCCCGGCGCTGGTGGAACAGAACCAGAGAGCAGACGGCTCTGTTGTCGTGCCCGAGTGCCTGCGCAAGTATCTGGGCGGTCTGGAAGTTATTGAGAAAAAGTAATTATGTAAACCAACCAGCATTTACTCAGCATAAAATATAAAATTGAAAGGAAAGAGAAATCATGAGCAAGAAGAACGGAAAACCCACCCTGTTTGAGGAGTTCAAGACCTTTATCAACAAAGGCAACGCCATGGCATTGGCCGTTGGTACTATCATCGGCGGCGCATTTTCCGGAATCACGAAGAGCGTAACCAACGATCTGATCATGCCCCTTGTCAACATCTTCATGGGCGGCGCTGACTTTAGCGATGCGAAGATCGCTCTGCCCCGGATGCCCTGGGTTACACCTACCTACGAAACCGTTGTCAACGAAAGCGGCGAAGAGGTCGTCCAGGAAGTACTGAACTATCTGACCTACGGCAATTTTATCTCTGCAGTTATCAATTTCTTTATCATGGCGATTGTTGTCTTTATCATTGTCAAGGCAATGAACACCCTGACCGAGGCTGCCACCCGCAAGGAGCGGGAAGCCGCCGAGGCTGCTGCCGCTGCTGCTGCCGCTGCCGCGGCTGAGGAAGCTGCCAAGAATCCTCCCGCACCCACCAGTGAAGAGCTGCTGGCTGAGATCCGGGATCTGCTAAAGAATAAATAATCTATATACATAGAACGCCAGCTGTCCGATGGACAGCTGGCGCTTTTCCTGTATTATTAATGCAAATTCCCGTTTATCGGGGAGTTAAGCCTCCCCTTGAGGGGAGGTGCCCCGTAGGGGCGGAAGGGTGAAAAACGCCAATTACTTACGCTCTAAGGGTATTTTTCACCCCTCAGTCAGCCTGTTAGGCTGACAGCTCCCCTCAAGGGGAGCCTTTGCAACTCCCCGAGAAACGGCAATTTGTTGGGCAAAAAAGCAGCCATCCAAATGGATGGCTGCTTTTCATGATTTACTTCAAAATCTTCAGAGCGCCGGTGGGACACACGTTGGCGCACATCAGGCAGTCCTTACAGCCGGCGATCACGGCAGGATCTTGGAACTCGGGCTTAATGACGGTTTCGAAGCCACGGCCAACCAGACCCAGGATACCCTTCTTGGCATTCTCCTCACAGGTGCGGACGCAGAGGTTACACAGGACGCACTTGCCCTGGTCCCGCTCGATGATCTGAAGCTTGCGCTCGGTGAAGCACTGGTGCTTTTCACCAGCCAGACGCTCAGGATCGATGGGTTGGTCGTTGGCAACCTGGATCAGGCGGCACTCCTCAAAGTCATGGCAGCCACATTCCAGACAGCGCTTTGCTTCGGCACGGGCCTGCTCCTCGGTGAAGCCATTGATGACGGCGTCGAAGTTGCCACGGCGGTAAGCAGGATCCTTACAGGACATCTCAGCCCGGGCAATTTTCTCCCGATCTGCAAAGTTTTCCGCGGTGACCTTTCGCTCAGAATAGTAGGGGGTGGGAATGGTCATATCCTGACCGTTCAGATAGGCATCGATGGCAGCTGCGGCATCGTTTGCCTCGCCAATGGCGCGGACTGCGATGCTGGGACCGCGGTTGGTGGCATCGCCCACGGCGAAGACACCGGGGAGGTTGGTTGTGCCATTATTCTCGCTGGCTTCGATAGTGCCCTTCCGGGTCTGGGTCAGCGCCTCAAAGCCCTCCAGGGCGCAGCGCTGGCCGATGGCGGAAATGACGGTATCCACATCCAGGATCTCAAACTTGCCCTCTACGGGTACGGGGCTGCGGCGGCCGGAAGCATCGGGCTCGCCCAGTTCCATGACCTGCAGCTTGATCTTGGTTACCTTACCATTCTCGCCGATGATCTCGGCAGGATTGGTCAGCCACTTGAAGTCCACGCCCTCTTCCAGAGCTTCTTCGATCTCCAGATCCTCCGCCGGGGCTTCGGCACGGGTACGGCGGTAGATAACATAGACATTTTCCGCGCCCAGACGGACTGCGGTACGGCAGGCGTCCATAGCAACATTGCCGCCGCCCACGACAGCCACACTCTTGCCCAGGTCGGGACGACTGCCCAGGTTCACTTCCCGGAGCATATCGATACCGCCCAGAACGCCTTCCAGCTTATCGCCCTCGCAGCCGATGGCGGTAGACTTCCATGCGCCTACGGCGACCAAAACGGCATCGTACTCTGCCCGGAGAGACTCCAGGGTCACATCCTTGCCGACCTTGACATTGTTCTTCATCTCTACACCCAGAGCAGCGATGGCAGAAACTTCTGCCGCCAGCACAGCCTTGGGCAGACGGTATTCGGGAATACCGTAGCGGAGCATACCGCCCATCTCGGGCATCATGTCCAGCACAGTAACGGCATGCCCCTTCACCGCCAGCTGATAAGCTGCGCTTAAGCCGGCAGGGCCGCCGCCTACGATGGCCACCTTCTTGCCGGTGGCCTTAGCCAAAACAGGCTTGAAAGGATCGTTAGATGCCAGATCATTGTCAGCAGCGAAAGCCTTCAGATAGGCAATGGACAGAGGCTGCTCTACCAGCTGACGGCGGCACTTCTCCTCACAAGGGTGAGGGCAGACGCGGCCGATGGATGCAGGCAGGGGAATCTTCTCCTTGATGATCCGGACCGCTTCCTTGTCGTTACCCAAAGCGATCTGCTTTACATAGCCCTGAATATCGGTACGGGCAGGGCAGTTTAAGTGGCAGGGACCCTTACAGTCGCCCTCATGGTCGCTCATCAGCAGCTCCAGAGCAATCTTCCGAGCCTGGGCGATCCGGGGAGAGTTGGTGCGGATAACCATGCCGTTACCGGCAGCGGTGGCGCAGGCGCGCATCAGCTTGGGGCTGTTTTCCGCTTCCACCACGCACAGGCCGCAGGCGCCGTACTTGGCAACACTTTCGTGATGGCACAATGTAGGAATGTAAATGCCAGCTTTGGCAGCAATCTGCAAAACGGTATCGCCGGCCTGGCCGACACACTCGATACCGTCAATAATGATCTTAATTTCGCTCATATCTATTCTCCCCCTTATTCCGCGGAGATGGCACCGAACTTACAGGTAGCCACACAGCTGCCGCAGCCGATACACTTGTTACGGTCGATGACATGAGGCTGCTTCTTCTCGCCGGAGATAGCCTCAGCAGGGCATTTCTTGGCGCACATGGTACAGCCCTTACACTTTTCGGCATCAATAACATACTTGACAAGACCCTGACAATACTTGGCAGGACACTTCTTGTCCCGGATGTGCGCGTCATACTCATCCCGGAAATACTTAATGGTAGTAAGTACGGGGTTGGGAGCAGTCTGACCCAGGCCGCACAGAGCACCGTCCTTGATGCCAAGGCACAGCTCTTCCAGCAGCTCTACATCGCCTTCCTTGCCCTCGCCCTGGGTGATCCGGGTGAGGATCTCCAGCATCCGCTTGGTACCCAGACGGCAGGGAACACACTTGCCGCAGGATTCCTTAGCGGTGAAGTCCAGGAAGAATTTCGCCATGCCTACCATGCAGGTATTCTCGTCCATGACGACCATACCGCCGGAGCCCATGATGGCACCGGTAGCGCCCAGAGCCTTGTAGTCGATGATGGTGTCAAGCAGGTGCGCGGGGACACAGCCGCCGGAAGGACCGCCCAACTGCACAGCCTTAAACTGCTTATCGTCCCGGATGCCGCCGCCGATGTTGTAGATCACCTGGCGCAGGGTAGTACCCATGGGGACTTCCACCAGACCGCCGCGCTTGATCTTGCCGGACAGGGCGAAAACCTTGGTACCCTTGGAGCCTTCGGTGCCCATAGCGGAGAACTTCTCGCCGCCGTTGAGCAGGATCCAAGCCACATTGGCAAAGGTCTCAACATTGTTGATATTGGAGGGCTTCAGCCAGTAGCCTGCCTGGGCAGGGAAGGGAGGCTTCAGACGGGGCATGCCGCGCTTGCCTTCCAGAGACTCGATCAGCGCGGTTTCCTCACCGCAGACGAATGCGCCGGCACCTGCCTTGATACGCATATCGCAGCTGAAGGCGCTGCCCATAATGTTCTTGCCCAGGAAGCCCTTTTCCCGGGCCTGGGCCATGGCGTTCTCCAAACGGACGATAGCCAGAGGATACTCCGCACGGACGTAAACCACAGCTTCCTTAGCGCCGATGGCGTAAGCGCCGATCATCATGCCCTCGATAAGGCTATGGGGATCGGACTCGATAACGGCACGGTCCATAAACGCGCCGGGGTCGCCTTCGTCGGCGTTACAGATCAGGTACTTCTCCTCGCCGGGACTCTGACGGGCAGCATTCCACTTAAACCAAGTGGGGAATCCGGCGCCGCCGCGGCCGCCCAGACCGGAGATCTTGATCTGGTCGATGACCTCTTCGCCGGTCATGCCCAGAACCTTCTTCAGTGCCTCGTAACCGCCGTTGGCAATATAGGCATCAATGGAAGTGGGGTCGATGACACCGCAGTTACGCAGGGCGATCCGGGTCTGCTGGCTCAGGAAGCTTTCGTCGTCAGCAGAGATGGCGATATGGGCAACCGCTTCCAAATCACCGTTGTCGGCAGCCTTTACAATGGCCTCGGCATCCTTTTCGGATACCTGAACCAGCCGCTTGACTAGGGTTTCACCCTCATACAGATCCACAATGGGTTCTAAATAGCACATACCGATACAGCCGGTAATGCCCAGTTCTGCCTTGGGATTCAGAGCGGCAATGGCATCATACACCTTGCCGGCGCCTGCGGCCAGACCGCAGCTGCCCTGTCCTACAATAATTCTCATAGGTTAGCCTCCTTTTCCCGGATCTCACGGAGAATCGCAACGGTCTTTTCAGGGGTCAGAGAGCCGTAGGTGTCCTCGTTGATCATCATCACGGGGGACAGACTGCAGCAGCCCAGGCAGGCAACGGTCTTCAAAGAGAACAGCCCGTCCTCGGTGGTGCCGCCGTCGGCAATATTCAGCTCTTCACAGATGGCTTTCAAGATCCGCTCGGCGCCATTGACATGGCAGGCGGTACCCTGGCAGAGCATAATCAGATTCTTACCAATGGGCGTGGTGCGGAACTGGGTGTAGAAGGTGGCTACGCCCATGACCTTGGCGGGGCTGTTGCCCGTCTTCTCGCCGATGTAGTACATCACATCCAGAGGCAGGTAGCCATAGATATCCTGCGCCTTTTGCAGGATGGTGATCAGGCTTCCGGGAACGGATGCGTATTGGTTCATGACATCGTCAAGAAGTGTCAGGTCGCTCTTTTTATCACAGCATGAACACATTTGTCCAGAACCTCCTATTTTATATATGTTCACCCTATATAATAAAATAATTTCTCTAAAAAATCAATACGCAAAATGTGTCGCCGCCGGGATATTCCACCGGCGGCGACACATTTTGCAATGTTCCCAATTCCCGTTTGTCGGGCAGCCGATGGCTGCCAATTGACAATTGAAAATTGACAATGGAGAATTTCGGAGTCGCCAAGGGCGACATTTTTAAATCATTTCCGAAGGAAATACCACAATTGTCAATTATCAATTATCCATTA
>JAFQCV010000005.1 GCA_017416325.1 Oscillospiraceae bacterium
ATTGATAATTGATAATGGATAATTGTGGTATTTCCTTCGGAAATGATTTGAAATATGTCGCCGAAGGCGACTCCTTCATTGTCCATTATCCATTTTCCATTATCCATTAGCAGGCGCAGCCTGCCCTATAAATGGCAATTTGTTTGGGAGTTTCCCTGTATTGCTATCCACAAAACAGGGAGTTTAACATAGTTTAGGAGCTGTTGCCTTATTCGACAACAGCTCCTGTTAATGTTATAAAAAGCCCAAATATCCGGCGGCAATTCCCAGCACCGCGGATATGCAGATAATGGCGATAGGATGCAGCTTTTTGAAAGCAAGCACCAGTGCCAGCGCCGCGATCCCCAAGAAAATATAGGTGCGGATCTGACTAAATATCTCCCAGGCAAAGCCGTTGGGGATAAATACCGTAGTACTGATGGAGATCACCGCAGAGGCGATCAGGCCGATCACCGCCGGCTTCAGGCCGGACATACAGCCGCGGATCACACGGCTGCTTTTAAACCGCTGGAAGCACTGGGCCACGATGAGAATGATCACGAAGGAGGGCAGAACCACACCCAGGGTCGCGCAGACCGCGCCCAAAACGCCGCCCATTTCCGAACCCACATAGGTAGCCATATTTATGGCAAAGGGGCCGGGAGTGCTCTCACTCACCGCCACAAAATTCACAATGCTCTCCTCGCCGATCCAGCCCTTGGCAGTCACTTCCGCCTGGATCAGCGGCAGCATGGCGTAGCCGCCGCCAAAGGTGAACGCGCCGATCTTAAAGAAGGTCCAAAAAAGCTCTAAGAAAATCATGCCTTCGCCTTCCTTTCCATAATCAGCGTAGTCACCAGACCAAACACCGCGCAGCCAGCCAGCAGGGGCAGCACGCTGATATCCACAAATGCCGCCAGCACAAAGGCTGCTGCCATGACGATATAGCTGACCAGGTTCTTCTTACACTTTTGATACATGCCCCAAAGCGCCTTGATGATCAGCGCCAGAACACCCGCCCGGATACCGGCAAAGGCATATTGCACCGCCCGAATATTCTGAAACTCCCGCAACACATAGGAGATCAGCAAAATGATGAGAAAAGACGGCAGTACCACGCCCAAGGTCCCCGCCACAGAGCCCAAAACGCCTGCTGCCCGGTAGCCCACAAAGGTTGCCGAGTTGATAGCGATAGGACCGGGGGTAGATTCGGCGATGGTGATAATATCCAGGATATCCTCATCAGTGACCCATTTGCGGTTCTCCACCGCTTCCCGCTGGATCAGAGGGATCATGGCATAGCCGCCGCCAAAGGTGAACGCGCCGATCTTAAAGAAGGTGGCAAACACCTGCCACAAAGTTTTCCAGGAAACTTTCAAAGCTTTCCCACGCCCTTTCAAAAGGATACATTCTAACGGGCATTATACCATGTCCAAGAAAAAATGCAAGTCGCTGGGCAAAAAGGCGGAGATCCTTTTGCAAAGATCTCCGTTCTTTTTTGCTGGTTTTTCAGTTAACCCTCTTTATTGCACCAAACAGGCAACGGATTCTGGGCGTGGGCTGTTTCAATGATGCGAATGATCTGGGCTGCCATTTCGGCTGTCACCGCCATGGGAACGTCTGCCGTCAGCTTGTTGTAGACCATCTCATAGAATCTGCGGCTGGATTCATCCCAGGGATACTGGGGATTTTCCACCGTTTCTTCGTGGAATTGCAGTTCCTCCCGGCAGTAAACAGGCAGGCCATCCTCGTCTTTCAGCGGCTCCCGGATCAAAGGTCTTTCCGGGTTCTCCCCGGGAATCACATATTTTGTGGTATAGCTTCTGTCCGGGTTCAGCTGGAGAGTTCCTTGAGAGCCCTGGACCTTGATGATCGGACCTTTGAAAGCATCAATGCTGCTGACCTCCACATCCACCACCGGCTTGCCCGGGGCAGTCAGGATCAGCTTGGCATAGTCGTCCGCATCACCACTGGTCTGCTCCACAGAAAGCTTGGAATAGACCAACTGGGTCTCAGGATCAAAGTCCAGCATATCCAGAGCGAAGCTGACCGGATGGGGGCCGGTGTTATACAAGCTTCCGCCCAGCCGGCACTGCATAGTCTGCCAGTCCCAGCGACGGGAGAAACCGTTGTAACGAATACTTATCTGCCGGATCTTTCCCAGCTTGCCGCTTTTGACAGCATCCCGAGCATTGGTATAGAAAGGGGCCAGCATAGTCTGCTGGAAAACTGCCAGCAAAACGCCCTTTTCCTTGGCTGTACGGATCAAGTCGCTGCACTCGTAGTAGCTGCGGGCCATGGGCTTTTCCACCACCACATTGAAGCCATGCCCCAAAAGGTCTTTGGTCACGCTATAGTGCAGATCCGAAAAGGTCGTATTGACGACCAGATCCAAGTCATCTCTTTGGAACAGCTCCCGATAGTCGGCATAAACCTCACAGCCGGGATACTCCTGCAGCGCCCGTTCCCGCCGCTCCGGGTCGAAGTCCACTACAGCAATGACCTCGGCAAAAGCGTTGCCCTTGCTGAGGAAAAATCTGCCATGTATATTCCGGCCGCTTCTTCCCTGACCGATGATGGCTGTACGCAGTTTTTTCATGGTAACCGCTCCTTTGGGGTGTTTTTCTTTATTATACCAGTATCACAGGTTTTGGGAATTGTACTTTGTATACATTCATATTGCAAAAAGTCCTCTTCCTGAAACTCCAATACACAAAAAACATCCCTCCCTTTCCATCGCATTTTCAGAAATCAGCGTCTATAAATTCTGGCAGATCCCGCCAGGGAAATGCTCCGATTACAACAACATACCCCCTATGACGTTTTCGCCATAGGGGGTGTTTGATTAATCCAAGGGTTTCATTGTGGGGAACAGGATGACCTCGCGGATGGTGTCATTGTTGGTGAGCATCATGACGGTACGGTCGATGCCGATGCCCATGCCGCCCGTGGGGGGCATACCGTATTCCATGGCGTTGAGGAAATCCTCGTCCATCATTTCGGTCTCATCGTCGCCACGCTCCCGCTGCTCCACCTGCTTCTGGAAGCGGCTTCTCTGATCGATAGGATCGTTCAGCTCGGAGTAGGCGTTGGCAAGCTCACTGTGGCAGACGAACAGCTCGAACCGCTCGGTAAGCCGGGGATCTTCGGGACTGCGCTTGGTCAGAGGAGAAACCTCCACAGGATACATGGTGATGAAGGTAGGCTGGATCAAATGCTCTTCCACTCTCTGGTCGAAGCAGGCATACAGGGCGTTGCCCCAGGTCTTCTCTGCGGCATCCGCCAGCTCTACGCCCTTGGCAGCGGCAGCAGCCACGGCCTCAGCATCGTCTGTGATGGTCTCAAAGTCGATACCCACATACTCGCGGACGGCTTCCACCATGGTCAGGCGGCGCCAGCCGGGGGTCAGGTCGATTCGCTCGCCCATCCACTCCACTTCGTAAGTACCCAGGATCTCCTTGGCCGCGCCGGAGATAATACCCTCGGCGATGTCCATCATATCGTGGAAATCCGCATAAGCCTGGTACAGCTCCACAGAGGTGAACTCGGGGTTATGCTTGGGGTCCATGCCCTCATTCCGGAAAATTCTGCCGATCTCGTATACCCGATCCATACCGCCGATGATCAGCCGCTTCAGGGGCAGCTCCGTGGCGATGCGCATATACATATCGATATCCAGGGTGTTATGATGGGTGATGAAAGGACGGGCAGAGGCGCCGCCGGCGATGGTGTTCAGCACCGGAGTCTCTACCTCAATATAGTTCATGTTATCCAAGTAAGCACGCATAAACTTGATGAACTTGGAGCGGATGATGAAATTCTGCTTCACCTCGGGATTGACCATCAGGTCAACATACCGCTGACGGAAGCGGATCTCCTTATCCGTCAGGCCGTGGTACTTTTCGGGCAGGGGCAGCAGCGACTTAGAAAGCAGGATCACAGATTTGGCACGGATAGAGATCTCCTCTGTCTTGGTCTTAAAGACCTCGCCCTCGACACCGACGATGTCGCCAATGTCATTTCTCTTGAAACGGGCATACTCCTCCTCGCCCAGCTCGTCGATCTTCACAAACAGCTGGATACGGCCGGAGCAGTCCTGCAGGTCGCAGAACATGACCTTACCCTGACCGCGCTTGCTCATCAAACGGCCGGCGACCCGGACAGTCTTGCCCTCATAGGCTTCGTAATCTGCCTTAATGGCAGCGGAATCGGCATTGAAATCAAACTTAGTCTGGACAAAGGGGTCCCGACCCTCAGCCTGCAAAGCCGCCAGCTTTTCCCGGCGGATGGCAGCCTGCTCGGAAACAGGAATCTCAGCCTGCGGTTCAAACTTTGCCATAGCTTAGCCCTCACGGGAGACGCTGACGACCTTCATAGTGAAGGAACCGGCAGGTGCGTTGACGGTAAAGGTCTCTCCGGCAGCCTTGCCGACAGCGGCGCGGCCAAAGGGAGAATCGTCAGAGAGCTTGCCCTCCATGGGATTGGCTTCCTGAGAGCCGGTGATACGGTAGGTGGTCTGCTTGCCGTTGGCATCCTCCACCACCACGGTGCAGCCCAGGCCAACGCGGCCGGTGGCCTCGTTCTCATCCTCGATAATGACGGCATGGGACAGGATATCCTCGATCTCCGCAATACGGCCATAGAGCTTCGCCTGCTCGTTTTTCGCAGCATCGTACTCAGAGTTTTCGGAAAGGTCACCGTAGGAGCGGGCTTCCGCGATCATCGCAGCGATCTCGCGCTCCCGGGTGGTCTTCAGATAATTCAGTTCCTTTTCCAGATCTGCCAGGCGCAGACTGGTAATCTTATATTCCTTAGCCATATTCAAAAAGTCCTTTCTTAACTAAAAATGTCCATAGGTCTAATTATTATAGAAGATTTTTCCCATACAGTCAAGGAATTTTTCCGGTTTTTTACGCATATCCAAACATTCGGTAACATTTTCGTTGTCTGCTTATTTTTCTTACAGTCAGTGGGGATAAATTCCCGTCCCTATATGCCATTTCCCGTTTGTCGGGCAGTTGCACCTGCCAATGGATAATGGAAAATGTATAATGGATAATGATTGTATCGCCCTTGGCGATGGTTTTAAATCATTTCAGCAGGAAATACCACAATTATCCATTATCCATTATCAATTATCCATTCGCGTTTCTGCGCGATAAATGGCAATTTGTTGGCAGGCGTAGCGCGCAAGCCCCTACAAAGGACAAGGCAGACTGCAAGGTTTGCAGTCTGCCGTTACATTTATTCCGACAATGCCCGGATGGCGCTTTGCAGCTGGGGATCGTTCTCGGGTTCCAGAATTCCCGCGCGGATGGCAGCAGCCGTCTGTGCGTCCACCGGTGTTACCACATCCGGCAGGATACCCACACCCTCCAGGTGCTTGCCCTGGGGTGTATAATACTTTCCTGTGGAAAGCCCCACCGCAGAGCCGTCATTCAGGACATAGGTGAGCTGGTAATTGCCCTTTCCAACGGTTTTTTCTCCCACGACCGTTGCCCAACCGTATTCCTGCAGGGCAGCTGCGAAAAATTCCGCCGCGGAATAGGAGCTGCCGTTGACCAGCACCGCCATAGGCATTTCCAGGCAGGCAGCATCCGACTTATCTACATCCTCTGCGCCCTTATAATCTACGGAGCGGAACAAAACGCCCTCGGGAAGCAGATAATCCAAAATGTTGACCAGCTCCGTGACCCATCCGCCGGGATTGTTCCGTACATCAAAGATCAGCTTTTCCGCCCCGGCATCCAGCATTTGCTGGATGGCAGCCTTGGTTTCTGCGGCGCAGCTGGCATTAAAATTCACAATGGTCACAACGCCAATGTTACCGGGCAGCAGATTTGCCGTTGCTACGGGCGTTTTCACCGTGGCGCGGGTAACGGTAACGGTAAACTCTTCCCCCTCCCGGAGATAGGTGAGCTGCACCGCTGTGCCTTCTTTGCCCTTAATAATACTTTGGGCCTCTCCGGAGGTCATGCCCACGATACTTTGCCCCTCTGCCCCTATGATCACATCCCCCGGCAGCAAACCGGCAGCTTCCGCCGGGCCATTCGCCGCTACGGCAGTAATGACCATGCCGTTTTGGGTATTTTGGGCATCGATGGTCACGCCAATGCCAACATAGGCATTGTTCTGCTGCTCCTGCCGGGATTCGTATTCCTCCGCGGTCATGTAGTAGCTCCACCGATCCCCCAGCGCTTCGATCATTGCCTGAGCCGCCGCGTCCTCCAGTTCTTTCGCGTCCGCCCCGTCTACATAGTAGTTAAGGATCAGATTCTCCAGCTGCTGCAGCTTGGGGACCCCTCCCAATATGCCACTCACCGGCAGCAGCACCGCCACCGTCAGCGCAGCGGTCGTTACCGCCACCAGCACATAGGACAAAATCTTACGAAACAGCTTATTGTTCATGTTTTCACCCCGATATCGATGATCCCACAGCCCGAGTCCGGGCTGTGGGATATTATCTCTCTTACTTTAGTTTTACATACTCTGCCGGATTGACATACACGCCGTTATAGCTGATGCCAAAGTGCAGGTGCACACCGGTAGAGCCGCCGGTTGTACCCTGGCCGCCAATTTTTTGGCCTTGCGCCACATACTGTCCCACTGAAACCTCCGGCCACCTATACATATGCATATAGATGCTTTCAAAGCCGTCCAGGTGATCGATGATCACATAGTTACCGGCAGAAGCTTTATCATACCCCACTTCTCTTACCACACCGCCCCGGGTAGCCACCACATCCCAGCCTTCCCGGCCTGCCAGGTCTACACCGTAGTGCATCAGCCATTGATGGTGAATGGGATGAAAACGCATACCGAAGGGGCTGGTCAGCTTTATGTAGCTGGTGGGCACCAGCCAGCTGGTACCGGTCTGGTCTACCGTGGGAATACCGCCGGTGCCGCCGGTGTTGCCGCTGCCGGCAGGCTTGGTGGGAGGCGCCGTGGTAGTAGACACAGAAGTTGCCAGCCAGGCAAGGTACTCCTCGTGCTTCTTGGCAGCATCATAGTCCTTTTCTTTCTGCGCCAGCTGCTTGAGGGTTTCCGCCTCCTGCTGCTCCATTTCCCACAGCAGGTTAGAGTAGTCATCGCCCTTCTTTTCCAGATCAAGGAGCAAATTGTTGGCATCCTCGATCTTAGCCTTCAACCCGGCTTCTGTGGACTGAAGCTCGTCCTTGCTCTGCTGAAGCGCAGTCTTTTCTGTCAGTAAGTTGGTCTTGGTCTCCTGTACTACCTTGGCGGCATCCCGCATTTCCTTCAGCCGCCGGCTGTCGGAAGCCGCGATCTCCTGCATCATATTCAGCCGGTCCAGCAGATCATAAAAATCGTTAGCCTGGAACAGCACCGTCCAGTAGGACAGAGCGCCGTCTTCTTCCATAGCGCGGATTCTTTCTTTATTCTTCTTATTCAGCGCCTCCAGCCGCTCTTGGGCTGCATCCAGCTGCTCCTGCATATCGGCGATCATCAGCGCGTAAGAAGCGACCTGATCGTTGATGTTCTCTACCTGCTCGTACATCAGGGAAATCTGCTGCTCTATCAGCTGCTTCTGGCGAACAATGTCCTTGATCTCGCTGACATTGGCAGCCATTTGCTTTTCCAATTCCTTGATCTTGGCGTCCTGCTGCTTCTTCTCTTCCTTCAGCGCATTGATCTGGCTTTGGATCTCGCTGGAAGATTCGGCGCGAACGCTGGGCAATACACTCAGGACCAAACTCAGGATCATCACAGCCGCCAAAATACCGGCCAGCAGCGATACCCAAAATTTTTTATTCTTCACGGTAGGTCTCCTTATTCTAGTAGGTAATGGATTATACGTTCAGGAATTTCCGGATAGACGTCCAGCTGCCTACGATGCCCACAAACAGGCCGGCAGCGGTAAAGGTGATCACCATGGGCAGCAGCAGCTGCTCGAAGGGAACAAAATCAAACAGCTTCAAGGTATCCACCTCTGCCAGACGCGCCAGCAGCAGGTCATACAAGAACCATTCCAAACCGAAAGCAACGCCGGCGCCCAGCATACCCAGGGTAAAGCCTTCCACCACGAAAGGCAGCCGGATAAAGCCATTGGTGGCACCCACCATCTTCATAATGGCGATCTCATCCCGGCGGTCGTACATAGCCAGCTTGACCGTATTGGAGATGATCAGCAAGCTGACCACCAGCAGAACACCGATCACCGCCACAGAAACGATCTGCAGCACCTTCTGCAAAGTAGTAAAGCCCTCTGCCAGCTCATAGGACGCGCTGACCTTGGCAACGCCGGGGATATTCTGCAGTTCCTCCACCGTCTCACGCATCAAGGCATTGTCCACCAGCACCACACGGAACCGGTGGCGCAGGTCGCTGGCCTCCACACCGCTGAAAGATTCATCGCCCTCGTGATCCGCGATAAAATCCTTCAGGGCATCTTCCCGGGTAATAAACTCCCGGTCAAAGACATTTTCCAAGGTGCTGATCTTGGCGCCGATACTCCGGGCCTCTGCCTCAGGCAAAGTCTCATCCACATAAACCAGCACTTCGTTGGTCTTGTTCAGATCCTCCACCATAATACTGACATTGTAGGTCAGGCAGGAGAAGCTGCCCACGATCAAAAGGCATGCCACCGTCACGCAGACAGCAGCGAAGGACATAAATCCGTGGAGGAAGATCCCCCGGACGCCCTCTTTTAAAAGATATCCCAGATTATTGATCTTCATAATGATAATACCCATCCATTCCGTCGCTGATAATCAGACCCTCATCGATGGCGATGACCCGCTTGGGGAACCGCTCCACCAGATCCCTGGCGTGGGTAACCACCAGCATGGTGGTGCCCAGATTGTTGATCTCCATCAGCAGACTCATGATCTCCAGAGAACGGGCCGGGTCCAGGTTACCCGTAGGCTCGTCGGCGATGATGGTGGAAGGATTGTTCACCAACGCCCGGGCAATGGCCAGTCTCTGCTGCTCGCCGCCGGAAAGCTCACCGGGGTGCCGGCGGCTCTTGGTATCCAGTCCTACCAGCTCCAGCACATAGGGTACCCGATCCCGGATCTCCCGTTCCCGGGCGCCGATGGCGCGCATAACGAAAGCCACATTTTCATAAACCGTCTTGTTCTCGATCAGCCGGAAGTCCTGAAACACGACACCGACTGTACGGCGCATATAGGGGATCTCCCTTTTGCGGATACGATCCAAGGAATAACCGTTCACATGGACCGTGCCGGAAGTAGGCTTCAGCTCACCGGTGATCAGCTTGATGATGGTAGATTTACCGGAACCGGAGGGACCTACCAGGAAAGCGAACTCTCCATCTTCGATCTGCATGGAAACGCCCTTGAGCGCCTTGTTGCCCACGGAGTAGGATTTCACGACATTGTTAAATTCAATCATAATAACTCTGCTCCATTTTTTCAATGTAACCAAATTGTAACATATTTCGGGTGTTATGTCAATCCCTGTTCAAAGAAAAGAAAAATGGGGCCGTACTATTGCACGGCCCTGTTTTAAAATTTATCCACGGCTCTCCCGGGAGGACAGATACTTGCGGACCATCAGCGCTACCTTAAACACGATAGCATGGTCAAATTCCCGCAGGTCCAGCCCGGTGAGCTTCTTGATCTTCTCCAGACGGTACACCAGCGTGTTACGGTGCACAAACAGCTTCCGGGAGGTTTCAGACACATTCAGGTTATTCTCAAAGAACTTGTTGATGGTAAACAAGGTCTCCTGATCCAGAGAATCGATGGAGTTCTTCTTGAACACCTCGTCCAGGAAGATCTCGCACAGGGTAGTGGGCAGCTGATAGATCAAGCGGCCGATACCCAGGTTCTCATAATGCATAATGCTTCTGTCTGTATCGAAGACCTTACCCACTTCAATGGCAGTCTGGGCTTCCTTGTAGGAATCTGCCAGGGCGCGCAGATGCTCCGCCACCGTACCGATACCAATGACCGTACGGACAAACAGTTCATTTTTCAAGGTGTCTTCGATATTCTGGGCGATCTTCTCCAGATCCTCGGTGGTGGTGTTGGCAGTGATCTGCTTTACCACAGCAATATCCGTCTCGTTGATGCTCACCACGAAATCCTGCCCCTGATCCGGGAACATGCCGCTAAGTACATCCACGGTAGTGACATCCCCATGCCCCAGCTGCCGCACCAAAAACACAGCGCGAGGGGCTTCTGTGGAGAAATGCAGCTCCTTGGCCCGGATATAAATATCACCGGGCAGGATATTGTCCATAATGATATTCTTGACAAAGGTGCCCCTGTCGTGCTTCTCTTCATAATAAGTCTTCGCGCCGTTCAGGGCGATATATGCCATCTGGCAGCTGATTCTGGCCGTTTCATCGGTGCCGGTGCAGAAAACCGCGTATTCCAAAAAATTCGCGCTGTTGATGATGCCCCGGAAAGTCTTCTGGCCGAAAGTCACCACCTGATCCGCGGCGTTTGCCACCTTCAGCGCAGCCTCCAGCCAACGCTCTCCCAGCAGCGCCGGGTCTGTGCAGGACACGACGCAGCCTTCGGTATCCATGACGCCAAAGGTGCGGTCGGACACATCTTTCAGCTGGGTGATTACATTCTGAAACACATTATTGGACATTTTTGCAGCCCCCTATCAGAAATATGCATAAATGCTCTTTTCACAAAATTGCCTTGTTATTATATATCACTTTTGCGCAATTTGCAAGTACCTTTTGACATATTACTGCAAAATCCCCTTGTATTTTTGGATGTATTGACTGATTTTGTCTAACGGGCCGTCTGTTTTCACCCAATATATTCGCAAAAATTGCACAATGCCTATTCCGGCATTTCCAGCTGCATGATCTCTTCGGCTGTCAGCTGCCGGATTTCTCCCCGGGGCAGGCCGCCCAAGGTCAGGGGGCCTTCGGCTCTGCGCTCCAGATAGGTCACCGTCATTCCCCGGGATGCCATCATCCGACGAACCTGGTGATATTTCCCTTCGCATACTGTGACAAGGCTCTCTCCCGGACCCAAAGGCTCTAACCGGGCGCTGCGGCACACCGTACCGTCCCGCAGGGTCAGTCCCTGGGCAAAGGCCTGCACATCCGCCAAAGAAGCCTCTCCCTCATGGCGGGCATAATAGATCTTGGGTACTTCCTTTTTGGGGCTGATGAGCCGGTGGAGCAGATCTCCGTCGTTGGTAAACAGCAGCAGTCCCTCCGTCGCTTTGTCCAGCCGGCCTACCGGCTTTAAGTCCCGGTTTTGGAATTCCGGGGGCAGCAACTGCATAACCGTCTTTTCTGTCTTATCCTCCGTAGCGGTCACAAACCCGGCGGGCTTGTTCAGCATCACCACCAGCCGGCTGTCCGCAACCAGGGGTTCTCCATGCAAACAGATTTGCTCCTTGGCAGGATCGACCTTGCGGCTGCTGTCCCGCTCCACCCTGCCATCTACCGTCACCGCGCCGCTTTTGACCAGCAGCTTTACCTGGCTGCGGGTGCCTGCGCCCCGGTCTGCCAAAAATTTATCCAACCGTTCCATACTTTCTCCGTTCTATCCCTGTCCACAGGCGAATAGGCTGTAATGCCAATCACTTAACTGGAGGGATCTGATATGCTGGTTATGACCGCAAGGGTCAATAAGAAGAAAATCGCCATTGTTTTGGCGGCTGCCGTGGTTCTGATCGTAGGCCTGTTCCTGCTGTTCGGCGGCAACTCCGATGCGCAGCCCACCATCTCCCCCAACGCCGGAAGCAACGACGGAAGGGTAGCTTTCCTGGAGGGCTTCGGGTGGAAAGTCGCCGCCTCCCCTACCGAATCCGGGCAAGTTCGCATCCCATCGAAGACCAGTGAGGTGTTCGAGCGGTACAACGCCCTGCAAAAATCCCAGGGCTTTGACCTGAGCGCCTACGCCGGTAAGACTGTCATGCGCTACGTTTATAAGATCACCAATTATCCCGGCGCCACCGAGCCTGTGTACGCCACACTGCTGGTCTACAAAAACCAGATCATCGGCGGCGATGTCACCGACACCTCCGCCAAGGGTGTCGTCCGGAGCTTCCGGATGCCCCAGGAGCTGCAGACCCCCTCTTCCGGGGAGACTGACACGCCCACGCAGCCTCAAGAAAGCTCTGCCACCGGCATCGGGAAAGACTGACTTTTTTCTCTATCTTATCACAAAAGGGAAGTCTTGACAACCGCAGCGGTTCATGCTATTCTGTAGAAAATCCTATAGATCTTCAGGGCGGGGTGCGATTCCCCACCGGCGGTAAAGTCCGCGAGCGTTTTGGCGCAGAACCGGTGTGATTCCGGTACCGACAGTATAGTCTGGATGAAAGAAGGTCGCGCATCATCACCTTTTTATGCCCTGAGTTTATGCTCAGGGCATTTTTTTATTTCAAGGAGGCTACAATATGGTAAAGCTATGGCAGGATCTGCAGGAAAACCTGCTGTTCGTTTTGGTTTGCGCCGGTATCGTTCTGGCGCTGATGCTGCTGGCAAAATTGGCAGAGCGGTTTCTGCCCCAGCGCCGCAAAGTCTCGACTGCCCGCCGGGTGAGCATCATCGGCATCTGCAGCGCGCTGGCCGCGGTTTTGCACATTCTGGACTTTCCGCTGATCTTTCTGGCGCCGGAGTTTTATAAACTGGACTTCTCTGAGATCCCGGTACTCCTGTGCGGCTTCTACCTGGGACCTTCCGCCACTGTAGTCTGCGAGGGTGTCAAAATCCTGCTGAAGCTGCTGCTGAAGGGTACATCCACCGCATTTGTGGGTGATTTTGCCAATTTTGCCGTGGGCTGCAGTCTGGTTTTGCCGGCAACCATCCTCTATCACATCCGCAAGACCAAATCCGGCGCGGTTCTGGGGCTTGGGGTAGGCACAGGTATTTTGACCGTTTTCGGCTCTGCCTTCAACGCCGTTTATCTGCTGCCCAAATTTGCCCAGCTATACGGGATGCCCCTGGAAACCATCATCTCCATGGGAACCAAAGTAAACCCCGGCGTTACCAGTGTAACCACCTTCGCGTTGCTGTGCGTAGCGCCGCTGAATCTCATCAAAGGTATTTCCGTTTCCCTGCTGACGCTGCTGCTTTACAAACGGGTGGAAAAAGTCCTGTTCCGACACAAATAAAAAACAACGGAGGGAATCTTTCCTCCGTTCAAACTGTCGATCACGTCAAATTCCCGTTTGTCGGGCAGTTGGTTAGAACTCAGCGGCGCAGCCGCTAAGCCTTCCCCTTGAGGGTGGTGCTCCGCGCAGCGAATCAAAAATTGACATATCTGCCGGTGGCAGATATACCTTGATTCCTAGGTGGCAAAAATCTTTGATTTTTGACGGATGAGGTGGTCTGCGAAGCAGAAAGTTAGGTTTTGTAACGGCTGCTGCGCAGCCTACACCTCATCAGTCACCAAAAGCGGTTGCGAAGAGCCGCCTTTGGTGACAGCTTCCC
>JAFQCV010000032.1 GCA_017416325.1 Oscillospiraceae bacterium
GCACGAATTGATAATGGATAATGGATAATTGACAATTGTGGTATTTCCTTCGGAAATGATTTAAAAATGTCGCCTTTGGCGACTCCGAAATTCTCCATTGTCAATTTTCAATTGTCAATTGGCAGCCATCGGCTGCCCGATAAACGGGAATTTGACTTTCTTATGGAGGTAATCACCTATGAATATTGCCATTGTCACCGGCGCGTCCTCCGGCATGGGACGGGAATTTGTTACCCAGCTTTCCCGGTATGTCCAGGTAGATGAGATCTGGGCAATCGCCCGGCGGAAATCCGCGCTGGAATCTTTGCAGGAAGAAGTACAGACCCCCATTCGCCCCATTGTTTTGGATCTATGCGAAGCAGAAAGCTTTTCGGTCCTGGAAAACCTGCTGGCACAAGAAAAGCCCAATGTCCGTCTGCTGGTCAATGCCGCCGGTTTTGGAAAGTTTGGCGCTTATCACAAAGTTCCTCTGGAAGATGACGCCAAGATGATCGATTTGAACTGTAAGGCGCTGGTGCTCATGACCCGGCTGGTTCTGCCCTGCATGGATCGGGGCAGCCACATTTTGCAGCTGGACAGCCTCTCCGCTTTCCAGCCTGTGCCGTTTATCACCACCTATGCTGCCAGTAAGGCCTTCGTGCTCAGCTACAGCCGGGCCATGAACCGGGAGCTAAAACCCATGGGCATCCGTATGATGGCTATGAATCCCGGCTGGGTCAAAACGGAGTTCTTCAACCACGCCGTGGAGACTAACAGCGACCATGAAGTGCAATACTACAACTACCTATGGGAAGCCAAAGACGTGGTCGCCACCGGACTGAAAGACCTGTATACGACCAAAAAGGATTACTCCGTCCACGGCTTCCCCATCCGGATGCAGGTGCGGCTGGTAAAGCTGCTGCCCCACAACATTGTGATGAACACCTGGCTGAATCAGCAGAAAAAGCCAAAGAATAACCGGAATCTGATCGTAAAGGAACGCAAATGAAAAAGAAACATATAAAAAGCATCCTGCTTGCCATAGCTGTATGCTTGTGTCTGTATTTTTTCCTCCCCCAGGAGCAACCGACGCCCCCTTCCGGAGATCTGACTGTCCACTTTATTGATGTCGGGCAGGCTGACTGTGCGCTGCTGGCGTGTGACGGCAAATTCATGCTCATAGACGGTGGAAATGTCGCCGACAGCTCCTTGGTTGTCAGCTATCTGCAAAAGGCAGGCGTAGAGCAATTGGAAGCGGTGATCTGCTCCCATGCCCATGAGGATCATGTAGGCGGCTTGCCCGGCGTGCTGGCGGTTTTCCCTACCGCTGCCGTTTATGCCCCAACAAACACCTACAGTTCCCAATGCTTTGACGATTTCCTGTACTATACCGACCAGCAGCGGCTTTCCGTCACCATTCCCAAGCCCGGCGACCGTATTCCCTTTGGCGATGCCACCGTTACGGTGCTGGGCCCCACCAAAAGCTACCCGGACCCCAATAACACCTCGCTGATCCTGCGTGTAGATTTTGGGGATACCCGTTTTCTTTTCACCGGAGATATGGAAACCGTTGCGGAAAATGATCTTCTGGATGCCGGCGCGGATGTCAAAGCCGATGTGCTGAAGGTAGGTCACCACGGTTCCGACACCTCCACCGGCTACCGTTTCCTCCGGGAAGTCGATCCCGAATTTGCTGTGATCTCCGTAGGAGCAGGTAATTCCTACGGCCATCCCCACGAAGAACCCATGTCCCGGCTGCGCGACGCGGATGTGACTGTCTATCGCACCGACAAAATGGGTACGGTACAGGCAGTTTCCGACGGAGAAAACATCACCTTCACCTGGGAAAAAGACTCTGCTCGAAAGAGGTCCTCTACTTAACACTTTTTTTGTCAAATATGCCCCAATTGGACCGGAAAACACTGTCCAATCGGGGCATTTCCTATGCAAAAATACCTCTTGCTTTCATAAGGAAAATGTATTAAAATACTAACATATGTTTTTTTCACGTATCTTTTTCGTGCATTTTGCACATACCGGAGGTTATTTATGAAAATTCTTGTTTGTGTGAAACAGGTCCCCGGCTCCAACAATGTGGAAGTGGACCCTGTTACCGGCGTATTGAAGCGAAGCGGCATCGCCAGTAAGATCAACCCCTATGACCTGTACGCCATGGAAGCTGCCCTTTCTCTGGCTGAGCGGTTCGGCGGCACCGTAGAGACTCTCACCATGGGCCCTCCTCAGGCAAAGGCCGTCATCCAGGAGACCGTCTGTATGGGCGCCCAGGGCGGCACGGTTTTATCTGACCGCAAATTTGCCGGCGCGGATGTTCTTGCCACCGCCTACACCCTGTCCCAGGGTATTCGCAAATGCGGTGAGTATGATCTGATCCTCTGCGGCAAGCAAACCACCGACGGCGATACCGCCCAGGTAGGCGCAGAGCTTTCTGAGTATCTGGGCATCCCCAACATCTCCAATGTTCTGTCCGTGGATGACTATGCTGACGGAAAGCTGCTGCTCACCGCCAGTCTGGACGATCGGATCGTAACGCTGCAAGCTGCCCTCCCCTGTTTGATCAGCGTAGATGGGGACATCAACACTCCCCGCCTGCCTTCCTATAAGATCCGTAAGACCTTGACGGACGATGCTGTCAAATTCCTGAGCTTTGCCGATTTTGACGACCAGAACGCCGATCATTACGGACTTTCCGGCTCTGCCACCCAGGTAGAGCGGATCTTCCCTCCTGAGAAGCTCTCTCAAAAGCACACCGTTGCGGGCGATGCCAATACCCAGGCCCAGACGCTGTATGAGCTTCTGCTGGACAAAAAAATGCTGTAAGGAGGGTTTCTCATGGGTAAGCTTGTTATCAATCATAATCTGGTCACGCCGGAAAAGGCGGAGAACCTGATCACCCTGTGCCCCTTCGGTGCCATTACATACACAGACGGAAAGCTGGATATCTCCTCCGGCTGTAAAATGTGCAAAATGTGTGTACGCAAAGGCCAGGGCCTGGTAGACTTCGTAGAAGAAACCAAAGAAATCGACAAATCCCTGTGGAAAGGTATCTGCGTCTATGCCGACTGTACCGGCGGCAGTATCCACCGGGTGACTTTCGAGCTGTGCGGCAAGGCAAAAGAATTGGCACAGGTCACCTCTCACCCGGTCTATGCTCTGGTCATTGGCCATAATACCGGCGAGTGTGCCAAGCAGCTGCTCCATTACGGGGTCGATAAGGTCTTTGTTTACGACCATGCGGAGTTCGCGGATTTCCGGATCGAGCCTTATACTGCCGCTTTCTGCGACTTTATCGAAAAGGAAAAGCCCTCCTCCATTCTGGTGGGCGCAACCAACCTTGGCCGTCAGCTGGCACCCCGGGTAGCTGCCCGGTGCCGTACCGGTCTGACCGCTGACTGCACCGTTCTGGAAATGAAGGAGAATACCGATCTGGTTCAGATCCGTCCTGCCTTCGGCGGCAACATCATGGCCCAGATCGTCACCCCCAATACCCGCCCCCAGTTCTGTACTGCCCGGTATAAGGTCTTTGCTGAGCCGAAGCCTTCTTTGGAGCCCTCCGGCGAGATCGTACCTATGACAGTAACGGAGCAAATGCTCAAAACCGCCGTTCAGGTGCTTCGCACCGTGGAAAAGCCCAAGGATATCGACATTGCCGAAGCAGAAGTGATCGTGGCTGTAGGCCGGGGCGCTTCCGGCGAGGGTATGCGTCAGGCAGCCAAGGAGCTGGCTGATTCTCTGGGCGGTGTAGTGGCCTGCACAAGACCGCTGGTAGAAGAAAACATCTTTGATGCCAAGCACCAGATCGGTCTTTCCGGCCGTACAGTCAAGCCGAAGCTGATCATCACTCTGGGCATCTCCGGTGCCGTTCAGTTTGCCGCCGGTATGAAGTCCTCTGACTGTATCGTCGCCATCAACAGCGACCCTGCCGCGCCGATTTTTGATGTGGCGCACTACTGTGTGGTTGGGGATGTCAATCAGATCGTTCCCAAGCTCATTGACCGGATCAAGGGGGTGTCCTAATGTATAACAAGATCACCGCGGCGGACATCGCCGCTTTGCAGGCCATTGTGGGTCAGGATGAAGTTCTCACCGGAAACGCCATCAATCCCGACTACGCCCATGATGAACTGGGTGGGATCTGCTGTATGCCGGAAGCTTTGGTCCGGGTGCATACCACCGAAGAAGTCTCTGCCATTATGCGTCATGCCTGGGAGCGTAATATCCCGGTCACCGTCCGGGGCAGCGGCACCGGTCTTGTAGGCGCTGCCGTTCCCATTGAAGGCGGTATCCTGCTGGAGACCACCAAAATGAATAAGATCCTTTCTCTGGACGCCAATAATCTGACCGTTACCGTTCAGCCCGGCGTTCTGCTGATGGAGCTTGCCGCCTTTGCGGAAGAAAATGACTTCCTGTATCCCCCGGATCCCGGTGAAAAGTCCGCCACCATCGGCGGCAACATCTCCACCAATGCCGGCGGTATGCGCGCTGTGAAATACGGCGTCACCCGGGACTATGTCCGGTCCTTGACTGTGGTGCTTCCCAACGGCGAGATTCAGACCTTTGGCGCGGCCGTGGCAAAAAACAGCTCCGGCTACAGTCTGAAGGACATGATCATCGGCTCTGAAGGCACTTTGGCCATCATCTGTGAGGCGGTGCTGAAGCTGGTTCCCCTGCCCAAGGTCTCCGTCAGTCTGCTGGTCCCCTTCCCGGATATGAAGAGCGCCATCGAGGCTGTTCCGGAGATCATCCGTTCCAAGGTGACCCCCACCGCCATCGAATATATGTCCCGGGATACCATTTTGTTCTCGGAAAGCTATCTGGGCAAAAAGTTCCCGGACACCAAGAACGATGCCTACATCCTGCTGACCTTCGACGGCAACTCCGATGCCCAGGTGGATCAGGATATGAGCACCGTGGCTGAGCTTTGTCTGAAGATCGGCGCGTTGGATGCCTATATCGTGGATACCGAAGAGCGGAAGAAATCCGTCTGGTCTGCCCGCGGCGCGTTCCTGGAAGCCATCAAAGCCTCCACCACCGAAATGGACGAGTGTGATGTGGTCGTCCCCGGAAACCAGGTGGACATCTTCATTAAGTTCACCCATGAGCTGGCAGATGAGCTGAATGTCCGCATCCCCAGCTTCGGTCATGCCGGCGACGGCAACCTGCACATCTACATCTGCCGGGACGCCCTGTCCGAGGAAGACTGGAAAAAGACCCTTGACCTGTGCTTCGACCGGATGTATGCCAAGGCTGTGGAGCTGGGAGGCTTAGTCTCCGGCGAGCATGGCATCGGCTATGCCAAAAAAGAGTTCCTGAAGCGCCAGTACGGCGAAACTCCCATTGCCTTGATGCAGGGGATCAAGAAGGTCTTTGACCCGAAAAACATTCTCAATCCCGGCAAGATCTGCTTCTGAACATAACCAACGGCGGCACCGCGAATGTGGTGCCGCCGTTTGGCAGTCTGTAATGTCAAATTCCCGTTTGTCGGGCGGACGGTGTCCGCTGACAACCTCGGGACTGACTGTCTGTTGATATTCGTTGCCCATCTCATTTCGCCCGATTCGTTACCGGGTTTGAACCTTCAAATTCCCGTTTGTCGGCCAGCCGATGGCTGCCAATTGACAATTGAAAATTGACAATGGAGAATTTCGGAGTCGCCAAGGGCGACATTTTTAAATCATTTCCGAAGGAAATACCACAATTGTCAATTATCAATTATCCATTATCAATTCGTGCGCCAGC
>JAFQCV010000006.1 GCA_017416325.1 Oscillospiraceae bacterium
CGAACTATTATAAGCACACTTTTTAATTAGCAAGATTTTTAGCACGATTTTCTGAGCGATTAGCAGAAAGTCGATTTTCATTAGCAAAAACGGGGTTTTCTTGCTAATTTGATTAGCAGGATTTTCAAGGGATAGGGAGTCCGCAACCTAAGTAAAAAGGATTGCTCACAGTAAAGAAGCCGAGCAGAACAAACAAGGACACCCGACAAAAAAGTAAAGCCGAAAACCTTGAAAAATCAAGGCTTTCGGCGTTTTTTGTGGCGTCCCTGCCCGGATTCGAACCGGGGGCGTTCCGCTTAGGAGGCGGACCCTCTATCCTGCTGAGGTACAGAGACGTGTATGAAATTTTATCTATATTATCGCTCGCCTTTTGAGCAAAGGCGAGTGATTTAGTATAACCTTAGGAGGCGGACGCTCTATACAACTGAGCTACTAGGGCGTATCAGTTACCGAGATATTGTAACGAAAAATTTCCAAACTGTCAACAAAACAAGGGAGATTTTTTAAAATCCGGCACATATACTGTCAAGTAGTCTATTTGAAAGGAGAATCGGTATGCCGGAAAATGATGAGAATTATGCAGATGTAGACGATCTGATTTTCCAGGATGAGGAGTATTCTCCCAGTGAACGGTAAGTTTTTGCATATTTTTTTGGAATCCTCTTTACAGGTTGGATAAATTCGGATATAATATTCTCCAAAGTGCAAAAAACAAGGAAATGAGAGAATGGATCCATGAATATTGAGTTTGACAGCTATCGTCAGAAATTGAATGATATCCGTCCTGCGTTGACAGCCCTGTCTGATTCTTTGAACCTGAATGGCTTGAAAAATGAATTGGAGCGGCTTCATGCCATGCAGGAAGCACCCGGCTTCTGGGACGACCCGGAAAAGAGCCAGAAAATCGTCATGAAGACCAAGCAGGCAGAAAGTAAAATAGAGCGGTACGAGAAAATGGTATCCTCCTGGGAGGATTTGATGACCATTTGTGAAATGGCCGCTGAGGAAGATGATGATTCCATGCTTCCGGAGCTGAAGGAAGGCTTTGCTGCCCTCAGTGAGGAAATGGAATCCTGCCGGCTGGAAACCTTGCTTACCGGCAAGTATGATAAGAATACGGCTTTGATGAGTTTTCAGGCGGGTGCCGGCGGCACGGAGGCGCAGGATTGGTGTCAGATGCTTTACCGGATGTATACCCGCTGGGCAGAGCGCCACGGCTTTACCTATAAGATCCTGGATTATCAAGAGGGTGACGAAGCCGGAATCAAATCTGCGTCTATTATGATCGAGGGTGAAAACGCCTACGGTTTTCTGAAAGGAGAAAACGGCGTTCACCGTCTTGTGCGTGTATCTCCTTTTGATGCCAATGCCCGTCGCCAGACCTCCTTTTCGGCCATTGAGGTGATTCCCGAAATTGAGGATGATTCTGAGGATTTTGAGATCCGTCCCGAAGATTATGAAATGCAGGTTTTCCGTTCCTCCGGCGCTGGCGGCCAGCATATCAACAAGACTTCTTCCGCGGTGCGATTGATCCATAAATCCGGTATCGTGGTTTCCTGTCAGACAGAGCGGAGCCAGTTCCAGAACAAGGAGACCTGTCTTCGTATGCTGCGCTCCAAGCTGGTGGAGATTCGGGAAAGAGAGCATCTTGCCAATATTGCGGATATTAAGGGCGTCCAGCAGAAAATCGAGTGGGGCAGCCAGATCCGCAACTATGTCTTTATGCCTTACACACTGGTAAAGGATACCCGCACGGGCTGTGAAACCTCCAATGTCAATGCGGTTATGGACGGCGCGCTGGATCCCTTTATTGAGTCTTATCTGAATTGTTTGGCCACCGGCAACTGGGTGACCAAGTAATCTTTAAAAAAATTAGAAATATACTTGCTATTTTAATAAGTTTGTGTTACAATCTACTGGATTGTAGAACAAAATTAGCGGAGGGAGGTAAAATTTGATGGAAATTTTGAAGACTGTCTTAGTCATTTTGGAGATTATCGCCAGTGTTGTTATGATTCTGGTTGTTATGTTCCAGTCCGGTAAGGAGGCTGGCCTGTCTAGCGCCCTGACTGGCAATGCCGATAATTACATGAGCAAGAGCAAATTTGGCAATCTGGACAAGACCTTGGCCTCTGCTACCAAGTGGATCGCTCTGGTTTGGGCTCTGCTGACTCTGTCCCTGAGTTTGATCTGATTGTAAGAGTGTTAGACCGCAGGTTTTCCTGCGGTCTTTTTCTATGGACTTTTTCCGATTTCTATGTTAAAATACAGCCAAATTTAAATGAAGGAGCGGTTCTTATGAAGGCAGTGAAGCTGGCAGGACTTGAGCCTGCTGCCGTCTATGACTACTTTGAGAAAATATGTTCCATTCCCCACGGTTCCCGAAACACCAAGGCGATCAGTGATTATCTGGTGTCCTATGCAAAAGAGCAGGGGATTCGATATGTGCAGGATGAGCTGAATAACATTCTTTTGTTCCGGGAAGCAACCTGCGGATATGAGGACCATCCCACCGTGATCCTCCAGGGTCACATGGATATGGTCTGTGAAAAAGATCCGGATTGTCCTATCGATATGGATACCCAGGGCCTGGATGTAACCCATGACGGGGAGTATGTATTTGCCAAAGGCACAACCTTGGGCGGTGACAACGGAATTGCGGTTGCCTATATCTTAGCGCTGATGGCAGATAAAACCATTCCCCATCCGCCGCTGGAGGCGATCATTACCGTGGATGAGGAAATCGGCATGGAAGGCGCAGCCGGTGTAGATCTGTCCGGCTTGCAGGGAAGAATCCTACTAAATCTTGACTCGGAGGATGAAGGCGTATTTACCGTTTCCTGTGCCGGTGGCGCTAGAGGTACGATCCATTTTCCTGTGGAGCGTCGGGTGGTTTACGGTCCCTGTGTCAGACTGACGGTTGAAGGACTGCAAGGCGGCCACTCCGGTGTGGAGATCCATAAAAACCTTGCCAATGCCAATAAGGTCATGGCAGAGTTTTTGCGCAGGGTACAGGAACTGATGCCCATCTGCATTACAAAATTCCAGGGCGGTGCCAAGGATAACGCCATTCCCCGATCCTGTCAGGTAACATTGGTTGCCCTGGGAATGAATATCCAGCGGATCAATAATGTTGCCGAAAAGCTCCAACAGGAGATTCGGACGCAGTTTGACGAGCCGGATGCTGTGGTTCGTGGGGACGATGTGGATGCCATGGGCGGAAATGCCTTGACAACGGAATGTTCTGCCAAGCTGATCCGGCTGCTTGACGCAGTTCCCAATGGCGTACAGGTGTGGAGTCAGGATGTTGAAGGGTTGGTTCAGACCAGCCTAAACTTAGGTGTTGTAACCTTGGATGAAGAGCTGACACTGACCTTTGCCGTACGCAGCAGCGTAAATGAGGAGAAACGCGAGCTTCTTCGGCGGCTTGCCCGTCACGCGGAAGAATTTGGCGGCAGCTACAGCGAAATGGGAGATTATCCTGCCTGGGAATATAAGAGGGATTCTCATTTGCGGGATACGATGGTGCGGATTTTCCGGGAAAAATATGACCGGGAGCCTCAAGTGGTAGCGATCCACGCCGGTCTGGAATGTGGTCTGCTCAGCGACAAGCTGCCGGGGCTGGACTGCGTATCCATTGGACCGAACATGAAGGATATTCATACAAGTCGGGAAAAATTGGAGATTGCGTCTACATGCCGCACTTGGGAATTTATCCTAGAGATTCTAAAAAATTTATAACGAAAATGACCTGCTTAGGCAGGTCATTTTTTATATATGAGACCTTTGAGCCATTGAATATCTTCTTTACTTAGAACTCTGGCGAGGAACAGAAGACAGATAAGAATGATGATGTAGGCCGCAGATCGAAGAATACTTTGTGACACAAATCCGGCAGCCCAAGCTGCAGCAACACCGGCAGCGACAGTCAACAAGGGAAGATGCCAGGAAATTCGTATCCCGGAAATATTGAGCAGCCTGCGAAGACTTAAGGCAAAGTTGATCACATGGGTCACAAGAAAGCTGATAAAGTATCCTACGATCCCGTAGCGGGGTAACAGTACGTATAAAAGGGCGACATCCATCAAGTTTGTGGTGATGTTGTAGCGCACAGAGGCTTTTTGCTGCCCCAGACCTTTGATCATAGCGTCGGTAACCACATCGCAATATAACATCACAGCAAGCAAAGAAAACCAGCGCAGATACTGCCCGGCTTCTTTTTGGCCGTAAAGAGAGAGACAAAGCGCCTCACCGCACAGGAACAGAATACCGGCGCAAACCGTTCCGTAGATGAGTGCCACCCGTAAGCTTCTTCGCACCAAATACTGAATTCGTCCGTCGCTTTCCGCGGCCCGACACCGGGCAAGCTCGGGGACCAGCAGCTCTGTTAATCCAAATAAAATGGCTGTAGGGAACATGAGAACAGGGAAGACCATGCCGCACACTGTGCCAAAAGCGGCAAGAGGTGATATCTCACCGGGATATAGAGCCAGCCGCTTTGGCACCATGAGATTCTCCACAGTAGAGATGCCGGTCCGCAAATCGTCAGCCAGAGCCAGAGGAACAGCGGTGTCCAAAAGCCGCTTTCGGGTTGCAATCCTTGCGCTTGCCTTTGCGTGTTCCAAAAGGCGTAATACTAACAGGCTTCCCAGCGTCAAACAAGAACCGATACCACTGCCGAGAATGACGGCCATGCAAGCCCGCTCCGGACTGTTCTTGGCCCACAGATGCAGCAGAAGGACTGTGCAGACCATGTTGCAAAGCTGCTCCATGACTTCCACAGCGGCTAGGGTGGTGATCCGGTTTGCTCCGGTAAAGTAACCCACCATCACACCGGTCAGGCAGTTTGCCGGAAGAAAGTAAGCGAATAAACGAAGTGAGTCTACCACTTGCGCGTTGCCAATCCAATTTTCTGCAAGAAAAGGCGCAAAAACATAGATTAAGATACCCACAGCGCTGCTGCAAAGTAAGCTGTAAATGGTGCAGCCGGACAAAACCCACGTGATGTTTCCCGGTCGCTTCTTTCCCACTTCTTCAGCGGTCAAATACATGGTTGCGGTGCGGATTCCCGCCATGCCGGCAACTAATGCCATGGAACCAACACTCATTACCAGCTGCAGAAGGCCGATCCCTTCTGCGCCGATCTTGGAGGAAAGATACACCTGGAAGGATGTTCCGACAAATCGTAAAAGCAGGTTTACGGCGGTCAAAAGAAGGGCGCTGTAAAAGATGGGTAATTTCTTGGACAAAATAAATCCCTCCTTGTCCACACTCTATGCGGACAAGGAGGGGGATATACACATTATGCCTTGTTGATCTGACAGCAATAGGGGGCGAGGGGGCAGTCCGCGCAGCTTGGGTTTCGTGCGGTGCAGCAATCTCTGCCGAATAAAACGATCCTGTGGCAGAAGTCACTGCTTTCCTCCGGGGGGAGAATTTTCCGCAGCTGCTGCTCGACCTTTTCCGGCTCTTTGCCCTGAGACAAACCCAATCTACCGCAGATGCGGATGCAATGGGTATCACAGACTACGCTGCCTGGGATACCATACAGGTCTCCGAGAAGCAGATTGGCAGTCTTTCTGCCCACACCGGGTATTTTCAAAAGCTGCTCCATAGTTCCGGGAACTTTTCCGCCGTAGTCAGAAAGCAGCATCTGACAGCCAAGAACAATATCTCTTGCCTTATGCTTATAGAACCCGCAGGAATGAACCAGCTCTTCAACACGAGAAATATCAGCGCCGGCCATGGCTTCTAAGGTGGGATAGGCAGCAAACAAAGCGGGTGTGATCATGTTCACCCGGGCGTCGGTGCATTGGGCCGATAACCGCACAGCGATCATCAGCTCATAGTCCTTTCCGTAATGCAGCGCGCAGGGGGCGACCGGGTAACGGGCTTTCAGAATATCTATGATAGCGCGAACCTTCTGTTCCATGGCAAGCACCTCCTTTTTCTGCATTTTATCATAATTTTCTACAAATGAAAAGAGTAAAAATGCGGCAGCCCGGCTGCCGCATGGTATGTGGGTTATTCCTCTAAGATATTTGCAGATAATGCGGAGATCTCGTAAGCTGTTCTTTCCTCAGGTCCGTCCTCTGTTAGCTTGGTGTAGACACGGCTTTGCAGTCGTCCACTGATCTGGAGAGTGTCACGGGTGTGGCATGCAGAGGCCTCTTGCGCCGTTTTTCCCCATAGGATACAGGGCAGATAATCTGCTCGGCGGAAGGCTCTGGGAACTGCCAGCATAACATCGCATATCTCACGCCCCAATGGGGTGCGGCGGTAGTTGGGCTCCCTGCAAAGAGGTCCTTGCAGGATCACTTCGTTCACGGGAGGGCCGTCATCCGGCTGGATATTTGCGGCAAATACGAAGATCAGCAGCCGTCTGATCCCGTCTGTACGGCTATTGTGGGAACGGATCTGACCGGTGACCCGATATGACCCACCGACAGTCAGAGCGGCAGTACGCAGCAGCCGGTCTTCCGCGATCACAGGCAGGATATCCACAGTCCCGGAAAGCCTGGGGACATACAAAAGAAACCGGAAGAACTGTCTGCCATGGTTTTCATGGGAGAATTGTGGGATATCCGCAAGAGTTCCCACCAGCGTGATTTGATTGACGATATGTTCCATAGTACCACCTCAAAATCAGTTGTATGGAATATTCTATGGAGGCAGAAAGCAAATAAGACCTCACCGAACAGATCCGGTGAGGTCGAAAGTGGAAATCTTAACGTTTCTTTTTGCCCGGTGTATTTGCTGTGGCTTTCTTCTGGGAGGTGCGGACGGCCGGTTTCCTGCCTAGCGGCTTTTTTGCCGGCAGCTTGGGTGGCGGCGTGGATTTTCCGGTTCTGGGCGGTATCGCCCGGATCAGACACTTTGGGCCGGAACCGATCAGGTCTTCCCGGTGCGCCTTTAAAAGCGCTTCCTTGACCAAATAATAGTTCTTCGGATTACGGTACTGGATCAGCGCCCGCTGCATAGCCTTTTCGTGGGGATCTGTGGGCACATATACCTTATCCATGGTTCTGGGATCAAGTCCCGTGTAGTACATTACCGTGGAAAGGGTTGAGGGGGTGGGATAAAAATCCTGTACCTGTTCCGGGTTGTATCCCATTTCCCGAATGTATTCTGCCAGCTCAACGGCTTCTTTCAGGGAGGAACCGGGGTGACTGGACATGAGATAGGGAACCAGATACTGATTCATCCCATATTGCCTGTTGAGTGCGAAATACTTGTCCACAAACTTATTATAAACAGCGTTTCTGGGCTTTCCCATTCTGTCCAGAACCGTGTCGGACACATGCTCCGGAGCGACTTTCAGCTGACCGGAGATGTGATACTGCACCAATTCTTTAAAAAAGGTATCTTTCTTATCCGATAACAGATAGTCAAAACGAATACCGCTGCGGACGAATACTTTCTTGACACCGGGAATCTTTCGCAGCTTCCGCAGAAGTGCCACATAATCGCTGTGGTCAGCTTTCATATTCTTGCAGGGGGTGGGGTACAGGCACTGCCGACCGCCGCAAGCGCCTTTTGTCAGCTGCTTTTCGCAGGCCGGGTGGCGAAAGTTGGCGGTTGGGCCCCCAACATCGTGGATGTAGCCCTTAAAGTCTTTATCTTTTACAATCTGTTCCGCTTCCCGGAGAATGGACTCGTGAGACCGGGTCTGGATGATCCGCCCTTGATGGAAAGTCAGCGCGCAGAAGGAACAGGCGCCAAAGCAGCCGCGGTTGGAGACCAAGCTGAATTTTACTTCCTCAATGGCAGGAACGCCGCCTTTTTTTGCATAGCTGGGATGCCAGGTGCGCATATAGGGTAATTCATATACCTCGTCCATTTCCTGCGTGGTCAGTGGCTTTTGGGGCGGATTCTGCACGATAAATTCTTTGCCGTAAGGTTCTGCCAGCCGCTTGGCGGTGAAAGGATCGCAGTTGGCGTATTGAACCTTGAAGGATTCGGCATATTTGCGTTTGTTGGACTTGATCTCGTCGAAGCTAGGCAGCACGATTGTGGGCAGGCTCTCGTCAAGCTGAGAAGTCTTGAAAACAGTGCCGTCAATGTAGGTGATATCCTTGGCATCCATGCCGGCGTTTAAGGCATCTGCCAGTTCCACAATGCTTTTTTCACCCATGCCGTACATCAAAATGTCTGCCTGAGAGTCCAAAAGAATGGAGCGCTTCATGCTTTCGCTCCAATAGTCATAATGTCCCAAACGTCGCAAAGATGATTCAATACCGCCAATAAGGATCGGCACATCCTTGTAGGTCTGGCGAATCAGGTTGCAGTATACAACGGTGGCGTAATCCGGCCGTTTTCCCATCTCACCGCCGGGGGTAAAGGCGTCAGTTTTGCGCTTGTGTTTGGTGACAGAATAGTGATTGACCATGGAATCCATATTACCGCCGGAAACCAGAAATCCCAACCGGGGTTTTCCGTAGACAGTAATGGATCTGGGATCTTTCCAGTTGGGCTGGGAGATGATACCCACACTATAGCCGTGGCTTTCCAGAATACGGCTGATGATGGCATGCCCGAAAGAATGGTGATCCACATAAGCGTCACCAATTACATACACAAAGTCGCACTGGGTCCAGCCGCGATCCAGCATATCCTGTTTGCAGATAGGAAGAAAGGGCATAAGGAACCTCCATAAACTTATTTTTTTCAGTATAACATGATTTGTCCCGAAAGGGAAGCGGATACTTGACATTTGTGCTAGAATAAATTTGAAAGGAAGTGTAGCTATGGCTGTTCGTCTGAATGAGGATAAAGAAATGGTCGCCTCTATTAAAGAAGGCTTGAAGCGAACCGGTGGGTACTGCCCCTGCCGTCTCCAACGGACCGAGGAAAACAAGTGCATCTGTAAAGAATTCCGGGAGCAGATCGCAGATCCGAACTTTAAGGGATACTGCCATTGCATGCTTTATTACAAGGATTAAAAATTTGTATTTTCTTGAAAAAAGGTGTTGACAAAGCCAAGGCGGTGTGTTAATATACTCAAGCGGTTGGGGCAACCCGATCCAAACAAAATATGGGCGAGTGGTGGAATTGGTAGACTCGCTAGATTCAGGTTCTAGTGTTCACTGCGGACGTGCGGGTTCAAGTCCCGCCTCGCCCACCAAAAATAAAAGGACATCCTTTGGATGTCCTCTTATTTTTTGGCGCAGTCCGTAAGACTGTGAACGGAAATGAAAAATGATTGTATAAAAAGAAAGCAAGAACTCCCGGGCGATGCTAAAATAATAACAGAGGACATCCGGCTGGATGTCCTCTGTTTTATGTGTTAGAAAATTATCTCTTCTTCCACTCGTCGTACTGCTCCAGATAAGCCTTCTCTTCAGCGGGGAACTTACGCAGAGTGTTGACGACTTCACCGTTATTGTACTTACGGCTGCCCACGTCCTCGGTGGTACCCATGATGGTGATGTTGGCCTGACGGCGACGTGCGCGAACATGGTCCCAGTCGATGAAGTAGATGTGAGCGAATTCGCCGCCATCCAGCTTACCGTCCTTAATGGTCATGGTCTCGCTGCGGCCGAAGAAGCAGGAACGCAGGTGGCCGTCGGTATTCATGGAGGTGAAGTTGCCGGGCTCATCCACATAGCGGCCGAACTGTGCATGGACAGGGCCGGGATGGCGGTAGTCACCCTCATTGACATAGTCGGGGATCAGGCCGCGCATGATGTCCAGCAGATCGTGCTGCAGGTACTCCAGGTCGAAGGTATCGAAGTCGTGAGAGCACTCCTGGATCATAACGGAGCAGGTGGTATGGTGAGAAACGATGCTCACAGTGCCGTTGACGATGCCGGACTCGGCAACGATCTTCATGACGTCGGTGGAGATGTCATGGAAGGTGGGAACCCAGCCGCGGGACTGCAGCTCAATTTCTTTCTGAACAACTTTAAATTCCATTGTGTGTTTCCTCCAATATGTAATATTTATTATTGATGACGCTCATCCCAGGCTTTGCGGACAGCGGCAATCATTTCATCCACCATGGCGGCGCGGTCAGCGGCCTTGGCAACACCGGAAGAGGAGCCAGTGGCATCCGCGCCGGCGATAATGGTATTGTAAACATCCTGACCGTTGGAAATACCGGCAGCAGTCAGAACGAGGATATTTTCATCCACAGACTTAACAGACTGCATAGCGGCTTCTACATACTCGGGGCCAACGCTGACACCGGTGCCAATGAGCTCAGAGGGCTCGGCAACGATGATGTCGGGATGCAGGCCGGCGATCTTGCTGGCATCGGCCATAGAGTCAGCGCAGACGATGGAGTACAGGCCAACTTCTGCTGCCCGTTTGATGGTTTCTTCCAGAACATCAAAGGTCAGGGGCTTTTCCACATGGTTCAGCATAACGCCTTCAGCACCGGCGGCGACCAGAGATTCGGGAAGAATGTCTGCAAGACCGCGGCCAACGGGAATGGGGTCCATGTGGGGGGCGAATACATGAATGTGCTTGGTAGCATCTGCAACACGGCGGATGTCTACAACAGGGCAGGTGAAAATGATGTCCACACCGTACTTCTCGGAAGCCTTGTCGGCAGCCAGAGCCAGGTCGAGGATATCATCTCCGTAAAGGTAGGATTTCGGACCGATCTCAAAGAAGGGAGCAGAAATCTGACGCTTTGCCATAGAGGTACCTTCTTTCTTATAGTAATTCAGCTATATTATATCGGAAGCCACACCTTTCGTCAACAGAATTTTCCATTCTCGTGGAAACTAAATTTATTGCTAAAAAAGAAAAGCGAAAAAATTGTCTATTTTGTGGGTTGAAAAATATAGGAAAAACTGGTATCTTCTATGTAGAAACCAAAATGCGATGAATTAAGGTAAAATTATTTCAGGAGGATCAATATGGTTACAAACGAAGCTCTGGCAGCAGCAAAGGCTGCTTATGACATTGAAGCATCTTGCATTACAGAAATGAAAGCCTATTTTGACGATGCGGCTTTCGCAAAGGCGGTAGAGCTCCTTTCTGCAGCACCCCGCATCGGTACTTGCGGCTGCGGTCACTCCGGCATTGTCTGCCAGCATATGGCGCACCTGATGTGCTGCATCGAGCGTCCTGCCCGGTTTATCAGCCCTGCTGAGGCTGTTCACGGCGCTACCGGTTTTTTGCAGGCTGGGGATGTGATGATTTTTGCTTCCCGCGGCGGCAAGACCAAAGAGCTGTTGCCTATCGTAGATATCTGCAAGGCAAAGGGCGTATCCATCATCACGGTTACTGAGAATATGGAGTCTCCTTTGGCGCAGGCTGCCGATGTTGTGCTAAAGCAGTATGTGAACCGGGAAACTGATAAGTGGAATGCGCAGGGCACCACCAGCACCACTGCGCTGTGCATGATCTTCCATGCGCTGCAGGCTGCTGTCATTGAGCAGACCGGCTACCAGGCGGAGCAGTTTGCCCTGATCCATCCGGGCGGAGCTGTAGGCGAGCGGCTGAACCATAAGGCGCTGTAATCGAAAGACTGGAGGAAACAAATATGGCGATTTTATCTCCTTCTATTTTGTCTTGTGACTATATGAACATGCAGCGGGACTTTGCTGATTGCAAGGAAGCCGGCTGTAAGTGGCTCCATGTGGATATTATGGACGGTCACTTCGTTCCCAATCTTTCCTTTGGCTATTCTCTGGTGCAGGCTATGCGCCCGGTGACAGATCTGGTGCTGGATGTGCATCTGATGATCGACACGCCCATCAAGTATGCCGAGAATTTCTGCAAGGCTGGCGCGGATTATCTGACCATCCATGTGGAAGCGGATACGCCTGAGAATATCAAGAAAACTCTGGAATTGATTCGCTCTTTGGGCGTAAAGCCCGGCATCGTGGTAAAGCCCAAGACCCCCGCTGAAGCCATCGCGGAGTATCTTCCTATGGTGGATCTGGTGCTGGTCATGACAGTGGAGCCCGGTTTTGGCGGTCAGAAGTTCATGGCGGATATGATGCCGAAGCTGAAGCAGCTGCGCGCTATGCTGGATGAAGTGAACCCCGGCTGCCACCTGGAGGTGGACGGCGGCGTTGACCTGGTGACCGGTGAGGTTTGCAAGGAGAACGGTGCGGATGTTCTGGTTGCCGGTTCTGCTTATTTTAAGACTGTGGACCGTGCCGCATTTGTCAAAACCATCGAGGCGTAAGTTATAATTTTTAGCACCCGACAACCGTTGGGTGCTTTTTTAACGGATTTATATAAATTGCATTGACTTTTGGGGATGAAGATGTTATATTGATGTTATGTTAAAGGAAAAATAACATCAGGAGAACGGATATGAACAGTATACGGCAGGATCAGACAAGAGAATATATAGAAGAAAAGCATGTTGTTACGATCCGGGAGCTGCAGGCGCTGCACCCTGAGGTGTCCTTGATGACGATCCATCGGGATTTGGATGTGTTGGAGCAAATGGGTGTGATCGTGAAGGTTCGCGGGGGAGCCCGTTCTGTGCGCCACACCGGTGATCCGGGGTATGAAGAGCGACTTCGTGAGAACAATGCCGCCAAAGCTGCCATTGCGGACAAAGCGCTGTCCCTGATCCCTTCTCACAGCACTGTTTTTCTGGATGCCAGTACGACTACTTTGATGCTGGCGAGGAAACTTCCGGATATGGATGTGAATGTTTTTACCAATGCGCCCAATATCGCACTGGAGTTGTGCCGCTTATTAAATCCCAGTATCACCCTGTGCTGCGGTACGATTAACCGAAAAAATATGGCGATTTCCGGGCAAATTACCCTGGATATGTTAGAAAATATTAATATTGACCTGGCATTTATTGGTGTATCCGGATGCAGTGTAGAGGCAGGGTTCACCTGCGGAACAGAGCGGGATATGCTGGTAAAAAGAAAGATCATTCAAAAGGCGCGTACCAGCGTCATTCTGTGCGACCGCGCAAAATTCACTCGATTGATGCCCTATACCTTTGCCCGTTTTTCGGATGTAGACTATGTGATTTCTGACGGCGCTGTTCCGGAGGGTATCAGATCGGCGTTGGAGCAGAGCGGAGTAAAGCTATTATAAACCCGTAGGCAGGGGAGTGGAAAGACTCGGAATCCATTTTTTGGAGAATCCAGGGTTTTACCTATTGACGAATTTGTTATAAAATGTTATAAATAACACATAACAAGATTATTTAAGGAGGAACGAAATCATGGCAACCGCAGTAATTATGCCCAAAGCGGGCATTACCGTGGAAAGCTGCATCATCGGTGAGTGGCAGAAGCAAGTTGGCGATCAGGTAAAGATCGGCGACATTCTGTTTACATATGAAACCGATAAGGCCAGCTTTGAATGTGAATCTACAGCCGAAGGCGAACTTCTGGAGATTTTCTATGGCGAGGGTGATGAGGTCCCTTGCCTGGTTAATGTCTGCGCCATCGGCACCAAGGGCGAGGATTGCTCTGCTCTGAAAGGCGGCTCCGCTGCCGACGCACCTGCAGCTCCTGCGGAAGCTGCTGCCCCCGCTGCTGCCGCTGCTCCTGCAGCTGCTCCCTGCAACACCAAGGCTAAGGCTGTTATTATGCCTAAGGCCGGCATCACTGTGGAAAGCTGCATCATTGGCGAGTGGCTGAAGCAGGTTGGCGACCAGGTTAAAGAGGGCGATATTCTCTTTACCTATGAAACTGACAAGGCTTCCTTTGAATGTGAGTCCACTGCCGAAGGCGAGCTGCTGGCAATCTTCTTTGAGGAAGGCGATGAAGTTCCCTGCCTGGAGAATGTTTGCGCTGTCGGTCCTCATGGCGAACCCACCGACTGCCTGAAGCCCGGCGCTGAGCCAGCTCCTGTAGAAGCTGCTTCCGTTGCCGCGGCTGAATCTGCTCCCGCTGCGGCTGAGGCTGCTCCTGTAGCTCTGTCCGGTGCTGCTGCTCCTGTTTCTCCCAGAGCTGCCAAGCTGGCACAGCGCGCTGGTGTGGATGCTTCTCTGGCTACCGGCACCGGTCCCAACGGCCGTATCATCGAGCGCGATGTTCGGGAACTGATGGCCAATCCTTCTGCACGCAAGACAGCAGCAGCCACGCCTGTGGCTACCGAGGAAGAGTACAAGGATGTCAAATTCAGCGGTATTCGTCGTGCTATTTCCAAGTCCATGCATCAGAGCCTGTCCACCATGGCGCAGCTGACCCACAACGTTTCTTTCGATGCCACCGGTATTCTGGCTTACCGCAAGATGCTCAAGGCAATGGGCGGCGACTATGCAGGCATCACCATTGGCGACATTCTGCTGTTCGCAGTGTCCCGCACGCTGCTGAACTACCCCGACCTGAATGCCAACATGCTGGATGACAGCTCCATCCGTCAGTTCACCCATGTGAATCTGGGCGTTGCTGTTGACACTCCCAGAGGCCTGATGGTTCCCACGATCTTCCATGCTGACCAGATGAGTCTGCTGGAGATCTCTCAGGCTGTCAAGTCTTTGGCTGCTGAGTGCCGTGATGGCGGCATCAACCCCGATAAGCTTTCCGGCGGCAGCTTCACTGTGTCCAATCTGGGCAACATGGGTATCGAGTCCTTTACCCCCGTTATCAATCCTCCCCAGACTGGTATTCTGGGCGTCTGCTGCTCTGTGGACCGTGTTCGCAAGGCTGCTGACGGCTCTATCGAGCTGTATCCTGCAATGGGTCTGAGCCTGACCTATGACCACCGCGCTGTTGACGGCACACCCGCTTCCAAGTTCCTGCAGGAGTTGTGCAAGAACCTGGAAAACTTTACTGCACTGCTGGCGAAATAAAGTATGCAGGCATTTTTTGATTTGCTGGTCCTGGGTGGTGGCCCTGGCGGTTATCTTTGCGCCGAGCGGGCTGCCCAGGGCGGCATGAATGTTTGTCTGTTTGAGAAAAAATCGTTGGGAGGTACTTGTCTGAATGAAGGCTGTATCCCCACCAAAACCTTGTTGAACTCAGCAAAGCTATACCGCCATGCTACAGAAAGCGATACCTTTGGTGTTCACACCCAGGGCGTTACTTATAACCATGCTAAGGTGATCGCGCGTAAGAACAAGGTTGTCAACGCGCTAGTTTCCGGTGTGACTGCGACCATGAAGTCCAATCATGTGACCGTCATTCCTGCTGTCGGTGTGATCCGGGGCAGGGAAGACGCCGGCTTCCAGGTAGAGGCAGACGGAAAAGTATATACCGCCAAAAAGCTGGTAATTGCCACCGGTTCTGAAGCCTTTGTTCCTTCCATTCCCGGTATGAAAGAAGGCTTGGCTTCCGGTTTTGTTCTGACAAACCGGGAGGTGTTGGATGAAACCAATCTTCCCAGGAAACTGGTTGTCATCGGCGGCGGCGTAATTGGCTTGGAACTGGCATATTACTATGCCAGTATTGGTACCGAGGTCACAGTCATCGAAATGATGCCAAAGATCGCCGGTACTACTGATCCTGAGATTTGCAAGATTCTGACTGACAGCTTCACCAAGCGGGGTATGAACTTTAAGCTTTCCTGCAAGGTCCTGAAAGTGAAGGAATCCTCTGTTGTCTATGAGGATGCCGGTCAGATCCGTGAGATTGCTTGTAATAAGGTCCTGCTGTCTGCTGGCCGCCGTCCTGCTACCGCAGGTATTGGACTTGAGAGCCTGAATCTACTGATGGATCGCGATGCCATTGTTGTTGACCGCTTCCTGTGTACCAACATTTCCGGCGTTTATGCCATCGGTGACTGTAACGGCAAGTTGATGCTGGCCCATACAGCTTACCGGGAAGCTGAGGTTGCTGTAAACCACATGTTGGGCCGTGTGGATGAGATGCGCTACGATGTGATTCCTTCTGTTATCTATACCGATCCTGAGGTTGCCTCTGTTGGTTTAAGTAAAGAGACTGCTGAGGACCGTGGAATGCATGTAAAGGAAGTGAAGCTGCCTATGTCCTATGCCGGTCGTTATCTGGCAGAAAACGAGGGCGGCAAGGGCTTCATTAAAATTGTTGTAGATACGGACAAGAATCGCCTTGTTGGCTGTCACATGGTTGGCTCCTATGCTTCTGAGATCATTATGACTGCTACAATGATGCTGGATACCGAGCTGCCTCCTACTCGGCTGCAGAAAATGGTATTCCCGCACCCCACTGTGGCAGAAATCATTCGTGAAGCGATTTTCCATATTTAAAGGAGGAAATATAAAATGCCTAAGAGCTTATTCGTAGATCCTTCCGAGGTCAGAGCCCCCGGTAAGGTCACCTTTAACGACATCCCTGTTAACCAGTATAATAAGACGGTCAAAGAAGAACTGGAATCCGGTAAGTTCACAAAAGAGGATCTGATCCGCATCTTCCGGGATATGACCGTTCTGCGTGAGTTTGAGACTATGCTGAACCTGATCAAGACTCAGGGCGGCTACAATGGTATCGACCATACCTATCCCGGCCCTGCGCACCTGTCCACCGGTCAGGAATCTGCTTGTGTCGGTCAGGCCTACCTGTTGGATGAGAATGATTTTGCGTTTGGTTCTCACCGCAGCCACTCTGAGATCCTGGCTAAGGCTCTGAGCACCATCAATAAGATGTCTGATGAGCAGCTGATGGCTGTTATGGAAGGCTTCCTGGACGGCAAATGCCTGAAGGCTACTCAAAAAATGGGCGAGACTAAGGACGTCAAGGAGCTGGCTATCCGCTTCATCCTGTACGGTACTCTGGCGGAGATCTTTGCCCGTGAGACCGGCTTCCATATGGGTATGGGCGGCTCTATGCACGCATTCTTCCTGCCCTTCGGTATCTACCCCAACAATGCTATCGTTGGCGGCTCCGGCACGATTTCCACCGGCGCGGCGCTTTACAAGAAGGTCAACAACAAGAAGGGTATCTGCATCTGCAACATTGGTGATGCTTCCATGGCTCGCGGTCCTGTGTGGGAGGCTCTGAACTTCTCCGCTATGGATCAGTACAAGAATCTGTGGGAGAGCCACAATGATGGCATGCCCATTCTGTATAACATCTTTAATAACTCCTACGGCATGGGCGACCAGACCCGTGGTGAGACCATGGGCCAGGGCTGCATGAGCCGGATCGCTTCCGGTGTCAGCCCCACACAGTTCTATGCTGAGACTGTGGACGGCTTCAATCCTCTTGCGGTTATCGATGCCATGGAGCGCAAGCTTGAGCTGCTGCGTAACGGCAAGGGCCCTGTCATGCTGGAAACTCTGACCTACCGTTTCTCCGGTCACTCTGTGTCCGACCAGAACGCATACCGCACCAAGGAAGAGATCGATGCCTGGAAGGAAGTTGATCCCATCATTACTTATCCTGCCAAGCTGATCGAAGCCGGTGTCATGACTCAGGAAGATGTTGATGCTATCCTGAAGGAGACCTCCGAGCGGATGACCATGATCTGCAAGTATGCTGCGGATCCCGAGTTCAGCCCCTACTGCGATTTCAAGAAGGACCCTGCTGTTGTGGAGCGTCTGATGTTCTCCAACCAGAAGGTCGACAAGATGGATGACCGTGAGCCCGAGTTCACTGTTCCCAAGGAAGAGGCTGAGGGCTACAAGAAGATCAAGTCTAAGGAGCGCGCTCCCATTGATGCCAATGGCAAGCCCGTTTCCAAGATGAAGCTTTACAACCTCCGTGACGGTCTCAGTGAGGTTATTTGGGACCGCTTCTATGAAGATCCCACGCTGATCGCCTACGGTGAAGACTGCCGTGACTGGGGCGGCGCATTTGCAGTTTACCGTGGCATGATGGATGCCCTGCCTCACTGCCGACTGTTCAACTCTCCTCTGGCTGAGGGCGCCATTGTTGGTACTGCGGTTGGTTATGCGTTGTCCGGCGGCCGCGCTCTGGTGGAGCTGATGTATGCCGACTTTATCGGCTGCGCCGGTGACGAGATCTTCAACCAGATGTCCAAGTGGCAGGCTATGTCTGCCGGTATTCTGAAGATGCCTCTGGTTCTGCGTGTTTCCGTGGGTTCCAAGTATGGCGCGCAGCACTCTCAGGACTGGACCGCGCTGTGTGCGCACATTCCCGGACTGAAGGTTTGCTTCCCTGCAACACCTTGGGAAGCTAAGGGCTTGATGGAGACTGCACTGAAGGGTACTGATCCTGTTGTCTTCTTCGAGAGCCAGAGAATCTACGACGTGGGCGAGCAGTTCCATGAGGGCGGTGTTCCTGCTGAGCGTTATGAGATCGAGATCGGCGACACCAACAAGGTTCGCGACGGTAAGGATATCACCATCCTGACCATCGGCGCGGCTCTGTACCGCGCGGTTGACGCAGCTAAGCAGCTGAGCGAGAAGTACGGTCTGGAAGCTGACATCATCAACATCCACTCCCTGGTGCCTCTGGACTATACCAAGATCATTGAGTCTGTCCGCAAGACCGGTAAGGTCCTGTTGGTTTCTGATGCATGCGCTCGTGGCAGCTATCTGAACGATGTGGCTCGTACCATCACCGAACTGTGCTTCGATGATCTGGATGCACCTCCTGTTGTGGTTGGTGCCCGTAACTGGATCACACCTCCCTTCGAGTTCGACGAGTTCTTCTTCCCCCAGGCCAGTTGGATTCTGGATGCGGTTCATGAGAAGATCGTTCCTCTGGCAGGCTATGAGCCCGTGAACGGCACTACCGAGACTGAGGTTCTGCGCCGCTCCAAGGAAGGCGTATAATTTCCGCATTTTGCAGCCCACCTTTTGGTGGGCTGCTCTTTCTTGAAAATATGTGTAAAAAACAAGAAAAATAATGAAAAAAAGACTTGATTTTCTTAAAAACCGGTGTTATAATACATCAGTCTGAAATCAAGGTGAGTCCTCTGCGGGCATATGCGCCGTATGAACGCCTAATATTTAAGGAGGACGTAAACTATGGATCTGGTAAAAGCATTGAACAGCCAGTACATGAAGGAAGAGCTGCCCGAAGCAAAGGTTGGCGACACCGTTCGTGTGCATGTTCGTATCAAGGAAGGCTCCCGTGAGCGTATTCAGGTGTTTGAGGGCACCGTGATCGCCAAGAAGCATGGCGGCATCGCGGAGACCATCACTGTTCGCCGTATTTCCTACGGTGTTGGCTGTGAGAAAGTTTTCCCCCTGCACTCTCCCAACGTTGCGATGATCGAAACTGTCCGTAAGGGCAAGGTTCGCCGCGCAAAGCTGTACTATCTGCGTGACCGTTTCGGCAAGGCTGCCAAGGTCAAGGAGAAAGTTTAACGCAAAACGGAAAAAAGAGGGCTTTGCCCTCTTTTTTTTTATAATTTTTTGTGTATAATAGATTATGTATCCATATATATTTGCGGTTTTAGCTGATGACATACTGGGAGTGAACAGAAATGGAAACTTATGAGAATAATTCTGTGAATGAACCTGAAAACGGTAACCCGAAGAAAAATGCGTCACCGAAGGGCAGTTCATTTTTGCTTTATCTGCACGATATTATTTATCTGCTGGCGGTGATCGTCGTATTGCTGCTGGTTTTCTTCCGGATCGTTGTGGTTTCCGGATCTTCCATGAAAGGAACACTGGTGGATGGCGATTACTTGCTTTTGGTCAGTAATGTCCTTTACCGTGATCCGAAGCAAGGGGATATTGTTGTCATTAGTAAGGATTCTTTTGATAATGGCGCGCCCATTGTTAAGCGGGTGATCGCTACGGAAGGTCAGGTCGTGGATATTGACTTTTCCCGGGGAATCGTTTATGTGGGTGACAGTCTTGATGATTTGAAACCGCTGGATGAACCTTACCTTTCTACACCTACAACCACGCAAGAGGGAATCCAGTTTCCCCTGACTGTAAAGGATGGCTGTATTTTTGTGATGGGCGATAACCGGGAAGGCTCTAAAGACAGTCGTGACCCGGTGATTGGACAGATTGACAACCGGGAAGTTTTGGGAAAAGTTATTTTTTTACTGTTTCCCGGTACAGATAAGGGGCATCAGTCCCCGGATTATTCCAGAATTGGAGCGGTTTCTTAATGGAGCAGGATAAAATGACAATTCAATGGTATCCCGGTCATATGACAAAGACCCGGCGGCAAATCGAAGCGGATTTGAAGCAGGTGGATGCCGTTTGTGAGATCGTGGATGCCCGAATCCCTATGGCAAGCCGAAATCCGGACATTGACAGCATTTGCGGCAATAAACCTAGGTTGCTGATCCTAAATCGGATGGATCTTGCAGATTCTGCGGCAACCAAACGTTGGGCAGAATATTTCCGGGCAAAGGGTATTACTGTTGTGGTTACAGACTGTAAATCCCGTAAAGGAATTTCCGATTTTACTCCGGCTGTCCGCCGCGCCTGCAAGGAGAAATTGGAACGGGATGCCGCCCGGGGGATGCACCGCCCTTTGCGGGTGATGATCGTGGGTATTCCCAATGTGGGTAAATCTACATTGATCAATCAAATATCCGGAAGAAAAGGCGCAAAAGCGGAGAACCGCCCCGGCGTTACCCGGGGTAAACAGTGGGTAACGGTGGATAATTCGCTGCTTTTACTGGATACGCCGGGAATTTTGTGGCCCAAATTTGAGGATCCTCAGGTGGGCATGATGCTGGCGTATACAGGAGCGGTAAAAGACGGTATTCTGGACATCGAGGAGTTAGCGTGTTTGTTGATGCAGCTTTTGCATCGCCGCTATCCGGAGGCCCTGCAGGAGCGCTACGGTATCCAAGCAGAAGCAGGAACACCTGGTTATGAACTGCTGGAAATGGCAGGAAGAAAGCGTGGTTTCCTGGTGTCCGGTGGCGAGGTGAATACAGAAAGAATGGCAAAGGTTTTGGTAGACGAATACCGCAGCGGTAAGCTGGGGCGTTTTACTCTGGAAGAGCCGGAGGACTGCTGATATGGAGAAAGTTAATATGTGGCATATCGAGGAGGAACTGTTCTCTCAAGGCATCCACCAAATCTGCGGTGTGGATGAGGCGGGAAGAGGCCCTCTTGCCGGTCCGGTTTGCGCTGCAGCGGTGATTTTGCCGCCGCATCTTGAGATTCCGGGGCTGAATGACAGCAAAAAGCTGACGGATAAGCGCCGTCGGGAATTGGTACCCATCATTCAGGAACAAGCGATCGCTTATGGTATTGGATTTGCCAGCCATGAAGAGATTGACAGCATCAATATTCTGCAGGCAACTTTTTTGGCAATGGAGCGGGCGATCCGGCAGCTGGAAGGAAAGGCGGAGTTTGCGCTGATCGACGGTAACCGGGAAAAAGATTTCGGCTTGCCGGTTCGAACCGTAGTGAAAGGTGACAGCCTTAGCGCCAATATTGCCGCAGCTTCCGTTTTGGCAAAGGTGACCCGGGATGATCTGATGGAGGCTTTGGCCCAGGAATACCCTGGATACGGTTTTGAAATACATAAAGGCTATGGTACCAAGGCGCATTATGACGCGTTGCGAGAGTTGGGACCAAGTCCCGTCCACCGCATGACCTTTTTGAAAAAGTTCTATGCCGACAAGTAAGCTGCGTGGTGCCTGGGGCGAGGCGCTTGCCGCTGAGTTTCTGCGCAAGCAGCACTATAAACTAGTGGCAACCGGCTATCGCTGCCGTTTTGGTGAAATTGATTTGATCGTTCAGAATAAGCGGTTTTTGGTGTTTGTGGAAGTCAAGCTTCGTAAGTCTGCCAGCTTTGCAAAAGCTTATGAATATGTAGATAAGAGAAAGCAGGACAAGATCCGCACCACAGCATCGGTGTATCTTTCGGAGCATCCAACGCAGCTGCAACCTCGGTTTGATATTATCGAAATTTATGTACCGGAGGGCTTTGATACGCACAAACCACAGATCTCGCATTGGGAGGGTGTATTTTGATGAATTTTCCTGTTTTTGATCTGCATTGCGATACTGCCTTGAGCCTTTTAGGGAAAAGCTTGCGAGAATACGGGTCTCTTTTGCACAACGATGGACATTTGGACCTGGAGCGGGCACAGGTGTTTCCCGGTTTTGCCCAGTGCTTTGCCTGCTTTACAACGCCTTTTATGCAGGAGTGGTATCACGAAACACCGGAAACGGTGTTTGACCGGGAAATGATTTCCGTTCTGCGGGAGATCGAGGGGAATAAGGACCGTATCCGTCTGGCCTATACCGCCCAGGATGTAAAAGACAATTTTGAAAACGGATTGATGTCCGGAATTTTGACCATCGAAGGCCCTGCCGGCTTCGGCTTTGATCCAATGCTGTTGGAGGACCTATATAAAGCCGGTTTTCGTATGACGACCCTGGGTTGGAATGAGGATAATGTTCTTACCGGCTCTCACAAGACCGGCGGGGGACTGACCCAACAGGGAAAGGATTACGTGTTCGAGGCGCAGCGGCTGGGTATGATGGTGGATGTAAGCCATATTAGCGATGCGGGGTTTTGGGATATTATGGACATCACACAGGCCCCCATCGTAGCCAGTCACTCAAACAGCCGCGCCGTCTGCGATGTTAGCCGAAACCTGACGGATGACATGTTTAAAGCTATTTGCAGCACTGGTGGTGTTGCCGGTTTTAACCAATGTGCGCCCTTTGTAGGGGAAAAACCGGATCTGGATACAGCCTGTGACCATATTCTCCATTTCTTGGAGCTGGATCCTGATGGCCGGCATATTGCTTTGGGCGGCGATCTGGATGGCTGTGATACGCTACCAGATGGTTTTGATGGTGTTCAGGATTACCCAAAACTGGCAGCCAGACTTTTACACCGCGGTGTGGATGATACACTTGTTCGCCGGATTTTCTGGGAAAACGCATTGGGAGTGATGGAAGCATGCTGTATGTAACAACAACCGAAAAAGATGATGCCTATACCGCAGCCCGGACTTTTCTGGAGGACCGCGGGCCGGACGGCGGCCTGTTTGTACCGCGCCAGCTTCCTCGTTTTGCGCAGAATGATTTTTCGGAACTGGTACGCGAATCCTTTGGAGAACGCATCGCCGGAATCCTGAATCTTTTTTTCTCTACAAAGCTTACCGGATGGGATGTGGATTCCGCTGTCGGCCGCTGTCCCGTAAAAGCGGCGACCATGAGCCACCGCATCTTCCTTTTGGAACTTTGGCAGAATCTGGACGGATCTTATACGCAGCTTGAAAAGATCCTTGCCGCTAAGATCCGCAATGATGAAAATACTAAGCAAAGGGTTTCCTCATGGCTGCGGATCGCCATTCGTATTGCGCTGCTGTTTGCGTCTTATGCAGAATTGGTGCGTACAAAAGCTTTGGATTGGGAAACGGCTGTGGATGTTTCTGTGGTTTCCGGTGATCTTTCCGGCGTGATGTCCCTGCTGTACGCCCGGGAAATGGGACTTCCCGTTGCCAATATCATTTGCAGCTGCAACGAAAACTGCGCGCTTTGGGATCTTTTGCACCATGGCGAGGTAAAAACGGATGTGCAGCCGATTCCTACAACGACACCTTTGGCGGATGTCGGTCTTCCCGCAGAGCTGGAACGGCTCATTTATGGCACATTGGGGTGGCAATATACCAAGGAATTTTTGCGTATCTGCAAAAACAGAGGGTTGTATGTACCCCCGGCAGAAGAATTTGACCGTCTTCGGAACGGCTTGTTTACTGCTGTTGTGAGCAGGGCTAGGATAGATGTACTGATTTCCAGTGTCTACCGCACAAACAGTTATCTGGTTGGCCCCTATACTGCCTTGGCCTACGGCGGATTGACGGATTATCGGGCAAAGACAGGGGAGAGCCGTGTGGCGTTGATTCTGGCGGACCGTTCTCCCGTTCAGGATGCGGCAGTTGTTGCGCAGGCGATGGGCATTACGGAACAGCAGCTGCTGAAACAGCTGGGTTAAGGACGGTGGATCATGGCGCTTTATGCAATCGGTGATCTTCACTTGTGTCTGGGTGCTGAGAAGCCCATGGATATTTTTGGTGGTGCCTGGGTCGGCTATATGGATAAACTGCAGCAGGGCCTCTCTGTAGTAAAGCCAGAGGATACCCTTGTGCTGCTGGGTGACTTGAGCTGGGCGCTGGAACTGTCCCAGGCAACCGCAGACTTTGCTTGGATCAACAGGATTCCCGGCAGAAAGATTATTTTAAAGGGCAATCATGATTTTTGGTGGAGTACAGCTGCAAAGTTTTATAACTTTTGTGAGCAGAACGGCTTCCAAGATATGTTTATCCTCAATAACAATCATTATGTGTATGAGGATGTTGCCATCTGCGGAACCAGAGGCTGGTTTTTTGAAGAAGACCGCAGTGGAGCTCACGATGAAAAGGTGTTCCGCAGAGAACTGATCCGTTTGGAAGCCTCCTTGCAGTCTGCCGGCGATAAACAGAAGATGGTATTTCTTCACTATCCGCCCCGGTATAAGGGCTACGAATGTGGAGAGATCCTGGAACTGCTTCAGAAATATGGGGTCAGAAACTGTTTTTATGGTCATTTGCATGGAGCGAGCCATGGTTTGGCCATGCAGGGACTTTGGGATGGGATCGATTACCGCTTGGTTTCTGCGGACAAGCTGGATTTCCAGCCGTTTTTAGTGATGCCATAGCGGTTCTGTAAGGCGGCCTAAGGGCCGCCTTTTGCGTGGAAGCATCCTATTTTGCTTTTTTAAAAAGTTTTTTTAAGAAAAGTGTGGACATTTGACTGTTTTTTTGATAGAATAATTCGGCTATGTAAAAATATAAAATGGTCTTGCTATGCGGGCCGATTTTAGGAGGAATACTTAAATGAACATTAAGAGTATCGAGAGAAACGGCAATCAGACAACGATCGTCGTGGAGATCGACAAGGAACTGATGGAGCAGGGTGTTAACAAGGCCTACCTGAAGGCTCGCAAGAACATCATGATCCCCGGCTTCCGTAAGGGTAAAGCACCCCGTAAGATGATCGAGTCCATGTACGGCGCTCATGTTTTCTACGAAGACGGCCTGGAAGAGATCTTCCCCGAGGTTTACAAGGCTGCTGTAATTGACCAGGATGTGAAGGCTGTCGGCCGTCCCAGCCTGACCGATATGGACATTTCTGAAGAGGGTGTCGTCACCATTACCCTGACTACGGATGTCTATCCCGAGGTCACTCTGGGCGACTACAAGGGCCTTGAGGTCGAGAAGGCAGAGGCTGAGGTTTCCGATGCCCAGGTAGATGCCGAGCTGGACCGCATGGCGCAGAATGTTGCTTCCACGGAGACTGTGGAGCGTCCTGCCCAAATGGGTGATACCGCTAACATCGACTTTGAAGGCTTTGACAATGGTGTTCCTTTTGATGGCGGCAAGGGTGAAAACCATGACCTGAAGCTGGGCAGCAACTCTTTTGTTCCCGGTTTTGAGGAGCAGGTTGTCGGTATGAGCGCCGGTGAAGAAAAGGATATCGACATCACCTTCCCCGAGGACTACCACGAAGGTTTGGCCGGTAAAGCAGTTGTTTTCCATGTCAAGTGCAACAAGGTCACGGTTACCAATGTTCCTGTTCTGGACGATGAGTTTGCTAAGGACGTTTCTGAGTTTGAAACTCTGGAGGAGCTGAAATCTGACATTCGCGCAAAGGCTCTGGAGAATGTCCAGAAGCAGATCAACAACAGCTTTGAGAACGCTGCTGTGGAGAAGGCTGCGGAAAACACCACAGTGGATATGCCCAATGCGCTTATTGAGGCTGAGCTGGACAACCAGATGGAGCGCTTTGCTTACCAGCTGCAAATGAGCGGCTACAGCGTAGAGCAGTACGCCAAGATGATGGGCGGCGATATGTCCGCCATGCGTAATGCCTTCCGTCCTGCCGCTGAGAAGCAGGCTAAGATCAATGTGACTCTGGAGAAGATCGCTGAGGTGGAGCAGATCGTTGTTGCTGACGAGGATGTAGAGGCCGAGTACGCGTCTCTGGCTGAGCAGTACAGCCTGGAGCTGGACAAGGTCAAGGGCATGGTCCCCGCTGAGGAGATCAAGGCCAGTCTGAAGACCCGCAAGGCTGTGAAGGTCATTGTGGACAATGCTGTTGCGGTTGCTCCCAAGGCAGAAGAGAAGACTGAAGAGTAATTTTACCACCATGCGAACCGGTCTAAGGACCGGTTCGCGTCATACAAATCATACCACGAGGAATAACCTTCCTCTACAATGGTTAGAATGTTTCAGACCCATGAAAGGAGACAGTGACCATGAGCTTTATTCCCTATGTTGTAGAACAAACCAGCCGCGGTGAACGCAGCTATGATATTTTTTCCCGTCTGCTGAATGACCGCATCATCTTTTTGTCGGAAGAAGTCAATGACACCACCGCGTCTTTGATCGTTGCGCAGCTGCTGTATTTGGAAAACCAGGACCCTGATAAGGATATCCAGTTCTATATCAACAGTCCCGGTGGCAGTGTTACTGCCGGTATGGCAATTTACGATACGATGCAGTACATCAAGTGCGATGTCAATACCATTTGTGTGGGTATGGCTGCTTCTATGGGCGCATTTTTGCTGTCCGCCGGCACAAAGGGCAAGCGCATGGCGCTGCCTAACGCGGAAATCATGATCCACCAGCCCAGCGCAGGTACTCAGGGTCAGATTACAGACATGGCGATCCACATGAAGCGGCTGCAGACTATTAAGGACCGTATGAACCGGATTCTTGCTGAAAAAACAGGCAAGAGCCTGGAAGAGGTCACCCAGGCCTGTGAGCGTGATAATTTCATGACCGCCGAGGAGGCTTTGGCCTTTGGCCTGATCGATCAGATCGTTCAGAGACATTAATTCTACCAAGAAAGGTGGTGCCGGCATCATGGCGAAAAAAGAAGACCAGGCTATTCGCTGCAGCTTTTGCGGCAAGCGGGAGAACGAAGCTCGGCTGATTGCCGGTCCCGGTGTTTGTATTTGCAGCGAATGTGTCCAGGCTTGCAGCGATCTGCTGTTAAATGACGCCCAGTTCGATGAGAACGGCAAGCTGCGTACACCGGAGCATCTGCCTACTCCCGTGGAGATCAAAACCTTCATGGATAGCTATATCATCGGGCAGGATGGGGCGAAGGTCGCCTTGGCTGTTGCGGTGTATAATCATTACAAGCGTATTTACTTGGCGCAGGATTCGGATGTGGAGCTGCAAAAGAGTAATATCTTGCTGATCGGCCCTACCGGCTGCGGTAAGACACTCTTTGCCCAGACTCTGGCTAAAATATTGAATGTACCCTTTGCCATTGCGGATGCTACTACATTGACCGAGGCCGGTTATGTGGGCGACGATGTGGAGAATATTCTCCTGCGTCTGCTGCAGGCTGCTGACTTTGATGTAGATCTTGCAGAACACGGCATTATTTACATCGATGAGATGGATAAGATCGCCCGTAAAAGCGAAAACACCTCCATTACCCGGGATGTCTCCGGTGAAGGTGTTCAGCAGGCACTGCTGAAGATCCTGGAGGGAACGATTGCCAATGTGCCTCCTCAGGGCGGCAGAAAACATCCCCAGCAGGAAATGATCCAGGTCGATACTTCCAATATCCTGTTTATTTGCGGCGGCGCGTTTGACGGTCTGGACAAGATCATTGAAGCCCGCACCGAAAAGTCTTCCATTGGCTTTGGCGCGCATATTGAATCGAAAAAGCATCGGGATGTAGGCAAGCTGCTGGCTCAGGTGGAGCCGGATGATCTGCTGAAATTTGGCATTATTCCCGAGCTTGTGGGCCGCTTGCCTGTGATCACTTGCCTGCAGAGCTTGACCCAGGAAGACCTTGTGCGGATTCTAGTAGAACCCCGCAATGCCTTGACAAAGCAGTACACCAAGCTTTTGGAGCTTGACAATGTGGAGCTGGAGATTCAGCCGGAAGCATTGCAGGCTGTTGCCCAGAAGGCACTGGAACGTAAGATCGGCGCGAGAGGTCTGCGTACCATTATGGAAAGCATCATGACGAAGATCATGTATACCATTCCGTCAGATTTAACCATTAAAAAGGTTGTCATCACCCCCCAATGTGTTTCCGGTGGTGAGCCTACGGTTTATTCAGATCCTGAAAAACCCCGGACTCTGGCGGTTAACCGAAAATAACAGGGAATGGAAGGGGGTAGTATTCTACTCCCTTCTTTGCTCCATTACCAAGGAAGGAGAATTCCATGAACGAGAAGATTCATGTCGGCAATATGCCGATTTTAGCCCTTCGTGGCTTAGTTATCTTTCCGGAACAGACAGTACATTTTGAAGTTGGCCGGAAAAAATCTATTTTAGCCTTGGAAGAGGCAATGAAGAGGGATCAGACACTGCTGCTGATTCCGCAGAGAGATATTGCTGAGGACGATCCTGACTTGGAAGACCTCCATGCAATGGGTACGGTTGCCAAAGTCAAGCAAGTGCTCCGTGCGCAAGGTGATACCATCCGGGTCTTGGTCAGCGGTCTTTACCGGGCCAGAATTCAGGATCTGACCAATAGCGAGCCTTATCTGTGGGGCAGAGTTGCTTCTGTTCCGGATACGGAAATTATGGATAATCTTCGTAGCCGTGCCTTGCGCCGTGAAGCCAATATGGTTTACGGAGAATATGTGGAGGCATCCGATCATCCCGCTCAGGTTGTTCAGCTGAAAATGCTGGCATCTGAGAATAGCGGTTTTGTAGCAGACAGCATTGCCCAGAATTCCGGGATCGAGTTTTCTGATAAGGTCAAGCTTCTGTGTCAAATGAATCCTGTCCGCCGCCTGGAAATCGCAATACGCCTGCTGAAGCAGGAGCTGGAAATGCTTCGCCTGGAATCTGTCATTCAAGAGCGGACCCGTGCCAACATCGATCAGCAGCAGAAGGATTATTACCTTCGTGAACAGTTGAAGGCCATACGGGATGAATTGGGTGACGATGAGGAATCGGAATTCCGGGACTATGAGATGCGGCTTCAGAGCCTGAAACTCCCCAAAGAGGACCAAGAGAAAGTTTTAAAAGACTTTGCCCGCTTAAAAAAGCAGCCCTTTGGTTCTTCTGAGGCGGCTGTGCTGCGAAATTACTTGGATACGGTTCTGGATATTCCCTGGAATACCAAAACACGGGAACGGGTGGATGTGTCTGCCGCAAGAAAGATTCTGGAGAGAGACCACTACGGTCTGGAAAAGGTAAAGCAGCGGATTTTGGAGTCCATTGCCGTGCGGCAGATGGCTCCTGAAATGCCGCCTCAGATCCTTTGCTTGGTAGGACCTCCCGGTGTTGGTAAGACATCCATTGCTTACTCTATTGCCCAAAGCTTGAACCGCAAAATGGCGCGGATTTCCTTGGGTGGCGTTCACGATGAGGCGGATATCCGCGGACATCGCAAAACCTATGTGGGCGCTATGCCCGGCCGTATTATATCTGCTGTGATCCAAGCGGGAAGCAGCAATCCACTGCTCCTGCTGGATGAGGTGGATAAGATGGGGCGAGACTATCGTGGTGATCCCAGCGCGGCGCTGCTGGAGGTTTTGGATGCTGAGCAAAACAAAACCTATCGGGATCACTATCTGGAGATTCCCTTCGATCTGTCTGATGTGATGTTCATCACCACAGCCAATACTCTTGACACCGTTCCCAGACCGCTGCTAGATCGTATGGAGATCATTGAACTGGGGTCTTATACCGATGAAGAAAAACGGATGATCGGTAAGAACCATCTTCTGCCCAAACAGATGAAGAAGCACGGGCTGAAAAAGACTCAGCTGAATGTAACAGATGATGCGATCCGGGAGATCATCAGCTGCTATACCCGGGAATCCGGTGTACGTAACCTGGAGCGGTGCTTTGCCAAGATCTGCAGAAAAGCGGACATGCAGCTTCTTGCCCAGGAAAAGCCTAAAAAAATCACGGTCAATGGCGGCAATGTGACGGAATTTCTGGGTATCCGCAAGTATCTTCCTGACAGATTGCCTGTTCACGATCAGATAGGCTTGGTTACCGGGCTTGCCTGGACTTCTGTTGGCGGTGAAGTGTTGGAGGTCGAGGTCAATGTGATGGCCGGCAGCGGAAAGCTGGAGCTTACGGGAAATCTGGGCGATGTGATGAAAGAATCAGCCCAGGCGGCCCTGAGTTATATTCGAGCCAATGCCAAAGCGCTGGGGATTGCCGAGGACTTTTATAAAACAAAGGATATCCATGTGCATTTCCCGGAGGGAGCTGTCCCGAAGGACGGTCCATCCGCGGGTGTGACGGTCTGTACTGCTATGGTCTCTGCCCTCACAGGCGCAAAGGTGCGCCGGGATGTTGCCATGACCGGAGAGATCTCCATTCGGGGCAGAGTGCTTCCCATTGGCGGCTTGAAGGAAAAGACCATGGCTGCAATGCGCCACGGTATCACGACCGTAATCATCCCCCAGGATAACGAAAGAGATCTGCAGGAAATCGATCCGACAGTACGCAAGTCCTTAAACTTCATTACTGCCCAAAATATCGATGCCGTTTTACAGGCGGCACTGACTCCCGGCAACCGGGACCAGGTACCTGCCATTCTAAACGCGATACCGGAAGATGTTAAGGGGAAATCCCGGAAGCCGCAGATTCGGCAGTGAGGTAATGATGAATTTTCAAAAGGTTGAATTCTTGATTTCCGCTGCGTCGGTTAAAGATTTTCCCAAGAACAGACTGCCGGAGATTGCTTTTGCCGGTAAGTCCAATGTAGGAAAGTCTTCCGTGATCAACAGACTTCTCCAGCGGAAAAATTTTGCAAGAGTAGGAGACAAGCCGGGAAAAACCATCCATGTTAACTACTTCACCATAGACAATAAGTGTTATTTGGTAGATCTTCCCGGATACGGTTTTGCCAAAGTGCCACAGGCGGAAAAAGAACGCTGGGGAAAGCTGATGGAAAACTACTTTGGGGAAAATCGCATTGACCTTGGTGTTTTGATCGTGGATTACCGACATCCGCCTACCAATAATGACATTACCATGGCTCGCTGGTTCCTGGATAGCGGCTGCAATTTTGTGGTCGTGGCCAATAAGATGGATAAGCTGAAGAAAAGTGAGTTAGTGTCCAATCTTGCGGTGATTCGTGAAGATCTGGAGCTTCCGGATTCTGTCCCAGTAATTCCTTTTTCTGCGGAAAAGGGTGATGGACGGGACGCGTTGGTCAAGCACATCCTGGCTGTTGCGGAAAAGTGAAAAAATCCCTCCTGTTCAGTTTGATGATTTGAGCAGGAGGGATTTCTATATTCCATAAAAACTAACGACGCAAGATACGATATTTTGTGAATGGTTGCAGAAAAGATGCATTTCTGCAAGTTTTCGACAGATTATTATGAAATGCTAGTTGACTGTTATTATTATTTTGTGTATACTAGTTAAAACGATATATCCATAGAAGCCCCTCGGGAAAACGGCATGTCCTACCGAAGGATTAACAGTCTCAGGTGTCTCTTTTGAGATAGGACCGATGGGCAGAGGACTCTCTGGAGAACACATTCAGTTGTGTGCCGAAGGTGCAAGGTGTTTACCGAATCTCTCAGGCAAACGGACAGGGATGCGATACAGCGACTTTTTGCTGTGTTTCAGAGCAGTCCTCTTGGACTGCTCTTTTTTGTAAAATACTTTTGAAAGAAGGATTATATATGTACGGAAAACCTTTGGACGCAATTGGCTTTGTTGAGAATTTTGACCCTGTTGTTGCCAAAATGATGGGCAAGGAGCTTCAGCGCCAGCAGGATGGTTTGGAATTGATCGCTTCTGAGAACTTCGCATCCCCGGCAGTCATCGCTGCCATGGGTAGTATTTTGACCAATAAGTATGCGGAAGGCTTGCCTGGAAAGCGCTATTACGGTGGTTGTCAGCATGTGGACGAGTTGGAGTCACTGTGTATTGACCGCGCGAAGCAGCTGTTTGGAGCAGAAGCTGCCAATGTGCAGCCGCACTCCGGCGCACAGGCCAATATGGCAGTGGAGCTTGCCATTCTGCAGCCCGGTGATACTATGATGGGCATGAGCCTTGCCAACGGCGGTCATTTGTCCCACGGCAGCCCTGCCAATATTTCCGGTAAGTATTACAATGTGGTTTCTTATGATGTGGACCATGAGACCGGTTTGATCGATTACGATCAGATCCGCGACATGGCGAAAAAGTGCGCCCCCAAGCTGATCATCGCCGGTGCCTCTGCTTATCCCAGAGCCATTGATTTCAAGGCCTTTGCCGATATCGCCCACGAGGTTGGCGCGGTATTCATGGTGGATATGGCGCATATCGCAGGCCTTGTCGCTGGTGGAGCCCATGAGAGCCCTGTGCCTTATGCCGATATCGTAACCACCACCACCCACAAGACCCTCCGTGGCCCTCGCGGCGGCTTGATCCTGGCTCGGGAAGAATATGCCAAGAGAATCAATTCTGCCGTGTTCCCCGGCACCCAGGGCGGCCCTCTGGAGCATGTGATTGCCGCAAAGGCGATCTGCTTCCAGGAAGCTATGCAGCCTGAATTTAAGACCTATGCGCAAAACATCGTTAAAAACGCAAAGGTACTTGCCTCTGCTCTGTTGGAGGAAGGTTTTGACCTGGTTACCGGCGGTACTGACAATCATTTGATGCTGGCTGACCTTCGCCCTATGAACATCACCGGCGCGGAACTGCAGGTCCGCTGCGATGCCAACCATATTACCCTCAATAAAAATGCCATCCCCGGCGATCCCCAGAAGCCCTCTGTTACCAGCGGCGTGCGCATTGGCACTGCAGCGGTCACGACCCGGGGCCTGGGTGAGGCGGAAATGAAGCAAATCGCCCGCTGCATCGCTTTGACGGCAAAAGACTTTGCAGGAACTGCCGAAGAAGTCAAGGCTACTGTTTCTGAGATCTGCGAGAAGTTCCCGTTGTACCGCTAATCAAAAAGCTCCCTAAAGGAAAGGTCTTTAGGGAGCTTTTATATACAGTCTTGCTATGATTATATTTGACTGTGGTAAGTCGATACTTTTCTTGTTGATTATGCTTTTCTTTCGTGGTAAAATAACATAAAATTGCGGTTGCTTGATAAGGAGGATACCTATGGACTATAAAAAACTGCAAAACGGAAGTGATATCCGTGGTGTCGCCCTGGAAGGGATAGAGGGCCAACACGTTAATTTGACGGAGAAAGTCTGCCGGGATATTGGCAGAGGATTCGCCCTTTGGCTCATGGATAAGACAGGGAAGAAGGAAGGCCTGCGTGTTGCGGTAGGTCGCGATTCCCGGTTGTCCGGTGAAGCTTTGTGCGGTTGGATATGCGCTGCTATGGTTGAGCAGGGCATGTTCGTCACGGATTTTGGCATGGCAAGTACGCCCGCTATGTTCATGTCTACGGTGACAGATGGCTATTCATTTGACGGCAGTGTGATGATCACAGCCAGCCACTTACCCTTCAATCGCAATGGTTTTAAGTTCTTTACTCCGGAAGGCGGTCTGGAAAAGGGTGATATTAAAAGGATCCTGGAGTATGCGGCCGGAGAGCAGACCAGCGGTGTTGCAGCCGGTACATTGGTTTCCGGCGAGTTTATGAATACATACGCCAAGATCCTTGCGGACAAGATCCGCGCAGCCACCGGCGAGGAGAAGCCTCTGACTGGTTTTAAGGTGGTGGTTGATGCCGGTAACGGCGCAGGTGGCTTCTATGTAGACAAGGTTTTGAAGCCTCTGGGCGCAGATACCGATGGCAGCCGGTTTTTAGAGCCTGACGGCAGCTTTCCCAATCATATTCCCAACCCTGAGGATAAGCAAGCAATGGCAAGCATCATGGAAGCCGTCCGTGAGACAAAGGCTGACCTCGGCATTATTTTTGATACCGATGTAGACCGAGCCGGCGCTGTGCTTGCCGATGGCAGTGAACTGAACCGGAACCGTATCATCGCTATGCTGTCTGCGATCCTTTTGCGTGAGTACCCCGGTACTACTATCGTTACTGACTCCATTACTTCCACCGGATTGGCAAAATTCATAGAGGAAAAGGGCGGTGTCCACCACCGTTTTAAGCGTGGCTACAGGAATGTTATCAACGAATCTATTCGTTTAAACAAAGCTGGTCAGGATAGCCAGCTGGCCATTGAGACCTCCGGTCATGGCGCATTTAAGGAGAACTATTTCCTGGATGACGGTGCCTATATCGTCACAAAGCTCCTCATCGAGCTGGCCCGCAGTAAAAAGGAGGGCTATACACTGGAATCTCTCATTGCTTCTTTGGAAGAGCCTGCTGAGAGCGTGGAATTCCGTATGAATATTTTGCTGGAAGACTTTAAGGTATACGGTCAGCAGGTGATCGATGAGCTGACCGTCTATGCCGGGAAACAGGCTGGTTGGACACTGGCACCCAGCAATTATGAAGGTGTTCGTGTCAACCTGGATGAGGCGCACGGTGCGGGCTGGTTTTTGCTGCGGCTGTCCCTTCACGATCCGCTGCTTCCTCTCAACATTGAGAGCAATGTTACCGGCGGTGCAAAAATCATTGCCGGTGAGCTTGCCGGGTTTTTGGCTCAGTACGATAAGCTGGATGCTGCTTCTCTGCAAAAATATGTAGGATAAAAAGAAGTCCCCACAGGGGACTTCTTTTTATCTTGATACACAAAAATCATTCTCCAGATTTCATCAGCTTTTTTTGTTTATGTAGGATATACTGAAAGCGCAGAATTGGAGCAATCTTAGGCATCCGATGCCGTGGAGGATTCTGCGGATATGGCGACGGTTGCCTGGTGACAGTTTGCTCTGTAGAAGGAAACGGCGGTGACATATCTTGTCACCGCCGTGGTGTATTGGGTTATGGATTGCTGTCTGCTGGAGGATCTGCTTTTTCAATCGTTTGGATCATGGGGCTGTGGGTGAAGTAGATCCGAGCATAGCCAATAAAGGAGATCAGCAAGAAGACACAGTCGATCCCGGTAAGGATATAGATAACACGCATATCAATATCGGGGAACATGACCATAAAAATCAAGCTGACAAATAAAACGGTGGTGCTGATTTTTCCGGAAAGCAACGCGCCGGAAAGGATCTGTCCTTTGCGAAGGATTATAAAGCCTTGGATCAGTTGGAAGCTCTCTTTCACGATGAACAGACCAACAAGGATAAGCAGAACAGGGTATTTCATGGTAAGGCACAGGATCAAGGCAAACTGGGTTGCTTTATCCGCCAGAGGGTCGAGAATTTTACCGACATTGGAGATCATATTGAAGTGTCTGGCAATTTTTCCGTCTATGAGGTCAGTCAAACAGGAAACTGCCAGGATCCCGGCGGCAATGTAATAGTCAGAATTGCTGTCCGCATTCAGATAGATCATAATATAGACAGGGATCAAAAGAAGACGGAACAGACTGAGCAGGTTAGGAACTGTCAGTATGTCCTTTTTCCAGTCTTTCATGTTTATCTTCCTTTCTTCCGGTCTGCTTTTGCATTATTCTTTATTATAGGCATTATTTTTGCTTTAATCAAGAGCGCTTTTAAATTTTATGTTAAAAATAAGTAAATTTTTGGGGGGATTTTCCGGAATGATCATTTTACGCTTCTGGATTACGGTCTGAAATGTGCTCCATAGCGATTAAGGATGCAGAAGGGTATTGTAGTGCCAAATGCTTCCAGGTTTGTTTGTCCAGCCTGCCAGTCACAGGTAATCCGCTTTGCTCTTGAAAGCTGCGCAAGGCTTGGGCTGTTGGAATATCCAGAACGCCGGTTACTTCCGGCGCGATAAGTCCCTCATAGGCCAATGCATAAACCTGCAGCATGCCCTGAACAAGGTATAGATTGGGATGCTGCTGGTTTTCCGATATTACCTCCATTGGATCAAGGATAATATAAAGCGGCTGCGCCTCATCCACTAACACCAGCGCAGGCTCATAAACAGCGGCAATGGTTTCCCATGTGGTTTGATCGGTGATACCGGTTACCGGAAGACCGTATTTGCGCTGAAATGCGGAAACGGCTGTAACAGTTTGCTGCCCATAGATCCCATCCGGAATCACGCTGGGTAAGGTTCGGTCACTTTCCGCAATGACACGCAGCATCGTTTGCAGACTGCGTACTGGCTGCCCGATAAAGGTTTCTTGGGGTTTCATCGAATCACCTCCTGCCGAATGGAGTCCTGGTTTCCAACGGATAAGTCACGACCGGGGAATTGTGTCATGGTGGATGTGCCGGCATATCTGTTACGTTGGGACTGCCTGCCGGCTGAGAAAGCTGGGACGGCGTTGTTTTGCGTTCCGGGGAAATTTTCTTCATTACGCAGACTGGTGTTTTCTATCCCGGTGAACTGATCGTAAATTGCGTCCCAGGTGGCACTGTCCACACTGCTCCCGATTTCCGGAAGGCCAAACCACCGCTGCGCGGCGATTACCGCCTCGGCAGTTGCCGGGCCGTAAATTCCGTCCACTTGCACCGGCGGAATACTGGAAATGTATGCGGAAAGAACAGAGAGCATATATTGAAGATGCCGTACCTTATCTCCGGTCTCTCCCTGGTAAATAGAATTGGGATATTCCCAGCTGATGCTGTAAAATTGCTGCCCTTGGCTTCTTAACTCAGAAAGGGAAGTAACCGCTGTGTATAGCCGCACCAATGCATACCAAGTGGCTTTTCCCACAATACCATCCGGAGTGAGACCAAAGATCTCCTGAAATCTTCGTACGGCAGCTTCCGTGCGACTGCCATAGATCCCGTCCACAGAGGCTAATTTGGGAATGGCAGGATAATTTTGAGAGATTCGATTCAGCTCAACCTGCACAACGACAACGTTGGGTCCCGAGCTTCCCCGGCGCAAGGGTGTACCGGGATATGAGGATGCGATACCCCGGATCGGTGCGTTGTTAACGATTTCTACGTTGCCGTAATAGCTTCGTAAAATTTGTGTGGTGGAGTAGCCTTGCTGCGCAAGGTTTTGACTGCCCCATTGACTGAGGCCTTCGCAGGTGACGGTTGTTCCGTTACAGAATTTGGCGGCTAACGGTTCTACAAAACCGGGACGACGCAGGTAGTCATTAAATAATTCATCCACGATCCTAGATATGTTCTCGAAATAGCTTCTTCCGTTTACAAAGGCCTGATCGTAGGCGGTGGAACTGGTTATATCAAAATCATAACCCCGGCTGCGGTAAAACTCTGTATAAACACGATTTAAAGCGAAGGATACAATAGCGTAAATATTTGCCCTTAGCGCGCTTTCGTCCCAAGTGGGATAGATTTCACTGGATGCCACATTTTTTACGTAGTCTGAAAAAGGCACGGTCACATTTGCGGTATAACTATCCGGCGATCCCAGATGGACGGTGATCCTCTGTGGTACAAATGGTGTTACCGTTGGCATAAGGACCTCCTAGAGATTTTGTTTTGGGGTTTGGAAGGTTTCCGATTGACTCCAGGCGTCCGGAAGCTCCGCAAGGGGGATCATCTCAAGGTTTTGATCGGTTGTAGTGTCCGGAAAGACCTGCAGCCCTTCGTTTCTCAGTAATTCATAGCCACGAATCCGTGCGGTAATATTGACTACAGTAAATGGAATTACAGAACTGTCGGGCGACTGGCTTTCTGACCGTTCCGGCGTTGGAACGGATATCGGTTCGATGCGGCCGCTGCGGTCAGTCAGCCGCATGGCAATGACGGTCCCGTCTTGCGCTGTAACGGTAACCGCGACATCTTTTAACGGGAGTTGCGCATAGCTGGAATAAGCATGTACCTGTATGTATCCTGAAGCACTCAGAAAAATTCCTCCTTTACTGGGATGCGTATGAAATAGGATATGCTGGACCTGATAAAAAGGTGAGGGGAAGGAAGACCTTCCCCGTCTCAAAGATACTCTTTCATTTGCTGGATATTTGCGTTTTCGCAGTTGATCAGTCTTGCTGATAAAGCTTCGACTCTGGGATCGGAATTGCGGTGCTGGTGGTCATTTTTGATTCCTTTGATCATACCCCGTGTATTCCCTTGAATCATCATAGCTGCCATTCTGGAATCACTGTGGTCGTGCATCAGAATACTCCTGCTCATCATATCCGACATAATTTTAGATGTTTTGGAAAGCTCTTTTAGCTTCCAACCCCGTGAATTTGCGATATCATATGCTTCCTGTTCGATAGCATTATATTCAGAAAGCTGCTCCCGCAAGGCGTTTTCTAATTGCGGACCGGGATTCTGCTTGATTACACTGCGGATTCCGGTCTGACCCATCTGAGCTGTTTTTAATACAGAGCCTAGGATATCTTTGTTATTCTTCATAAATCATCACCCTTTTACATTATTTCCGGGTGCCGCTTTATCATGCGTTCCATTATTTTCTCCTGATGCATACAATGGACAGAGAAAGGAGGCGTACTATGTGCGCGATTGCTGGAGTTATCGGTTTACCGGTGGATTGTTTTATTGTCAATAAAATGCTTTCGACTATGCGGCGTAGAGGACCGGATGCCCAAGGATCCTATTTCGGTAGTAATTGTTGTCTTCTTCATTCCAGATTAACAGTAATTGATCCGGAAGGCGGCGCACAGCCAATGCATTTGTGTTGGCAGGGAAAGGAATACACAATCGTTTATAACGGTGAGTTATATAATACGGAGGAGCTGCGGCAGGAACTCATAAAGCTGGGACATGAATTTCAAAGTCATTCCGATACGGAGGTGCTGCTTCATGCCTACGCCCAATGGCACGAGGTATGTCTGGAAAGACTAAACGGCATTTTCGCTTTTGCTGTATGGGAGAGCAGCGAGAGTAAACTCTTTTTGGCAAGAGACCGCATGGGCGTGAAGCCTCTGTTCTTTAAGCTTCATGAGGGCGGACTTCTGTTTGCATCAGAGCTAAAAACAATATTGGCGTACCCAACCGTACGGGCGGAACTGGATGAGACCGGCGCGGCAGAAGTTATTCTCCTTGGGCCCGGTCGAACCCCGGGATGCGGTGTTTTTCGGGGAATGGAAGAACTGGAGAGTGGCTGCTGCGCCAGATACCATTGTGGCAAACTGACAGTGAACCGCTATTGGCGATTGCTTGACAGACCTCATACAGATTCTTTTGAAGAAACCGCCCAAAAGGTCCGGTTCTTGGCAACGGATGCAATACGCCGGCAAATGGTTTCCGATGTACCTATCGGTACTTTCCTTTCCGGCGGACTGGATTCCAGTCTGATCACATCCCTTTGCGCGTCAGCCATGAACCAGCAGGGGAAGCAGCTTAAAACATTCTCTGTAGACTATGTTAATAATGATCTGTACTTTACGCCCGAAAAGTTCCAGCCCAATTCCGATGGAACCTATATTCGCTTAATGCAGGATACCTTGGGAACGGATCATCATTGGTGCGTCCTTTCTCCGGAGGAGTTGCTGGGCGCTCTGGAGGAGGCTGTGGCGGCAAGGGATCTTCCGGGCATGGCAGATGTAGACATTTCTTTATTGCTGTTCTGCCGAAAGATACGAGAGCATGTTACCGTGGCCCTTTCCGGGGAATGTGCAGACGAGATTTTTGGTGGATACCCATGGTATCGTGACCCGGAGATTCGGGACCTGAACGGATTTCCCTGGGCGCAAAACATGGCGCAGCGTTGTGAAATGATGGTGACAAAAACCAAAGGAAAGGAATATATTCTGGACCGTTATCGGAAAACCTGTGAAGAAAGCGATATCCTGCCGGGAACACCTCCCTTAGAGCGCAGAATGAAAGAAATGATGAACCTGAACCTGCGTTGGTTTATGCAAACGCTTCTGGACAGAAAGGACAGAATGAGTATGTATTCAGGTCTGGAGGTTCGTGTTCCGTTCTGCGATCACCGAATAGCGGAGTATTTATACGGTGTTCCCTGGGAATATAAAGATTACAACGGGAAAGAAAAGGGCTTGCTGCGGCATGCTATGTACGGAGTTTTACCAAATGAGGTGCTGTGGCGGAAAAAGAGTCCCTATCCCAAGACCCACGATCCGGCATATCTGAAACTGGTGTCGCAGCGGCTGGAGGATCTTTTGACCCGGAAGGATGCGCCACTGTTTTCCTTGGTTCGCAAAGATATGGTCAAAGGGATCTTGGAGGAAGAACCCCGGTGGCCCTGGTACGGTCAGCTTATGCGCAGGCCACAAACCATTGCGTATCTGCTGCAGATCAACCATTGGCTGGAACGGTATGCGGTAGATATTCTAATATAAAGTGATTATTGGCTCAAAAAATTGAGGACACTATACCGGGATGACTTCGTCATTCCGGTATTGCAATCATTGAAAAAAGAAGGTATACTAAAGATAAAGGAGGAGTTGGCATGACTTATGAACAGGTGAAAACCGACACCGCGATCAAAACCTATATTTCTCATGCGGACGCCGCATTGGCTGTCCTGGGGTATACTGAGCATAGCTTTCCCCATGTTACACGGGTTGCGGAAACTGCCGGATATATTCTCCATACCTTGGGACATGACGCCCGGACGGTAGAATTGGCAAAAATAGCCGGTTTCATGCATGATATCGGCAATGTGGTCAATCGTGTGGAACACAGTCAAAGCGGCGCGGTGATGGCGTTTCGGATTCTTGACAACATGGCATTTCCTCCGGAAGAGATCGCGTTGATCGTTTCTGCCATTGGCAATCATGACGAGGGAACCGGTGTTCCGGTGAACCCTGTGGCGGCGGCGCTGATCTTGGCGGACAAGTCTGATGTTCGCCGCAGTCGTGTGCGGGTCAAGGATACCGATAAATTTGATATCCATGACCGGGTAAACTATTCTGTTACAGAATCCAAGCTTGAGATCGTTCCTGATGAAAATGTTCTTCAGTTGGTTCTGTCTGTAGATACCCAGTTTAGTTCTGTCATGGATTATTTTGAGATTTTTATGAACCGTATGATTTTATGCCGTCAGGCAGCCCAGTCCTTGGGCCTGAAATTTAAGCTCTTCATTAACGGTCAGCAACTCGTTTAATATTTTGTGAAAGGTGGCAGCTTTATGGATTTGCGTATTATTAAAAAAGATCCTTCCTTGCAGCCGTTTGCAGGGGATCTTCAGCTGCGTATGGACAACTATGCAGCCACAAAAGAAAAAATTTTGCCGCCGGATATGACCTTGGCGGAGTACGCCAACGGACATCATTACTTTGGATTTCACAGAACGGATGATGGGTGGTATTACCGTGAGTGGGCGCCAGGTGCTGAGGCTATGTACCTTACCGGCGACTTTTGCGGTTGGGATCGACATGCCCATCCCATGACTTCCCTGGAAAACGGCGTTTTTGAGCTTTTTCTCCCAGGAAAAGACGCGCTGAAAAACGGTCAGCATGTTTGTACCATCGTTGTTCACAATGGACAGGAGCTGGAACGGATTCCTCTGTACGCCAATTATGTGGTGCAAGATCCGCAAACAACTGCCTGGAGCGCGATGATTTATGTTCCGGAAAAGCCATTTTGCTGGACCGATGCTGGTTTTACACCGCAAAAGAACTTGTTTATTTATGAATGTCATATCGGCATGGCACAGGAAGAGGGAAAAGTAGGATCCTATACGGAATTTCGTCAAAATGTGCTTCCCCGGGTAAAGGCTTTGGGGTATAATACTCTCCAGATCATGGCAGTCATGGAGCATCCTTATTATGCTTCCTTCGGCTATCAAGTCACAAACTTCTTTGCGGCTTCCTCTCGATTTGGCACCCCCGAGGAACTAAAAGAGTTGATCAATGCAGCCCATGGAATGGGAATCGCGGTTTTGTTGGATGTTGTCCATTCTCACGCCTCTAAGAACACCCGTGAGGGTCTAAATGAATTTGACGGAACCGCTTATCAATTTTTCCACGATGGCCCCAGAGGCGACCACAGCGCTTGGGATACAAAATGCTTTGACTACGGAAAGCCGGATGTGATCCACTTCCTGCTGTCCAATTTAAAATTCTGGTTGGAAGAGTATCATTTTGACGGATTCCGTTTTGATGGTGTTACTTCGATGCTCTACCTCGACCATGGTTTGGGTACGTCATTTACAGGACCAGCCATGTATTTCTCTATGAATACAGACATTGACGCGGTGACCTACTTGCAGCTGGCGAATGAGATGGTTCGCAGTATCAATCCCAATGCCATTATGATTGCGGAGGATATGTCCGCTATGCCGGGACTGTGCCTGCCCATTGAAGATGGCGGCATCGGCTTTGACTATCGCCTGGCTATGGGGATTCCCGATATGTGGATACGCCTGCTGAAAGAATACAAGGACGAGGACTGGGATCTGAACCATATCTACTATGAACTGGCGAACCGGCGTCCCGGTGAAAAAACAATCGGTTACTGTGAATCCCACGACCAGGCGCTGGTAGGGGACAAAACCATTATGTTCCGCCTTTGCGACCAGCAAATGTATTGGTCTATGGATAAGAATAATACCGATTTGACCATTGATCGGGGTATGGCACTGCATAAAATGCTGCGCCTGCTCACCATGTCTTTGGGCGGTGAAGGCTACCTTACCTTCATGGGCAACGAGTTTGGACATCCGGAATGGATCGATTTTCCCCGGGAAGGCAATGGCTGGAGCTACCATTACTGCCGACGGCAATGGAGTCTTGCGGATAGTAAGGACCTAAAATATCAATTCTTAAATGAATTTGAAAAGGCAATGGTTGCTTTTGCCCGTCGACATAGGGTGCTCACCGGACGGGATCAGCAGCTGCTGGTTCACAACGCCGATAAGGTGATGGTCTATAAAAAAGGCGGAGGCACCTTTGTGTTTAACTTTGATCCCAATCGTTCCTATGAAGGCTACTTTGTGCCCACCGCATCGCCCGGGAAATATCAAGTTGCGATGTCTACCGACGATTACTGCTTCGGCGGACAGGGCAGGGTGTATCACCAAACTTATACTGCTTCTAAACAGCCGGATGGGCGGATCGGCTTCCAAGTGTACCTTCCCAGCAGAACAGCCATGGTGCTGAAAAAGGAGAAATAATGGATCTTACTAATGCGCAGCTGCTTCGCTGCCCTGTGTGTGGCGGTGGGATGCGTGTCAATGCCAATACCTTATCCTGTGAGAGGGGACATGCTTTTGATGTTGCCAAAGAGGGCTATGTAAATCTGCTGCGTTCCGGGAAAAGCGGTGACCGCATTGGCGACGATAAGCTATCCGCCAGATGCCGACGGGATTTTCTGAATAAGGGTTACTATAAACCTCTTCAGGAATATTTGAGATCCCTTTTTTCCCAGCGCCACGGCTCCGTGCTGGATATCTGCTGCGGCGAAGGGTATTACACATCGGCGCTTGCGGAGAATGAGAATCTGCAGGTTTACGGTTTTGATATTTCCAGGGAAATGGTTCGCTTAGCGGCAAAACGGGGCGGAGCGGCCTGCTTTGTTGCCAATTTAGCCTCGATTCCTGTGGCGGACAGATCTTTTGACTATGCAGTGCATCTGTTTGCGCCCTTTCAAGAGGCAGAGTTTTCCAGGATTTTGAAAGATTCAGGACACTTGTATACGGTTGTGCCGGGAAGCCATCACCTGTATGGTCTGAAGCAGAGGCTTTATGAAACGCCCTATGTAAATGATGAGAAGCTCCCGGAAACCAACTGTTTAAAGCTGTTATCAAAAACCAAACTTTCGGCTGATATTACATTAACATCACAGGAAGATATCGATGCAGTGTTTCGCATGACACCTTACTATTTCCACACAAGCGCAATGGATAAGGAAAAACTGAAGTGTATCAATACTTTGGAAACAAAAATCGAATTTGTCATTGGAGAATATGGCAAACAATAATAGAAGGCAGAACCCTGTATTGGGGTTCTGCCTTTTGCAATTATTTAGAGAAATTAAATTGTTTGTCAAGCCAAGTGATCGCCCATTCCACCCAACGGGCGTTGTAGGGATGCTCGTGACCAACCTCCCGGGTGCAGACAGACATTCCGTGAGGTCCCTCGGGGAAAATATGCAGTTCAAAGGGGACACTTTCCTTAGACAGGGCGGCGGCAAACTGCAAGCTGTTTTCTACAGGCGCAGCCTGGTCTTCAGCTGTGTGCCAGATGAAGGTTGGGGGCGTCTGTTTGCTGACATGCTGGTCGAGACCAAAGAAACGGAATCTTTCCGTACCAACCTCAGCGCCGCTGACTCTGCCGATAGAACGCACGGCAGCAAAATTATTGGATAGGATAACCGGATAACCCAAAATCATTGCGTTAGGATAGATATCATTTGTTCCTTTCCAAATTTGTAGGAATTCTTTTGACATAGCCAATGTGCCGCTGGAAGCAGCTAGATGTCCCCCTGCGGAAAAGCCGCAGACAGCGATTTTGTCGGGAGCAGCCATCCATTCCTGAGCATGTTTTCGGATGTGGGAAATCGCTGCAGACAGTTGACACAGAGGCTTAAAATCCTTGGCATCTTCCTTGAGAGAATATTTCAAGATAAACACATGATAACCGGCAGCGAGAAAAGCCTGCGCAACGGGAAACTGCTCTCTTTCACATAGATCAAAGTATGCGCCGCCTGGGCAGATAACCACAGAGGGGAGTAATGCATCAGATTGGCAGGTTTCCTGTGTGTAGGCTTGCACAAGGCAGTCTGTTACACCGTCCGGAATAAAAGTAAAACTGTTTGGCATAATGATACCCCCAATGGGCTGGATTTTCTGTCATCTTAGCATGAGGGGGTGTGGTTGTCAAGTCGCGGCTAAGGTCTGTTAGTTTTGCTTTTTTATCTGTTGCTCTAAAATCAGCGGATACCGAAACAGTTGCTTGTTATTTAAATCACATTCATGCATATAAACAGCAGAAATCTGCCTGTTACCGTAGGAGGTGTAGTAATAGATGCCTTCGTCGCAGTTGCAGCAGCTGCTATAAACAGTTTTTTCATAATTCCCATTTGGAAGCTGACAACATCCGTTGATTTGGGCAACACCACCCAGAATGTGGAAAAATTGTGTGACACAGCCCGATTCTGTTGCTTCCCGGCTGCTGCTTCCACAGAAGAAAGCAGCGCGTACAAACCGGGATTGGGATGAGAAATCCCCTGGAAGACCAATAGCGCCCATTCCGTTGCTATAAACTGACAGATATTGTGCGCCAGGGAAATTATTAACTGGCGGCTTTTCGCTTAACATCATATAGTTACTCAGATTCAGTAGTTGTTGGTCAAATGGCGGATTATTTGTCAGAACTCCCAGTGGATTGTCGTGAATATGAAGACCGTCCACACAGGATTCCACGGTAATAGATTCATTTTTGTCTGCAATGATCCAGTGCAAATGCGGACTTGGCAGTTTTTCGCTGTAGTTTTCGTTTGTGATGCAAATGGTTGTCAGCAGCGATTTCGCTTCTGATACACAGGAGCACTCGCCTAAGATACAGCTAATTATGGCGTATGCAGGAACATTTCTAACATCATCCCTGGGGAAAGAATAGTGAGAATAACTCACGAAATTTAAGCCGGCCATAGCAAGGCCTCTTTCATTAACACCGTCATAAAGCAGAGGATAGCCGTTTGCAATATGTGCCATGGCGATAATGCTATAGTGGTCAGTGGGTGTATTGAGGTGGAGGATAGGGAAATGCCGTGGAATTACGATGACCTCTTCTTGGTAAGATTCATCGTGATCCAATGTTCTGCCAAAATAGAAACGGTTAGACCGGTACGAAATTGCGGTACACATAAGCCTGCCTCCAAGATGTTTTCTTATATTTTGGCAAGTAGCTCGGTTAATATGTAAGTACGATTGAAAACGTTTCGTATTTTGAGCTTGGTCCGAGTGTCGAGATTCGTTTGCATTTTGTCCCAGAGGGACAAAATAATGGTAGCCACCAGTTTTTGAACTGGTGGCAGCTATATGCCACCGGCATATAGCGATTTAGAATTCGAATCTCTCCACAGAATAAAAAATCCAGAACAGCTGAAACTGTTCTGGATTTTTTGAAGTGCGTTGATAATAATGATACGGTTTCAAAAGGTTTCATTTAGTTTTACTCAAAAAATGAAACTATTAAACGGGAAGTGAAACTCTCTTTTGGAACTGAAACTACGCTAATCAGCTTGTCAAATTGGAATTTGTCGACGGTTCGGATGTATTATATGTTGTTATGGAAAAAATACAGGACTTGAGTTTGAGTATCAAACAAGTAAATATTGTACCTTACAAGGGCAGTATGTCCATCGCTCCATGTATGTTTCTCGGAATCGATATAGAAGTAATCTTCTGTATCGATGATTTCTCGGTCAAAGTCATAGTTTACAACAACTTCGCTCGAAGGCTCACTATCCTTAATGATTTCAATCCATCCCTCAAAATCATCCAAATGTGTGTTAATTATAGCAAAGTCAGTTTCCTGTATTTTGTTCAAGTACTTATTCTCCGCAGCATTTGCAGAGGTGAAATAATATTCTGCGTAATCGGTATAATCCTGAAATCCCCCTGATGTGAAGAATTCCTTCTTTTCATATTCGCCTAATGATGCAATCACTTTATCTTCTGGTGCTGCGCAAGAAGTAATAGACAATAAGAATATTAGGCAAACTAGAACTACTACAATTTGTTTTTTCATAACAAATCCTCCTTCGTCAAATTCAAGTTTGTCGAATAGATTGTATCAAATTGCTGTGTAAATATCAACCAATATAGAAAAAGCACGATGGTTTCGTATCAAAACCATCGTGCTTATATGGTCCGAGTGTCGAGATTCGTTTGCATTTTGTCCCGCAGGGACAAAATTATGGTAGCCACCAGTTTTTGAACTGGTGGCAGCAACATGCCACCGGCATGTTGCGATTTGGAATATTCGAATCTCTCCACAAAATAAAAAATCCAGAACAGCTGAAACTGTTCTGGATTTTTTGGTCCGAGCGTCGAGATTCGAACTCGAGGCCTCTTGAACCCTATGATTGTGTGCGTGCGGAATACACGCAAAAAAAGCAATTATAATGTAAAATAAGGAATATATGCGCATTTTCAAGCTCCAATAATTCCATATTTTACTGTGTAATTTTATCCTTTCCACACCGTTCCATCGTTAAGCTACATTATATTCTGGCGCTTAATCTGCTGTTTTTGTAATATGTAAATTCTCAAATAAGCGCCAATGCACAGGATCACATATAAATAGCATTCAGATACTTATGGACAATGTAACCGTTATAGCTTTGTGGATATGTGGTAGGTGCCGGTATAAAAGCATTAGAATGTAAGTGCTATTATACCGGAATTTTGTTTTACGGAAGCTTTGATGTACAAATGGGGTTTTGAAGCCTCTATAATTAAAGGAATGAAAGTGAAATGCTGCGATCTGTAACACCTCATTTTAAATGATAAAATTTTATATCTCTACAGAATCTAAATGATGTCATTGCGTATTCTACAAACTTTTTACCGATGATAAAATAACATAAACAAATTTACATATCTTCCTTGGAGGCGTCGATATGAATGTTACCTGGTTGGGTCAGGCAGGCTTTCTCCTGGAGAAAAACGGCAAAAAAATCTTGATAGACCCTTATCTGTCCGACTCTTACGGCAAGGCCAATTCCAACAGCTGGCGCAGAACGGCGCTGGATGTGAGTTTTCTTTCTGTCAAGCCGGATGTGATCATACTGACCCATGAACATGCTGACCATACGGACATTGAAACGCTGGAGCACTACCTGCCGGGGGCAGGTAATGTGTTAGTGTTGGCAGGTGTCAATGCATGGAACAAGGTCCGTGCTCTGGGCGGGAACAACAACTACGTCCGTTTCTGTCCCGGCTCCCGTTGGACTTGGGAAGAATTTACCTTTACCGCAGTAAGAGCGGCCCACTCCGACCCACAAGCAATCGGTGTTGTGGTAGACGATAGCTGCAGAAAATACTATTTTACCGGAGATACCCTTTATCATGAGGATATCTTTCCTGCACTACCAGCAGATTTGTGGGCTGTTTTCCTGCCTATTAACGGCAGGGGCAATAATATGAATGCTGCCGATGCTGCCGCCTTCGCCCGGCGAACCGGAGCAAAGTACAGTGTTCCCGTTCACTACGGTATGTTTGATGAGATTGACCCTGCTGTGTTTTCTGCAGAAAACAGGATCTTTCTCAAACCATATCAAAGTATTCGATGGGAGGAAGAAAAATGAAAACGGTTTTCATTACCGGTGCTACCCGCAACACGGGTCTGGCCATTGCCCGCCGTTTCGCCCGGGAGGGGTGGAATGTAGCCATTTCCAGCCGGGATAAGGCATCTGCCCAGGCAACCGCGGATGTATTGCAACGTGAATTTCCCGTTACGGTCCGGGGCTATGCAATGGACCTTGACCAGGTGGAATCCATAAAGGATACATTTCGGCAAGTACAGCAGGATTTCGGCAAGCTGGATGCCTTTGTTGCCAATGCTGCCAATTTGGGGATCGATTGCGGATTGCTGAACACGTCGGAGGAAGAATTCGATGCCATTGTGGATGTGAATATCAAGGGCAGCTTTTTCTGCTGCCGGAATGCTGCACAGCTGATGAAACAAACTGGCGGTGGCAGCATCGTTACCATCGGCTCCGTGCAAGGTACCGGCGCCGTTCCCGGCAGAACCGTTTACGGTATGACCAAGGCAGCACTTGCTGCATTGGTGAGGTATATGGCATACGAATTGGGGCAGTACGGCATCCGTGCCAACAATGTGATTGCCGGAGCCGTTCATTCCTGCCGATGGGATACGCTGACCGATGCGCAAATCGCCACCCGGCGCAGCCAGTATCCTGCGGGCAGAGAATCTACTGAGGATGAGATCGCTGCCGCCGTTTTTTATCTTTGTTCCGACCACGCCGCAAGCATAACAGGCACCGACCTGACCATAGATTCCGGAATATCTGCATGTTTACTGCACTATCAAAAGAAGGAGTGATATTATGAAAATTACAGACATCAAAGTATACATTATGGACGCCTACCGTACCAATTGGACTTTCATCAAGGTGGAAACCGACGAAGGCCTGTACGGCTGGGGCGAGGCATCCCTGGGTACCCAGGAAATGGCCCTGAAGGGCTGTGTGGAGGATCTGAAGCGGTTGATTGTGGGCCGTGACCCGTTGCAGATCGAAAAAATGCGTTTCGAAGTTTATCGCGACATTTACTGGAAGGGTGGCCCGGTGCTGATGTCTGCCATCAGCGGTGTGGAAATGGCCATGTGGGATATCGCAGGCAAGTATTTTAATACGCCTGTTTATAACCTATTTGGCGGAAAAATGCGTGACAAGGTAAAAATGTATGCAAATGGCTGGTTCTCCGACTCCAAAACACCGGAAAACTTCGCCGCGAAAGCCAAGGAAACCGTGGCATTGGGTGTCAAAGCGCTGAAATGGGATCCCTTCGGAAAAGCCCACATGACCTTGACTAAGGAAGAAATGCACACTGCCGTTGAAATTGTCGGCGCTGTCCGGGAAGCGGTTGGTGATGATGTAGAATTGCTGATCGAATGTCACGGTCGCTTCAACCCCTACACTGCCATCGAAATTTCTCAGGAGCTTGCCCCCTTTAAGCCCATGCTTTTGGAAGAACCCTGTCCACCGGATAATCTGAAAGCCCTGGCCAAAGTTAAGGAAAAGTCTCTGATTCCCATTGCCGCCGGTGAGCGGGTATACAGTATCTATGGCTTCGACGATCTGTTTACCAAGGAAGCGGTGGATATCGCCCAGCCGGATATGTTCCACACCGGCGGTATGATGGAGTGTAAGAAGATCGCCGCTATGGCTGAGGCAAAGCACATCCCCATTTCCTTCCATAACCCCTCCGGCCCCATCTCCAACGCGGCTATTCTGCAGCTGGCGGCAGCCACTCCCAACTTCCTGATCCACGAGATCATGATCAACGACGGTTCCTTCCGCAAGTCTATTACCAACGAAGAGGTTGTCTTTGAGGACGGGTACATTTTGATTGGGGACAAACCCGGTCTGGGCATCGATGTGAATGTGGATGCGGTTTTGGAAAGACCTTATCACCCTATTAATCTGCGTCATTACACCGGTAATCTCACCGAGATCCGTCCACAAAATGACACCATCTATTATTTCAAGGGGATCGGTGAAAACAAATGAGTATGGAATTGATTCGCAAACACCGGTTCGTCGGTATCCTTCGGCATATTCCCGGAGAGCTTGCTTTAAAAACCGTAAAAGCAATGTATGACGGCGGCATCCGGATCTTTGAAGTGACCTTTGATCCCAGTTATCCGGAAGCGGCACAGGGGACAGGGGATACCATTCGACTGCTTCGCGATAACTTCGGCCCAGAGGTGAGTATCGGCTGCGGAACAGCTGTGGATGTGCACTACGCGAAGATCGCAGCCAAATCCGGTGCAGAATTTATTGTTTCTCCCTGTTCTGATCCCGAAGTAATTCGCTATACCAAGGATCAGGGACTCATTTCTATTCCTGGTGCGTATACCCCTACAGAAATCCAACAAGCCTACCGCTGGGGTGCGGACATCGTAAAGATTTTCCCCATTTTGCCGGATGGATTGCCCTACTTAAAAAATGTCATTTCGCCCCTTTCTCACATACCCTTTATGGTCACCGGCGGCATTAATCCCACCACTGTCCGCAGCTTTTTGGACACCGGAGCGGTGGCTGTGGCAGCCGGCGCAACCATTGCCACCAGGGATCTGGCTTTGGCTGGGGATTTTGAAACCATCCGTTTGAATGCCCAATGGCATATAGAGAAAATTGCTTAATGCAAGGAGGATATCCTATGGCGATTCAGTATTTTGAAAAGGAAAAGACTTTTCTTCTCCAGGGCAAAGAAACAAGCTATGCCATGACTGTCAATAAGGACGGCTGGCTATGCCACCTGTATTGGGGTAAAAAATTGAATCAGGTGAACGATTTGCCTACCCTCGATGAGCTGACACACCGCCGCTCCATGATCGGTAGCCATGTGTCAGAAATTGAGCTTTTAGAATACCGCACCTGGGGCGGTGAATGTGTGTTGGAACCCAGCCTGAAAATCACATTCCCCGACGGCACAAGAAGCTTATTCCTGATATACAAAAGCCACGAAATTCAGGGAGATTTGCTGACCATTACCCTGGAAGACACCCAATACCCCGTAGAGGTAACGCTGTGCTACCAGCTGCGCCCGGAAATGGATATCATCGAGCGATCCGCCCGGATCCGCAATACCGGCAGCGAAGCCTTCACCCTGGAAATGGCAGGCTCTGCCAACTGGACCCTGCCCAAGCACAGTCAGTACCGACTGACCTATTTCACCGGCGCATACGGCCACGAGTTCCAAATGTCCCGGGAAACCTTCGGCAGCGCCAAAAGAGTTTTGGAATCCCGCAGAGGTCTGTCCGGCTTCGACTGCGCTCCTTTCTTTATGGTGGACTCGGGTGATGCAACAGAAGAATACGGCGATGTCTTTTTCGGCTCAGTAATTTGGAGCGGTAACTGGAAGATCGTTGCCGAACGGGACTGGAGCGAGCAAAATGTTATTGCCGGCGGCATCAACGATTTTGAGTTTGCCTATTATCTGGAATCCGGTCAGGTCTATGAGACCCCGGTCTTCTTTGCCGGTTATCTGACAGAAGGGGGCTTTGGCGGTGTTTCCCGGCGGATGCACCGGTATGAAAGAGAATATATCATTCATCCTACAGAGCGGGATCGCATCCTGCCGATTATCTACAACACCCACAACAGTTTTTATAACCGTGTTGACGAAAGCATCGTCATGGCAGAGATTGATGCCGCCCACGAAGCCGGGATCGAGCTGTTCATTTTGGAGGGCGGATGGTCCGGCTGGGACGATCTGGACAGCCCTGTCAACAACTATCACTCCCACCGTCTTGGCTTCGGCACATGGGAGGTCAATCCCAAGCGATTCCCCAACGGTCTGAAGCCTTTGGCAGACAAGATCCATGGTTATGGCATGAAATTTGGTCTTTGGATCGAGCCAGAAGCTGTGTTCCACACAAGCAGAATCGTAAAAGAGCATCCCGATTGGATCATCGGTTATGATAACCGCCCCTTGGAGACCTCCGGTGCTATGGGCTGCTATTCTTTGGATATGGCCAATGATGAGGCTTGTGAGTATATTACAAACCTGCTCATTAAGCTGGTTGGCGAAAATGATATCGACTATATCAAAAATGATTTTAACCGCTTTATTTCCCACATGGGTCGTAGGGGTGTTGCTTTGGAACACAAAATGGAAGGCAATGATAAATACACCCGGAATATGTGGAAATGCTATCGCCGTTTAAAGGAAGCCTTCCCGGATCTGATCTTTGAAAATTCTGCCAGCGGCGGTAAGCGGCTGGACCTGGGTATGCTGACCTTCGCCGGACGGATGCACCGCAGTGACAACCAAGACCCGTTGGATTCGGTTACCATGTTCGACACACTGTCCTATTTCATCCCGCCCAAGTTCCACGGTGGCGCCTGCTTTGTATCCAACGCCTTCTCCGGTTGGTTTAATAGCCGCAGAACACCCATCCAGTATCAGGGCTATATGGGTATGATGAGCTCTCTGTCCGTATCCTTGGGCCTGCAGGAAGTATCGGCTGAGTGCTTAAGTGAGATCAAGCGGGTAATCGCTCTGGCCAAGGATGTTCGGGAAGTGGTGCAGATGGGTGATCTGTACCGGATTGTTTCCGTTTTGGATAACCCCTACGGCGCTTATCAGTTTGTCAGCCAGGATGCCTCCCGGTCGGTGGTGTTTATCATGGGGCAACATATGCACTTTGCTGATATGCCCGACCGGGTCTGTCTGAAGGCCTTGAAGCCAGATGCGCAGTATCGGGTTACAGGACATGGAATCTACTACAAAAAGCCCTATTGCCGTTATGAACCTACTCAGCCTTATTATTATGAAGAGATCCCGGAGCGGGTCAAGGATTACGGTATCTTCACCGGCAACGGTCTGATGCACTGCGGTCTGCCCATTTCTTTGCGTGGTGACACAGACTGTGAATTGCTGATGATTGAGGAAATTTGACCCCAAAACACCAGGCTTGGGCTCTATGCCTAAGCCTGGTGTATGTTATGTTTCACCTTCTTCAACAGTGGTGAGCAGAGTACGAAATTGGGAAGGGGAGAGTTGGCAGTGTTTTCGGAAAAAATTGCTGAAATAGTAGGCGTTACTGAAACCACAGTTCTCGGAGATTTTTTGTATAGATAAGTCGGTTTCTGCCAACAGTTGTTTGGCTTTCTTCAAACGTAAACCAGCCACATACTCTTGTGGATTTGTTCCGGTGGCATTTTTAAACCGGCGGGAAAATTGGATGTAGGACAGAAAATGCTGCTGCGCAAGCTCTTCCAGGTTCAATTTCCGGTGAAGGTTGTCACGAATGTAAGAAATCGCTGACAAGATCATGCTGTCGGTGTTCAGAAGTGTCTGATATTGCGCCGCCTTTTCTAAGCGAAGTTGGGTCACGATGTCGGTAAACAAGGCTTGCTTGCAGACGAAATCATCCTGCTGCGCTAAACTGTCACACAATTGCAGCAGCTGCAGGGTAGAACGGATTCGTTCTGTATCCTGAAAAACAACCTTTCCGCTTCCGAAAATGTCCTCCTGAGACCGATAACGGAACAGATAGATCTGCGCTTCCTGGGTGATTTGCCGATGATAACGGATCCCCCGTTGGAAATTTACGCCTTCCAACGGTCCAACGGTTTGCACACCGCTTCCGTTATCAAATTGAAAGCAGCCGCTGACTACTAGGGCAAATATATCGTCTTCTCCCAGATAGTTTTCTTTTTGAAAGGATGACCGTTGGACGAGTTTGGAAACAAGTAATGTCATACCCATTCTTGACCTCCTACAGTTTCGTGCCGTGTTCCATTCTGTATTGCAAGGGTGTCAGTCCGGTAACATCACGAAACACCTTGTAAAAATACGGCAAATTATAGAAATTCAGAAAATCGCTGATTTCCTGCATACTAAGATCACAGCTTAAAATTAATTGACAGGCTTTTTCAATCTTTAAATGGTTGATATACCGAATCGGTGATTTTCCTGTGATCTGTTTAAATTTCTTTCGGTATACGGCTTCGCTCATGGCGCTTCGTTGTGCTAAATACGGAATACTGAAATTCTCTGTATAATGCCTGTTTATGTATTGGATACAGCACTCATCCTTCTGCGTAATCGGGAACAGGGTGCCAAACAATTCATATACTTTGGCTTTCAGCAACACAGGTGCTGCTTGTTTATACAGTTCCTCCGTTGCAAGAAAAAGCGGAGTAAGCGTGCCGTCATCTGCACACAACTTGAGGATTTTATCTCCAAAAGAAAGTTCTGCTCCTTGGAGATCTGTTAATCGAAAATTGATAACTACTGGGTGTGTCCATAGATTTTTCGGAACCGAAAAACCAACTGCATATCTTGCCCCTTTCGGAAGTAAAAACACCTCGCCGGGATTGCCTTGCTGAGAACTGCCGTCCGGCAGTTGAAAAACAGCTGGATAGTCTGTTAATAACATCAGGCCGTGTCTTGTTCGGGGGATTTCCAACCAATTATATCTTGTTTCTGCATTCCAGCTTCGATGGGCAGACGTAATACTATCTATATTGAAGTCTGTATGAAACAATAAATTCAGTTCTTGCATATCCATTTTTCATCACCATAATAATTATAGCACAATAAATCGAAAAATAGAATAACTTTTTTTGTTTTTTCAATTGTAGGCATCTTTTGTCGGTGATAACATGGACTTATCCTAAAATGATAAGGAGAATCATTATGCTTGTTACCTTACAGAAGATCATCCAAATGGCGGAAGAAGGAAATTACTGTATCCCGGCTTTTAATGTTTATAACATAGAAACCGTTATGGGCATCATGGAAGCCGCAGAAGAACGAAAAGCACCCGTGATCCTGCAGCTGTATCCCCGGCTTGTGAATCAAGAGGTTGGTTTCTATATTGCGCCTGCTGTGGTTGCAGCTGCTCAGCGCGCCAGTGTGCCTGTTTGCCTGCATTTGGATCATGCAGCCGGTAAAGAAGAGGTCTATAAATCCCTGCGTTGGGGCTTTACCGGCATCATGCAGGATGGTTCTGCCTTGCCTTATGAAGAAAATGTAGCGTTGACCCGCAGCGCGGTGGAAATGTGTAATACCATTGGTGTTGGTGTGGAAGGCGAACTTGGTCATGTTGGCAGTGTAAATGACGCATCCATGGGTGATTTTACCGATCCGCAGGAAGCTGCTGAATTTGTGAAAGATACTGGTGTATGCTGCCTTGCAGTCCTTGTCGGCAATGCCCACGGTCATTATAAAAAGGTCCCCAATCTGGATATTGACAGAATCCGCTCCATTCGTCAAGCCTGCGGTGTTCCTCTTGTGCTCCATGGCGGTTCCGGTATTCCGGATGAGCAAGTAAAGGCAGCCATTGCTGCCGGCATCCGCAAAATGAACATAGGCACCGATGTATGCTGCGCCTTTGCCGAAGGAACAAAGCGCACCATGGATGACCCCAACCGTCATCTTGCCGTAGATGTATTTATGAAAGAAGCCATCCGTACAGTCAAAGAACTGGCTCTGGACAAGATCGAACTGACTGGCGCTGCCGGAAAGGCGGTTTAACATGGCGCAGATTGTTGGGATCGGCGCCAATGTGCACGATACGATCTACCGTCTTGATACATATCCCCAACAAGACACTAAACAAAAGGCAGCCTCTATCACGGAGTGTGGCGGCGGTCCCTGCACCACAGGATTGGTCGCTGCTGCCAAATTGGGAGCTGTCTGTGCATATATGGGCAATGTCAGCGATGATGCTATCGGTGAATTTCTTGTGAAGGATTTGACCGCTTACGGTGTGGATGTTTCCATGACCAATCGCGTTCCGGGTACCACCGGTTTTCGTTCCTGTATTTGGCTGGCTGATGACAGTGCCAGCAGAACCTGTGTATTCCATCGCGGCAATGTTCCCGGAACGACCTTGGGGGAAAAAGAAATCACCGCCATTCAAAATGCCAAAATTCTGATGGTGGATGGCAATGATCTGGGAGCCGCTGTTTCTGCCGCTACCCGTGCCAGAGAAAGCGGAACAACGGTGCTTTACGATGCCGGTGGTCTGTATCCCGGCGTGGAAAGGCTTTTACAGCTAACAGATGTTCTAATCCCCTCCGAAGAATTTGCCTGTAAGCATACCGGTAAAGCTACTCCGGAAGAGGCTGCTATGGAACTGTTTCAGAAATACCGGCCGCAAGTGGTAGTCATCACCCGGGGCAAGGAAGGCGGAGTCCTGTATGACGGAAAGCAGCTGACTGCCTATCCTGCTTTTCCGGTAGAAGCCGTTGATACCAATGGCTCCGGTGATGTCTTCCATGGCGCTTTTGCCTTTGCTTTGACCAAAGGCTGGGACTATCTTCGCTGCTGCATTTTTTCCAGCGCGGTTTCCGCCTTGAAATGCACGCAGGTGGGAGCTCGTGAAAGTGTTCCAAACTATGACGCGGTTCTGGCGTTTTTGAGCAGTCGCGGTGTGAATATTTGACCATCCGATTTTGGAGGAATGAATGATGCAAAAGAAATTTGTTCTGAATACACCTGTTGAGAGTGCTGAGTTTACCGTTCGGGATGACCATACTCTGGCGGTAAAGCTGATCTTTGGTGATAACAGTCGTACCCTGGTGTTCCACGATTTTATCCGCAAGGGCGGAAAGCGGTATTACTTGTTCAACAATAAAACAGAAATTCTTTCCCGGGATAACTGCGTTGAGGTCAGAACGGCCACAACGGAAGGGGAGACCGGCGAGCCCATTCGCGGCTTGTTTGTTACTTATCGCTTTACCTTTGACAGAGAATTGGCTGCATTCTATCTCTCTGCTGACTACGGCTGCGATGTGCGCTGCAGCGGTTATTTCGTGCGGCTTATGGATGTTTCCTGGGAAGACCTGGAGGTTGTCAATTTCACCGGCTATGAGTATGATGCCGAGGGTAAACCCTTCAGCCACACTTTCAGCCTGCCGGAAGAAGAGAATCCCATCGCGCCTGACTATGAGGATCTGATGGTGCTTCGCCCCCATGTGGCTTGGGAGCGGATGAAGACCCGCCCGGTTACATTCACCAAGGCGGTGGCAGTTAACGGTTCTGACGGTTATTTTGCCATTTTCGGCGGTACGCCTACTTACCATATCGAAGCCAAGTTTGTTCAAACCTTTTCTGAGATGGCAAGTCTGGAAGGTGACCTTCGTTATTTCTCCGGAAAGAACAGCCCCGGTGCCTGGTTCATTCTGGAAAAACCACAGGATTTGTTCCCTGTTATGGATGCTCTGGAGGCAAGAACACCCGAACTGCCGGAGCAGGTTATGGTTCCCTTTGATGCAAAGACCCTGGAACTTTCTGCGGGTCAGCTGCGTTTAAAGCTGCTGCAAACAGAAAGCGGCATTTGGGTGACACCTTTCTATGCCGGCGCAGAAATTCCTTGTCAGCCCTGGCCCTTGTTTTCCCTGGATCTTTGGGATACCCAGCATCAGCGTCCGCTACTTGTGGATTCCGGTAACAGCTGGGACAAGGTGGATGTGCTGCAAAAGGGCAATTATGTCCGCATTACTCTTAGCGATCCGGACTGCGGTCGCACCACCGGAATTACCGTGGTTGCGGAAGCTTTCTTAGAACCTAAACTTAACCGCATCAGCTGGAAGACCAAGGTTGTCAACCGCAGTGACCGCTGGTCTGTGACCAAGGCTTCCTATCCCCAGTGTTTGGTTCAGGGCTTCAGTCAGGCCTTTACCCCTGTCAGCAGCGGTGAAGTGACGCAACGGTTTAATGCCAGAAGTTGTACATTCCGGGGTAAGTATCCCACCGGTGTCAGCATCAACATGGCGTATACCGCCCTGTATAATCCGGTTTCTATGGAGGATTTGGATAATAACTGCAACGGATTCTACATGGGTATCCATGATCCGGACGGCACGCCCAAGTTTATTTACATGATGGGTGCGCCCCAGTCAGATTGTACTTTGGTTTCTACAGAGTGCGATGCGCCTTACCGCCGCCATGCCGGAAACTCTTTCACACTTCCCGGCACTATGGTTTGGCAGTGCTTCCGTGGCGATTGGTTTGACGCTACCGAAATCTACCGTAACTTTGTATTTACCCAATCCAAATGGCTCTCCCCCTTGCGTGGACGGGAGGATACGCCTCAGTGGCTTCGGGAAACCCCTGTTTGGATCATGCACTTTATGCCCAATGAGAATCCGGATGCCAATCCGTTCCCCATTACCCTCCGGGAAAAGTATTCTGATAAGAATCCCGAAGATTGGTACCGCCTTGCGGTGAAATTCCGCCAAGAGGTCGGCGTCCCGGTAACCTACCACCTTTACAACTGGCATTGGGTGCCTTTTAACAATGACAATCCCCACTATTTCCCCGGTCATCATGACTTGAAGGCTGGCATGCGGGAATTGAAGAACGCTGATATCCGCGTCACTCCTTACATCGCTGGCTATTCCTGGGATATGTGCGACTGTAGAGGCGATGATTACCGCTTTGAAACAGAAGCCCTGCCTGCTACAGCCAAGAATCTCCAGGGAGACCCCATTTTCTCTTCCTACGCCAGCACAGAACCCACCGGACAGTTTGTCCGTTTTGCCAGAATGTGTCCGAGCACAACTGTTTGGAAAAATGAGATTCAGCAAATCGCCAAGAAGCTGTATAAGGATTATGGCATGGATGGCATTTATTTGGATGTGGTTTCTACCGCCTACGAACAGTGCTGTGACGAAACCCACCTACATGCCCCCGGTCACGGAGACTTCTGGTGGAAAGCCTATGCAGAACTGATTGCCGGTCTTCGGGCAGTTGCCCCGGAAGAATTTGCTGTGGTCAGCGAGTCTACCTCGGAAGTCTATTCCGGTGTACTGGATGGCTATCTCTCCTGGGTGTGGGTCAGACCGGACAGTGTACCTGCTCATTCCCGGATTTACGGCGGCCGTACCGCTATCTTTGGTCGTGTGTTTACCAACAACACCCGGGACAATGCGGATTATTTCCGGTTTAACATTGCCCAGTCTTTGGTTTACGGTCAGCAGCTGGGTTGGCTTCATCCGGAAATCGTGGATGACCCTGTCCAGTTCCCGTTCCTGAAGAAGATGGCAAAGATCCGCTGGGATTACCGGGAATTCTTTGCAGAAGCAGAAATGCTCCGGCCGCCTGTGGTGGAAGGCAATGTGCCTCTGCTGAACTGTGAGCCGTTCCTGCGTGGACAGATCTGGAACCACGAAAAGCTGGTTCAGGCCGGCGGTTGGGAGGATGCCCAGGGCAACCGGAGCCTGTTTGTCATCAATGCTGCGGATTCGCCTGCAGAGTTTACTCTGTCCGTTTACGAAAGTGAGTATCAGCTGCCTGAGAATATCCGTGGCTTTGATGTTCAGGACGGTATCACTTTGCTGGAAATGACTACTGAAAACGGTGTCCGCAAGCTGCGATGCAAATTGGAATCCTGTGGCTATGGCATCCTAAATTGGAGGGCTTAACTATGCTGACAGATATGGAATTGGCTGCTTTGCGACAGCAAGCTGCCGAGGAAGCGAACCGCTTTGTTACCCAGGAGCAAGACTATCGGATGTCTTATATTGAAGCGGAAAAACCCCATCCCCACACCCGGAAACTGTCCCAGACTTACGCCAAAAGCGTAATAGATGGGGTAAAAATGATTCTGGAAGTGGACCAGCAAATGGCGCAGCGGGCTGTTCAGGCCTTGAGCACTCCTGAATATGCAGCCTTTGCTGAAGCTATTCGAACCACTATTCGTAACGGCGGCCGTGTTATCTTCTCCGGCTGCGGTTCTTCCGGTCGGCTTTCCATGGGCTTGGAAAAGGCGTGGAGAAATGGTATCCGCAATTTGATGGCCCAATATCCCCAGATAGCAGATACCTTGGCACAATATCTGGAAACTGTGGGTAATATCATGTCTGGCGGTGACTATGCCGTTATTCGCGCAGCAGAGTCCTTTGAGGATTCTACAGCTATGGGTAAGCACCAGACTAAGCTCCTTGGCTTGAACGAAAAGGATTTGGTGATTGGTGTTACCGCCACCGGCGAAACTACTTCTATTTTGGGCACGGTCTATCAGGCAATGGAGCAAAATGTCCCTGTATATATGCTCATCTGCGCCGATCCTAAGCCCTTGCCGGATAAAATGGCTCGGTGCCGGGATGTCTACACCCACCCCGGCTGCCGTGTTCTCAGCTTGCCTTGCGGTCCCATGGCCTTGACAGGCTCTACCCGGATGCAGTCTTCCACCTTTGAGCAGTTTGCCGCTGCCGTGGCCTTGGAAGGTGCTATGTGGGACATCTTGGAAAAAAATGGCGTTGCCAATGAATTCCGTGGCTATGACTGGTATGCTCAGCAGTTTTTGGCTTCTGTGGAGCAGCTTCTTTCCGAGAAATCCTTGGAGCAGTTGGCGGAAGCTACATTGCTGGAACAAAAGGTTTATGAGGCCGGTGGTCTGATGACATTGTATGCCGATGATTTCCTTTTGGATGTTCTTACCGATACGACAGAGCGGTCTCCCACATTTATGACACCGCCTTTCTGTTCTTTGGATATGCAAGACCAGCCCCAGTCCTGGGCCTTTGTGAAAAACCCCAACTGCGATACCGAAGAAGCATGGAATCGTTGCTTCCTGCGAAAGCCCCGTTGTATAGAGTGGGATGCCGATACTTACCGGGCTTTAGGCTTTACGGAAAAACAAATCCAGGCAATTCCCGATATTACATACAGGGGAATACAGCGGTTTTGTATCGGACGGGAGCCTATGCCCCAAAGAGAAAATGCACCCGCATCTTTCGCACTGTGGGTCGATGTTGCCGCTGCGCCGGAAAGCTTCCACCACTGCGCCGCAGCCTATCAATCCAGCGGTCAGCTCACCCTGGAGGCTGTCGGTATCAGCTTACCACAGACTCATATGGAGATTTATGAGCATATGTGTCTGAAACTGATGCTCAACACCCTGTCTACCGGTGTTATGGCACGTATGGGTAGAATCCATGGCAACTGGATGACCTGCATGGCAATCTCCAACAAAAAGCTGATGGACAGGGGAGCGCGGATCGTGTCAGATTTGTGCGGCGTTCCTTATGAGCAGGCTCTGGCAGAGAATTTCTTTTCCCGACTGGAGTCTGATGCCCTGGGAATCCACCGTTCGCCTGTACAGGAATCTATTCGCCGTTTAGGCATGAAATGAGGGAGTGTCGTGATGGAAAAAATGATTAACGGAGTACGCTGCAAGGCAGTAGCTACGGAATACGATGTCTACTTCGACATGGCCATGGCTATGCTGGATGAGATCATTGCCCACAATGAGAAGGGTGAAAAGACGGTGATGATCGTGCCCGTGGGGCCCACCGCCCAGTATCCCATTTTGGCGGAAATGGTCAACAGACTGAATGTCTCATTGAAAAATGTCCATTTTTTCAATATGGACGAGTACATGGTAAGTCCCACAGAAGCGGTGGGACCAGAAGATCCCTTAAGCTTCTATGGAAGAATGAAACGGGAATTTTACGATCTGGTTCGGGAAGATTTGGTCATGCCTGAAAGTCAGCGGCATTTTCCTGCTCCCGGCAGGGAAGCGGAATATGACCGGCTGATCGCGCAGCTGGGCGGCGTGGATGCCTGCTTTGGCGGTTTGGGAATTAACGGCCATGTGGCTTTTAACGAACCGGAAGAAAAAATGTCAGCTGATGAATTTGCTAACCTCGGCACTCGCGTGCTTCCTATTTCCCGGGAAACCAAGACCATCAATGCCTACGGTTACAACCGGGGTGACCTCCAGGGAATGCCCCAGTGGTGTGTCACAATTGGCATGAAGCAAATCCTTTCCACCAAAAAGATTTATATTGCCTTGAATCGTCCCTGGCAATATGGACCCTTGAAGCATGCTATTTTTGATGAGCAGACAGCCTCGTTGCCGGCATCTTTGCTGCGTCGCTGTCAAGATGTGACTTATTGCGGTTATCGCGATGTCCTGGATGGCATCGTAGAGTAAAGGAGAATGAAAATGCAAGTAAAATCGTTTATGTACAATATGATCCTCTCCGAGCTGGAGGATGTTGTAGGCGTTGAAAATGTGTCAACATCCGAGGTTGAGAAGGCGTCCTATACGGTTGACTATTTCTGGCTCAGCCGTATGTGGCAGGACCGTGGTGCGGAAGGTCCCAAGCCGGACATCATTGTTCGTCCCGGCTCCACGGAAGAAGTTTCCAAGGTGCTGAAGATCGCCAATTACTACAAGATTCCCGTACATACCTGGGGCGGTGGCTCCGGAAGCCAGGGTGGCGCGCTGCCTATGGCCGGTGGTATTTTGCTGGATATGAAGCGGATGAACAAGTTGATTTCCATTGACGAAAGCTCCCATTCTATTACCGCGGAAGCCGGTATGATTTTCCAGCAGCTGGAGTGGTATGCCAATGAAAAGGGTTACTCCTGCATGCACATTCCCAGCTGTCTTACCTGCGGTACCATTGGCGGTGCTTTGGCACACCGTGGCATCGGTATTTTCTCCAGTAAGTATGGCAAAATCGACGATCAGTGCATGAGCATGGAAGTGGTACTGCCCAACGGCGATATCATCAACACCCTGCCTGTGCCGAAGCATGCTGCCGGCCCGGATCTGAATCAGATCTTCATCGGTTCTGAGGGAACCTTGGGTATTATCACCAAGGCAACCTTCCGGCTCTTTGAGCAGCCTGAGTGCCGTAAGCACCGCGCATTCCTGTTCCCGGATATGACCGCAGGTCTTAATGCAGGTCGGGACATTATGCAAAAAGTGCAGCCTTCCATTATGCGTCTGTTTGATGAGGCGGAAACCGTTTCCATCATCAAAAAGGTCATCGGCTTCGAAAAGAAGGGCGCTTTTATGAACCTGTCCCTGGAGGGTATCGAGCGCATCGTGGATATCGAAATGGAGATCGTCCTGGAAATCTGTAAAAAGTACGGCGCAGAGGATTTGGGCGCGGAATACGGCGAAAAGTGGTTTGAAAACCGCATCACATTCTTCTATCCCGGCCATATCATGGATATTCCTCAGATGTTTGGTACTATGGATACCGTAGCAGACTTCGGTCACATCGAAAAGATCTACTGGGCTATGAAAAACGCCATTGAGTCCAATTTTCCTGGTGTCCGTTTCATTGCCCATTGCTCCCACTGGTATGGTTGGGGCACTATGATCTATGACCGCTTTATTATGGACAATCCCCCTGAGGACAAGGAAGAGGCTTTGCGGCTGCACAATCAGATTTGGAACACCGGTGTCCGGGCGGCCATGGAAAATGGTGGTGTCATCAACGATCACCACGGCATCGGTCTGAAGCTTTCCCGTCTGATGAAGGAACAGTACGGCCCCGCTTTCCAGGTGATGGAGGGCATCAAGAAGCAGCTGGACCCCAACGGGATCATGAATCCCTACAAGCTCGGACTGTAAGGAGGCAGAACTATGATTAGTCAGAATGCATTACATCACGCGGAAAAGTGCCGCTTTTGCTTCATGTGCCGCCATCTGTGCCCCGTTCAGCTGCAGACCGGCAGAGAGATCAATACTCCCCGGGCAAAGGGCTTGGTGCTGAGCATGGTCAGCAAGGGAGCAGAGGCCTACGATCAGGCAATGGCGCAGACCATGTACGAGTGTCTGCTGTGTGACGCCTGTGTCAACGATTGCGCCACCGGTTACCAGCCTCCCATTTACATTCGGGAAGCCAGAACAGAAGCAGTGGTTAATGATATTGCCCCGGCAGAAGTTATGGCACTCATTGAAAACATCGAAGCTACCGGCAATATTTACGGTATGGAAAAGCCATCTTTTGCTCAGAATGGCGAGGAAATCCTGGTTTACCTGGGTGAAGTCGCTTCTTGTAAAGAAGAAGGTATGGTAAAAAGTTTCCTGCAGCTGCTGCAGAAAGCGGGCGTCAGCGCCAAGGTTCTGGAAAACGAGCCTGCTTCCGGTGCCATGCTGGGCGACCTTATGGGCTATGTAGACGAAGTTGTCCAGCAGGCAAAGGCCTGCACCGCAGCCATTAACCAGACCGGTCTGAAGACCGTGGTCGTCTTGGATAGCTACGATGTTCAAATCATGAAGCAAAAATACCCCGAGTGGGGCTGTGAGATCCAGGCGGATGTGATTACTGCCACCGCCTACATCGCCCAGCTTCTGGAAAGCGGAAAGCTGCAGGTTGCCAATGTAAATCGCGGGCTTGCCGCCTGCCACGACGATGACAGACTGGCTCGGACTTTCTATGAGTTTGCACCGATTCGCGCTATTGCCAAGGCTGCCGGTTTTGAAGTGACAGAAATGTTTAATAAAGAGCGCCTGGCAAAATCCTGCGGTAGTGCTGTAGCACTGGCCTACATGCCTAAAATTGTCACCCAAATTGCCGCCGGTCGCTGGGAGGATCTGATGCGTACCGAGGCAAAGATCATGGTCACTGCCAATCCCCAGGCGTATTTGTGCCTGTCTCAGGCAATTCCGGAAGGCTATCAGCTGGTGGATGCTTACACCGCACTCCTTAGCAACTTAAAATAAGCCTGCAGGAGCATAAATTATGTTTCGTATTCTTGTTTGCGTAAAAGCTATTCCCAACACAACGGAGGTCAGTTTTGATGCCGATGGAAAGCTGCAACGGAGTTCTGCGGAGCTGCAATGGAATGTGGCAGACCTCGCGGCATTGGAAGCTGCACTGACATTAAGGACTCCGGAAAGTACCGTAACAGTTCTTACCATGGGGCCTCAAAAGCTGGAAATGCCGCTAAAAGAACTGCTGGCCCGTGGGGCTGATGAAGCCATATTAATTACCGACAAGAGCTTGGCAGGTTCCGACACTTACGCAACCGCCAGGGTGCTTGCTGCGGCGGTTGAAAAGCTGGGTGGCTTTGATCTGATCCTGTGCGGCAAACAATCCCTGGACGGAGATACGGGACAGATTCCGGGTATGCTGGCAGCTGCGCTGAATATGACCTGCATTACCAATACGGAGAATCTTGCCGTGAGCAATCAACAATGTGCTTTAGACCGTATTTTGGAGAAGGGGATACAGAAATTGACGCTGGATCTTCCGTGCGTTGTGTCTGTGCAGCCTTATGCCTATACCCTTCGTCTGCCGGGAATCATGGCTATGCGAAAGGCACGGGAAAAGACGGTTCTTATGCTGAATACACAGGATCTTGATCTTTCACCGGAAACATGTGGACAATCAGGCTCTTTGACTAAAGTTGTCAAAATTCATCCCATGCGCCACGGACACCGTAACGGGCCGAAAGAAGCGGACCTTGCTGTTGGTACAGCGCGAATCTTAACTCTGCTTAAGGAGGTAAAGTGATGGAAATTACCGTTCTTTGCCCCTTTGAGCTGGATTCGGGGCTTTTGTCCAAAACGGTATCTATTGGGCAGGGAGCGCCTGTTCGCGTATTGGTACCGTCCAGGGATGCTGCTGCGGCAGTGGATTATGGCGCGAAATATATTCATACAGTTGATGACCTCGGCCCGGATGAAACTGCCATTGCTGCCTGTCTTGAAGAGTTTATTCGAAAGACCGACAGTAAGATCCTGTTGGCTCCCGCAACGGTGCAAATGCGTGGAATCCTGCCACAGCTGGCGTACCGTTTAAGAGCCGGACTGACGGCAGATTGCACGGAACTAGCTTTGGAAAACGGAAAGCTACTGCAGGTCAGACCTGCCTTTGGCAGCTCTCTGATGGCTACGATTCTGACGAAAAGCCCCATACAAATGGCAACTGTGCGTCCCGGCTGTTTTCCTGCCGTGAAGCAACCCTGTAGCGACCCGGTCATTGTGAAAGAAAGATTTTCATCACCCCATGAACGGGTAACCTGCCAGGGCTACCGGCCTTTTGAAGACCAGTTACCTCTGCATCAAGCAGAAATTATGATTGCAGGCGGTTTGGGCGTTGGCTCGAAAGCAGGATTTGAGAAACTTCATCGTTTGGCGACCTTGTTAGGTGGCACCGTTGCGGCTTCCCGAAGTGCGGTAGATGCCGGATTTGCCCCCTACAGCTGTCAAGTGGGCATGACGGGTACTTGTGTCAGCCCTCAAATATACCTTGCTTTCGGCATCAGCGGTGCCGTACAGCATTTAGCTGGAATCTCCGGTTCCAAAACAATTATCGCAATCAATTCCGACCCCAAAGCACCCATTTTCGATTATGCAGACTATGGAATCGTAGGTGACTGGGAAACCGTAGTCCACAAGCTATTGGAGGAATTATCATGAATTTCAAAAAGACATACACCCCGCAGACAGGCTATACAAAGCTGTGTGAAATAGATAAATGCAGCTGTAAGCGTCTGGAATTCGGCATGATTCGGCTAAGCGCCGGTGATTGCGTCACTTTGCAGACTGAAAATAAGGAGTACGCCTTCATTTTCCTCTCCGGTCATGCGGATGTAGAAACCAACGGCTGCAACTGGAAGGCGGTTGGTGGCAGAGTGAATGTGTTTGACGGCCCTTGCCACAGCATTTACATTCCCAGAAACCACACCGTCACCTTCACCGGCTGTGATGAGGTACAGATCGCCGTCATCGACACCCCCACAGACAAGGATTCCCAGCCGGAATACCGCCAGCCCAAGGATGTCAAGGTCATGACCTTGGGTGAGCATCCCTGGAAACGGGACTGTCACATCATCATCGACGGTGACAGTAAGGCGGATTATTTGACAATAGGCGAATCCTTCGTAGAACCCGGCAACTGGGCAGGCTATCCCGGTCATAAGCACGATGTGGATGATATGCCCAGGGAGTCCGTTGCTGAAGAAATCTACTTCTTCCTCTTCGATAAAGAGCAGGGCTTTGGTTTCCAAAGCCTATACACACGGGACGGAGAGATTGACGAAACCTACCGGGTCAAGAACAACGACCTGGTGGAGTTCCCCAAGGGCTACCACCTGACCCAGACTGCCCCTGGATACCGTATGTATATTCTTTGGCTCATGGCGGGGGATATCCAAGGTATCCACAGAACCAACGACCCGAATCACGATTGGATTCTGAACAAATAAACGATCCTCTTACAGGAGGGAAAGACTATGGAATATGTATTGGGCGCTGATATTGGCAGCGGTTCGGTAAAGCTGACGCTGTTATCCAAAGACGGCACAATTGCCGCTGACGCACAGTGTGAATATCCAACCGCCTACCCCCACGTTGGTTGGTGTGAGCAGGATCCGGAGGATTGGTGCCGGGCTTTTCAGACAGCTCTAGGGTGTCTTCTGCAAAAAGCCAAAATTGCTCCTTCCCAGATTAAAGCGGTTGCTCCGGATGCCGCGACGCACACAGCTGTTCTTTTGGATCATGACCGGAAGATCATTCGTCCTGCGATCCTTTGGACGGACCAGAGAAGCATGGAGCAGGTGCAAAAACTGCGCCGGGATCACATCTGTCTGATTCAGCAGCAGACGCTGAATGCTCCCACAACCGTATGGACATTGCCGCAGCTCATGTGGCTGCAGGAGAATGAACCGGATAATTGGAAGAGAATCCGTCACATTCTGTTTGCAAAGGATTATCTTCGTCAGCGGTTAACCGGGGGAGAGAATGTGGATGTCACCGACCATATCGATGCATCCGGGTCTATGTTCTATAATGTCAACCGGCAGACTTGGTCTCAGGAGCTTTGTAAAATCGGTCAGATTGAGGAATCGTGGCTGCCGAGGGTTTGCCTGCCTACGGATTTATTTGGGTATGTGTCGGAATCTGCGGCGGAAGAATTCGGGCTGGCACCCGGAACCAAAGTGTTTGTCGGCACAACGGATACTGCCGTGGAGATTTTGGCAGCAGGCAGTACGCAGCCGGGACATGCTACTGTTAAGCTTGCCACCGCAGGACGGATCTGCGTGATTGCAGAGAATAAGCTGGATAGTGAGTTTATCTTTAACTATCGGTATCTGGAACAGGGTCTGTGGTATCCCGGAACCGGCACAGCCAGCTGTGCTAACAGCTACCGATGGTATCGGGATACTTTGGGAATCCGTCCCTACGAGGAACTGAATCAGGATGCTGACCAAGTGCCCCCGGGCAGTCAGGGTTTAATGTTCCATCCCTATCTGAACGGAGAGTTAACACCCTACAATGATCCCAATCTCCGGGGCAGCTACACAGGCATCAGCGCGGCTCACACCAAGGCTCACTTTACCCGGGCAACCTTGGAGGGCGTTGCCTTCAGCTTACGGGACTGTTTGGACACATTGAAAGCTCTCAATGTTCCTATGTCCCGGGTGCGCGTGATTGGCGGTGGCGCCAAAGGGGCGCTGTGGCGGCAAATCGTTGCGGATGTCCTTGACATAACCCTAGAAAAAGTACAGGTCGATGACTCATCCTTTGGATCAGCAATGGTTGCTGCTGTAGGGTATGGTTGGTATGAGAGCTTTACAAAGGCCGCTGAAACTTGCGTAAAGGTAGATTCTGTCTGCATACCAAATCCGGAAAATAGGTTGCTCTATGACCGACTCTTTGAACGCTACAAAGCCGTGCATGATGCTTTGGCGACTATCTATCAAAATTGCTGAAAATATGTAATAAGAAAACTCTGAAATCGCATGATTTCAGAGTTTTCCTGTTTGTCCGCGTGATGGGGGTTATTTAGTGCTGGGTCCGAGTGTCGAGATTCGTTTGCATTTTGCCCCATTGGGTCAAAATAAAGGTGGCCACCAGTTTTTGAACTGGTGGCAGCAATATGCCACCGGCATATTGCGATTTGGAATTCGAATCTCTCCACAGAAAGAAATAACGGGAAGTTTCAAAAGAAACTTCCCGTTATTTGGTCCGAGTGTCGAGATTCGAACTCGAGGCCTCTTGAACCCCATTCAAGCGCGATACCAAACTTCGCCACACCCGGATGCGTTGCATTTCCTTAACGCCAGAGTATTCTAGCATACATTGTCAGAAAATGCAAGCCCTTTTTGAAAATATTTTTGGATATTTCTTCCGCAAAATATTTTGCATTGGAGAAACAGTAAGCAAGTCTTTCTCAAAACAAATCCGTAGATTTGCTCGTTGAAATTTATTCGCCGGCGCTGGCCTTGATCACTTTCCCTAAATTCCACAAACGAGCGACTTTTTGCTCCGCAGTCTTCTTTTCTTCTTCGTTTCCATATTCTACATAGACCGTGTGGCTGCCGCACATAGCGCACTCTACCTGTACGTTCCAGCCGCCTTCGTGGCTGATGATGCCGTTACCCCGGCAAACAGGGCAGTCTTCCAATTCAATCAGATTTTCCATAATATTGACTCCTTATCGAAATACATTTTCTTGATGGTCAAAGACCTCGAGACGGCAGCATTTACTGAAATTCGGGGAATACTCCGGAAGATACTTTGTAATCGCTGCCACAAGCTGCGAAGGATTCAGTGTGGGATTCTGACAACATACTCTGGCGAAAATACACAGGGTATACTCGTCTTGTTTTTCCAGCCGCAAACTGCGGATCATGGGGATCAGGTCCTGTTCCGTATTTCCGTTTTTGCTCTTTTTCTCGACGGTCAGAGACGGCTTTGAAAACAGTTCGGTAATGGCGGATTGGGCATGCTCCGGGATGCCGGCATCATATTCCAAGTCGATCCGGCAATCCAAATATGCCAGATGTTTGATTTTGGCACCATCCTCATAAACCGACAAGACCTTCACACCTTCCACAAGAGCACGGTTTAACCCGTCACGAATGATATCGCAAGTCACGGCTTCTCCGTCCAGGTCAAAGTCCAAAAGCTCACAGTGGCTTTCTATGCCTACAGAAAGGGGGAGGGCAATGGATACGGACGGACGGGGATTAAAACCGTGGGTGTGGGTCAAAGGAAGCCCTGCGCGTTTAAATGAACGCTGGAACAGCCGCATCAGGTCCAGATGGGAGATATAAACGGCATTTCCTGTTTTTTGGAATAATGCTCTAGGCATCGCAGGACACCTCCTTTAACAGGCAGGCTGCGCCGCATCCGGCGCAGCTTTCCCGACAGTCCGGCGTGATGACTTCCTCGTAGGCTCGTTTGCGTTCCCGCAAAAGGAATTTCTTGCTGATGCCAACATCGATGGTATCCCAGGGGAGAACTTCCTTTTCATCATAGCCGCGGACGGTATAGAAATCCGGGTCGATGCCGCAGGCTTCAAAAGCATCAAACCACTTTGCATAGTTGAAATATTCATCCCAACCGTCCAGTCTTGCGCCGTTTTTCACAGCCTCGGCAATGACAGGGCCAAGGCGGCGGTCACCTCTTGCAAATACAGCTTCCAAACGGCTGAGATCCGGACCGTGGTAGTTATATTCTATGGACTTTGCGTAAAAATGACTCTTCAAAAGCCGGCAGCGGCGCAAATATTCTTCGGGGGTGATCTGCTTTTCCCATTGGAATGGGGTGTGTGGCTTGGGCACAAAGTAGGCAGTAGCCACATGAACGCGCAGCCCACGCTTTTTGTTAGTGGCCTTTTCTTTCCAGGTCTGGATCACCTTGTATACCAGCTCCGCGATGCCAAGGACATCTTCGTCGGTTTCTGTGGGAAGACCAAGCATAAAGTATAGCTTCACATTATTCCAGCCGCCGGAGAAAGCGTTGGCGCAGGTGGTCAGGATCTCCGCTTCGGTAAGATTCTTGTTGATAACATCTCTTAAGCGCTGGGTTCCCGCTTCCGGCGCAAAGGTCAGACCGCTTTTTCGAACCGTCTGCAGCTTGTGCATCAGTTCTACAGAGAAGTTATCCGCCCGGAGAGAGGGGACAGAGAGGTTAATGTGATTGGCTTCACAGTAGGGGATCATCCGGTCTGTAAGTTCTTTTAAGCCCCGGTAGTCGGACGTGGACAGGCTGGAGAGGGTGATCTCGTTGTTGCCGGAATCCTCCATGGTTTCCACTGCCTGCCGGTATAAAACATCCGGACTCTTTTTTCGCACAGGACGGCAGGAAAAACCCGCCTGGCAAAACCGGCAGCCACGGATACAGCCCCGAAACACTTCCAGATTCGCCCGGTCATGGACGATCTCCGTAGAAGGGACGATCATTTTCGTGGGCCAATATGCCTTGTCCAGATTTTCGACGATTCGCTTTGTTACGGTCTTAGGCGCGCCGTTTACAGGGACGATCTCAGCCAAAGTGCCGTCTTCCTTGTACTCGTGACGGTAAAAGGAGGGGACATAGACACCGGGAATCTTGGAAACTTCCCAAAGAAACTGTTCTTTCGTCCAGTTTTCCGCTTTGGCCCGGTCATACAGGGAAACGATCTCAACCGTGCTTTCTTCACCTTCCCCTAAAGAGAAGAAATCGATAAAATCAGCCAAAGGCTCCGGATTAAAGGCGCATACACCACCGGCAAACACAATGTTCTTCAGACCTGTCCGCTGGCTGGAAAGAAGTGGGATCCCGGCAAGATCCAACATATTCAGAATGTTGGAATAGCACATTTCATAGCCCACCGTAAAGGCGATCATATCAAATTCCTTTACCGGCTGTTTGCTCTCCAAGGCCCACAGAGGCAAATTATGCAGACGCATAGCGGCTTCCATATCGCCCCAGGGTGCGAACACCCGCTGACACCATACGCCATCTATTTCGTTCATCACGCCGTAGAGGATCCGCATACCTAAATTGGACATACCGATCTCATATGTATCCGGAAAGCAGAAAGCGACCTGCACTCTGACTTGTGCAGGATCTTTAATGATCTCATTATATTCTCCGCCGGTGTACCGCGCCGGCTTTTGTACGGTAGGGAGAATTCTCTGGATTAATTCGGTCATAGTATACCTCTGTCAAAATGATAGTATCATTGTAACCGCTGCAGCCTTTGTTTGCAAGGAGTTTTTCTGAACTTTGTATGTGCGGCGATCAAAATTGCCGGGATCATGGCGCTAAATCCAAGTTTTAGAAATACAGCACCGTAGACAGCTGTTAGCAGGATTGCTGCCAGGCATACCGTCTCAACAAGCTTATAAAATCTTGCGGCCCGGTTCTCAGGCATGATCATAGTGATTCCGCACCACAGAGCGCGTCCTCCGTCCAGTGGATAGATCGGCAAAAGATTATATAGAGACTGAAATGCGGCGCAAACCGCAATTCGCGGGATCCAGTGTGCGAAGAAAAGAAGACAAAGGCCACCAATAGGACCTGCCAGCGAGCAGATAAGTTCCTGAGCGGCAGATAATGAAGAAATGTCAAGACTGGCTCCGTCAGCAGAAAGGGAAAACCGGTGTATATCGCCGCGGCATAAACGGATCGCGATTACATGACAGAGCTCATGATACATGGCGGCTATAGCGGCAGCTGCCAGCCATTTCAGAGGCAGGATCAATAGCATCATAGCCAGCATAATGCAAAAAGCCGGACTCAGCTTTACCAATACTTTGTTACCCAAGCTTTGCTCCTTGTATCACGGTGTCACAGAATACGAATACGGCATCAGAAAGACTTTGTCCGTTTTGCAGACTGTCGGATAAATTCTGAAAAGCTTCTGTAGTGATCGCTGGGTCACCGGGGATCATATATTGCCACAAGGCATCCCCCCAACCGCTGATCCGCAGGATTCCTAATATAAGTATACCTAGGATACATACCGTGACTCCTGCGTGCCTGCGTCTTTTCTGTTTGTTTGCTATGTGCTTGTCCTTGGAATCGTAAATAATTTGATAGCTCATAGAAATTCCTCCCGGATAATTTTATGATCCGGTGGGGTGTATATGCAAAAAAGAGACTGCGGCACTTGACAATACTCGGAAAATTCATTATAATACTTTGGCTATCGGGGTGTGGCGAAGCTTGGTATCGCGCTTGGTTCGGGTCCAAGAGGCCTCGGGTTCGAATCCCGACACTCCGACCAAAAATCCGGCGACCACATCTGTGGTTGCCGGATTTTTAATCTGTGTCGGGATTCGAAAGGCTGGCCTGAACGAAGTGAGGGTAAGAAACAGTCCAGTGGACTGTTTCTTAGGCCGTGGGAGAATCCCTTAATTGATAGACGCATCCAGTATGGATGTGGATAGCAATCAAGCAAGTGCGATTTGCGAATCCCGACACTCCTACCGTGTAAAAAGCCTAATTTGTCAACTCGACAAATTAGGCTTTTGCAAGGCTATCCGTTCTTGGCGGAACGGATAGTATATCATTTCCCATCCAACTGCTTGCGGGCCAGTTCAATATAATGTCTGGCATCTTCCAGAGAGGCTACTTTCTCGTCCTTAGTCAGTTCCCGTACCACCTTGGCAGGACTGCCCAAAACCAAAGAACCTGCTGGGGCATGAATCTTTCCGGTTACCAAAGTGCCTGCGCCAACCAAACAGCCATCTTCTAATACGGCGCCGTTTAAAATAATGGCGCCCATGCCGATGAGGCAGCCGTCGCCAATGGTGCAGCCGTGGACGATAGCGCCGTGTCCAATGGTGCAATTCTTTCCAATCGTGATTTTCTCATGCAGCACACAGTTGTCCTGAATATTGGTGCCGCTGCCGATCCGGATCGCGCCGGAGTCACCACGAACTACTGCGCCGTACCAAATGTTAACATCTTCCGCCAGGATCACATCGCCTACAACGGTTGCATTGTGTGCCAGATATGCGCCCTGTATGCATGGCTTCTTGATTCTATCCATAATGTTCCCTCCAATATTTTCATTATCATATCATGTTACATCTGTAAATGCAAGGATACAGGAACTTAATGAATTATTTATATACAGGTACTTTTCGAAAAAACAAAACTGTGCTACAATACATGTAAAATGAGGTGAAATTATGGGAAAATGCATTATTTTCTGCGCAGGTGGATTTGATAGCCTGTATGAGCCTATTGCGCCGGAAGATCTGGTGATTGCTGCGGATGGGGGGTTACGCCACACCCAGGAGCTGGGGGTAGAACCGGGGGTGATTTTGGGAGACTTTGATTCCTTGGGCTACGTTCCCCGGGGGAGTAAGGTATTTCCTTGTGAGAAGGATGATACGGATGCTATGCTGGCAGTTCGCTGCGGACTGGAGGCAGGCTGCCGGAAATTCATCATCTATGGTGGTGTGGAAGGCCCTCGCCTGGAACACACGGTTGCAAACTTTCAGACGCTGCTGTTCTTGGCAGAACAGGGGGCTGGGGGTTTTCTGATCGGTCAAAATCAGATCGTTTCCGTTCTTTCACCCGGTGAAATGATATTCCCGAAAACAGCAAAAGGATATCTGTCAGTATTTTGCCTTGGGCAGGATGCAACTGGCGTATCTTTGGAAGGTGTAAAGTATCCTATGACTAACGGGACATTAACCGCTGGTTTCCCGTTAGGTGTCAGCAATCGTTTTTTGGGAACCGAAGCGCGCATCCGTGTTCAGTCAGGCTGCTTGCTGGTGATTTGGGATCGTGCAAACGGTTTGCCGCAAGTTGATGCTGAGAATGAAATTTACCTCTAAGGAGGCGCATTTATGGGGAAAATCATAAAAAAAGCACCGCCCCCAACTCAAGAAGTTCCGGTTTTTATAACGGATCCGGAAACAGGGCTGGACAAAACTGCTGTTTTGCTTCGCCAGGAATCCGGCTTGTCCAATGGAATCCACCAGAGCGCGACCCGCACGGTAAAAGAGATTATTGCTGAGAACCTGCTTACATTTTTTAATCTTATTTTTGTGGTTCTTGCTGTGCTTCTAGTCATTGCCGGCTCTTCGGTGAAGAATATGACGTTCTTAATTGTGGTGGTGTGCAATATCGCCATTGGCTGCTATCAGGAGATCCGAGCCAAGCGTGCGGTGGATAAGCTGACGCTGGTTGCTGCGCAGCAGCTGAAGACCATACGGGAAGGTAAAGTAGAAGTCATTCGTTCTGACCTGCTTGTCAGGGATGATATCGTTGCGTTTATGCCCGGCGATCAAATCTGTGCTGACGCAATAGTTTGTACTGGTCGCCTGCTGTTAAATGAGGCGCTGATTACCGGTGAAGAAGATCCGGTAGAAAAACTGCCGGGAGATATTTTGCGCTCCGGCAGTTTCGTGGTGGCTGGCAGTGGGCGTGTCAGGCTGACACAGGTGGGTGCGGATGCCTACGCAGCCCGCCTTGCTGCTGAGGCAAAAGCAGATCCTCACGCGTCCAAGTCCGGCATGATGCTTTCCCTGGATCGTCTGATCCGTGGCGTAGGTATTATTCTGATCCCCGTAGGCTTGTTTTTGTTTTACCAGGAGTTTAAGGCTTTGCAGCTGCCTTTCCGGGATAGTGTGGAAGCAACAGTTGCAGCCTTGGTTGGTATGATCCCGGAAGGCCTCTACTTGCTGACAAGTGTGGCTATGGCGGCATCAGCTTTGGTGCTCGCCCGGCGAAAAGTATTGGTTCAAGATATGAACTGCATTGAGACATTGGCGCGTGTGGATGTTCTTTGTGTGGATAAGACCGGAACTATCACGGAAGCGGTCATGCAGGTGGAGAATGTAGTTCCTCTTACCAAGGACCCTCCGGAGCGCCTGGAGAAGATTCTTGCGGCGTTCTATTCAGTAGATACTCCGGAAAACGACACCGCCCGGGCAATGTCAGAAATGTTTGCACAGGAAAATGATTGGACCTGTACCCGTCATATCCCGTTTACATCGGAGCTGAAATGGAGCGCTGCGGCGTTTCAGGGCCATGGCTCATTTGTTGTGGGCGCTCCCGAGTGTATCCTTGGGGAGCGGTTTGAAGAATATAGGTCAGATGTGGAGCAGTGGGCAGGTACCGGATACCGTGTGTTGATGGTTGCCCAGTATGGGGCAGACCTTTCAGAAAGCTTGGAGCCGGGAAAACTAAGTCCTTTGGCGTTAGTGCTGCTGACGAACCGTATTCGCAAAGAGGCACCGGATACTTTTCGGTATTTTGCGGAGCAAGGTGTTTCTGTGAAGGTAATATCCGGAGATGATCCGTTGACGGCTTCTGAAGTTGCCCGCCGTGCCGGGATCCCCAATGCAGACTGTTATATAGATGCGAAGCTGCTGCAGACGGACGAAGACTACTTAAATGCTGTTGAGAAGTATACGGTCTTTGGCCGTGTGACCCCAGATCAGAAAAAGCGGTTGATTCAAGCCTTCAAAAAACGCAAGCACACTGTTGCTATGACCGGTGATGGTGTGAATGATGTATTGGCCTTGAAGGAGGCTGACTGTGGTATCGCTATGGCTTCCGGCGCACAGGCTGCTACCCAGGTGGCACGAATCGTTCTGTTAAAGTCGGATTTTTCTGCAATGCCGGGCATTGTGGATGAAGGTCGGCGGGTGATCAATAATATCCAACGAGCCGCAACGTTGTTTTTGGTGAAGAACATTTTCTCTCTGGGTCTTGCGCTGATTTCCTTGTTTACCATCTGGCCGTATCCGGTGGAGCCCATCCATCTGACAATGATTTCTGCATTAACCATTGGTGTCCCATCTTTCTTTCTGGCAATGGAACCCAATTTTGAGCGGGTCAAGGGGAGATTTCTCCGCGGAGTGCTGCGGCGCGCCTTGCCGGGTGGCTTGACCAATATTTTTGTGGTTTTAATGGCACAAGCTTTTATGGCTGTGTTTGGCATGGAAGTAACAGAAATATACCCGGTCTGCGCGGCAATATTAGGTATCGTGGGACTTTTGGTGCTGTTTCAGACCAGCAAGCCTTTCGATAAATTCCGGCGCATCATTTGGTTTGCTATGGCGATTGCGTTAGCAGGCTGCTTTGCGCTTTTGCCGGGGCTGTTTGAATTGAGAATTGGCAGTTGGCGCACGGGTCTTGTGATGCTGGTGCTGATCCTTATGACCCCAACGGTGTTCTTCGCGTTGCAAAGGATATGCGATTGGTCTGATAGAGTAATTGTTGCGATGATTCGCAAGTACCGCAAGAGAAAAAGAAAACAGCGTATATAAGTTTTTAGGATAGGGAGGTAGCAGTGTGCTGACTTATGAACTGAAAAAAGCGCCCGGAGTACCTCTATATGAAGCTCTTTACCGCTGTTTACGGCAATCTATTTTGTCAGGTGAACTGGCGCCGGGAGACAAATTGCCTTCCAAACGTGCCTTAGCTGCCCATTTGGAGATCAGTAAAATTACTGTGGAAACAGCATACAGCCAACTTTTGGCGGAAGGTTATATCCGTTCCCACGAAAAGGTAGGGTATTTCGTGGAAAAGGTGGCTCATCCGCAACAGCTTCCACACACTCAATTTTCTGAGAAAGAACAGACGGAAAGCTGGCCGTTGGATCTGACTGCCAATGGACCTGCCCATTTTCCTTTCTCTGTATGGAACCGCCTTCAAAGGGAAGTTATGCAGGAATATGGTCACCGGTTGCTGCAGACACCACCGTATCAAGGGTATTTTGGCTTGCGGCAGAGCATCGCAAGACATTTGGCGCAGTTTCGTGGTATGCATGTAGATCCGGACAATATTATTCTTGGTGCGGGGACTGATTTTTTATATAATTTACTGATCCAGCTGCTGGGCAGAGACCGTATTTATGGAACAGAAGAACCCGGTTATGATAAAATACGGAGAATCTATACTGCCGGCGGCGTGCGGTGTGTGGGTGTACCCATGGATGACCAGGGAGTTGTCAAGAATGGATTGCGGGATGTAGATGTGCTGCATATTTCACCTTCCCATCATTTCCCAACAGGGCTGGTGATGCCTATGGGCCGTCGTATGGAACTTTTGGAGTGGGCGCGGGAGCATGATAGCTATATTATCGAGGACGATTATGACAGCGAATTTCGTTTCCATGCCCACCCTATGCCTGCGATGCAGACCTTGGACAGAAATGGACGGGTAATCTACATGAACACCTTTTCCAAAACCTTAGCGCCGTCCATTCGAATCAGCTATATGATTCTTCCGAAGGCCTTAGGAGAGGTTTTTCGACAGAAGTTAGGTTTCTATAGCTGCACTGTTTCCGCCTTTGATCAATATACACTAGAGCGATTTTTGAGCCGTGGGTACTTTGAAAAACACATTAACCGTATGCGCCGATTCTATAAGACAAGACGGGATCGGGTGATGGATGTGCTGCGGTCCTGTGATTGGTCGGAAAACGCGGAAATTTGTGAAGAAAATGCCGGCTTGCATTTTTTGCTCAAGGTGGATACACAGCTTTCAGATGGAGAGCTGGTATCAAGATTTGCCGAAGCCGGAGTTCGCGTGCGGACTTTAAGCAGTTACTATGGCAGCAGTGCTCCGCATGAGAAGGAGAAAACGTTAGTTATCAACTATTCTGGACTTCAGGAAGAAGAACTTGATCGACTGAAGACAGTCAAGCTGTAGTGCTCAGTATTATAAAAGCAAACTCCCTCAACCTTTTTGGCTGAGGGAGTTTGCGATATTTACTGAATTTAAGTTAGTGTAGACAGAACCTGACGGATTCTTTGTTCTGTGCGCTCCTTACCCAGGATCTGCATCACGGTGTAAAGATCCGGAGAATTTGTTTTGCCGGTAACAGCTTGGCGGATAAAGGTGGATACATCCGCAACATTACCTGAGTAGGCAGAAGGATCTGCCTTATACGCCTTCATGTCAGTGGTAAAGCCGATCTCCTCCGTAATGGCTTTGACCTTATCAAACCAGGCGGAGGAATCGTCTGCAGGATCGTAGGTTTTCAGGAATTTTTCCAGGACAGCACGAATCACGGAAGGCGCAAAAGCGCTGGCAAAATCGGGAAGCTCCCAATATTCGTCATAGAAGAAGCCCATGTACGGTTTGGCTTCCTTCCAGGTGGCCAGATCTTTTCTGGGCTTCTTTCCACCACGGCCAATGGCCAGAATTGCCGTAGCAAAGGCGGGATCTTCGTTTAATTTTTCTGCAAACTTGGGATCAAATTCAGCTGCCCACGCAACAAGGAGCTTGAAAACTTCTTCTGCGGACATTTTGGAGATCACATTTTTGGAAACATCCACAAGCTTGGCGTAGTCAAACAGAGAACCGGCAGGATTCAGCTTTTTGGGGCTGAACTGGAAGGTATCCATGTCAGCATCGCTATTCGCTCTGCGCCAGTCTTCAAAATTGGAGTTAAGCACGGTCATTAAATACTCCCGCATAGCCTGCACAGAAAAGCCTTCCGCTTTATAGTAAGTCAGGGCAAGCTCGGGGTCCTTACGTTTGCTCAGTTTACGCTTGGAGCTGCCGTCCATCTTCATCAGCGGTCCAATGTGGACATACTTGGGAAGCTTAAATCCGAGGGCCTTGAACAGCTGAATGTGGAATGGCAGGCTGGGAAGCCATTCATCGCCCCGTACTACATGAGTCGTGCGCATTAGCTGATCATCAACTGCATGGGCAAAGTGATAGGTGGGGATGCCGTCAGACTTCAGCAGAACATGGTCTACATCATTTTCGGTGATAGTCAGCTTGCCTTTGACCAAGTCTTCAAATTTAAATTGGTTTTCAATGGAGCCTTCACTGCGGAAACGCAGGACCCAGGGGTTACCGGCATCCAGCTGTGCCCGGACATCTTCTATAGAGCGGTCACGCCAGATGGCATACTTGCCGTAGTAGCCGGTGGTTTCCTTGTTTGCTTCCTGCTGCTGACGGATAGCGGATAATTCCTCTTCGGTGCAGAAGCAGGGGTAGGCTTTGCCTTCACTGACCAGCTTCTTTGCGAATACATGATAGATCGCGGCTCTTTGACGCTGCCGGTAAGGACCGTATAGTCCGTGATCGCCTTCGTGAGTCGCACCCTCGTCAAAATGAATACCGTAGTGCTTTAAAGTGTCGATCAAAATTTCTACGGCACCGGGAACTTCCCGTTTGGCGTCGGTGTCTTCCACACGAAGAAACAGAACGCCGCCGGTTTGGTGCGCCATGCGCTCAGAGATCATGCCCTGCACCAGATTACCCAAATGGACAAAGCCGGTGGGAGAGGGGGCCATACGGGTGACAACAGCGCCTTCCGGCAATTCCCGGCGAGGGAATTTGGCTTCGATATCCTCGGGGGTTTCGGTGACCTGCGGAAACAGCAATTGGGCAAGTGCCTGATGGTCCATAACGATTACCTCTTGTTCTTAAAAATTCTTTTTATACTATACCATTGGATGGGATTCTTGTCAATTTTCTTGTGTTTTTTTGCCTTTATGTTTTACAGTCAAAAAACGGGATATCCTACTAAAAGAAAAAATTTTGGAGGTAAGAATTATGCAGGAAAATAAAGACGCACAAATGAAAAAACAGGAGCAGGAACAGGTGATAGAACTTGGGTCTGACATTACGAAAGGGAAAAATGGCAATATCTATACCTTAACGATCATTGGACAGGTTGAGGGGCATCAGATCGCGCCCGAGAATATTAAAACGACAAAGTATGAACACGTTCTGCCACTTCTGGCAGGTATCGAAGAGAGTGATGATATCGACGGTCTTCTGTTGCTTTTGAATACGGTTGGCGGTGATATTGAAGCTGGACTTGCCATCGCACAAATGATTGCCGGCATGAAGAAACCCACAGTCTCTTTGGTTTTGGGCGGCGGTCATTCCATTGGGATTCCCTTGGCGGTTTGCACAAAGAAATCCTTTATTACCCCTACAGCCAGCATGACTGTCCACCCGGTAAGAATGACAGGCCTCGTTGTTGGCGCTCCCCAGACTTTCCGATATTTCCAACGGATTCAGGAGCAGATTGCAGATTTTGTAACGGCAAATTCCCGTATTTCCGGAGAAGAATTCGAAAACTATATGATGGCAACCGGAAAAATGGCGACGGATGTAGGTACGATTCTTTATGGTAAGGAAGCGGTTTCCTGCGGCCTGATCGACCGTTTAGGCGGGATCAGCGATGCACTGGCAGCGCTGCACAAAATGATTGAAAAGGGAAATAAGGGTCGTCAAGCAGGCAAAAATAACAATCTTTAAGGTTTTTTTAGATACGGGGTGGAAATTTCAGAAGAAATATGTTATGATAACATGAACATTTTTATGGGAGGAGGGACTGCATGAATTCTGGCGTGCTCCAAAGCCTTTTATACGGTTTTATATCCGGATTAACAGAATTTTTGCCTGTTTCCGCTGAGACCCATCGAATGTTCTTCACGCAGATGACGGGAATGTATCCGGAACCGCCCCTTCTTCGGTTGTGTGTGCGGCTGTTTTCTGTGCTGGGGCTGCTTTTGGCGTGTCATAACACCCTTTTGCGTATGCGCCGGGAGCAAAAATTATCGTTAATTCCTGCCCACAGGCGCCGAAGAAAACCGGATGCTGCGGTTTTGCTCCAGCGCAGAATGGTGATATCTACCGCGATTCCACTGGTATTAGGCCTTTTGTTTACGGTACGGTGTGCAGCATTGTCTAATCTTTTATGGCTGCAAGGTGTGGTCCTGATCCTCAACGGGCTGATTCTTTATTTTCCGCAATTTATGCTTCGCGGCAATAAAGATGCCCGTGCCATGTCCGGATTCGATTCCTTACTGATTGGCCTTTCCGGCGCGCTGTCTGTGCTTTCCGGGTTTTCCAGAATGGCAACCATGGTGTCCTTTGCCAGAATGAGGGGGGCAGATAAAGGCTTTGCGGTGGAACTTGCGTTGCTTTTATGTATTCCGGCGTTGCTGTGTTTGTGCTTGCTTGATTTCTTTTTGCTGATTTCAGCACAGGCATCGCCGGGATTCCTGCAGTGCCTGTCAGCATCTGCTGCGGCTTTTGCAGGGAGTTATCTTGGTATATATGTAATTCGATATTTTGGTAGAAGGCCGGGCTTTACTGCCTTTGCCTATTATTCTTGGGGCGCGGCGCTGCTGGCGTTTGTCCTGTATCTGACGATTATTTAGTGGGAGGTTTCCATATGGCAGGGAAAAAGACTTCGACCCAGGCGCAAAAAGCTGCGGCAGCGAAGAAAAAGAACAGGTCTAAAACTGCTGCGGACACTAAGAAAAATTCAACAAACAGTAAAGCGGCTTCTCAAACCAGAGTACCGGTGCGTGCAATCACATCGTTGGTCTGCGCCGGTCTCTTTATCCTGTTTTTGGTGATTTTCTTTGAACCGGAGGGTGCGGCTGTTCGCCTGATTCAGAATATCATTTTGGGTATTGTGGGTAAGGTGAGTTTCTATGTAGCGATCCCCGGACTGCTTTACTTATTTGTCATTCAGGCGTTCAGTGGCAAGCGTCCGATCAAGCTGCGCAGCATTTGTATGATCGTTTTCATTCTGCTATGCGGTGTTATCTCACAGCTTGGCATGATCAGCGGAGAAAATCTGCCCTCCGGTGGCGCGTTATTGGTTGCCCTTTGGAAGGGCGGCGCGGCCGGAACCACAGCGGGTGTGCTCTGTGGCAGCATTTCTTTGTTCCTGCACTGGTTGCTTGGTACTGCGATTTCGTACATTATTTTGGTGATTGCGGCTGTGCTGACATTGCTGGCAGCATTTCAAATCACGATTCCCAGCATTGTTCGTGCCATTCAGAACCGTCCCAGAGCAGATTGGGAGGATGAGGTAGAAGAGAGACAGGAGCCTGCTGCGGTGGTTGTAAACCATCTGGCAAACAAGCGGATCGCTTATGTAGAACAAAAGCGCCGCCGGCAAGAAGAACAGCTGGAGCTGGACATGGATCTTGTGGAAGAAACGCCTGCTCCTGCTGTAAGAAAGTCCCCAAAGCCCAGCAACTCCGATTTTATGCGCCATATTGACACGGATGTTGCAACTCCCGTTGCTGCAGCCGGAAAGGCGGTTACAGAGGATGTGGACATTGATATCTTGATTCCTCAGCCTAAGGCTGTGAATCCTGCGCCGAAGCAGGCACCGATACCTCCGGTAATGCCTTCTTTCGAGAAGGATGAGCCCATTCCCGAAGCGCCGATTTTTGAGGAATCTCCCATTGTTGCGCAGCCCGTCCAGCCGGATGTGCCGGTGGAGATCCCGGGGAAAGTGACTGCCAAACAGGCGCAGGAGTCTGCCGCGCAGGTTGCCGCAGAGATCGCCCAGGCAGCAACACAGGTCAAGCAGGAGTATCGGTTCCCGCCCATTGATCTTTTAACTGCGCCCAGTCGCGGTGTGCAGGACGGCACTATGGAGATGCGCGAAAATACCCGCCGTCTGAACGAAACACTGGCAAGCTTTAAGATCGATGCCCACATTATCAATGTTACCCGTGGACCTAGCGTGACCCGCTATGAGGTGGAACTGGACAAAGGTGTACGGCTGAACAAGCTGACTACCTGCGCTGACGATATTGCGCTGAGCCTAGGCGCGTCCGGTGTCCGCATTGCGGCAGTTCCCGGAAAGATTTCCGTTGTGGGTATTGAAGTGCCCAATAGATCTGTTACCACGGTCTCCCTGCGTGAGGTGATCGATTCTTACGAGTTCAGCCGATCCAAGTCCAAGGCGACCTTTGCGGTTGGCAAGGATATTGGCGGTTCGTGTATCGTTGGCAATATTGCAAAGCTGCCTCATATGCTGATTGCAGGCACAACAGGCTCGGGTAAGTCTGTTTGTATGAACTCTTTGATCATAAGCTTACTTTATAAGGCTAGTCCGGAAGATGTCAAGCTGATTATGGTCGATCCTAAGATGGTGGAACTGGGTATCTACAACAGTATTCCCCACCTGTTGATTCCGGTTGTGACCGATCCTAAGAAGGCTGCCGGCGCGCTGCAGTGGGCTGTAACAGAAATGATGCGCCGCTACGAAACTATGCGGGATGCCGGTGTCCGGGATCTGGACTCTTTCAACAGCATGGTGGAAACCGGTGAGATCGAGAAGGACCGTCTGCCGAGAGTGGTCGTGATTATTGATGAGCTTGCGGATTTGATGCTGGTTGCCGCTAAGGAAGTGGAAGAATCCATTTGCCGTATCGCGCAGATGGGCCGTGCAGCCGGCGTACATTTGGTGATTGCCACCCAGAGACCCTCTGCGGATGTTATCACAGGCTTGATGAAGGCCAACATTCCTTCCCGTATTGCTTTCGCGGTTGCATCCGCAATGGAATCGCGCATCATTCTGGATAACCAAGGCGCTGAAAAACTGGTAGGCAAGGGTGACATGCTCTATGCGCCCATTGGTGCCGGTAAGCCTGTTCGTGTTCAGGGTTGTTTTGTTAGTGATTCTGAGGTGGAAGCGGTTGCTTCTTTTGTCAAAGAAAACTTTGATACGAATTATGACCAGAATATTATGGAGGAGATCGAGCGTAAGGCCGTTCAGGCGGACAGCAAGGCTTCCGGAACCGATGCGCAGCCTAATTCCGAGGAGTTGGATGGCGATGAAATGCTGCCTGCTGCAGTGGATGTGATTCTGGAAACCGGTCAGGCTTCCGTATCTATGCTCCAGCGGCGTTTAAAACTGGGCTATGCCCGTGCCGCGCGGATCGTGGATGAAATGGAGGAAAAGGGCATTGTCGGTCCGTTCCAGGGCAGTAAGCCCCGTACCATTCTGATTACCAAGGAGCAGTGGCAGGCTATGCGCTCCGGTCAGCCTGCCCAGATGAATTTTGGTGACTTGGAGGACACTTACACCGGAGATATGGAGTGATCTGTAGCGGATTGCCGCTGTAGATAAATATTTTGCATCCCATCCGGACTGCCGGAGGGACAGCAAGGAGGAAAATCATGAACAAATCAAACCCAAAGAGTGTTAACACACACCAACTTGTACTGTTGGCCATTCTCTCAGCAATCGTAGCGGTGCTTGCTTATTACGGAGGATTCATTAAAATCGGCGGTCTCGCTTCGATTTCACTCACGTTGATTCCTGTAGTAATTGGCGCTACTTTGTGCGGACCGGTTGCAGGGGCATTACTCGGCGGCGTAGCCGGTGTCATGTTCTTCGCAACACCGGATGCTGCATATTGGCTGGGTCTGAGCATACCGGGAACGATTATAACGGTGATGGTTAAGGGTATTCTTTCAGGATTGTGTGCGGGCCTTGTCTTCAAATTGCTTGAAAAATTTAATCGCTATCTTGCTGTTGTCGTTAGCGCGATCGTCTGCCCTGTTGTAAATACGGGAATCTTCCTTTTGGGTTCTCTGGTGTTCTTTATGGATGCGGTCAGCAGCGGCGCTGCAGGGGAGGGCGTATCCATTGGAATGTATCTTATTGTATTCTTTGTTGGCTTAAATTTCGTTTTTGAACTCATTGCGAATATTGCTGTTAGCCCGGCAATGGTAAGGATACTGGATATAACGAAGAAAAAAAGATAATAGTACATGTAAATTACTGCCACCGGCACGGTATTTCGTGCCGGTTTTTTTATGTTCTGAATGAGTCACTCAGCACATATACTTGCGTAGGAGTGATGCAAATGAATTGTGCCTGGGATGCGTTTCTATCTCTGCTGCCGCAAGATATGCGCCACGAGGTAAATAAACAGGGAGCAAAATCGTTGCAGGAATTGCGGCTTCGCCTGGGACAACCTGTGGAAATGGTTCTCAACGGTAAAAGTACCTGGCTTTCCCGGAAAGCCAGGCCGGAAGACCTTTCGTTTGTGGTAAATTCTGCCAGCCGTTATTCTCCGTGGTCTGCATCCACAGCCGCCCAGGGGTATATTACGGCAACCGGAGGTCATCGGGTGGGAATTTGCGGTGTATGCGTGATCCAAAACGGCATTATGACAGGTATCAGTAAGGTGACATCCTTGTGTATTCGTGTGGCAAAGGACTTTCCTGGCATCGGGAACGGGTGCGATCTGTCCGGTTCCGTGTTAATTCTGGGACCGCCGGGGAGCGGAAAAACAACCCTCTTACGGGATCTGATCCGTAGGAGAGCGGATGCTGCATGGGGAAGTGTCGCGGTAGTGGACGAGCGTGGGGAGCTGTTTCCTGTTGGCGCTGATTTTTATAAAGAATGCCGGACGGATGTGCTGACAGGCTGCGGCAAGGCTCACGGCATTGAAACAGCCCTACGCACCATGGGACCGACGGTGATTGCTGTGGATGAGATCACGGCAAAAACAGACTGCGACGCGCTTATGCACGCGGCTTGGTGCGGTGTGGATCTAATGGCAACAGCCCATGCAGCCAGTATTCAGGATCTTCTGCAAAGACCAATATACAGACCTCTGGCGGAGTCTGGTTTATTTCAAACAGTGTTGATTTTGAACCGGGACAAGTCTTGGCGCAGGGAAAGGGTGAGACTATGAGTGTGAAATGGATAGGCGCAGCACTGACAGTAGCAGCTTGCGGTTGGTTTGGCTATTTAGCTGTAAATGCCTATAAGCGTCAGGAGTCGTACTTACAGCAACTTTCTCAAATACTCGCATACATGGCTTGGGAACTGGAGTACCGTTTGACACCGCTGCCGGAACTGTGCCGAAAGGCAGCGCAGCAATCCAAATCACCCCTAGGGCAGTTCTTTGTTCAGTTAGCCCAGGAACTGGATGGGCAGGCAGCCCCGGAAGTAGCCCCCTGTATGTCGATTTTACTAAGCAAAAGTGGCGATATTCCCCAATTGACAGGAAAAGCATTGGAATTACTGGGGGAATCCTTGGGGCAATACGATCTTTCCGGGCAATTAAAGGGTTTGGAGGCGGTTGAAAAATACTGCAAGCACGAACTGGAAAAATTGAGTTATCATCGGGAGGAACGTCTGCGCGGTTATCAGGTGTTGGGACTTTGTGCCGGAACAGCGCTGGCGATATTGTTAATTTAGCTTATGGATATTGATCTTATTTTTAAAATTGCCGCAGTGGGTATCATCGTTTCGATTTTAAATCAGGTTCTTTCCAGGTCAGGAAGGGACGAGCAGGCAACGATGACGACCCTTGCGGGTTTGGTCGTTGTTTTGATGATGCTGGCGCAGCGGATCGCGGATCTGTTTGCGCTGGTTAAAACCCTCTTTCAATTCTGATGAGTAGCTTTTTTCAAGTCGCCGGTGGCGTGCTGCTATCCGTTATTTTAGGGCTTACCCTGAGTAAATACGGAAAAGATTTTTCTGTGGTTTTAATTTTGCTGGTCAGCTGTATGGTGTTGGCAGTGATGGCAGCCTATTTGGAACCGATCATCGATTTTGTGGGGGAGCTACTTCGCTTGAGTGAACTGCAGAATGAGTTGTTAACACCGGTTTTGAAGGCGACCGCAATCGGTATTGTTGCAGAGATTGCAAGCTTGATTTGCACAGATTCCGGGAATGCTGCATTAGGGAAAAGTATTCAGCTTCTGGCTGTGGCTGTGATCCTTTGGCTTGCGCTGCCGCTGCTTCGTTCTCTGCTGGAACTGATGCAAAGGATGTTGGGGAATATATGAGAAGAGTGTTGATATTGCTGGTAATCATCCACGCTTTGCTCGTGCCTGTCTCAGCTATGGAGTTTACAGCGCCTGAGGCACCGGATGAAGCCCAGGATCTGATGCCCCCACAGACGGAAACTTTTGGTGAGGGCCTTTGGAAGGTTATAAGTGCGGCAATAGACAAGCTTCAGCCGCAGATATCCAAGTCCGGTAAGACTTGCATTATGTTGATTTCGGTTGCGCTTCTGGTGTCTATTTTGCAGCAGATTCCCACTGAAAAGAATGGTATTGTTGAATTTGCCGGGTGTATAGCAGTCGGGGTTATGCTTTTGGACAGCGCGGGAAGCATGATCCAAGCTGCGGTAGATACCATTAATTCCCTGAGCGAATATGGGAAGATGTTTCTTCCTGTTATGGCCGGAGCGCAGGCCGCGCAAGGTGGGCTGGCCTCTTCCGCAGCGTTATATACCGGCACAATGGTATTTGATGCGATCTTGGGAAAAGCGGTTTCTGTGTGGATGATTCCCTTGGTATACATGTATTTAGCTTTATCGGTTGCCGGTTGCGCTATGGGAGAAGACCTGTTAAAGCGGATCCGGGATCTGATTAAGTGGCTGATTACCTGGTGCCTGAAAAACGGACTTTACATATTTACCGGTTATCTGAGCATCACAGGCGTAGTCAGCGGTGCGACAGATGCAGCAAAACTCAAGGCGGCTAAGTTAACGATTTCTTCTGCAGTGCCGGTAGTTGGCGGAATTCTATCTGACGCCTCAGAGGCTGTCCTGGTAGGCGCGGGGATGATGAAAAATGCAGCAGGGATATATGGTATGCTTACGATTGCGGCAATATGGATATCTCCTTTTTTGCAAATCGGCATCCAGTACTTGATGTTAAAGATTTCCGGAGCCTTATGCGCCATGTTAGATGCCAAACGGGTCAGCTCACTGATAGACAGTTTTTCGACAGCAATGGGATTTTTATTGGGCATGACGGGGATCATGTGCATTTTGCTGCTGATCAGTACGGTTTGTTTTATGAAAGGGGTGGGATAATGGAATCAGTACGGGAATACCTGCTTGGAGTTACCACAGCTGCGCTGTGCTGTGGTATTCTAACCACAATTCTCGGAAAAAAGGGGATGTGTGGGAGTACAGTAAAATTCCTTTGCGGTATTGTGATGATCCTGGCAGTAGTTAGCCCCTTATTGAATTTACAGTTGAGTAATTTACAGGGTGCATTTCATGACCTTTCTTTGGAAACAGGAGCGGTCACAGCTTTTGGTCAGGAAACAGCATTAAAAGAATACGCCGATATCATAAAGGGCAGGACGGCAGCATATATCTTGGACAAAGCGGAAAGTCTGGGGGCGGAGCTGACGGTGGAGGTGACATTATGTGATGAAGAGCCGTTGGCTCCCTGTGGGGTAAAACTCAGTGGAGCCATATCCCCCTATGCAAAGAAGGTTCTGTCCGATACCATTGTCAGAGATCTGGGGATTGATGCGGAGGAACAAATATGGACTGGTTAGCTTTAAAAGATAAATCGCAGCAGTGGATAGGGAAATACCGATATGTGATCATCGTGCTTTTGGCAGGTATTGTTCTTATGCTGCTGCCATCAAGACAGGAAAAAGTAACGAAAACCCAGATAACAACAGAGCCTACGGTACAAAAACAGGACGTTCAAAAAGAACTTACGCAAATTTTGACACAAATTGATGGGGTGGGGGATGTCCGAGTCATGTTGACCATTGCATCCGGAGAAGAAGCTGTCTATCAAACTGACACAGAGACTACGGGTGATACCTGCCGCATAGATACGGTAATTGTGACAGACTCAGACAGAAAGGAACAAGGGTTGATTCAAAAGTTAAACCCTCCCAAGTATATGGGGGCAATTGTTGTTTGTAAAGGTGCCGGAAATGCAGCAGTAAAGCTTGCTGTTGTGGAGGCGGTAACCCGTGTTACCGGCTTGGGCGCGGATCAAATATCTGTTTTGAAAATGAAATGAACGGAGGTCTCATTTATGAAGAACTGGAAAAACTGGAAGAAAAATTTGACAGCAGCCGGGGTGCTGTTTGTTGTCTGCGTGGGTATCTACATGAACTGGATGTATACAAAGGATGAGCAGGTAGCCAATTTGACGGATAAACTGGATTCCGACAAGCTGCTTTCGGAAGCCGGACTTGTGCTGGATTCTGAGAATGTGCAGGACGTGGATAATCCGGAGAATACGCTCACAGATTATTTTGCTGCCGTACGCCTGTCCAGACAGGAGGCCAGAGATAATGCAGTTGGGCTGCTTCAGGAGGCGATGGCTTACGGGGACAGCGAACAGGCGGCACAGTCCGGCGTTCAGCTGGAGCAGCTAATCCAGACCGGACTTTGTGAAGCGCAGATCGAAAGCTTGATCATTGCCAAGGGCTATGTAGACTGCGTTGCCTATATGTCTGAGGATGGGATTTCTGTTGCGGTAGCGACCCCGGAGGGTGGCCTGCAGCAAGCGGATGTCGCCGTCATTGCAGATATTGTAATGACACAAACGGATTATTCCATTGGCCAAATTCGCGTGGTAGAGGTTCTGTAAGATACTAAAATAGGGAAATGCCCCACAAGAGTAATTAGCTCTTGTGGGGCATTTGACGCAAAAAATTAAGCGAACATATACCATTTATCTGTTTTGGAAAGATCCGCTACAGTACCTTCGGGATCGCGGTAATCAAACAAAGTTTTCTCGTTCAAAAAATAATTAACAGGCAAAGCAATGCCATAACCGCCTTTTGTCAGATAGCTGTTGAAATTACGGCTCATGTAAATGAGCTCGTCACACTCCGGATCTCCGACACTGACTTCTTCCCGATCAAGCATAGTATAACGGAAAGCCATACGAAGAAGCCGCACATTATTTGCGGCAGTTGCATCGTACATGGCAGCATCCAGAGCCTGATCAAACAGAGAATAAATCTTCTCAGCATCAATGGTTTCCCGAAGCTGCTGGGATGCTTTGTTCAGAGGAAGATCACCCTTGTTTGTGTCTTCGTAAATACGGAAGATTTCTGCAACATAGCTTGCTCCCTTGCCGAAAAGCTTGCAAATGCTTTGAATCTGATCTTCCAAAGAAAGATCGGTATCGTAGGCAGTTCTGCCAAAGCAGTAAAAATTCAAAAGGTTGTTCCAAATGTTGAAGCATTCGATTTGTGTGGAGCTGCCGCTGATTCCGTTTTCTACATAGAATTTGTAAATTGGCTGCATTTCATCAGCAGCAGGGAGAAGACGATGCCGATTGCCGTAATTGCCCATGTAGTATTCATAAACATTGACACTATTTGTCAATTTACGGAATTTCAGCATATTGTCGGCGATTTTTGTTCCAATAATACCGCGGCCTTCAGCGTTTCCGCAGGCGCGCAGTCCACCGTTTGCAGCAGAGGCCCAAACGGTCTGTCTCAGACTTAAGCCGTCCTCCATGGACATATTGTCAGGACAGTCCCACAGATCTGTATAGGAGCAAACACCAATGGTCACTCCAGGGTGAACTTTTCTTACTCGACGGATTAATTTGTTGGCAAAAGAAAGGTAGTTCTCCATTTTGTTGTGCTTTGAACATTCTTCGCAGCAGCATTGCGGAGCGCGAAAATCATTGGGCGAAAAGGCGATGTTTTCAACCAATGGATTTTTGTCAACCCAATGGATGATGTTTTTGGCAATTTCTTCGATACCTTCTTCATTGCTGCAGCACCAAACAAGCTGACCGCCAAAACGACCGGATTCGGTGGGGTGCCAGCGTGTTCCGTCTTCCTCCAGGCGGAAATAGGTGGGATGCTCCTCAACATAGCGAATGGAAATATCCTTGTTGCCAAAAGGCGGCAGCCAGGTTTCGATGGCGTGATGACCGCCGACGGTTAGCTTAAAACCACGTTTTTCCAGTTCCGGCAGCAGACCCATTTCTTTAATTTGATCATAAACTCCGGTCCAGGTAGAAAAAGAGTTGAAGCGGTTTTTTATCAAATAGTCAAAAAATGGCACATTGAGACTATGCTCGGCATCATATGCCCAGTTGTTGTACTGGACATGAGCGCTGCGGCAAGTCAGATCTGCTTTTGCTTTGGTGTAGACTGTATTTTCCAAGAAAAGTTCATTATAGACAGGAACGATTTCTCCGCCAATTGTTCCGGGTTTTGTAAAAGCGCCGAAGCAGCAATGCAGATATCGCTCTAAGTACTCATAGACGGCATATATTAAGCCACGATTATGTCCGTCACCGTCCTCGCTGCCGGCAATGACTGTAGCGGCATCACTGATTTTGATATAGATGCCCTCAGGACCGGGGATGTTGTTGACAAAATCTTCACTACTGATGATTGACGATGCAGATGCATTTCTGTCGGGACAACCAAGGATAAAGGTATATTTGCCTGTTTCCGGAATACTTGCAATGGGGGCTACAATACCGATGCATTTTTTGAGATAAGCGGCCAGCTCTTCTGCGGCAAACTGCTCCGTGGGCATTGGGTTTTCAGGTGTAACAATAATGGCAGATAAATTTTTGTGCAATCTCATTTTTACAACTCCTTTTTATCGGGGCGACCTTGTGTGCATTGTAATAATGTGATCTTAAAAAGTCAATGAAACACAAATCAATTCCAAACAAAATAGTAGTTCACAAAATATCTGTAAAAAAAACTAGTCCAGATCCATGGCGACAGCAACATCCAGCGCGATTTCCATCATTTGGGTAAAGGCTGTTTGACGTTCTTCCGAGGTGGTTTCAACCCCTTTTAAAACGTGGTCGGAAATGGTGCAGATACAAAGGGCGTTTTTGCCGTACCGCGCCGCGTTCATATATAAAGCGGCAGCTTCCATTTCCAGCGCCATGACACCCATTTTCTTCAGTCCGTAGATGCTGTCAAGACCTTCGGGAACGCCGATGTGATCCCCGTAGAAAACATCGGAGGAATTTACATTTCCAACATGATAGGTCGCACCGTGGGCTTCAGCTGCTTTGACAGCTTCGCTGAGCAACCGGTAACTGGAGATCGGCGCAAAGGTTCCGGGCAGGTGGAACTGGGCGGCAAAATTAGAGTCTGTGCAGGCGCCTTGTGCGATGACGATGTCGTATAGATCAATGTCATCTTGAATAGAGCCGGCAGAACCGACACGAATGATGTTTTCCACACCGTATCCGTTAAACAGTTCGTGGGAATAGATGCCAATGGCAGGCATGCCCATTCCGGATGCCATAACGGACACGCGAACCCCTTTATAATAGCCAGTGTAGCCCTGAACACCTCGCACATTGTTAACAAGGACAGGCTCTTCAAGAAAGTTTTCAGCAATAAATTTAGAGCGCAGAGGGTCGCCGGGCATTAAGACTGTTTTGGCAAAATCACCGGGTTTTGCGGAAATATGGGGAGTGGGAGTTCGAAGCATAATTTGCGCCTCCTTCAAGGTTGAATTTGGGTCGTTAATAAGAACCGTCCTGAGACAGGCCCTTGGCGATCTTCACAATTCGGCTGGTTCCAAGTCGGGATGCGCCTAAAGCAAGAAACTTTTCAGCGTCTTCCAAGCTGCTGATACCGCCCGCTGCTTTGATTTTTACATGAGGGGCAACATGCTTTTTAAACAACGCAACATCCGCAAATGTAGCCCCGCTTTTGCTAAATCCAGTGGATGTTTTGATATAGTCGGCGCCGGAATCTGATACACATTGGCATAGGGCGATTTTTTCGTTCTCGGTAAGCAGGCAGGTTTCGATGATAACTTTTAGCAGCTTACCGCCGCATGCAGCTTTGATGGCGGCAATTTCTTTTGTGATTTCTTCCCATTTCCCGTCTTTTGCCCAGCCGATGTTAATGACCATATCCACCTCATCTGCGCCGTTTGCCACGGCGTCCGCCGCCATAAAACACTTGGCGGCTGTTGTGGCGTAGCCGTTGGGAAAACCGATAACTGTGCAGACTGGGAGCTTATCACCCACATATTCCTTAGCCTGTCTTACAAAGGATGCCGGAATACAGACGGATGCGCAATGAAAATTTAGTCCATCGTCACATATTGCCCGAATCTCATCCCAGGTCGCGGTTTGTGTCAGCAGGGTGTGATCGCAGGCGGCGAGAATCTGTGCAAGCTTCATAGTGTTTCTCCTTTAGAGTATTTCAGATATTACGTATGATGTTAAAATATCAGCGGTTATGTGATTTCGTAACGCTCGGTTATGGGGATTTCTTGGTGATCATCTCTGGGGCAGCAGCCAAAATACTGAACATAGGCGCGATAAAAGGTGGAATAGTCTTGATATCCGCTGGTTTGATAGATCTCCGTGGGTTTACGCCCTTGCTGGATCTGTTGCCGTGCATAGAGCAGCCGTTTGACTGAGATATATTTACCAATAGATGTTCCGGTTGCTTTTTTAAACCTGCGGCACAGCTCCGCCCTGCTGAGATAAAAGGTGTCGCAAAGTTGCTGAATGGACAAGGGTTCTTCCAAATGACGGTTAATATAGCCGATCAGCTGATATTCTACGGTGTTCGGTTCGCTAGATAGCGGGTTATGGTCAAACACATTTCCAATTTCCTGCAACAGTAAAATCAAATTTGCCAAACAGGAGAGGGGATTCGCCGATGGCAAGGTTATGTTTTGAATATATGTCATATAGTTACCGCCGATCAGGTCTGTAGCGCGGTATAGATTTTGTTTTCCGGATTTTCGGTCAAACACCGGGCGTAACAGATGGTTTTCCGGGTCAACCTGCGCAAAAAAATCCGTATCGATATGGAATGAGATTCTTTCGTAAGGATACTGAGGGTCTGGTTCAAAAAAATGCGCTTCCCCAGGCCGCATCAGAAGAACATCTCCGGAATGAAGAAGATATTCGCTGCCCTCTATGTGATAAGTACCCTTTCCCCGAATAAAACAGAAAATTTCAAACCGGGGGTGGGTATGCATTTTAAACATCTTGGGAATCGGTGTTTCATCCAAGCTGTGAGAAATGGAAATACCCGGAAATTTGTGATTGCAAATTTGCATAATACATCACCAATATGAGTTTATCACAGATAGATACGAATTGCAATATATTTTAGGAGTTAATGCAATTACATTACATTTACACTTCGTTTATAATGACTGTGAAATCATAATAGAAAAGGGGTTGGCTATGGATAAATTTCAACTCTATGCGTTTGCTGATGAGGCCGGAAGCAAAATGGATACCCAGATCCGCGCATTGCTGCGGAACGGTCTGAATGGACTGGAAATTCGCGGCATTGACGGAGAAAATGTTTCCGTTATTACCTGCGATAAGGCCAAAGAGGTTCGTAAGAAGCTGGACGATAACGGACTTGTTACCTGGTCTATTGGATCGCCCATAGGTAAAATACGTCTCGATGAAGATTTTGAGGCGCATCAAGATCTTCTCCGGCACACCCTGGATGTGGCGAATATTCTGGGTGCAAAGAATATGCGAATTTTCTCTTTCTATATGCCGAAGGACAGCGATCCTTCTGTCCATCGCCAGCTGGTTATGGATAGAATGGGAAAACTCTTGGAGATTGCGGAGAAAAGCGGAGTTGCCCTTTGCCACGAAAATGAGAAGGGAATTTACGGAGACACATCCATTCGTTGCCGTGACCTCTTGGATACGCTGCCGAAGCTAAAGGGTATTTTTGATCCTGCTAATTTTGTTCAGAGTGGTGAAGATACCATTCAGGCGTGGGAGCGACTGAAGGATCGGATTTACTACTTGCATATCAAAGATTCGTTAGAAGATTCCTGTGTAGTTCCTGCCGGACTGGGCGCTGGCAATATTCCCTACATTGTCAAGGAATATTTAGCCCGAGGCGACAAAGCCATGACCTTGGAGCCTCATTTGGTGGAATTTGACGGCTTGAAAGATTTGGAGGAGTCTGGCGATGTGAGCATCGTTGGTAAACACTTCTCTTATTCCAGTGCGGATGCGGCTTTTGACGCAGCATGTGCCGCGCTGAAGAAAATTTTAGCGGAGGTATGAACATGGAAATTGGCGCACAACTTTACACGGTAAGAGAGCATTGTAAAACCTTAGAGGATTTTGCCGTCACCTTAAGAAGAGTGGCGGATATCGGTTACAAAACAGTACAGGTATCCGGTGCTTGCCCCTTTGAGCCGGAATGGCTAAAGGCCCAGCTGGAACAGAACGGTCTGAAGTGTGTCATTACCCACACTGACGGAGCAAGAATCTGCACAGAGCCTGAAAAGGTGGCTGCAGAGCATGATGTATTTGACTGCAAATACATTGGTCTTGGTTCTTATGGCTTCAATCCGGACAGAGGCGAATCTCTGGAGCACCTGCTGGCTACATACCGGGAGCCTGCTGAAAGACTGAAGGCCTGCGGAAAGTATTTTATGTACCATAATCACGCGAAAGAATTCAATCGCCAGGACGGAAAGCTGATCTTGGATCATATCTGTGAGACCATTCCTGCTGATGTGATGGGAATTACTCTGGATACCTACTGGGTGCAGGTGGGCGGCGCAGATCCGGCGCAGTGGCTGGAAAAGCTGGCTGGCCGCATTCCCTGCATCCATTTGAAGGACTGCGCATTTGGTCAGCAGATGGCGGTGTTGGGCGAAGGTAATATGAACTTTGACCGCATTTTTGAGAAGGCGGAAACCGCTGGCACAGAGTATATGCTGGTTGAACAGGACCGCTGCTACGACCAAGATCCGTTTGATTGTTTAACGCGCAGTTATCAATATCTGCGTGCCCATGGATTTGAATAAGGAGGAATTGTGATGGAAAAGATCAATCTTGGTATTATTGGCATTGGCAACATGGGCGCTTCCCATGCCAAAAAGATTTTTGAGGGGCAGTGCCCTGACTTCATTCTGACCGCTGTTGCGGATACGAATCCAGACCGGCTGGTCTGGGCGAAGGAAACCTTTGGTGATGCGGTTAAGTGCTTCGCTACTGCTGAAGAAATGCTGGACTCCGGCTGCGTGAATGCTTGTATCGTGGCTGTTCCCCATTTTGATCATGTTAAGTACGCAATTGAGTGCATGAAGCGCAGCATCCATGTGTTGGTGGAGAAGCCCGCCGGTGTGTATACCAAGCAGGTCAGAGAGATGAACGCAGAGGCTGATAAGCATCCCGAAGTTGTTTTTGCCATGATGTTCAACCAGAGAACCAATCATATCTATCGCAAGCTGAAGGAACTGATTGCTTCCGGTGATTACGGTCAGATTCGTCGTGTTAACTGGATCATTACCGATTGGTACCGTCCCCAGGCATACTATGATTCGGGCGCTTGGCGCGCTACCTGGTCCGGTGAGGGTGGCGGCGCTCTGTTGAACCAGTGCCCCCATCAGCTGGATCTGCTGCAGTGGCTTTGCGGTATGCCTGTAAAGGTTCAGGCGCACTTGCACTACGGTAAATGGCATGATATCGAAGTCGAGGACGATGTAACGGCTTATATGGAATTTGCCAACGGGGCAACCGGTGTATTTGTCACTTCTACCGGCGATGCCTGTGGCACAAACCGTCTGGAGATCCAGATGGACAAAGCGAAGATCGTAGCGTATAAGGGTTCACTGGAGGTTACGGAATACGAGGTAACTGAGCAGGAGTTTAGCGCGAAGAACACAGCGCAGTTCGGAAAAATGGAGATGAAAACCTTTGTTCCTGAGACAGACGGTGTGAATCCTCATCACATGGGCGTTATCCGTCCCTGGGGCGCTGCTATTCTGCGGGGTGAACCTCTGATTGCCGACGGTCGTGAGGGTATCAACGGCTTGATGCTTTCCAACGCCATGCATATGTCTGACTGGCTTGGCAAGGCCGTGGAGCTGCCTTTGGATGAAGACCTTTATTATGAAGAGCTGATGAAGCGTGTAAAAACATCCAGAAGAAAAACTGTCGAAGTTAAAGCAGTTGTTGCGGATATGGATTCCACCTATGGCAGTAAGATCACAGAGAAGTAATCGGAAATTTTTACAGACCTATACGGCTGATGTACGAATCGGTACATCAGCCGTATTTTATCGTTTTCTGCGGAATTTACGGAATATTGAATATTGTTTTTTCAAGCAAACTAATTTAAAATAACAGTATACTACAATATTGCAGTTAAGGGTGGATGTGTATGGCTGATAAAACTATTCGTTTTGGTATTTTGGGCTGCGGCGCTATCGCGCGTTTTCATGCTGATGCCATTGCAATGCTTGATAATGCAGAACTTATCGGTGTAGCGGGTTCTTCTTTGGAAAGCGCGCAGCGCTTTGCCCTTGGATATCAGGTTAAGGCATATGCTGATTATAACGAAATGCTTGCAGATCAGAATGTTGATGCTGTGTGCATCTGTACCCCGAGCGGTTTTCATGCAGAGAATACGATGCAGGCCTTGCATGCGAAAAAGCATGTAGTCTTGGAAAAACCCATGACTTTTACCAAAGCTGAGGCAAAAGCTATTGCGGCAGAGGCAGAGAAAAGCGGTTGTGTACTGACGGTGATCTGCCAGCTTCGGTTTTCTGAGGATGTACGCCGGGTGAAGAAGCTGCTGGCAGACCGTGCGTTAGGTGAGTTGGTGTTTTGTGATTTATACATGAAATATTGGCGCGATCACGCTTACTATGCCTCCAGCAACTGGAAGGGCACCCGCCGTTTTGATGGCGGCGGCGCGTTGATGAATCAGGGAATTCACGGTATTGATCTGCTGTTATATCTGGTGGGCAACGCCAAGGTTGTTCATGCCAAAAATTGCACACGGCTCCACGATATCGAGGTGGAGGATGCTTCTATGGCAATGCTTCAGTTTGAAAACGGCGCTATGGGTGTGATTGAGGCCTCTACCTGTGTCTGGCCCGGCTTTGAACGCAGACTTGAGATTAATGGAACGAGAGGCAGTGTAATTCTGGTGGAAAATCAAATTCAAAAATTGATCATCGATGGGGAAACCTTGGTGGAAAGGCAGCAGAGGGCAGGAAACGGTACTGCCAGTAATCCTACGGCCTTTGCCTGTGATTTGCACGCTTTGCAGATTTCAAATTTTATCGATGCCATCTGTGGTCGTGATGAGCTGCTTATTACAGCCGCCGAGGGCGGACGCGCCGTAGCTTTGATCGAGGAAATATATCAGTTCGGTCTCCAGGGGAGGTAATCATGAACATTGCGTTTGCAGGTCTTCGCCATTGCCACATATTCGATTTGTATAAGATGGTGCAGGCGGATCCCAATTACAGAATTCTGGGCGCATTTGAAGCAGATATCGATGCCCGTCAGGAAGCTGTTCGGATGGGTGTCACTTGCAACTATTCCGCATATGATGCGCTGCTTGCCGACCCGCGGGTAGAGGCGGTGGCGTTAGGCGGCTGCTACGCAGACCATGGTGACATGGCAATTCGCGCACTTCAAGCCGGTAAGCATGTGATGGCGGATAAACCCCTTTGTACGGATCTTGCGGAATTGGATATGATAGAAAAGCTGGCGCACGAGAAGAATTTAAAGGTTAGTTGCATGCTAACGATGCGCTTTGAAAAGAAAATTCAAGCGCTAAAGAAACTGATTGGCAGCGAAGTCTTAGGTGAGATCAACAATGTATATTTTGGCGGTCAGCATCCTTTACAGTACGGACGGCGTCCTGCATGGTATTACGAACCGGGCAAACACGGTGGTGTCATTAATGACATTGCTATCCATGGTATCGATGTGCTGAACTTTGCTGTAGGGCTGGAAGTGGATAAGACCCATGCAGCCCGCTGCTGGAATAAGTTTGCTGACTGTGAGCCGGATTTTCGGGACAGCGCCCAGCTGATGCTCTCCGCGAAAAATGGCGCGGGAATTTTGGCAGATGTGTCCTACAGTATTCCAGATGGCGTAGAATTTTCGTTGCCGTATTACTGGCAGTTTTACATTTGGGGCACGAAGGGGACGATTGCTTTTTCGCTCAACGAGAAGAATTCCTTCTATTTCCTGAAAGATTGTGAAGCGCCCATTCTATTGGAGGAACAACCTGTGGAAATCGACTATCTCACAGATTTCCGCAATCTGGTAGCCGGTCGTGAGGATGTTGTGCTTTCTATGGAGGAGTGCATCCGGGCAACCCGCATAACGCAGCAGATTCAAAAGCGGGCAATGAATGATTGATGGTTAAAATTCAATCCGGGTGGTTGAAGAAGCCGAGGGGAATCGATTTGCATTGATGGATTTTTGGAACATGAATCGATTGTAGTCTACAGTCTGCTGACTGCATCCTACAATCTATGGAATCTCCCACGGGCTAAACAAGTGTCCACCGGACACTTGTTTACACCGGCAATATTGCCGGCGCCGCCCTTTCGATTCCATCCCTCGGCTCCACCATAAAAAACAGCCGCCCAAATGGGCGGCGTTTTTATGGTGGAGCCGAGGGGAATCGAACCCCTGTCCGAAAGCAACTTGGAAGGAACTTCTCCGGGCGCAGTTTGTTATTTACATTCCCTCAACCCGGCGAAAACAAACATCCTACGGGAATCAGTAGCTTCATGATGCGTGGCACGGGCAAAGCTTACCGTACGCACGTTCTCCACTCAAATCACACCCAAGCCCGGCTCGTGGACCTTCCGGGGAGGATGCGCGCCTAATTAGGCAGCGAATGCAACAGTATTGTTGTCAGTTAAATTTAAAAGGTACCCGTTTTATCGTGGTCAGGCGCCACGGCCCGCTATTCCAGCCTCACTACCCCCGTCGAAACCAGTACGGCCCCGGATAGTAAGCAAGAATCATTTGATGTTGTGGGGCGCTGTGCGCCCCACTGGGCTACATTAGAATCTTCCGTAAGGATCGGGCAGCTTCTTCAGTTCTGCCAGCTCCGCGCCGTTGAGCTCCACGGTGATGGAAGCGATCTTCTGCTCGGCTACAGGGCGATCCTGAGGACCGGTCTGGGTGGCTGCGATAGCATCCACCACCTCAATACCAGAAGTTACCTTACCAAAGGCGGCATACTGTCCGTCCAGGTGCTTGGCATCCTGGTGCATAATAAAGAACTGGCTGCCGCCGGAGTTGGGGGAGGAGGAACGGGCCATGGAAAGAACGCCCCGCTTGTGCTTCAGATCGTTCTTGACACCGTTAAAGAAAAACTCGCCCTTGATGCAGTAGCCGGGGCCGCCCATGCCGGTTCCTTCCGGGCAGCCGCCCTGGATCATGAAGCCTGGGATGACCCGATGAAAGATCAGTCCGTCATAGTAGTTGTGGCTGCACAGATCTACGAAGTTGGCAACACTCTGGGGTGCCTTCTCGGGATACAGTTCGCCCTCGATAATGCCGCCGTTTTCCATTGTGATCTTAAAAGTAGGATTTGCCATATTAATATCTCTCCTTCATAGCCCGGTCGATTTGACGCTTGGCGTCTTTCTCTGCCGCGGCTTGTCTTTTATCATATAATTTCTTACCCTTGCACAGTCCGATCTTGACCTTTACAAGGCTGCCTTTTAAATAGACGGAAAGGGGGATGATGGAATAACCGTCCTGCTTGACCTTGCCAAACAGCCGCATAATCTCCCGTTTATGCATCAAAAGCCTTCTGGGGCGTCTGGGGTCGGGGTTAAAGCGGTTTCCGTGGTCATAGGGGGAGATGTGCATTTGGTTGACCAAAAGCTCACCGTCTTTGATTCCGCACCAACTGTCCTTCAGATTGAGTGTGCCGGCCCGGATAGACTTTACTTCAGTGCCTTGCAGTTCAATTCCTGCTTCAAACTCTTCTTCAATGAAGTATTCATGTCTGGCTTCCCGGTTGGTTGCCATGATTTTGACGCTCAGTTTTTCCAAGACGGCTCACCTCCTTGCTGAGAGCATTATACCATAAATGTCAAGCTATCAAAACAGAAATTCTTCGAATTCTTGTGTTGTTTGAAAGCTATAATTGCATAGCTGATTCATTTCTGTGCCGATTTCCGGTACGCCCAGGTCGTTCCAACCTGCGTAGGCTACGGCGATTCCCAGAGGCGCGGCCATTTTGCAGGCCAGCTTCATATCGTCAACCACAAGAATTTGATCATTGGTAAGGGAAAATCGGCGCATAATATCCTGTAAAGGATATGGGTTGGGTTTTCTTTGCTGTTCCGGCAGTTCCCAGCCATATACAGCATCCGGTAAAAATCCAAAATGGGTACGGTAGTCTCGCAGAATATTATCTTTACTGGAATGGGACACCACGCAAATCAGTCCGCCGGCTTCTTTCTGGTGCTTAAGAATATTCTCAATATCGGGGTAGGGGGCCGGTGTGTTTTGCAGCACATAGTCCATCCACATAGTATGCTCTTGGGCCAGTTCTTCTTCTGTAAAACCAAAGCGCAGCCGGCAAAGCTCTGCAAAACCGTAGTGGTGGCAATCACGCACAAAATCCGAAAAAGACATGGTTTTCCCCGGCCGGAATACTTCAAGCACATATAGAAAAAAGGGATAGCTCATTGTTTTCATGCTTTGCACAACGGTATCATCATGATCCATAACCAAGCAGGAGTATTTCAGCACAGGGTCCACCTCTTTTTGGAGAATATTTGTATTATACCAAACTCACTGACTACTGGCAACCGGAAAATTCCTCTTGCTATAACCGAACAAATGTGTTATTATAAATACAAATAGGAGGTGAGCGGTATGGGGATCAATTGTCCTGTGGATGTGATATCCGTATGCAGTGCCAATGGGGATATCCGGCCGCTGCGCTTTCGGATGGAGGACGATTCCCATGGACTGCTGCGTATTGATATCGATGAAGTGGTAGGAATGAAACCCGTGCAATATGTAGGTGTTGAAGCGCAGATATTTCTGTGCAAGGCGACCGTAAAAGGGAAGCAATGGCTGTTTGAGCTGAAGTATACCATTCGTACCCATACTTGGTGTTTATTCCGGAGGATCTACTAATGGAAAACAGGGTGATATTTCATGTGGATGCCAACTCTGCTTTTCTTAGCTGGTCTGCGGCTTACCGGGTGAAGGTGCTGCAGGAGACGGAGGATCTTCGGGAGGTTCCCTCTGTAGTGGCAGGAGACAAAGCGTCCCGTCATAGTATCATTTTAGCAAGAAGTACGCCGGCCAAAAAACTGGGCATCCAGACGGGTGAGCCGCTGTTTCAAGCGCTGGAGAAGTGTCCGAGCTTAAAAATCGTTCCCCCGGATTATGAATTGTATGTGAGAGCTTCCCGGAGCTTTGTAGAGCTTTTGAGAAGCTTTACCCCTGCTGTGGAGCAATATTCTATCGATGAGGCCTGGATGGATATGACCGGGACCACCCGGCTTTGGGGATCCCCCAGATTGGCGGCAGAGAAGCTGCGGCAGCGGGTATGGGAAGAACTTGGCTTTACTGTGAATGTGGGGATTTCCTCAAACAAGATTTTGGCAAAAATGGCGGGAGACTTCGAAAAACCAAACAAAGTCCATACGCTGTTCCCGGAGGAAATGGCAGATAAAATGTGGCCGCTTCCTGTGCGAGATCTGTTTTTGGTAGGCGCGGCGACAGAAAGAAAGCTGAATCTTTTAGGAATTTATACCATTGGTCAACTGGCTGGGGCGGATGTGACTTTACTGAAGCGAAAGCTGGGAAAACACGGAGAAACCATCTGGCATTTTGCCAATGGCCGCAATGCAGACCTGGTTACTCCGGAACCGGCAGAAAACAAAGGTTACGGAAATTCTACCACCACACCCCGGGATGTAACTTCAGAGCAGGAGGCGTATCAGATCCTTTTGAGCCTGTGTGAAACGGTGGCCAGCCGGATGCGCCAAGACGGCCAGTGCGGGCGGTGTATTTGTGTGCATCTTCGCACCAATGAATTTCGGAATTTTTCTCACCAAAGCATGCTGACAGGCGCAACCAATATTACCACAGAGATCTTTGAAGCGGCCTGCAAGGTGTTTCATGAAGCTTGGGACGGCGTGACACCACTGCGTCAGCTTGGGGTACAGATGACACGACTATCCAAAGAACCCTATCAGCAATTTGACCTTTTTTCTGAGATGTCACCTCAGCGATATGAAAAAAAGCTGCGTTTAGATGAGGCTGTGGACAGCTTGCGGGATAAATTTGGAGAAGATATTATCCAAAGGGGCAGATTTGTCAATACCGGAGAAGTTCATATGGGCGGTGGCTTGGACAAAACGCGTCGCACAGGTGTCACCAAGCCAATCCCAAATGAAATATAAAAACCGCTCTGTACCAGAGCGGTTTTTTAAGAGGATCAAAGCTTGGCTTTAGCTTCCTTCAAAGCAGTTGCCAGCTGGTCGGGGCAGGAGGTATTCTTCATGCCGCAGGTAGTGCCCTCCAAACGGGCGATGACTTCGTCGATATCCATACCTTCCACCAAAGAGCTGATGCCCTTGAGATTGCCGTTACAGCCGCCAATGTACTGGACATTTTTGAGCTTTCCGTCTTCAATTTCAAAGTTAATGTACTGAGAACAGGTTCCTTTGGTCTTGTATTCGAATTGCATAGATATTTCTTCCTTTCTTTTATTTACACAAATCATCGGTAACAGCGCCGATAAGCGCAATCAGCGGCTCCGGTGGAAGGATCATTTGATGTCCACGTTCACCGGCAGAAACCGCAATTTCATCCCAGAGGATACAGGTTTCATCAAAATGCGTGGGATACCTTTTCTTCATTCCCACAGGGCTGCAGCCACCGCGGATATATCCGGTCAGACCAAGCAGTTCCTTCACTGCCACCAGTTCCATACTTTTATCACCGGCGGCTTTTGCTGCCTTTTTTAAATCCAATTCACAGCACACAGGGATACAGAAAACATGGATGCCGGTACGCTCGCCTCTGGCAACCAGAGTCTTAAAAACCTGTTCCGGCGGAAAACAAAGGGCAGCTGCCGCGTGATTTCCGCTTAAATCGTTTTCGTCATATTCGTAAAAAAATTCCCGGCAGGGGATATGTGCCTGCTGCACCAAACGAACTGCATTGGTCTTTGCTGCCATGTTAAATCACCGGGAAACATTATACTACATTTTTCTAAGGCTTGCAAGCGGTCAATCGAGAAAAGCTTTGCAGATTGCTTGCCTTTTTCGGGAAACTGTGGTAATATATTGCCATCATTATCCTAAGAGGCGATTTTTATGGAACAGGTAGAAATTTCTAAAAAGAGAATGCTCTCAGGCATCAAACCCAGCGGTGACCTTACATTGGGAAGTTATTTGGGCGCGGTTAAGAACTGGGCTGAGCGAGCGGAGCAGTATGATTGCTTCTATTTTATGGCGGATCTGCATGCGATTACGGTTCGCCAGAACCCGGCAGATCTCCGCCGCCGCACTTTGGAGCAGTTGGCGCAGTATATTGCTTGCGGTCTGGATCCTGATAAAAACACACTGTTTATACAAAGCCATGTGCATCAGCATGCTGAGCTGGGGTGGGTGCTTGACTGCTACTCTATGTTCGGCGAGCTTAGCCGGATGACCCAGTTTAAGGACAAGTCTGCCAAAAATGCGGACAATATCAATGCTGGGCTGTTTACTTATCCCAGCTTGATGGCTGGTGATATTCTGCTTTATCAGCCGGATTTGGTTCCTGTTGGAGAGGATCAGAAACAGCATGTGGAGCTGACCCATGTGATCGCTCGCCGTTTCAATAGCATTTACGGCGATGTATTTAAGATTCCTGAGCCCTTTATTCCCAAGGTCGGTGCCAGAGTTATGAGCTTGACGAATCCTCAGGCTAAGATGTCTAAGTCCGAAAATGAGGACACCGGCCGTGTTCTGCTGATGGACCCTCCTGAGGTGATCATGAAGCAGTTCAAGCGGGCAATCACGGATTCGGATACAGAAAACTGCGTCCGCTACGATAAAGAAAACAAGCCTGGTGTATCCAATTTGATGACGATCTACTCTGCTGTAACCGGAAAGACATTTGAGCAGATCGAATCAGAATTCTCCGGCTGTGGTTACGGGAAGTTTAAGCCGGCTGTTGGTGAAGCGGTTGTAGAGCATTTGCGTCCCATTCGGGAGGAATCTGCCCGTTTGATGAAAGATAAGGCCTATCTGGAGTCTGTATACCGGGAAGGCGCCCAGAAGGCATCTTTCGTAGCGGAGAAAACTCTGCGAAAGGTCTACAAAAAAGTTGGTTTCGTTGCAAAATAATCGAAAAAGCAGCATCTTCATTTCGGAGATGCTGCTATTATAATATGACACGGTTTTTCCGGCATTACATATACAAATACAGCGCCAAAGTAAGGAGCGCGGTATTTTGATTTTCCTTACTGTCGCCGGACATCAAAAGCAGCAGCAGAATCACCAGAAGATCCCCGGTGTCAAAATCTTTTGGGAGTAACTGCCGTAAAAATCCTTCTACGTTCGTTCCGCTGGGGGTTGGCCTGTAGGGCTTTTCGGATATGGGAGCTGTGTAGCAGGGAGGCTCAGTCTGACATGTTTGCTGGGGCGTATCCGCTTTTGGAGACTGCTTATTTCCCTCGCTGCGCTGTTCCTGCACCCGGCTTCTACGGTAAGAACCATCCGATTGGGGGATGTAACGGTTATACACGCAGCATCACCAACCTTTTCCCTTGCTACCCAGCGCAGCGGCGGCAAAGCTGGCGATTTTTGCGGCGCGCATGGCTTTTTCCAGTTTTGCGATCCGGCTTTGGCACAGGAATGGACTAAGCGCCCGCAGCAAGCCTTGCTGGTTCTTATCAATGTTGGTTTGCTGGGTCGCTGCGAAGACCTTTTGAAGCATCTCGCTGTCAAGATTGAGCATTGGTGCGCCGGTTTGCTGTACCGGTTTTTCCGGGAAAGAGGGCTCTTGTCTCTTCGGGGGTTCGTTTGCTGGATCTGACTGCCCTAACGATTGCGCCATGGCCATAATTTGGGACATCATCTGCGGGTTGGCCAGAACAGAATTCAACTTATCCTCCAGATTATCCACCCGGTCACCCCCTTAACCGTTCCAACAGGGCTTTGGTCTCCGGGGTGGCCATGATCCCTTCCAAGGCTTTTTTTAGCTGCGCATAGTCACCGGAGGCGGCCAGGGCGAAAGCTTGTTCCATTTCCTTGCTGTGCTTGCTGTTTAAGGCGGAAAGGAGCTGCTTTCCTGCCTCGCTATTTGCCAGTGCGGCAGCTTCCTGGATGGAATTAGGGCTGAAATCAGGTTGTTTTTGCATAGAGGTACCTCCATTACGGTCTGGATATTCCTGAAGTATTCTATGCATCCTAGACATGTATTGTTCCTGTTTGATTGTTTATGAAAAAATATGTTTGGAAGGTAGAATTTTATTGAAATTTGTGTTATACTGCAAGCATTAAAGTGTATGGTTGGTTAATATATGAAGATTTTAGTGCTGTCAGATTCTCACAGCGGACTTGCTTTTATGCGATATGCGATCCGTTCAATAAAGCCGGATGCTGTGATCCACTTGGGAGACCACTATGATGATGGCCAGTCGATGGCGGAGGAGTTTCCCAATGTAACCTTTCATCAGGTTTGCGGAAATTGTGACCGCTATCGCTGTCCCCCCTTTGCCCGAGAGTTTTTGTGCTACTCTGTTTGCGGCGTAAAGCTTTATATGACTCACGGACATATTCATGGTGTGAAAATGGGACTGTACCGACTTTTGAAGGATGCAAGGGATAACGGTGTCCAAGCTGTAGTCTATGGGCATACCCATATTGCTGATTGTCACCAGGAGGTAGATGGCCTATGGGTGCTCAATCCCGGAAGCTGCGGTTCTTTTGGTGGTAGCGCAGGATTGATTCAGACCTGTGGAAATAAAATTACTGACTGCAGAATTTTGCGGCATGCGGATATGGAGGAAATGATATGATTCTGGCAGTAGACATTGGTAATTCCAATATTGTCATTGGCGGTATCGAACAGGATGAAATCGTTTTTCAGGCCCGGCTAAGAACCGATTCCACCAAAACATCGGACGAGTACTGCATTGACTTGAAGATGATTTTGGATGTTTATGAGGTGCGACCAAAATCCATTGATGGATCGATCATTGCATCTGTCGTACCGCAGGTACTCAACTCCATGAAGACGGCATTACGCAAGCTGATTGGGAAAACCAGCTTGGTGGTAGGGCCTGGGTTGAAAACCGGTTTGAACATTCAGGTGGAGAACCCATCCCAAACCGGCGCGGATATTGTAGTTGGTTGCGTTGCTGCCTTGCAGGAACACAAGCCGCCACTGATCGTAATTGATATGGGCACTGCAACTACCATGGCAGTAATTGATAAAAACGGTTCCTTTATTGGCGGCAGTATCAGTCCCGGTGTTAAGATCTCTGTAGATGCGCTCACTGAGAGAACGGCGCTGTTGCCCGGACTGCAGTTGGATGAGCCTAAGAAAGCCATTGGCAGAAATACGATAGAGTGTATGCGTAGCGGCATTATGCTTGGAAATGCCTGCATGATCGACGGTATGATCCAGCAAATGGAAAACGAATTGGGCAGCACGGCGCAAGTAGTGGCGACCGGTGGCATTGCTAAATTCGTGCTGCCCATGTGCAGTAAGCCTATTATTTATGACAATGATCTTCTTCTAAAGGGGCTTGCGGTGCTTTACAAGGAGAATACGCGGTCTTAAGTCAAAGGGTGACCAGGAAAAGAATTGCAACAACGATTCCTAATGTTGTCGCCCCGGTGAGCAGATAGTCGATAAATTTGTTCAGTCGGTAGCCTTGTGTGGCTGCATTGGGAAAAGAAGTCTGAGCTTTTGTATATCTTTTGTGATAGATTGCAGTTCTTGATTTCATAGTGTTTGCCTCCTTAATGTCTTTTGTAACTTAAGGATACAATACAAAAGGTACAACAAAACGGACTGTAATAAGATTGTTGCATACCGCTGAATAATATGATATAATATTTCTATACAGTAATACACATATGGTGAGGTGTGGTTAAATGGTTTATTGGGTTAGGTTTCTTGCCTTCTGGCAGAGATTTATGGACCGTGTCCAGATCATACTGGCCAATTTGCGAAAATTCTTTGCAAAAACCGCCAAGTTTCTGGAAAGATTTATCTTTGAAGTTTCCAAACTGAAAAAGATTATCGCAACTGTTCCGGTTGCCATAGGCGCGGTGATTCTTGCGTTTTACAATATGGCAAATCTTCCGAAAGTGGTTGGCTTGGATTTGCTGGAAAGCGGCGCTTTTACCTACCAGATCCCCAGGGGGATCGCAGTTTTTGCACCCCTTGCTGTTACAGGCGTGTGTCTGCTTTTGATGTTTTGCTCCAGAAGAATTTTAACACCCTGGCTTGTTAGCGTTATTTCCTTGTTGATCCCGGTTGCCATTTTGATCACCAATATATTTCCTGCTTAAAAAGTGCGCTGTTTTCTAAAAAACAGCGCACTTTTATTATAGGCTGGTCAATTTCTCGTACAGCTCGTCAGCTGTATCTACGATGGCGATTGCTCCGGCATCGACCATGGCATTTACATTTCCGTATCCCCAGGAAACACCGATTGTAGGGATTCCATGGGCTGTTGCACCAATCACATCAAAGGCGGTATCGCCAACCATCCAAATGTTACTGGCATCATCAAGCCTGGACAGAAGGTATGCGATAACTTTGGATTTTTCATCCCGACTGCCATCCGCGGTTGCTCCGCAAATTTCATCAAAGTACCGGGACAGCTGGAATTTATCCATGATTTCTATGGCGGTAACTTCCGGTTTAGAGGTCGCGACTACCAAAGAGTACCCAAGCACCCGCAGCTTTTCTAACATTTGTGGAATTCCGGGGTAGGGGGAGTTCTCGAATTTTCCGATTGTATTATAGCGGCTACGGTAGACAAGAATGGCTTCTTCTACACGATTTGCCGGCACTCCATGTTCGATGAAAGTATCCCGAAGAGGCGGGCCGACAAACACTCTGAGGGCCTGTCTGTCAGGAACAGGCAGTGAAAAATGACGAAGGGTCATTTCCACTGAGTTAAGGATACCTTCACCGGAATCGGTCAATGTGCCGTCCAAATCAAAGATAATACGTTTTTGTGACATGATAGATACCTCTTACAGGAAAGAATCGCGTCTTTTCTCCAATATAGCACAGTAAAACTCAGAATACAAGTGTGCAAATAACTTGACATCTGTGCGTATTTGTGCAAAAATACAAAAAGTACCATTTTCCGTTGAGGAGGAAGTTATGAGAGAAATATCTGTTCACAAAATTACGGAAGTTATCGAGAGAATGTGTATTGAAGCCAATACGCAGCTTCCGGGAGATGTCAAGTGCGCAATTGAAACTTGCCGCGCCTGTGAGGATGGCAGCATTGCCAAAGGTGTTTTGGATAAGATTATTGAAAATTACAATATTGCAGGTCAGGAAAATGTACCTATTTGTCAGGATACCGGTATGGCTTGTGTATTTTTGGAGATCGGACAGGATGTGCATTTTATTGACGGCAATTTGGCGGATGCGGTTGATGAAGGTGTTCGCCGTGGTTATACCAATGGCTATTTACGCAAATCTGTGGTAGCAGACCCCATTCGCCGGGGAAATACCGGTGATAATACCCCTGCCATGCTTTACACAGAAATCGTACCGGGCGATCAGGTGAAAATCACCGTGGGTCCCAAAGGCTTTGGCAGTGAGAATATGAGTCAGCTCCGTATGTTTAAGCCTTCTGCCGGGTTACAGGGCATCAAGGATTTCATCCTAGAGGTCGTTGAAGCTGCAGGTCCTAATCCCTGTCCTCCGATCGTTGTGGGGGTAGGCGTTGGCGGTACTTTTGACAAAGCTGCGCTGCTTGCAAAAAAGGCGATCATGCGTCCTCTTGACCAGCGGAATCCGGATCCTTTTTATGCTGACTTGGAAGCAGAGATGCTGGAAAAGGTCAATGCCCTCGGTATTGGCCCCCAAGGTTTCGGCGGTAAGACAACCGCAATCGCTTTGAATATTGAAACTATGGCAACACATATTGCCGGCATGCCCTGCGCGGTAAATATCAACTGCCATGTAACCAGACATAAGACGGAGGTGCTGTAAAAATGGAAAAGCACATTACACTGCCGTTAACGCCGGAATTGGCAAAGACCCTGAAAGCCGGCGATACCGTATATTTGACCGGTACGATCTATACATCCCGGGATGCCGGACATAAAAGGATGTGCGAAGCCTTGGCCAGGGGAGAGGAGCTGCCCTTTGATCCGGAGAATACCACGATCTACTATGTAGGCCCCACACCGGCTAAGCCCGGTCAGGTTATCGGTTCTGCCGGACCCACCACCTCCGGCCGTATGGATGCCTATGCGCCCACGATGCTGTCTGTGGGTGCCCGTGGCATGATCGGCAAGGGTGCTCGCTTGCCTGAAGTGGTCGAAGCAATGAAAAAATATAGCGGTGTCTATTTTGGCGCCATTGGCGGTGCCGGTGCGCTGCTTGCCAAGTGTATCAAAAGCTGCGAGCTGATCGCCTATGAGGATCTTGGCGCTGAGGCGCTTCGGAAGCTGTATGTAGAAGAAATGCCTGTATTTGTGATCATTGATTGCGAAGGTAATGATCTGTATAAGATGGGCCGCGCGGAATACTTAGCAGATAAAAAGTAAGGGAGAGATTTTTATGCCGATGATTGCTACTGCGTTTGAAACCGTTATGATTATTTGTTTTGGTCTGAGCTGGCCATTTTCTGTGTATAAATCCTGGAAATCCAGAACGGCCAAAGGTAAGAGTTTGCAATTTGAGATTTTTTTGTGGATTGGCTATGTATTTGGAATTGCGAAGAATTTTGTCTTGTATGCCAACGGAACTAACAGCTGGATCTTTTTCCTTGGTTGGGGGTTCTATTTCGTGAATTTTGCGATGATTACGGTAGATATGATTTTGTACTTCCGTAATGCAAGGCTGGACAAGTTAGCTATGAAATAAATAGTTGCCGGCTGCTTTTGTTGAGCAGCCGGTATACTTGACTTTTATAGTCCCGGATGGTATAGTTTAAGCCGATGGAGAGTTGTCCGAGCGGTTTAAGGAGCTAGTCTTGAAAACTAGTGATTCCGAAAGGAACCTAGGGTTCGAATCCCTAACTCTCCGCCAAACAACAAATCCACCCCAAATGGGTGGATTTCAGACCGTAGAAAACCCCTGTTTTGCGCTATGCAAGGCAGGGGTTTTTCTACGGTCTGACCCTTGTTTTGCATTAAGCAAGACAAGGGTTTTTATATGGTCTGCAGTTAGAACATAGTTCCAACTGGATTTTTGCGGAGTGAGCAGTTTCTATTTACATATTCCTAAAGTTGCGACGGTATTGAAGTGGTGTGCAGCCGGTCGTCTCTTTAAAGACTCTACTAAAGTAGGACGCACTGCTGAAACCGCATTTTTCGCTGATTTGAGAGACGGAGGCATTGGTGGTTTCCAATTCTCCTTTGGCAAGGACGATCCGTGTGTTAAGAATATATTCCATCACTGTCTGCCCTGTGTGATATTTGAATTGCCGGCAGAAATGGTACTTACTCGTATTGACAGCCCGGCAAACTCTATCAATATCCAGGGTATCAGCAATATTCTCGTTGATAAACTGGATCGCTTTGCTTATATAGCCGTTGCCAGCGGCTGTACTCTCCGCGGCGTAAATTTTTAAATAGTACAGTAAACGCAGAACGCAGGACAAAAGCACAGGATCTGTACCGCTGCGGTTTTTGCAGGCTGCCGCTTCTTCAAAAATACTGTCCACTGCTGCTTGTTCCTCGGGTGGGATCTGCGCATAGAACACTGACCGATCAAAAACATCTAGGTATTCTTCATCGCCACGCAACAATGCTCTGACTTTAGTGTATTTCTGTTTGGATAAGATCAGCTTGCTCCGGTTGTAGGTTTCCGGTATCTCCGGCATTGTGTAGTGGTAGGTTCCTGGGCTTATCAGTACCAGCGCGCCTTTTTTTATGGGGAAGATCCGCTCCTTGGTCACGATGCTGCCACCATCGGAGTATACATACATAAATAGTGGTCTCCAGGTGGTATGCCAGGTTTTATACATACGATCTTTGCCTATTTCATGATATAACAGTGTATCATACATATTTATCACCCCCTAATATTCTACCACAACTTTTTGCAAAAAGCAACTACAGTAAATTATGAGGCAATAATTGCCTATATTTTGGACTATTTTACTGGTATAATGACAGTAACTGTAAAAATGGAGGGAATTGCATGCAAATTCTGGCTTTGGATGTAGGTGGAACAGCGATCAAATCCGCACTGATCGGACCGGATGATATACTGCGGGATCAGCAGATATCTCCTTCGAAACCAGCACCGGCCCAGATACTGACAGAAATGGCGGCCGATGTGGCTAAGTCCTATGAGGATTACGATGTTCTGGCGGTTTCCATGACTGGTCAAATCGACCATAAACGTCAAATGACCCTTGCCCGGAGCAATGGCTTTTCCTTTGAAGCTATACAGTTTCCGGTAGGGGAGGCACTGCGGCGGCAAGTGAAGCGGCCTGTGTTCGTGCTCAATGATGCTAACGCCGCTACCCTCGGCGAAGCCTGTTACGGGGCGGGTAGGAACTATCGGAATTTTATATGTATCACGTACGGCACCGGTGTAGGCGGTGGGATCATCCAAAACGGTGTCCTGCTGACAGGTCACCAGGGAATCGCTGGGGAGCTGGGCCATATGTCCATCCATGCTGGCGGTCGCAGATGTCGTTGCGGACGCCGTGGGTGCTATCAAGAATACGCCTCCACCACCGCTCTGCTGCGCCAGGCCAGAAAGATTTTCCCAGAGCTGGAAAACGGCCGGGAGCTTATGGACCGGTTGCCCGGCGAACCACGGCTGCAGCGGGTGTTGGACAAATGGATCGGAGAGGTCGCCGAAGGACTTTGTAATTTTGCCTATATTTTTGATCCGGACTGTTTTGTACTGGGTGGCGGTGTGATGGAGCGGCAGGATATCCTGGAACGTGTACGGCGACGTTTTCAAAAAACGGTTATCCCATCCTTTGCCGGTATTCAGATCCAGAGGGCAGAGTTGGGGAATAACGCCGGTATGCTGGGTGCCGCAGCCTATGCTCGGTGGGCATTGACCGATAATAAAGAAGGCGAGCAAATTAGTTGCATGATGAAGGAAGGATTGTTATGAAAAAACAGGAACTGATAAATAAAATTCAGGGCGGGCTCATTGTATCCTGCCAAGCGCTGGAGGATGAGCCACTGCATAGCAGCTTCATTATGGGCAGGATGGCCTATGCCGCCCAACTTGGTGGTGCGGTAGGTATCCGCGCCAACTCGGTGGAGGATATCCGGGAGATTCAGAAGACGACGGATCTTCCTATTATCGGTATTATCAAGAAAGTCTATCCTGGCTGTAAAGCCAAAATCACTCCTACCATTGCTGAGGTAGATGCTTTGGTGCAGACAGGTGTAGAGATTATCGCAATGGATGCATCCACCCGTCCCCGTCCCGATGGCCGGTCTGTGGCAGAGACCTTTCCGCCCATCCGGGAAAAATATCCCGAACAGCTGTTTATGGCAGACTGTGCCACCTATGAAGAAGCTCTCCGGGCGGAAAAATTGGGCTTCGACTTCATTGGTACAACACTGAACGGCTACACCGACGATACCCGGCATATGCCACCCCCCAATTTTGATTTTATGCATCAGCTGGCCACAGGGTTGCAGACCCCGGTGATCGCCGAGGGTGGTATCTTCTCCCCGGAACAGCTGCGGCAAGCGATGGATCAAGGTGTTTTGGCCTGTGTTGTCGGCTCCGCCATCACGCGTCCCATGAAAATTACAGAACATTATGTGAAAGTATTGAGAAAGGATTGATCACAATGGCAGTGCTCGAAAAGTTTACCGGAGTATTCCCGGCATTTTACGCTTGTTATGATGATAACGGAGAAATTTCCAGAGAGCGGGCTTCCAAGCTGGCAGAATTTTATCAACAGATGGGAATCCGCGGTCTGTATGTCACCGGTAGTTCCGGCGAGTGTGTATTCCACACCGTAGAGGAGCGGAAAGCCACTCTGGAGGCAGTAATGGACGCTGTGGGAGGCAAAATGACCGTCATTGCCCACATCGCAGCTCCTGCCACACGGGATAGCATAGAGTTGGCCCGCCACGCAGAAAAACTGGGTGTGGATGCCATTGCCATGGTCCCGGGTTTCTACTACGGCTTGAAGGTTCCCGTGGTGCGTAAATATTGGCAGGATGTTTTGGATGCCACAGACGCCGTACCTATGTTCATTTATAACATTCCCGGCACCACCAACGGCTTTAATCTTTCTGTGGAGCTGCTGACAGAAATGCTCCAGACCGGGCGGGTCGCAGGTGTGAAGAACTCCTCCGGAGCGGTACAGGACATTCTCCGCTTCCGCATGGCTGGCGGCGAGGATATGGCCATCTTTAACGGCCCGGACGAGCAGTATCTGGCGGGCCGGATGATGGGCGCTTCCGGCGGTATCGGCGGTACATACGGCTTTATGCCGGAGCTGTTTATGAAGCTGGAAACCTTGATCCGCAACAAAGACATGGAAAGGGCTGCAGCACTGCAAAAGGAGATTTCCGGTTTGATTTATGAAATAGTAAAGACCGGCTCCCTCTACGCCGCTGCCAAAGAAGTGTTGCGATTGCGTGGTATGGAGCTAGGGGATGTTCGGGCTCCATTCCTGCCTTTGGATGAAAACGGTAATGCCATCGTCCGCGAGGTCTATGACAGGATCCAGGATGTTATGGCGCGTTATTAAGAAAGGATGGATAAACCTTGAAGATCATCGGGGGTAACGTATTTGGTTCCGATCATCAGATGCATAATAAGGAACTTTGCTTTGAAAACGGTATCATCACAGAATCGTCCGCCGAAGGCGTCTACGACGCTACCGATTGCTATGTTCTGCCCGGTTTGATCGACACTCACATCCACGGTGCCCGGGGGATTGGTTTTTACTGGTCAAAAGAAAATCTGCTACCAGCGCTGGATTGGTTAACGCAGCAAGGCATTACCGGTATTTTACCCACCACCTGCAGCGAGACACCGGAGGAACTGGAGGAAGATATCCGCAGGTTAGCAACGTTTCCCGATGACCGGATTTTGGGTATTCATGCCGAAGGTCCATTTCTTAACCCCGCCAACCGGGGAGGGATGCGGGAAAACCGGATTCAACCGCCCAATGTGGACACCTTGCAGCGAATGTACGATGCCAGTGAAGGAAAACTGAGGATTCTCACCATTGCTCCGGAAATGGAGGGAGCAGATGCGGTGATCGATCGGTGTCTGGAACTGGGGGTTCAGGTCTCTATGGGGCATACCAGTGCCTCTTATGCCTGTGCCAATGCTGCTGTGAATCGTGGCGTAACCCGACTGACACACACATTTAACGGTATGCGAGGCTTCAATCACCGAGAGCCGGGCGTTCTGGGCTGCGGTCTGGAAGATGACCGGGTAATGTGCGAGTTGATTTGCGATCTATATCACGTGACCGCCCCGGCTATCCGGCTGGCTATTCGGACAAAAGGTCACGAAAACATCACTATGATCAGCGACGGTTCCCGTTTCTCCGGGGTAGGAGACGGGGAGTATTTCCAAGGGGATCGTATCCTTTATGTAAAAGACGGTCTTTGCACCCTGGCAGACGGTACTATCTCCGGCAGTTCCCGCTGTCTCAGTGACGGCGCTCAGAATCTCTTCCGGTTAGGCTATACCCCGGCACAGATTGCAGTGATGGCCGCGGTAAATCCGGCGAAAGCCTGCGGCTGTACTGACCGGGGCGAGCTGATTCCCGGCTGCCGGGCAGATATTGTGGTATTCGACGAAGCTTTCCGGGTAAAAGCAGTTTTTTTGAAGGGACAACAGGTGGTTTGATAGATTCATAACCATCGGTGCTGTAAGAAAATGGATAGAGTCCCGGAGCTTCCCGCGCGGACTTAAATCTGCTATAATATTGACATATAATGCATATGTACGTGCTTTGCGCGTGTCCATTAATTTCCTATGAGAGGTGAAGAATATGAAGCGATTTCAAAGAGTGAACGCCTTCATCCTGGCCCTGGCGCTGTTTATGAGCATGATTCCTGCTGGAGTCTTGGAACTAAAGACAGTTGCTGCGGAGCCAGACCCCGATTTGGGGAAGACCTTCCTACATGCGGCATACGCTGCAACGGAGGTTGTAGTTGACGGTGAGTTGGATACCATCTACCGACTGGATGTTCCTGTCGGTACATTGCGCATTGGTGCGGCCTGGGATCTGACAAACCTGTATCTGGCGGTCAACAGCGATAATACCGCTAACGTTACCATAATGGTCAATGGTGAAACGGTTACCGGCGGCGTTGCAGCGGGCAATTCCTGCACGGAGTACAAGATCTCCCTGACGGTCGCCAAGATCAATGATCTTACCGGAAGCAACACCTTGACTGTTCAGGTTGGTGATGCTACGCCTGTGGAACTGCAGTTGGTACTCAGTGTTAACCAATATGCGCAGGCGGTTTACATGGAACCGGCTAATGGCGCTACTCCCGGCGGTCAGACGAGCGCTGCGGGCTCTATTACAAAGGGAACAGCTATGATCCTAAATGCAAACAGCGCTAGTCAGGGCAGCCTGGCAAAGAACCAGACTGCTGCCGAGGCATCTACGGAAACTACCACGGTCTTTGAGTTTGATGTTTCTGATTTGACACTTCCCAATACGTCCACCGTTACTAATATAGGTGATAACGGGTGGTCAATCGGTCGTTATTTTTGCTCAGGCGGTCTGTCTGTGACGTTCCGTGACGATTTGGACAGCGGCACATCGGCTTTTCTGCTTAGTCTGTCAAATAAGAACGGGAGTCCTGTCCTTACTTACTTTGATAATGGGAGCGCAAACGGCTGGGTAGAGGCAGCGCTGACTGCTGCGGATAAATACCATGTCCGTGTGGAGCTGAGCTATACTGACGATGCTGCACCCATCGGCACACTGGATATGAATGATACGGTTTCTGCCAAGTATTTTGTCAATGGCGAGTGTGTTGCTGAGGGCAATAGCGTCAGACAGAGTGGTGGTAGTAAAGGAACCTCTTTAAAAAATGTTGCCCAGTTTTTTACCGCGAAAAAAACCGGACTCCAAGTGACAGTATCCGATGTTTCCGTAACCAAGATCGATCCTACAGCTTATAACGATCTGGTTAAAGTTAAGGAAGTCATGGATCTGATCGATGGCATTGGCGATACTGTGACTCTCAGCAGCAAGGACACTATCAACGCAGCCAGCGAGGCTTATGATGCTCTGAGCTCTGCAGTCAAGCCCCTGGTGGCAAATGTGCAAAAACTGGAAGATGCCAAAGCTGAGCTGAATGCATTGGAGAACAGCTATCTCCTTGCAATGTTCTCTGCCACCGAGATGACATTGGACGGCAAGGCTGACGAGGCAATCTACACACGGGCTGTTTGGCTGTCTGATACCCTGAGGGCCAGCCTGGCTTGGGACACCAAGAACCTGTATCTGGCGTTTACCGATACCAATACTCCCAATGTTTCCAACCTGGTGATCAACAATAAAGCTGTGACCGTTACCGGCGATAACAGTAAGACCACCACCGGTGTTCGGGAGCTCCGGATTCCGCTGAATACGGTGGATATCACAGACTTAACCAAAATTTATCCGATTTCTTTCCAAATTGGCGGTCTCACTTGGGCTGGCAAGGTGGTATTTGATACCACTGCCTTTGAGACAATAAGCATTAAAGATGCGAATAACGGCGCAATCAAAGAACAAGATGACAAGGTTGTTGTTATCAAGGATCTGACAGCCAGATCTACCATAAATGCCGGTGCAAATTTGGATGTGTGGAATGCTTCCACAGCGGCTGCTACCGTTCTGGAGTTCGATCTGGATATCAACAGCCTGCCTGAAACATCTACACAGGATTACTCCTCCCGGTATGTGGGCACAGGTTTGAACGTCCTGGTCATGGACGACCTGGTTACCAAAGGCCAAGACGGTAATGTAAATCAGGCATTTAAGTTTGGCTTCTTCAAGCAAGGCGGCGTTATCCAGTTGGGCCATGCGGCTGACGGAGAGCACAGATTTGTTGTTGTGGATGATAACGACAATGGGAAGTTCCATGTCCGTGTAGAATACAGCTATGCTGAAGATGCGGAAAAGACTGTTACTGCCAAGTATTTTGTTAACGATGTGCTGGTAGCCACAGGCGAAAATGTCCGGGTAAATACCGTCGGCCTCGGCACAACAGGCGGCAAAAAGGTCTCCCTAAGAGTTGACAGCGCAAATATGGACGCAGTTTTGTCCAATTTGTCTATTTCTAAGACTAACCCCACCTTGGTTCAGGATCTGACCGTCCGTGTGGAAGAGTTAGAGCGGATGATCGAGGCCATCGGTCCTGTGACGATGGACAGAGCCGATTACATTGGCGAAGTCTTGGATCGATTCAACCAGTTGAGTGCTGTCGCGCAGAAGCTGGTTAAGAATGTGAATGTTCTGCAGGATGCCGTTACTCAGCTGAATCAGCTGGAGAACAGCTATCTCCATGCTGTATTTGTACCTGTTTCCGTGGTCGTGGACGGCAAGGCTGATGAGCCTGTTTTCCGTCGGAATCTGATTCTGGGCGCCACCGAGTTTGGCGCTGCCTGGGATGCTAAGTACCTGTATCTTTGCTTTGCGGGCACCACAACACCCAATGTTACCGAGCTGAAGATCAACGGTAAGACCGTGAATACTGCCGGTGTTACCGGTACAGGTGTCCGGGAGATCCAGGTTGCATTGAAAGACCTGGGCATTACAAGCCTCACCGTGCCTTATGCGATCTCCTTTAAGATCGGCGTTCAGACTTGGTCCGGCAAGCTGGTGTTGGATAATGTAGACTTTGGTTCTGTACCTCATGACAATCTGTATTACGCCGCCACTGGCACGCAGGATAAGCTGTCCTTTACTCTGGACACTTGGGCTGTCAATGACACGGGTAACCAAAGCAACTATATGAGCCTGGCATATGTGAGAAGCGAAAAGCTGACTTCCGTTACCGGCGCAGCCACTGTTGTAGAGTTTGATATGTCAGTGGACAATATGCCGGATGGCTACACGGTATCAAGTGCTCCCCGCCGCGCTTTCCTTAATAACGGTATCGCTGTATCCGTCCGTGACGAGAGAGATACTACAGACGATAATGGTTTTCTCTTCGGTCTGGGCAAGAAAAACGGCCAGCTGTACCTGATCTACTGGTACTACGATACCGCAACACAGACCAATAAGTTTGCAGAAATTCCTGCAGGTGTCAGCGATAGGTGCTATGTCCGCGTGGAATATGTCTACGGCGAGGGTACTGCTGTAACAGCTAAGTACTATATCAACGGCATTTTAATCCTTGAACAGAGTAATTCCTATATCACCGGAGGCGCCTTTGGTACGACTGCCACCAACTTAATTCAATTCTATGCTATGGTCCCCCAGAAATCCGCATCTGCCACCCATAAGGTGGTTGCGACCTTCCATAATGTCTCTGTGGGTCACACCCAGCCTACTTTGATAAGCGACCTGTCTGTGGAAGTTCCCAAGGTGGAAGCCTTGATCGATGCTATCGGGCTTCCTATAACGCTGGACAGCAAGGCTAAGGTTGACGCGGCCCTGAATGCCTATAACAGCCTAAGCGATCTGGCTAAGACTCAGGTTTCCAACCTAAATGTTCTGGAGACTGCCCAGGCTCGGCTGCGGATGCTGCAGAACAGCTATATCCATGCGGCATTCTCCAGTGAAGAGTTGCTTCTGGACGGAAAAATCTTTGAGACCGCCTACCGTATGAATGTTAAAATGACCGACACCCTGAAGTTCGGCGCAGTCTGGAGCAAGAAGTATCTGTATCTTGCCTTTGAGGATGAGAGTGCGCCTGCTGTCACTGACCTGGTCATCAACGGCAAGACGGTGAAGCTTACTTCCTCCAACAGCAAGGCTGGCGCTGTCGGCCGTGAGATTCGGATAGCCTTGTCGAGTTTGGGTATCGTAGGCTATGATAAGACTTATCCCATTTCCTTCCGCGTTGGCGACATCTACTGGAGCGGTACTTTGATTCAGGACAGCAACGATTATGAGCCTCTGACCCACGGCAGCCTGTACTACGCCGCTGCCGGCTCCAGCGATAAGAAGTCTCTTGTTCTGAACACTTTAACTCCTGATGCTGATGGCAATAAGAGCCGCAGCTTGGGTATGTTCACCAACGAGAAGCTTGCTGCTGTTTCCGGTAAGATCACCATTCTGGATTTAGATGTGGTCATCAACAACATGCCGGATAACTGCACAGTTGCCAAGGTTCCCAGTCGAAACTTTATTAATAACGGTGTGACATTCACATACCGGGATAACCTGTCTCCTGCTGCTGATGGCAGCGCTGCGGCTACGGAAGGCATGCCATTTGGCCTGGGCAAGCAGAATGGCAAGCTGATGCTGTATTATTGGTACAACGATGCCAACGGCAATGCGCAGCTGGGCTCTGCGGACGTTCCTGCGGCAAGCAGCTATCATCTGCGCGTGGAATACGGCAATGGCAACGGTAAGGTGACCTCTGCCAAGTACTTTATCAATGGCCTCCTGCTGGCTGAGACTGCATCTTCCCGTATTACCGCAAGCTCCTTTGGTACAAAGGCTGAAAACATCCTGCAGATATTTGCCCAAGCTTCTGTGGAGACCGAGGCGGGCCGTGTTGACCTGCATGTCAGCAATGTTTCCGGTTCTCATCCTCAGCTGCTGGTCATTGACGATAAGTCTGCCGCAGCCAATATGGATAATGTCATCGATGCCATCGGCACCGTGACACTGGACAGCACGGAAAAGATCGTTGCTGCCCGTGAGCTCTACGACAGCCTGACCTCCGCCCAGAAGAAGCTGGTTACCAAGCTGGCCGTTCTGGAGGCTGCAGAAGCTAAGCTGCGGGCTCTGAAGGATCAGATCAACGCACAGTATACTGCCTATGCCTTTGCGGAGTATACCACTCAGGACATGAATATTGATGGTGTACTGGAAGAAAAGATCTGGCGCACAAAGCAGACCATCTTTGGAGTTGGCAAGCTGGGTATGGCTTGGGACTTCAATTACCTGTATCTGACCGTTACCGGCAGCAAGGTGGGTACCTTCAAAAATCTGAAGATCAACGGTATGTCTGTTACCGATCTTGGTGTAGCCAAAGGAAACGTCCGGGAAATGAAGATCCTGCTGTCCAGCGTGGGTATCAAGGCTATTGATTTCACCCATGGTTATGACCTGTCCTTCTCTCTGGACGGCAAGACCTGGGAGGGTCAGCTGATCTTCGATACCGGAACTTACGCGGCAATGAAGCCTTCCTCCGTTTCCTGGGGTGGCTCTAAGGACGGTTATAACGGTGTCCTTAAATCCTTGGATTCCACTAAGGATGGGAAGCGCGTATGTGTTATCTACAATAGCACGAAGCTGGATTCCATCAACGGTATGACCACCATTCTGGAGTTTGATCTGAAGGTCAATTCCATGCCCAATAACGGTTATGACAGCGGTGTCAACCGTAACTTCCTGAGGGGCGGTGTCAGTGTCTGTATTCGTGACGATGACCTTAATCTGGGCGAAAACGGTTATGGTACGGAGGGCTTCCTGCTGGGTCTGGTTCGACAGAAGGGCAATATGTACCTGGTCTACTGGGAGGACTCCACGGATGAGTATGTTTATGTGCTTGTGGATGACTTCGGCACCAATAACTATCACCTGCGTATTGAGTACGAATATCACACCAACGACGATGTTTCTGCCAAGTACTATGTCAACGGTTTGTTTGTAGCAGAATCTCATGATGCGAAGGAAATTGCAGAGGACGGCGCTTTCCTTACCAATGCTACAGACCGTATCCAGGTCATGGCTTACGGTACAGATGAAGGTGCGGTAGACGCAGTTATTTCCGACCTCTCTATTTCCAAAAACCGTTTTATGGATAACCCCGATCCCCGGGATGATATCACCAAGGATGCTATCTTTGGCGTACTGGATCTGAACCATGTTCAGAAGGACCTGACTTTGCCTAAGGAGTTTGTAACCGTCAACGGCGAGCGCTTTGCGCTAAGCTGGAAAACCAGCAATTCCTCTGTGGTTACCAAGGAAGGTAAGGTCACCCGTCCTCTGGAGGATCCTGCCTCTGCTACCTTGACTCTGGTGGTGGACGGTGAGGAGCTTTGGGCAGTTAATGTAAAGGTCGATCCTATGTCTCTGGAAGAAACGGAATCTCCCGAAAATGTGGATGCAGCTTTCAGCAAGGCACCCATTGTCATCGACGGCATCCTGGACGATGAAGGCTGGAGAATGAGTGGCCGCGTCCTGGATCGGAATAAGCAGCTGTATGCGGAATACGGCTTCCAATGGACACAATCCTACCTGTATGTAGCGGTTGAGTATCTGGATGGGATCAATACCCTGTCTTTGAAGCTGAACGGCCGTTACTTCACGCTGAAGGACGGCAAGCTGTACCGTGGTGGCGAGAATGTGGGCGGAAGCGGCGCTCTGGCAGTTACCAACGGCAATGTTGTGGAAATGCGTATTCCGCTGTCCGTTCTGGGTCTGCCCAGCAAGATCAGCTCCTACGGTTATTCCATTCCAATGTCCTTGAAGGCAGGTCCTTATGTGGGCAACGGCAAGCTTCTGCGCCTGTCTAATATTGACTGGGTCGTTACTGTAAACCGGAACCAGGAAACTCCTGGAGAGGTGCTGAAATCCGTTGATGCCTACCACGGCGCCCAGCGGCTGGCCAACGGCTACCGCCTGTTTGATCTGTACGGTGGCACCAACACGGCGAAAAACCGCAGCTATTTTAACATAACCGGAACTGATGCACTCTACGAAAACTTCTCGGACCGGACCTACGACACCCGTGTGGAGTTTGACTTCTATGCAGAAGCCCTGCCTGTCCTGCCCACCGACGGTTCTGCCTACAGACCGCAAGGCGGCCTCTACTCCGTCTCCGGCTTGACCTTCACAGGCGGTGAGGCTCAGAATGCAGATGGCTATGGCGACACCTTCTCCTACGGTATTATCAATACCGTTAACGGCTTGATGTTTGTTCTGAACATCGCCGGTGATATACAGACCCATTTGCTGAACAAGCAGGTTGGTGAGAAGTTCTCTGTGGCTGTGGAATGGAGAAGCGATGATTCCATGGATCTGTTCATTGACGGCGATTTCGTTAAGACGTTCTACGGTGCAGCAGCTTGGAAATCCGGCTCAGCCAACGCCAGCTTAGCCGGAAATATGTATGTCTTCTTCGAACCGCAAAGTGTTGCGGATAACTATGATGTGTACGTTACCAACTTTGCGATGGGTACGGTCCACCATGAAGAAAACCTTCTGACGCAGCTGGACTTTGAGGACATACGCGGCAAGAACAAGCTGGAGGATAAAATTACTACAGATTTGGTTCTGCCCACCTCTATCACCAACGGTCAGCTGGACAAGGAATACAAGATCACCTGGACCTCCAGCCATTCTGCGGTGAACGCGGCAACCGGCAAGGTCACCAGACCTGAGATCGGCGCTTCGATCGTTACTTTGACTGCCACATTGTCCAACGGTGAAACTAAGAGCTTTGAACTGGTAGTCTACGGCTCCAAGGCACAAAACGACGGCGTGCTGCATGTGCTGGAGGATCTGGATCCTGCCAGCGGCGTTGGCAGCTCCAGCAAGGATATCGTCTTCACCTTCGATGACACCAACAATAGTATCATCAAGGTCCTGGACGGCGAGACTACCATCAACTACGTGGTGCTGAAGGATGGCGACGATAAAGCGCGTCTGCTGCCTGAAAACCTGACTCTGTGGGTCAGTGATGATAACAAGGTTTACACCCGTGTCAAGGACTTCAAGCTGCTGCAGGTTGGGGAAAAGTGGTATCTGTATGACTTTGAAGCTGAATGTAAGTATGTCAAGGTCCATTATACCCAGCCGGATGGCGAGGATGCTTCTTTCATTGGCACCTACGGCGAAATGATCGACGCAGGCTACCAGAAGGTCTTCGGCGCAACCGATGATGTAACCTTTACCCAGTCCTCCTATGTCCTGACCAATAATACCGGGAAGACCCAACAGGACTATGCCTGGACCGTTTCCAAGAAGGATCTGGGCATCACCGGTACGGATGCTTCCATCCGCATCTATCTGGACGGCAAGCTGCAGTACCACTATGTCAGCGGCAGCGATGTAGTTGTTCGGATCAATGATCTGGAAAAGGGTGCTTCTGTGACCCTAACAGTTCTGAGCAGCACCGGCAAAAATGTTATGGATATCTCCAACAAGGAGGGTGTCCATGAAGTGATTTACGGCGTCCGGGAAACCACCCTTAGCACGACGAAGTATTTCTACATGACTTTGCCCGCGGGCACCACCTTCCCCGACGGCTCCAGGCTGGAGAAGGAGACCTTGTACTCTCTGAGCGGCAGCGGCTGCCGTACATCCACCGACGGCGGCATTACCTGGGAAACCTACGCAGTGAAAAACAACGCCCCTGAAGGCAAGCAGCCAGTGAAAGGTTACAGTCAGGGCGGTTGGATCTTCGACTCGGTCACCGGCCGGATAACATACGAATTCTATGTGAGCGCGAAGGATGTGGAGGTTGCCTCTGATGACAAGCATTATCATATCTCGTTTGCGTGCTCCGATGACGGCGGTAAGACCTGGTACCTGCAGTATACAATGCCCTGCCATCTCTGCACGGAAGGTCTGATAGGCGACTACAACGTGCCATCCTATGCATTGACCTATGCTGACGCCATCCAGCTGTCCAGCTATGACGGCAAGGGCCCCAATGTGGACTTCGTATTCCCTGTGGGCCATGTATGGGCTTATAACGACTCCTATCAATGCTCTGCTATCTACAGCACGGACGGAGGAGATACCTGGCATTACAGTAAGACTCCTATAACCTATCCCTCCACTTACATTGGCGCAGAGGGTGGCACTTCCGAGGGCTGGATCATCGAGCGCTCTGATGGTGTTCTGGTTCTCCATGTCCGGTGTCAGGATAAATCTGCTATCCACTTCAAGGTCAGCTACTCCTTTGACAAGGGTATCACCTGGACGAATGAGAATCTGTTTTCCGATTACTATGCAACCAACGGTCAGGCAACCCTTAAGTACATGGAGGTAAATGGCGAGACCACCATGATCTCCACATGGGGCGGCAACAGCTCTCTGGGTGGCGACTCTTACCACCGGAATCCCTTCGTCTTTGCCGCTTCTGTAAACGACGGTGAGACCTTCCGTAATATCCAGAATATTACGTTCCGGTCCTTCGAAGAGCAATACGATGAAGCCTATATAACCGAAACGACCAATGTGTCTCTGGCTAAGTATGGCAATAATCTGGTATTCAACTACTCCAGAAATAGACCAGGTGACAAAGCAAAGACCGTGATCGAAGACTTTGACGACTGGTTCACCCGTACCAAGGGCGGTTATGACAACTTCGAACACGGCACCGTCCGGTACGAAGGCTGGCAGAAGGTCTACGGAACAAACAATCTGGCATCTGACATTGCTCAGGGTAAGTACTCTATGCAGGTGGGCCTGGATTCCAGAGTCATCCGCAGCGTTCCCTACCTGCAGGATGGCAAGATCTCTGTGGATATCTATGTACCTGCCGGCAGTGGCTTCACCTTCGAGCTGCAGAGCGGTCATACCAGAACCTACAACAGTCTTTCCGTACCCATCGCATTCCGGGCTGAAGGCGGCAAGATCTACTTCGGCGATTCCAATGTCGCTTCGGCTGAGGGCATCCAGGAAGGCTGGAACACCCTGGTCTTCGATCTGAATATGACGAAGGACAAAGCGACCCTATCCATCAACGGTGGCGAAGCCATTAACATTCCTTTAAAGATGGACTTCGATGACTACGTCAACTTTATTGCTATCGGTACCGACAAGGTCTCCACAATCTATGTGGACGAGGTTCTGATCATCAGCAATCTGCAGGCCGATGTGGCTGTGGATGCGGCTGACAAGCAGGCTGCTGCTGAGGTCGTGGAGCTGATCAAGGCAATCAAGACCGCAAGCAACCGGGATGCCGCCATCAAGAAGGCAAGAGCAGCCTTCGATAAGCTGACCCAGGCACAGCAGGATCTGATCGACGCGAGAGTCCTGGCAAATAACGGCAAGTCCGGTCTGGCAGGCATGATCAACTACTACGAGGAACTCCGTTTGTATGAAGACGGCGACTTGATCGTAGAGCAGATGATCGATGAGATCGGCGAGGTTACTTATGTCAATGGCGATAAGATCAAGGCTGCTGAGGATGCTTACAAGAAGCTGACCAGCGCCCAGAAGGCAAAGGTAAGCAACTATGGCGTCCTGCGTGTGGCAAGACTGAAGTACAACAGAATCATTGCTCACAAGACAGTCTCTGATCAGGACGCAGCAGAAGCGGTGCAGGAGATGATCGATGCTTTGATCCTGTCCAACCCCCTGCGCTATGAAGAAAAGATCACGGCAGCCCGTAAGGCATACAAAGCCTTGTCTGCTGATCAGCTGCCTTTAGTGGATGCCAAACACCTGTACCAAGCTGAGATTAAGCTTGCTTCGGCGAAGAAGGTGGAGACTGCCAGAAGATTGGCAAGCATACAGCATCTGATCAACTCTTTGGATAACGTTACAATAGAACAGATCGCGCTGATCGAAGGATTGCGCGCGACTGTCAATGAGCTGTTAGCTGAGGATAGAGCGGTACTCAACGACCAGAAGTTGGTCCAAGCTGAACAGATTATCCGCAGCTTGAAGGCTGGCGTTGACAAGAAGACTGTGGATGAATTCAGAATTGCTGGCGTCATCTCTTACATTGACTCCATCGGTCAGGTCACCATGGAGAAGAAGGCGTTGATCGATGCCATCCGCGCATCCTACGACAAGCTGACGCCCAAGCAGCAGGAGCGTGTCGAGAACATCGATACGCTGGTGATCGCGGAAGCGACTGTTCTGGCTCAGCTGCAGCTGACCGACGCGGTTCCCAACACCGGCGATACCACGCCTGGTGGTATTACCTACGAGGCTGCTGTGTTCGTGATGCCTGTCATGCTGCTTAGCGCACTAGCTATGGCTGTCCTGGTGATCTTCCCAAAGAAACGCAAACGCAGATAAGCAAAAAACACAATTACCCAAGCAAAGCCCGGTTCGGCAGCTGCCGAACCGGGCTTTCTCCATACAACATAGCATAAAAGAACCACACCTTTTGGTGTGGTTCTTTTATGGCGGAGTGAGAGGAATTTGCTTTTCTGCGGAAAAGCCACGGCGGTTGCAATATGCCACTGGCATATTGCTAAGTGCCGCCTTTCAAATCCCTCTGACACTAATACCTATGCCAATAAAAGCACCACCCATTGGGGTGGTGCTTTTATTGGCGGAGTGAGAGGGATTTGAACCCTCGCGCGCTGTTTAGACGCCTACTCCCTTAGCAGGGGAGCCCCTTCGGCCTCTTGGGTATCACTCCGAATCAAAACAAGATGTATTCACTTGATTGCCAAAGTATTCTAGCATAGCAAAGAATATTTGTCAAGGAAAAATCTTGTTTTACTGATTTTAACTGAGCTGTTGACACAAGGCAAAACGCTCCCGTTTATTTGTGCTTAAGCTTAGATTTGTTTCCGTGTTCATCAACATAGTAGGTGCTTTCCAGTTGTCCCACAAGGTTTGCTTTTACAGAATCAATGTAGATCCTGCGCAGCCTGTCGCGCTCCTGGAGCTCCTCATCGGTTAATTTATCTGTTTTTGCCTTTTTGGCCAGTACGTTGATTCTTGCAATTACATCATCCATTTTCATATCGGTACCTCACATGTAACGGTGGATCACCACCGAGAGTCTTTCTTTTTTTGTTATGCCGTTAATTTGGTGCAATTTTATTTTCCCCAAACCACGGACGGATATTTTAGATCCCTCAGATACATTTTTATCCGCCTTGTCACAGGGCAGTCCGTCTATAGAAGTTTTTCCACTGGAAATATATTGAGCAGCAAGACCTCTTGCAATCGAAAACCCAGAGGAAACGATGCTGTCCAAACGAGCGGATGCCAGCGTATCCCGGATTTCTTTGATTTCCGGTTCCGGCACAATTACTTCGTTAAGGGCAATGGCGGAAAGGCGCAGCTTCGTTCTGCCTGCGCTGATAAAGTTTTGTAAAAGATATGGGGCGATTTCGTCTGTAACAAAAAAATCACAGAAGTTTTTTCCAACACAGATATCGCCGATGGATTCCCTGGAAATACCGCTTCCCAACAATGCGCCCAGAAAATCCCGATGGGAAGGAGAATCGTTTTCATAGAATGTTGCCCTGAGGCAGACGATAGGGGAATCCTCGCTGTCAAAGTAGGAATTATCCAGATATTCCGGGAGATAGATCAGCATTTTTCTTTCCGCATCCGGATATCCTCCGAATTCATGAAGGCCTTCTTGGTGTCCGAAAAGAAAACGAGCCATATGCAACTCCCGTGGGGATAAAAACGCACTGTTTGCTGGAATGTTGCGATTCATTCCTGCTGTGATCTTGTCCCAAATTTTCGCAAGAAGAATCTTGTCTTCGTTATTTTGGGCTATTTTGGCAATATTGGATCGATCCATAGTAACGATCTCCTGAAAATAATGTCGTAATTATATCACACAACATAAAGTTTGCAAAGATATTTTTCTTGTGTCATGGGGATTTGTGGAGTATAATACAAAAAAGAAAGTGGGTGATTTCGTGATCATAGGCATTGTTGGCGGTGGTGCATCCGGCATGGCAGCCGCTATTGCTGCTTCGGAAAAGCCGGATAATCATGTCATTATATTTGAACGCCAGGCAAGAGTTGGCAGAAAGTTGTCGGCAACGGGAAACGGGCGCTGCAACTTGTCGAATATCTATGCCTGTGAGAGAGGATACCACGGTACGGATGAATCCTTTCCTGCTGCTACCTTGTCGCGGTATTCACCGGAGGACACACTGTCTTGGTTTCACTCTCTTGGTTTATTTACCGTAACAGAACCCTCCGGCAAGGTCTATCCCTATTCTGACCAAGCTAATTCAGTGGTAGACGTACTGCGCTTTGCCCTTAACAAGCCCAACATCTGCTTACGTACAGGATTTGAGGTAGCCAAAATTAAGAAAACGCAAGATGGGTTTCTGGCGGAAAATGAAGCAGAGTCGGTATTTTGCCATAAGATAATTATTGCTGCCGGTGGATTGGCAGGCACGAAATTGGGCGGAACTATGGCAGGCTACAAGCTCCTGCGCAGCTTGGGGCATCGTGTTACGAAGCTGCGGCCTTCGCTGGTACAGCTAAAAAGCAGTTGGCGCGGTGTAACTGGGCTGAAAGGTGTTCGGGCAACCTGCAACGCCAGAATTATGCATAACGGGGTAGAGAAAGCTCACAGTACGGGAGAAATTCAGTTTACTGAGTATGGTTTATCCGGTCCCGTTATTTTTGAGATCTCCCGCGATGTTTGTCAGGAAAACGGTGATTGGTCTTGCGTTTTAGATTTTTTACCCAGCTATTCAGAGCAGGAGCTATATGATGAGGTAATAAGAAGGAAAACCTCCGCGCTCTGTGCTGACGAATTGCTCACCGGAATCCTGCATAACCGACTGGGAAGAGTTATTGTGCAGTCGGCTGGAATCTCACTTTCTACGCCTATTTGCCAATTAACCAATGAAGACCTGCATGCGGTGTGTCAGCTTGTTAAGGGTCTGGAAGTTACGATTACAGAACCACTTGGGATGGATAGCGCACAGGTTACCGCAGGCGGTATATATACAGATGAATTTGATCCGCAAACCTTGGAAAGTCGACTGGTTTCCGGTCTGTTTGCTTGCGGCGAAGTTCTGGATGTTGATGGCGACTGCGGTGGCTATAACTTGCAGTGGGCATGGAGTTCCGGAAGAGTTGCAGGCTCCTGCGCTGGGAGGGAAACAGAATGATTCGAATTCGGGATATCGCTTTTCCGCCGGAGCATGACGTCAATCAGCTTTTATATGAAGCATCAAAAATCTTAAAGGTTTCTGCCTCTAAGGTTCGGAATATATCTTTGGTACGCCGCTCTGTGGACGCCAGAAAGAAGCCGGATATCAAAATTATTTATACGATCGACGTTACTGTGGATGGCAATGAAAAGAAAATACTCAAGGCAAGCGGATGCAAACGCGCAGCCATTTCGCCAAACGTATATTACAAACCGCCCAAGACCAAAGTGCCTGTTGCACAGCGTCCTGTTGTGGTTGGCTTTGGCCCTGCCGGTATGTTTGCCGCGTTGATTCTGGCAATGGCAGGATGCAAACCGTTGGTTTTGGAGCGAGGCGAGGACGCTAAGACCAGAAATGAAAAAGTAAAGAAATTCTTCGCTACAGGGCAGCTGGATGCTAATAGCAATGTGCAGTTTGGCGAGGGCGGAGCCGGTACTTTCTCGGATGGAAAGTTAAATACCGGGGTAAATAATCCAAGAATCAGTTGGATTTTGGAGCAGTTTGTAAAAGCAGGCGCACGGGAGGAGATCCTCTATGATGCGAAGCCACATATTGGTACGGATGTTTTGCTGAATGTTGTTCAGAATCTGCGCAAAAGGATTCAAAAGCTTGGCGGCGAGATTCGGTTCAATGCACAGGTTACAGGCATCCAATTGGAAAACGGCCGTTTAACCGCGCTTGAAGTAAACGGTGGGGAATTAATTCCCTGTCGCGATGCGATCTTTGCCATTGGACACAGCGCAAGAGACACTTTCCAAATGCTTTTGGATGCCGGCGTACCCATGGAGCCAAAGCCATTTTCTATGGGAGTTCGTATCGAGCATCCTCAGACAGTAATTAACGAAAGTCAGTATGGAAGCTGTGATTTGCCGTTGCCTCCTGCAGACTATAAGCTTGTATGCCATTTGGACAACAGAACGGTTTATACATTTTGTATGTGCCCGGGTGGATACGTGGTTGCTGCTGCTTCCGAAAAGGGGGGCGTTGTAACAAACGGAATGAGTCTTGCAGATCGCGATGGAGAAAACGCGAATTCTGCCGTGCTGGTCACAGTGAATCCTGAGGATTTTCCTTATGAGGGTGCTTTAGGCGGCATGCTCTGGCAGCGGGAACTGGAACAGAGAGCTTATGCGGTTTCTGACAGCTATAAGGCGCCTGCGCAGCTTGTGGGAGACTTTCTAAACCACAGGGCAAGTGATAGGGAAGGCACGGTTCAGCCTACCTACAGGCCAGGTGTGACTTGGTGCGACTTGTATTGTGTACTGCCTGAAATCATAACGGATGCGATTGAGGAAGCATTGCCAAAACTCGATAAACATCTTTACGGCTTTGCCAACGCGGACGCGGTTTTAACGGGACCGGAGACAAGAAGCTCTTCTCCTGTGCGGATCTTGCGGTCAGAAAACAGGCAGTCATCTATATCAGGATTCTATCCCTGCGGTGAGGGCGCCGGATATGCCGGAGGTATTATGTCTGCGGCAATCGATGGTATTCAGACTGCAGAGATGTTGATTCAGGAAATGGAGAACAGGTATGGACCGTAATACTGTGATTTCTGATCTGCGTCATAAATTCAGCATAAACGGCTGGTGGGTGCTGCTCTACTACGCGATCATGAATCTTTCGGTTTTTATCGTTGCGGCTGCCGATGCTGTGATCATTGGACTGCAATACGCATGGGATCCGGATAGCTTTCAGTCTGATCCGGTACAGGTGATGTTAGAGCGTATGACCGGAAACGGATGGGGATATCTGTTGGCATGTCTCGTCGTGGGAACTGTGCTTTTGTTATGGAAAAAACCGAATTATTGTTTCCGGCAAATTTGGATGCATGAAAAATCCATGACGGGAAAAGCGTTTATGGTTCTTTTTTGTGCGTTTCTCACCGGTCAGGCTTTTCAAATTTTGCTGACACCGGTTATGGAATGGCTTTTGAATCGAATTGGACTTTCTGCTTTCGCATCTTTGGAGGCGGCAACCGGAAGCACTAACACAGTCAGTATGTTTCTGTACGTAGCGGTTTTGGCACCTGTATTTGAGGAGATTTTTTTCAGAGGCTTCATTCTTCGCAATCTTCTGCCATACGGGAAAAAGTTCGCGATCGTTGCCTCCTCATTTCTCTTTGGTATTTTACACGGCAATCTCCTACAAACTCCCTATGCGTTTTTCGTTGGTCTTGTTTTGGGATACACGGCGGTCGAATACGGTCTGGTGTGGTCGTTCATCCTGCATATATTTAACAATTTTGTTTTGGGAGACTTAGCAACAAGACTTGCAGAGCTAATCCCTTCATTCTATGTTGATCTGGCGCTGTGTGTTTTAATTTTCGGCTGTGCGATCACTACCTTGGTGCTTGCTGCAGTCAACAGCAGAAAAATTGCCGATTATCTTAGCAACAGAAGAATTCACCCCTGGTGTCTGTGGAGTTTCTTCACATCTTGGGGTGTGATCGTATTTACGGTGATCATGCTTGGAAATATGGCTTTGCTCCTTGTTTTATAGAATCAACCCCGGTTTACAGTTTGTAAACCGGGGTTTTCTTCACTATATGTTGTGTGAAAGGTATAGCACACAGATCATGATCTGCAGGGTTAAAATAAGCGGGATCCCCATGTAAAACTTGGGGTGCTTTGTTTTATGGCGGAAAATACGCATGCCTGCGAAGACACCAATGCTGCCGCCAAATACAGCAACACCTATTAATGTGCGTTCCCGTATGCGCCAACGGTTATTTTGTGACCGTTTTTTGTCTGAGCGCATAAGAAGAAGCCCGGCAGCATTAATTAGTAGCAGATAAATAACAATAATTTTCATAGTGGTAATTGTTGTGGAGGTTGTATATGAAAAAATGGATATTGGGAATAGTATTACTCTTTGGAGTATTTCTCGGCGGATGCCGGGGTGCAGAATCTTTTGAGGTGATCGCGGATAATATTGTCGAATTACCTTCCGCTGAGCCTGCAAAGGTGGAACTGAAAATTCCGGAGGACGGCACACTGACTGTAATGAGTGGAAACGACTGGCAGTGCTATGAGGGTGAGCACTACCAGATCATTCTGCAAACTTATCCATCCGGCGATCTAAACCGAACACTGCAAAATATTACAGGTTACGATAAAGAGCATCTGTCCGTAATGGAAATATCGGAAGAAAATATCGACAAGTATCTGTGTGCCTGGTCGGCTGTTTCCGAAGAAGGCGAATTGGTTGGCAGATGCTCCGTTTTGGATGATGGGATATATCACTATTGTCTCTCGGTTTTGGTTGATGCAGAAGTATCCGGGGAGGTTCGTGATACAGTGGATGCAGTGTTTGCCGCTTACTCGTTGGAAGGGTACTGAGCCGCTACATCCAGACACAGCTGCCTACATTCGGCGATTGCGGAAGCCGGGTGCAGGATTTTGGCTTTGTTGCCAAAGCCGATGATCCAACTAAGAAACATGGGAGAAACTGCGATATTAGCGGTAAAAACAAAATGATCAGGACCATCAGGGATAAGCATCGGTTCTGTGCCAAAACGATCTATGACAACATTGATAAGGCTGTTATGAAAGCGCATTTTTACAGCGACAGTATCTCCTGAATACATTTGAAACAACTGATTGGCATGATCGTTCAGCGCTTTGCCGGTAAGCTCTTTGCAGGGAATTCGAGATTCCGCTGTTGAGCAAATATCACTCATTCTGTCAACTCGGTATGAGGTAATGCCATAACGTTCAGAAAAAGCAAGGAGATAGCAGTTTTCATTGTTTTGGCACAGTCCATAGGGGCTTGCCTGGTAGCTTTTTTTCCGGTAGTGGCGTTTTCCGTCCAATCCCCAGTCGAAATAGCGGAAGGTGATTTGTTTGTTTTCTGCAATCGCGTCCTGAATAGTGTCTACGTTATAGTAGATCGTTTCATTCATGCTTTTGACACGTCCTGAAACCAAAACATCCCGTCGGATTAATTTCGCATCGTGGATGCTACATTCCTCACAAAGCTTTTCGATCAGCTCCTTGGACTTCTTTTCCGTAAGATATCGGCTGGACTGTACTGCATTAATCAGCAGCTTCAGCTCTGGGAGTTCAAAGTTTCGTGATGCAATATAGTAGCCGCCGTTTTTACCGGGCAGGGCTACGATATCTGCACCGTATTCCTGTAGCGCGGCAATATCGGAATAGATTGTTTTGCGTTCACATTGAATCCGGTAATTGCGCTCAAGCATAGCAATAAGTTCAGATGCTCTCACGGGATGACCCTCGTGAGAGTTTTTTTGTAAATAGTCCAGAATATACAGGATCTTTAATTTCTGATTATCTGATTTTGCCATATAAAACACCTCTTATGTGTTATTCGATGTCATTTTAACATATTACCTGCAAATTGGGAAGACGGTATCCTAAATTGTTGATTTGCTTTTTCATCTATTTTGTGGTATTGTATGAATACTGCGTAAGGGAGGGAGAGCGAAAAATGGGATTCTTTGGTTGTCATTTGTCGTCGTCGGGCGGTAATTTAAAAATGGTAGAAACTGCATTGTCCATCGGCGCAAATACATTTGCCTTTTTTACCCGAAATCCCCGGGGCTCTCGCGCAAGGCCGGAAGATCCTCAGGATGCCGCGGCGGCATATTCTCTTATGAAGGAATCAGGTTTTGGACCACTGGTTGCCCATGGCTCGTACACCATGAATCTCTGTACGAAAGATCCGGAGTCAAGAGCATTTGCTGCCGAAATTCTGGAACAGGATCTGCGCAGGATGGCAGCGCTGCCCGGGAATTATTATAATTTTCACCCGGGCAGTCATGTTGGACAAGGCGTTGAAACGGGGATACAACAAATCGTTGATGCGCTGCGATCCGCCCTTGCGCCCAAATATCCGGTAACGGTGTTACTGGAAACTATGGCAGGGAAGGGCAGTGAGATTGGTGGCGTTTTTTCTCAGCTGCGTGCCATTTTGGATGGTGTTGACAGTGATGCATTGGGTGTTTGCTTAGATACCTGTCATGTATGGGATGGCGGCTACGATATTGTTCATGATCTTGACGGCGTGTTAACGGAATTTGACCGCATCATTGGTTTAAAAAGACTAAAAGCGATCCATTTAAACGATTCAAAGAACGAAAAACATAGCCGAAAGGACAGACATGCCTGCTTAGGGGAGGGCCTTCTTGGACTCGAAACTTTTCGAAAAATTGTAAGGCATCCACAACTGCAAGGAATCCCGATGATTCTGGAAACACCAAACGAGCTTCCAGGATATCAGCGAGAAATCTCTGTTCTTCGTATGTTAGAAGCAGAATAAAAAATAAGGAGGTGCAGCGTGGAAACAATTATCTCAGGTTTACAGCAGGCGGACAAAACTTATCTTTATGTTTTTCAATCTGTGGTGCGGTATATTTTGCCGATTTTAGCAGGTTTTTTGATTTTTCGTTGCATCCGCCCCCTGTTGACGTTTCGCCGTGAACCGGAAATTTGGGCGTGGCTGTGCTTATCCAAGGATAAGAAGCTCCCCATTACCCATTGGGAAAGTGTAATTGGACGGAGTAAACGCAGCGATATTGTAGTGGATGTACCAACAATTTCCCGAAATCATGCCGTGCTCACCAGATACGATGACGGCAGCTGGACGATTGCAGATGCCGGTTCCAAATGCGGTACTCTTGTAAACGGGGAAAAGATTGACATTTGCCCTTTAGAACCGGATGATTTGATCTCTATTGGCGGCGTAGAAATGACACTACAGCCAATTTCCAGACGGCAGGAGATTCGCCTGGCACAGCTGCGAACCCGGGCAGCAAATCCTGTGAGCAGTGTTCTAAACTTACTGTTGCTGTCGGTTATGCAAATTTTGTTTTGCTTTTCCTATCTCTTTGTCGCCGATGCAGAGGATGCTCGTCTAATTTTTGTTGGTTTTATGGGTATTGCTATATTTCAATGGGCAATGCTGGTCTTTTATTTAGTCATCCGTAAACCTTCCTTTGAGGTGGAAACACTGGCGTTTTTTCTCTGCACACTGGGAATGGTTGCCATAGCCGCCGTAAAGCCTTCAGAAGCCGTAAAACAGCTGATTGCTGTATTTTTGGGCCTATGCCTGTTTGTGGGAATCGGGATCGTTTTGCGGGATTTGGAGCGCGTAAAGCGTGTCCGGTATGTAGCCGCAGTTATCGGAATTTTACTCCTTTTGATCACTTTGATTTTCGGCAAGGAATACCACGGTGCGAAGAACTGGCTGATTATTGGATCTTTATCCATTCAACCTTCAGAGATAAGTAAGGTTTGCTTTGTTTTTGTTGGCGCGGCAACTTTGGATCGGCTGGTGAATCGCCGAAACTTAATTTTGTTCATTTTGTATACGGGCGCAATATGTGTGTGTCTGGCAATCATGAATGATTTTGGTACGGCATTGATTTTCTTTGTTGCGTTCCTGCTGATCGCATACCTTCGTTCCGGAAGTATCGGTACGATCGCATTGGCTTGTTCCGCTGTAGGATTTGCTGGTATATTAGCGGTTAAGATCGCGCCCCATGCATTGCGTCGATTTGAAACCTGGCGCCGCATATGGGAAGATCCGCTTAATGCCGGATATCAGCAAACCAGGGCGTTGATGTGCATTGCCGCCGGAGGCTTTTTTGGCCTCGGCGCAGGCAATGGCTGGATGAAACGTGTATTTGCGGCAGATTCCGATGTGGTATTCGCATCCCTTGCAGAGGAATACGGATTGCTGATGAGTCTTATGGCCGTTGTGTGTATTCTGGCTTTAGGACTTTTTGTACTGCGTTCCGCAGCCATTGCCAGAAGCAGCTTTTACACAATCGGGTCTTGCACGGCTGTGGGAATTTACCTTGCGCAGACAATTTTGAATGTGATGGGTACGGTGGATCTGTTGCCGCTGACCGGAGTAACATTTCCTTTCCTTTCAAACGGTGGCTCCAGTATGATTTGCGCGTGGGGGTTGTTAGCTTTTATAAAAGCAGCAGATACCCGCCAGAATGCAAGTTTTGCTGTCCGTCAGTCTAAGGAGGAGGGTTGATCATGAATCGGATTATGAGAAGAGCCCGAATCCTCCTGGTTCTGGTTTTGGTGATTGCGTTGGGCATTTCCTTATTTGCCGCGGATTATTTAATCAACGCGAGAGATTGGGTTTTGTTTCCCGGTTCGCCCCATTTGTATAATGCCGGAAATCTTGGTTGCGGTATCGTGACGGATCGCGACGGTGTTTTGCTGATGGATATGCGAGATCAACGGGTCTACGCGGATAATGATGTGCTACGTCAGTCAACTGTTCACTGGCTTGGTGACCGCAAAGGTCATATCAGTGCGCCGGCACTGTCAAATTACGCCATGCAGATTGCAGGTTTTGATGTAATTAACGGTGTTTACACCTACGGTGGAACAGCCGGGAAGGCACAAGTAACCCTTTCTGCAAGGGTGCAAATGGCAGCACTTAATGCCATGGCTGGGCAAAAGGGGACAGTCGCTGTTTTTAATTACAAAACGGGAGAAATTATTTGTGCGGTAACCACTCCCACATTTGACCCAGAATCTCCGCCGGATATTACCCAGGATACTACGGGAACTTTAGATGGCGTTTATTTGAACCGTTTTGTCCAGTCTGTGTATATTCCCGGTTCTATCTTTAAGATTGCCACAACAGCAGCGGCGTTGGAAGCAATCCCGGACGCTCTTGAGTTGAGATTCCAATGCGAGGGCAGTATGCAGATCGGCGCGGACTTTGTTACTTGCACAGGCACCCACGGTGATATTTCCTTAAAGGAAGCGTTTGCTTACTCCTGTAACTGTGCTTTTGCGCAGCTGTCATTAAAACTGGGTGACGAGACCCTAGACCGCTATATCCGTCAATTTGGCATCCTTGAAAGTATTCATTTTGACGGAATTGCAACAGCATCCGGTAACGTTCAGATTTTGAATCAAGCGCCCGTGCAGGTGGCCTGGAGCGGCATCGGTCAGCATAAGGATCAGGTAAATGCATGCGCGTTTATGACATTTGTTGGCGCAATTGCGAATGATGGAGTTGTCACAAATCCCTATTTAGTATCAAAAATCACAGTAGGGAATTCTACAACCTATAAAGCCGACTATCCGGCTGACAGACGGATCATGTCCAGCACAACTGCGGCGATACTGCAGGAGTTTATGCGCAACAATGTCCAAACGATCTATAAGGATGATTATTTCCCAGGACTTACGATCTGTGCGAAGTCCGGAACGGCAGAGGTTGGTGCCGGGCTTTTGCCCAACGGAACATTTGCTGGGTTCAGTTCTGACCCAAATGTCCCCCTGGCATTTATGATCGTTGTAGAAAGCAGCAGTGCAGGCAGTAGCGGCTGCCTACCGATCCTTTCCGAAGTTTTGTCCGCCTGCAAAGAAGCTGTATAAACGTAGATAATATTTGAAACACCCCCTGCATAGGATTCGTGCAGGGGGTGTTTTTATGTGCAGAAGAAATCAACTTTGCGGCAGTGCGCTGATCACCTTCGGTCTGGGTCTGCTGGTAGGGAACTGCCTGGAATCCGGCTTCTTTTGTTTTTTGATGGGGTTAGGGATTATATTCCTTGGCCTTTGGTGTATCGGTAAAAAATAATGGCATAAACTTGTCCGGATCAGAATAGAATGTAACAGTAATGTAGGGTAAGGAGTGATCTGCATGGAACTGCAATTTGATAAATCCATCTGTAAAAGCTTACATAAGATTTTGAGCCATGTGCTCGATCAAGAATTAACGCAGGAGATAAGATTGCCGGAATCGCTTCCGGATATCGGCAGAGTGCTGGGTAGTTGGGGACAGGTAGTGTTAAGAAGCAAAGAATGGTACAGCAGCAGTATCGGTATTTCCGGCGGCGTAATGGCATGGGTATTATATGCCCCTGAAGACGGTACTGAGCCAAGAAGTGTAGAAACATGGATTCCATTCCAAATGAAGTGGGACATTCCGGATACGCAGCGTGATGGCAGTATCTGCGTGATCCCTCTTATCAAATCCATTGACGCAAGATCCATTTCTGCACGTAAGATCATGATGCGGACCAATGTAAGTATCTTGGGTGAAGCATACGAACCAAAGGAAACGTCTGTTTATCAAGCCATTCAGCTTCCTGAAGATATTCAGGTGTTAAAGCAAGCATACCCCTTGGAAATTCCTGTGGAAGCTGGAGAGAAACCTCTCCAAATTGAGGAAGAACTGGCGATTCCGGCAAATTCACCCAAAATTGAAAAAGTATGCTATTATGACCTGAAGCCGCAGGTTACAGAGTCAAGAATTTTAGGTGATAAGCTTCTGTTTCGCGGAAAGGCTAATTTACATGTAGTCTATTTAGGATCGGACAGTGCTCTGCAAACATTGGAGCAGGAGTTGTCGTTCTCGCAATATACCCATTTAGATAATGAATACAGCATAAGCGCCGCTCCCTGGACATGTCCGGTTGTTACTGGCTTGGAGCTGGATTTAACGGCAGAACAACCGGAGGTAAAGGCTAATTTATCAGTCCAATACATTGTCTACGACAGAAAACTGCTGGAAATCACAGAGGACGCATATAGTACAAACCGCGAAATTACGCCCGAAAAGCAGCTGCTGCAGCTGTTCTCCAGGCTGGATTCATCGGAGAAAAACATGGAATTGTCACAAAGTATTTCTGTGCAAGCAAGGCAGGTCATGGACGCGGTTTGGTATCCATCCCATCCGGTTAAAATGCAAAACGGTGAGACATTGGAAGTTGAGCAACTGGGAATGTTCCAAGTCCTATATCTGGATATGGATGGGAATCTGCAAGGATGCTCTGCCGCGGCAAAGGAAACTTGGGAAATCTCTTCAGACTCCCAAAATCGTGTTGATTTGTATTCGCTCTGCACAACCAAGCCGGTAGCAATGCCCGACGGTGAAAACATAACCGTAACTACCGGTATGATGCTCCAGGCAATAGTTACCAATGAGAACGGTCTGCAAATGATATCCGGAATAGAAACAGGAGAAATGAAAGAAAAAGATCCTGCGAGGCCGTCTCTGATCGTGCGAAAAATAGGGAAAAATAGGATCTGGGATATTGCGAAACAATACAATGCTAACGCTTCTGACATTCAGTGCGTAAATGGTGATTGTGAAGAATTTAAGGAGGATCAGGTAATATTGATTCCTGTTTCTTAAATAATAACCGCCGTCCCGGGGGAGAACCGGGACGGCGGCGGTGGACTGTCGCAATTGGGGGGCTCCACCTGTAAAAAGAATAATGAAATGCCTATATCAAAATCAAGGGATTTTTGTCGAATCCAATAATTCTATACAAAACTCTTGCTATATATGATATCATGCACGGCGTAAAACAATACTTGCATATTTCGAAGCAGGGTGTTATGATATTCTGTAGAAATAAATTACACAGGAGGAACCGTTTATGACGCGGGTAGATATTTTTTCCGGATTTCTTGGTGCCGGTAAGACAACCTTAATCAAAAAAATGATTCAAGAAGCATACCGGGGTGAGAAGCTTGTATTGATTGAGAATGAGTTCGGTGAGATCGGTATTGACGGCGGTTTTTTACAGGATGCCGGCATTAATATCAAAGAAATGAACTCCGGATGCATTTGCTGTTCGTTGGTCGGCGATTTCTGTAGGGCGCTTTCTCAAGTGATCACAGAATATAAGCCGGACAGAATCCTGATCGAACCCTCTGGCGTTGGCAAGCTTTCTGATGTTGTTTCTTCCGTAATGAAAGTTACCGGCGAAGATGTTGTCCTTGGCAGTACAGTTGCAGTTGTCGATGCCGGCAAAGTAAAAGTATATATGAAAAACTTTGGAGAGTTCTATAATGATCAAATTGAAACTGCCGGTGCGATCATTCTTTCCCGGACAGATTCTATTCCCCAAAGCAAGCTGGACACTGCTGTAGAACTTCTTCGTCAGCATAATGATGCAGCGGCATTGGTAACTACGCCCTGGGATCAGCTTACCGGAAGCCAGCTTTTGGCCGCTATGGAGGGAAATGATTCTTTGTCTGCTGAGTTGACACGACTTGCACAAGAACAGGAACATCATTGCGGATGCGGACACCATCATGAAGAACATCATCACCACGATGAAGAACACTGCTGCTGCGGTCATCACCATGAAGACCATCACCATCACGAAGACGATCACTGCTGCTGTGGACACCATCACGGCGAGCATCATCACCATGATGCAAAGGAAGTATTTACGTCCTGGGGTGTAGAGACAACAAAGAAGTTCACTGAAGATGATATTCAAAATATCCTTAAAGAACTGGATTCCGGAAAGTACGGCGTAGTTCTTCGCGCTAAAGGTATTGTGGCCTCTGATTCGGGAAAATGGGTTCATTTCGATTATGTTCCGGAAGAACACAATGTTCGTTTAGGCGGTGCCGGTATTATTGGCAAGCTTTGTGTGATTGGTTCTAATCTAGATGAAGCTGCGGTTGCGGCTCTGTTTGGGGTGTAAGCTATGCAGCAGATTCCCGTTTATGCCTTTACCGGTTTTTTGGATTCGGGTAAAACAAAGTTTATTCAGGAAACTTTGGAAGATGCACGTTTTAACGCCGGTGAGAGAACACTGCTTCTTGTATTTGAGGAAGGGGAAGAAGAGTACGATTTTTCCACCTATCCCAACCAAAATGTATACCTCGAAATTCTGGATCAGCAGACCGTAACAACAAAAGAGTTGCAAGCTCTTGCAAAAAAATATAGAGCACAAAGAGTTGTTGCTGAGCTCAATGGTATGCAGATGGTAGGCGACCTCTATGCAAGATTCCCAGAGAACTGGGTGGTTGCCCAAGAGGTTATGTTTGCGGACGCCACAACTTTCCTAACCTATAATGCCAATATGCGAAATTTGGTAATGGACAAGCTGTGCGGCGCGCAGATGGTGGTATTTAACCGCTTGGACAAATCGGCGGATATTATGCCACTGCACAAGGTTGTCCGCGCAGCCAACCGCAGAATGGATATTCTCTACGACTACACCGATGGAACTACACACTTTGACGACATAGAAGACCCGTTGCCGTTTGATATCCATGCGCCTGTCATTCAGGTAGACGATGAGGATTATGCATTGTGGTATCGGGATGTAACAGAGGAAACGGAAAAATATCAGGGAAAGACTGTTCGTTTTAAGGCGCAGGTTGCTATGCTGCGCAGAGAACGCAATAATATGTTTGCGCCCGGCCGCTTTGTTATGACTTGCTGTGTGGATGATATTCAATTTTTGGGAATTCCTTGCCACTATTCTGAAGCCGCAAAGCTTGTCTCTCGTTCTTGGGTAATGGTTGAGGCTAAAATCTCTGCAGAAAAGCATCCGCTATACCAAGGTGAACTGGGCCCGGTGCTTACGGCAATCTCTGTCATGCCTGCTGAAAAAGCAGAGCAGGATGTTGCTATGTTTTAAGCCGCTCCCCCTCGTTTTGAGGGGGAGTTTTCGAAAATAAGTTCGGTTATTTAAAATTTATGGATGCATTTCCTTAAACGCTGTGTTATAATGAAGAAAAAGTTGAGAGGAGCAGCCTATGTATCAGCCCTTAGCGGATATTTTGCGGCCTCAGAGCCTCAGTGAAGTTTACGGACAGGACCACATTCTGTCTGAGGGCGCTATTTTGCGCCGTTTGATTGATTCCGGAAATATTCCCAACATGATTTTTTACGGCCCCAGCGGCACGGGTAAAACAACGGTTGCGAATATTATCGCCAAACAAACCAACCGAACACTGTTTAAGCTTAATGCAACTACCGCCTCCACATCGGATATCAAAGAAATCGTTGCGCAGTTGGATACCTTTATGGCGCCCAACGGTGTGCTGTTATATCTGGATGAGATTCAGTCTTTTAATAAAAAACAGCAACAGTCTTTACTGGAACATATTGAAAACGGTAAAATTACTTTAATTGCGTCAACAACGGAAAATCCTTACTTTTATGTTTTTAACGCGATCCTCAGCCGCTCTACTGTGTTTGAATTTAAGCAGATTTCCGCGGAAGCCGTATTGAAAGCTATTCACCGCGCTGTATCGTATCTTGAAGAGAAATATTCCATAAATGCGGAACCCGAAGATGGTTCGTTGGAATATATCGCCGGATCCTGCGGTGGAGATTTGCGAAAAGCTATGAATGCAGTTGAGGTGCTTTTCTCAGCCGGTCGGGCAAATGACGGCTCTTTATCCATAACCTTGGATGATGCCAAGGCAGTTTCTCAAAAAAGCGCTCTGCGAGCTGACCGCGACGGGGATAACTATTACGATCTGTTGTCCGCTTTACAAAAATCCATTCGAGGATCTGATCCGGATGCAGCCTGCCATTATCTCGCCCGATTGTTGGAAGCCGGTCAAATGACATCGGCGTGTCGCAGGCTCATGGTGATTGCTGCAGAGGACATTGGCCTGGCCTATCCTCAGGTCATTCCCGTGGTGAATGCCTGCGTGGATATGGCACTGAAGCTTGGCATGCCGGAAGCCAGGATCCCTTTGGGTGATGCCGCAGTTCTAATGGCTACCTCTCCCAAATCCAATTCAGGTCATCTCGCGCTGGATGCGGCGTTAGAGGATGTGCGAAAAGGAAAGGGAAGGGGATTCCCACGTCAGCTTCAAAATATGCACGCGGATACCTATACGATGGAACAGGACCAGGGTTACTTATATCCCCATAATTACCCCAATCATTGGGTCAAGCAGCAGTATCTTCCAGATGATTTGGTCGGCGCACAATATTATACCTACGGGCAAAACAAACTGGAACAGGCTGCGAAGCAGTATTGGGATTCCGTTAAAATAAGTAAATAGTTTTAGGAGTAAATCATGGATGTCAGAATTGGCGATGTTTTGGTTATGAAAAAAAGCCACCCCTGCGGTGAGAAACGTTGGCAAGTTCTTCGGATTGGTGCGGATTTCCGCATGCGTTGCCTAGGGTGTGGGCATGAGATCATGGTGCCAAGATTCAAAGCAGAAAAAAATATTCGATCAATTCTTCGTGAGGAAAACAACTCGACAGATTCAAACGGCAGCCTTCTGTAAAGGCTGCCGTTTTTTTGCTCTCCTTTTTTATACAAGTTGCATCGGCTCGTGAGCGCTCTGGTTTTGTCGGCTTGTCTTTCCTTTGTTGCGACCAACTTTTTTTACACTTGTGATTATACTGTTACCAGATTCCGGTACAGGAGGTGGCTCATTGGTCATATATTTGGATCTTGTGATTGTCTTCAATTTTGCTGTGGATTTCCTTCTACTGCTGAGCACCAATCGATTAACTGGACATTCAACTGCAATAAAGCGATGTCTTGCTGGTGCTGCAATTGGCGGTCTTTACAGTGGTTTCTGCCTGCATCCGGCCTTCGGTTTTTTTAGGAGCTGGTATTTTTCCTTGATAGCCTTATGCGGTATCACCGTCGCATCCTTTGGATGGAAACGTTCCGCGGTTCGCCGTGGCGCTCTGTTTGTATTACTATCTATGACACTTGGCGGTATCGCCTCCGGATTGAACAATATAAATATGATTCCGTTAATACTTTCCGGTGTAGCCATACTTTTGCTGTGTACCGTTGGCGTTGCAGATCCCTTGCGTGGTACAAAATATGTAAAAGTAGAACTCTCATGGAAAGGAAATCGATACCCTTTGATCGCATTGGCGGATACGGGAAATACACTGAAAGATCCAATTAGCGGCTCACAAGTCTTGGTTGTGAATCCGCAAATTGCTTTCAGTCTTTTCCAACTCACGCAGAATCAGTTGTTAAATCCTATTGAGACAATGCAGAGCGCAAACATACCGGGGCTTCGTCTGATTCCGTATCGATCAGTAGGTCATCCAAACGGTATGATGTTAGGAGTAAGCATGGACTCAGTGGTGATCAATGGGCAGCAAATTGGGAAAGTCATCGCTTTCTCACCAGTTGACTTTGGGAATGATGCATGTTATCAAGCTTTAGCAGGAGGGGTGGTATAGTGGAAAGAATTTGGCGGTTTTTAGCACAGCTTGGTCTTTTGGGTAAGCAAGGTATCTACTATATTGGTGGCAGCGACGTGCTTCCGGCGCCGCTGAAAGGCCAGGATGAGTTGGACGCACTGACATTGTTGGAGGCCGGAGACGAAGAGGCAAAAAAACTTCTGATTGAACATAACCTAAGGCTTGTGGTGTATATTGCCCGGCGATTTGAAAATACAGGTGTCAACCTTGAAGATCTGATTTCCATCGGGACAATCGGACTTATCAAAGCCATTGGTACTTATCGCAGAGACAAGAATATAAAATTAGCCACTTACGCGTCACGCTGCATTGAAAATGAGATTTTGATGCATATACGAAAGATCGTTGGTCAAAAGGCAGAGGTGTCTCTGGATGAACCGATCAATATGGACTATGATGGCAATGAGCTGCTTCTTAGTGACATACTGGGCACGGATGAGGATATGATCATGCGGCCCATGGAGGATGATGTGGATATTACCTTACTACGACAAGCGTTGGCCCAGCTTCCTGAAAGGGAAAGAGAAATCGTGATGATGCGATACGGATTAAATGGCAGAAAGGAGCTGACTCAGAAAGAGGTAGCTCAGAAGTTAGGGATTTCACAATCTTATATATCCAGATTGGAAAAAAGGATCATGCTTCAGCTGCGAAAAGAACTGATTCGTCAGACCAGCTGCGTGTAATTTACCCTTGCATTTCGCTATCTGTTTTGCTATAATCAATACAAAATTATATCGATATACTTTTGTATCGATTGGAGGGCTTGGGATGAAAAATACAGAAATTCCCCGTTCTGTCTTGAAAAGATTGCCTGGGTATCTTGCTTATTTAAAATCTATACCGCAAAACGGATCTCCTTACATTTCTGCCACCATGCTTGCGCATGCGTTGGGAATGGGAGAAGTCCAGGTGAGAAAGGATCTTGCCATGGTTTCGGACGGTGGACGCCCTAAAATTGGATATTTGCGCAAAGGCTTGATTGATGATATCGAGCAGTTTCTTGGCTACGACAATACGACTGATGCCGTTTTGATCGGTGCCGGTAAGCTTGGGCAGGCGCTTCTTGGGTACAGCGGTTTTGAAGACTACGGTTTGAATATTCTGGCTGCATTTGATTTATCCCCATCTGTGGAGCTAACGGAGGAGGGGAAACCTATCTATCCCATGAGTCATCTGCCGGATTTTTGCAGGATCAATAAGGTATTAATGGGCATCATTACAGTTCCTGCCCCCTTTGCCCAGCAGGTTTGTGACCAGTTAATCGAATGTGGTATCAAGGCAGTTTGGAATTTTGCACCTACTCATCTGGAGGTGCCAGCCAATATCCTTGTGCAAAATCAAAATATGGCAACATCCCTTGCTGTGCTATCTATGCACTTGCAAGCGCAAATGAAGGATAAGAAATAGGAGAAAATATGGAATACAGAATTTTAGGTAAAACCGCCTTGAAAGTCTCGCGTATGGGCTTTGGTGGTATCCCGATCCAACGCATCGATGCGGAAGGTACAAAGAAGCTGATTAAAGCATTGCATGCTGCCGGCATCAATTTTATCGATACAGCCCGGGGTTATACTGTCAGCGAAGAATATCTTGGCTACGCACTGGAGGGGCTTCGCAAGGATTTCATTTTGGCAACCAAAAGCATGGCCAGAACCAAAGAAGCTATGGCGAAGGATATCGATATCAGTCTGAAGAACTTACGCACAGACTATATCGATCTGTACCAGGTCCACAATCCAACGCCGGAAGATTTGATCCAAGTAATGGCCCCCGGCGGTGCCCTGGAGGCATTGGAAGAAGCTAGAGCAGCCGGAAAGATTGGGCATATCGGTATTACCTTGCATCCCGCTTCCATGTTTGAATCCGCGCTGGAACTCCCCTGGGTAGAGACGATTATGTTCCCATATAATATTGTTGAAACTCAGGCTGAGGAACTTATTAAAAAATGCGCCCAGCGAAATATTGGCTTTATCTGCATGAAGCCTTTAGCGGGTGGCGCTATTGAAGACTCCAAATTGGCGCTGCGCTATATTGCAGCCAATGATGACGTTACTGTTGTGATTCCCGGTATGGCAGCTGAAGAGGAAATGAAAGAGAATATCACATCCATCGTTAACCGCACACCTCTTACAGACAGTGAATGGGAAACAGTGCGGAAAATCCGGGAGGATTTGGGTACCAATTTCTGCCGTCGCTGTAACTACTGCGCGCCTTGCAGCGCTGGCATTTCCATCTACGGTGTACTGCTGATGGAAGGATATTATAAGCGCTATAACCTAAAAGAATGGGCAACCCAACGGTATCATGCTATGGCAAAAACCGCATCCGATTGTATTGACTGCGGTATCTGCGAGACCAGGTGTCCCTATAACCTGCCGATCCGGCAGATGCTAAAACGGGTCGAAAACTTATTTGGTAAATAAAAAACAGGACTGCTGTGGCACACTCCACAGCAGTCCGCTTTTCTTTATTTGTTAGGTTTAAAGCTGTCCTTAAGGCTGACAGAGCGGTTGAAAACAAGATGCTCTGGTGCGCTGTCCTTGCTGTCAGGGCAGAAGTAGCCGAGCCGCATAAACTGATAGGACGCAGGAGCTTTGACATTCTCCAGGCTCTTTTCGACCTTGCAGCCGGTAAGAACCTCCAAAGAGTTAGGGTTCAGGCAGCTAAGGAAATCCTTGCCTGCGGCATCCGGGTCCGGATCGTCAAACAGATTCGAGTACTGACGAACTTCTGCATCGCAGCAGTTATTGGCATCCACCCAGTGGATGGTTGCGCCCTTGACCTTACGGCCGTCAGCAGGATCACCGCCGCGGGATTCAGGGTCATAGGTCGCCAAAACTTCAACTACATTCCCGTTTTCATCCGTGACACAGCCGGTACATTGGATCAGATAAGCCCCCTTCAGGCGGCACTCAGGACCGTTTGGGAACAGACGCTTATACTTAGGGATAGGCTCGGCCAGGAAATCATCCGCTTCGATCCATAAATTCCGGGAGAATGTCACCTCACGGGTGCCATCTTCGGGACGGTTGGGGTTATTCTCAACCACAACTTTCTCTGTCTGGCCCTCCGGGTAGTTGGTGATGGTCAGCTTGATAGGCTGCAGGACAGCCATAACCCGTTGCGCGACCTCGTTCAGGTCTTCACGCAGACAATGTTCCAGGAAGCCATACTCGATGGTATTGGGACTCTTGGCAACACCGACACGATCACAGAAATTACGAATCGCAGCAGGGGTATAGCCACGACGGCGCAAACCGCAAAGGGTAGGCATCCGGGGATCATCCCAGCCGGAAACATATTCATTTTCCACCAAAGCGCGGAGCTTACGTTTGCTGAGAACCGTGTGATCGATGCCCAACCGGGCAAATTCAATCTGACGGGGACGGTGGGGAACAGAGACGTTTTCCACGACCCAGTTATACAGAGGACGGTGATTCTCAAACTCCAGAGAGCACAAAGAGTGCGTAATGCCTTCCAATGCGTCCTGAATGGGATGGGCAAAGTCATACATAGGATAAATGCACCACTTGTCACCCTGACGATGGTGATGCATATGCCGGATACGGTAGATCACAGGGTCACGCATGTTAAAGTTGCCGGAAGCCAGGTCGATCTTTGCGCGAAGGGTATATTTGTTATCCTCGAACTCGCCGGCACGCATTCTGGCGAAAAGATCCAGACTTTCTTCAATTGGGCGGTCACGCCAAGGAGATTTTGCAGGGGTATTCAGATCGCCGCGATACTCCTTAGCTTCCTCGGGAGTCAATTCGCATACATACGCCAAGCCCTTTTTGATCAGCTCTACAGCATATTCGTAGTCCTTTTCAAAGTAGTCAGATCCGTAATAAAAACGGTCGCCCCAATCAAAGCCCAGCCAATGAATATCCTCTTTAATAGCCTCCACAAACTCTACATCTTCTTTGGTAGGGTTGGTATCGTCCATGCGCAGGTTGCAGATACCCCCAAACTTCTCAGCGGTACCAAAATCGATAATCAGCGCCTTGCAGTGTCCGATATGCAAATATCCATTGGGTTCTGGCGGAAAGCGGGTATGGACAGTTGCACCCTCATATTGGCCGCCGGGTCCAATATCCTCTTCAATAAAGCTGTGGATGAAATTCTTGCTCTCGACAATTTCAGCCATCGTAAAACTTCCTCTCTTTGAAAATATATCTTTGAGCATTATAACCTACTTTATTCATTTTTGCAACACAAAATAGCGCAATGATCCAGAAATAAGATGGAATATTCTGGTCGTTGGTTTATTGATATTGATTAATAAATATTCGAATAATGAATTTTATACTTGTATATTCATAAAAAGTATGCTAAAATGCATGAGACGGCGCAGTATCCTAGTCGGAATGGCCATTTTCCAGGAAGGGCCTAAAAATCCTTTGAAGGGCACATCGATGAAGTCCCTGGTGTCTGCTTTTTACGCCCAGTTTAGGGTGGATGCTGGGGGTTAAGGTTTCCGGGCGCACTCCAATGGCATGGAGTATACGACCCGGTTTCCGCGGAGACTTGAAGCTTGTGCGACGAGGGCGGGAACTCCCATCGGGGAAGCCTCCTTCGCGTACGAATCAGGTATGAACCTGCAAGGCGGTGCACAGAATCGTGTGCTGCGTGCAGTGTAGCCTGCCTTGAGTGAACATGCGGGGAAAGGGGAACAGGCGGTATGCTGTGGTGGCCACACAAGTACCGTCATCGCCCCTGGAAACCATGCTTGCAAAAGAGGCTAAGACTATGGTTGATTCTGTCGTGGAAAACACCTAGGCTGTCGTAACTGGGCAGACAGGGGATTACAGTACGGACTAAGTGGCAATCGGGTATGCATTTTGGCAACAATTGCGCGGATGGATTAAACGGAAACGGCCTGTGCGGCAACGGCAGGTTCTACCCGGGGAAAACCAACCCGACCTAAGCCGTAAGATTTATCCTGTCTGCTGCCGTCTTTTAACAAACATAAAGGAGAAATTTCAGTGTCAAAATCTGATCCTGCATCAAAAAGTGAGCGATTGAAGAATGTGAAATGGGTCGTTACCATTTTTCTGGTGACCATTTTTGTTTCCGGTTTGATTTCTTTTGCTTCGGATGAGATCATGGCCAACAGCGGAATGGTCACAGCATTTTTGATTCTGTTTGCCATTATCTTGGTTGGTATTTTATTTGACACAGTTGGCGTTGCGGTTACCTCCGCTGACGAGTCTCCTTTTCATTCTATGGCTGCACGTAAGGTACCGGGTGCTCAGGAAGCCATCCGGCTGCTTAGAAAGGCTGAACGTGTAAGCTCCATTTGCAACGATGTGGTTGGCGATATTTGTGGCGTTGTTTCCGGTTCTGCTGCTGCGACTATCACAGTACAGCTGATTCAGAACTTTGCATTTTCTTTACCAACAGTAGTATCCCTTGTGATGTCTGCCTTGGTAGCAGGCTTTACGGTAGGCGGTAAGGCGATCAGTAAGGGATTTGCCGTAAATTCCTCCACAAAAATCGTGTATTTCGTTGGGAAATTTATCTATTCACTTAACAAGTTTTTGAATTTGTTTCGTAAAAATAAAAGATAGGTAGTGTCGCGTTGTGAGCATTCTTGAAACTATCAACGGTCACAATGACCTTGTCAGACTAGACGCTGCTCAGCGTAAGGTGCTTTGCCGGGAAATTCGTGAGTTTCTGGTGGAGAATCTTTCCAAAACCGGAGGCCACCTTGCTTCCAATTTAGGTGTCGTAGAACTGACAGTGGCATTGGAAACTGTTTTTAATACACAAACTGACCGTCTGGTATTTGATGTTGGTCACCAGTCTTATGTGCATAAGCTGCTGACCGGTCGCCAGGCGGATTTTGAGCGCTTGCGGCAATTTGGTGGTATTGCCGGTTTTCCGAAACCATCTGAGAGTAATACTGACGCATTTGTTGCCGGTCATGCGTCCAGTTCTATTTCTATCGCGCTAGGTATGGCCAGAGCGCGAACCTTACAAAAGCAAAATTACAATGTAATTGCTCTGATTGGAGATGGGGCCGCTACCGGCGGTATGACTTACGAAGGCTTAAACGATGCCAGCGCGAGCTTTGAGCCGATGGTCGTTGTTCTTAATGATAACGAAATGTCCATTGACCGTAACGTGGGCGGTATGGCAAAGCATTTATCAAGACTTCGTACCCAGGAACGTTACTTGGGCGTTAAGGAAAGATATCGGAAGATTCTTAGCAAAACCCCTGGTGGATATAATTTATATAAATGGACTCGCAGCGTAAAAGATTGGATCAAACGTGTTCTTGTACCGAGTACGATTTTTGAAAACATGGGCTTGACGTATCTAGGTCCGGTTGACGGTCACAATGTCGAAGATTTGATTCGGTTACTCAGAGCCGCCCGGGATATGAAAAGGCCGGTATTGCTGCATGTTCTTACACAAAAAGGCAAGGGTTTTCTCCCGGCAGAAGAGCGCCCGGATAAATTTCACGGTGTTGGCAAGTTTGACCCTCAATCCGGGATGGTAAATTCAAATCAAGCCCGTACATTCTCGGAAACCTTTGGTGAGACACTTACATCACTTGCAGCTGAGAATCCTCAAATTTGCGCAATCACCGCTGCGATGCCAGGCGGTACAGGGCTTCTGAAATTTAAGGATACCTTCGCGCCAAGACTTTTTGATGTAGGCATTGCGGAAGAACACGCTGTGTCTATGGCGGGTGGTTTGGCAAAACAGGGAATGATACCGGTTGTGGCCATTTATTCCACATTTTTACAGCGGGCGTATGATCAGATCCTGCAAGATATTGCATTGCTTAATCTGCATGTTGTTTTTGCTATTGACCGTGCAGGTTTAGTCGGCGAGGACGGCGAGACCCATCACGGTGTATTTGATGTCGGCTATTTAGGTCAGATTCCCGGAATGAAAGTGTTGTGTCCGGCCAGCTGCGCTGAATTGGCAGCAATGACGGCTTGGGCTGTGAATGAATACAAAGGGCCTGTGGCAATTCGGTATCCCAGAGGAGGTAACCGTAGGTATTCTGAAAACGCATGGCCTGCATCTGTGTCTGCGCATCGTCAAGGCAAAGATTTGACATTAATCACCTACGGCGTCACTTTGGATCCAGTTATGGCAGCTGCAGAATTGCTTTCCCAAAAGGGAATAGAAGTATCTGTACTGCGGATATTGTCGATTTCGCCTTTGCCGATTACCGAAATTTTAGAGAATATTTCTCCCAGCAGTCCTATTTTAGTGGTGGAAGAAGTTTGCAGCGGTTCAGGAATTACAGAGAAAATTGCGTATGCTGTGAGAGAGAAATGCCCCGGAGTGAATATTTTTGGTATGGATCTTGGTGGAAATTTTGTAACACACGGTACATTGCAGGATCTGTATGCGCATTGCGGTCTTGATCCTCAGGGGATTGTCAATAAAGTCCAGGAGGTGCTTTGCGATGAAAATTAAAAAGCGACTGGATGTTCTTTTGACAGAACTGGGTTACGCGGAATCTCGTTCTAAAGCGCAAGCTGTCATTATGAGCGGCATGGTCTATGTGGACGGACAGAAGGCGGATAAGCCCGGAACTGCCTATCCCGAGACTGTCAGCATCGAGGTGCGCGGAGAGACTTGTCCCTATGTTAGCCGCGGTGGTCTTAAGCTTGAGAAGGCTTTGCGAGATTTTGGCGTGGATCCTACAGATTATGTTTGCAGTGATTCTGGTGCGTCCACCGGCGGTTTTACGGATTGTCTGTTGCAGCAAGGAGCAAGAAAAGTTTTTGCTATTGATGTTGGCTACGGACAGCTGGATTGGAAGATCCGTTCTGATCCCCGGGTCGTAGTCATGGAAAGAACCAATATTCGCTATGTAACGCCCGAAGATTTGGGTGAGCCGCTGGACTTATCTGTGGTAGATGTAAGCTTTATAGGTCTGAATATTGTTCTTCCTGCTATTAAAACGCTGCTGAAGCCGGAAAAGGGTCAGGTTCTTTGCCTTATCAAGCCTCAGTTTGAAGCCGGTAAGGAAAAGGTTGGCAAAAAGGGTGTTGTTCGTGATCCGGCAATTCATAAAGAAGTGTTGGATAAATTTGTTGCTCTGGCGGGTGTGCTGGAGTTCAACATCCTTGGATTAACCTTTTCTCCGGTAAAAGGGCCGGAAGGCAATATTGAATTTTTAGGTCATCTAACACTTGAGCAGGTAACAGGTATAGAGCCGGATACTGCGCAAGTTGTTGCAGATGCGCACGCTTCATTAAAGGGGTGACGGTGTGAAAAAGATCATATTAACGCCAAATCCCTATCGGGATAAGGGATTTCAAACGGTTCGTACCGCGGTACAAATTTTAAAAGACGCCGGTATGGAACCGCGTGTTTGCCTGCCTTTTGAGGTGGACAAAACCTTCGAGCTCCCCAAGGATATCCACTTTTGCAAGCTGGATCGAGAGATACGTGAAGCGGAAATGATTATCTGCTTTGGTGGTGACGGAACAATTTTGCACATTGCCAAAACGGCTACCCGTCATGGTCTGCCTGTTTTGGGTGTAAATATCGGCAATATGGGCTTTATGGCCGAGTTGGAAAGCACGGAGTTAGAGCAACTCACCCGTCTTGCCAGTGGTGATTATACCATTGACAGCCGGATGATGCTCGATGTTACCGTCCACCGGGATCGGGATATTATTTTCCATGATATTGGCCTCAATGATATTGTCATCACAAAAGGGGCAGTTGCCAGAATTGTCCATTTGGCTGTTTCCTGCGATGGTGTGCAGGTGATGGAATGTGGCGGTGACGGAATTATTATCGCCACCCCCACCGGTTCTACAGCTTATAGTCTCAGTGCCGGCGGTCCGATCGTAGAGCCGGAAGCACACAACATTCTGATCACACCGATTTGTTCTCATGATGTTGTTAGTGGTAGCATTGTAGCCTCAGACAAGCGTGTTGTAACGGTTTCTCTGACACGGAATTGTCGCAGAAATGCCTTTCTTTCGGTGGATGGTGGTAAAGCCCTCCGTCTGAACATCGGTGATACAACTACAATTTCTAAGTCTAAATTGGAGACAAAGCTGGTAAGGATGAAAAATCAAAACTTTTTTGATGTTGTAAACAAAAAATTGCGCAACAGCAGATAGGAGAGAGGTAGATGAAGAGTCAACGGCAGGCTAAAATTATGGAGATTATTTCCAATCAAAATGTAGAAACACAGGAGCAGTTGCTTGCTCAGCTGCAGAATGCCGGATTCCGGAGCACACAGGCAACTATTTCCCGCGATATCAAAGAACTGCGTATCGTGAAAGAACTGACCAGTTTCGGTACGTACCGTTACAGCGCAGCAACCGGTGAGATTAGCGGTACATTTTCAAACAAGCTGAACACGATCTTCCGGGAGTGTATCACAGGTTATGATTATTCCCAGAATATTATTGTCATCCGGACGATCCCCGGTTTGGCATCCGCAGCCGCATCTGCGCTGGATGCTATGAACATGAGTGTTGTCCTTGGTACGATTGCCGGCGATGATACTGTTTTTATTGTTATGCGCGACAATAATGCCGCAGCAGCTTTTTGCGGTGAAATTAAGAATTTGCTGAACTAAGAAACGAGGTAGGGCGCTGTGCTAAGCCTTTTGCATATAGAGAATATTGCGGTTATTGAGCGCTCCGAGATTTCCTTTGATTCGGGGTTCAATGTACTTACCGGTGAAACCGGTGCGGGTAAATCTATTGTGATCGATGCCATTTCTGCCATATTGGGTGAGCGGGCTTATCGAGATATGATACGCACCGGCGCGCAGAGAGCTTCCGTTCGGGGCGTTTTTACAGATGTTCCCGAGTTTCCGTGGTTTCAGGAAAACGGCGTCTCCTATGATCCTGAGACGATCATTCAGCGGGACATTTATCTGGATGGCAAAAATGTATGCAGGGTCAATGGTTGCTTGGTAACCGTATCGATTCTTCATAGATTAGGCGTTTTACTCATGGATATTCACGGTCAACACGACTCTGCGTCCTTGATCGATGAGGCAAATCATTTAAAATTCTTAGATGATTTTGCGGAAAATCAGCATTTTCGTGAGGATTATGCCCAAAAGTACGCCGAAGTTACAAAACTGCGTTCTGATATCCAGCGAATAACCATGGACGAGGGTGAAAAGCTTCGCCGCATGGAGATGCTGCGCTATCAGATCGCAGAAATTGAAAAGGCACAGCTGCAGTCCGGTGAGGATGAGCAGCTGGAAGAGCGTCGCAAGGTCCTGCAAAACGCAGAAAAACTTGCAGACGGTATTGCCAATGCCTGCGATTGTTTATACGGAAGTGATGACACAGATGGCGCATCCGCGCTTTTGTCCCAAGCCGTCCGTGAGATTTCTAAGCTTTCCCGTTACACAGATACATTTCAAAGCATGCAAGAACGGCTTACAGACCTGATGTACCAAGTTCAGGATGTAGCTGATGAGATCCATAGCGCCCGTGGCGATCTTTCCTATTCGGACAGAGAATTGGATAGGATCGAGGAACGACTGGATGTGATCCACAAGCTACGCCGAAAGTATGGCACATCGTGCGCCGAAATTCTTGCGTACCTGGAAAAAGCAAAGAATGAATTGGACGATATCGAGTTCGCGGATGAACATTTAGAAAAGCTTAAGAGCGCGCTTATAAAGGCAGAAGATGCAGCTTGGGAATCAGCTCGTGTTTTGCGTAATAACCGTCATAAGGCTTCTCAGAGCCTTACTGAGCGTATTCTTACAGAGCTTGCTCAGCTGGATATGCCTAAAGTGCAGTTTTCCTGTGAGTTTACGGAACTGGAATTAACTGCAAACGGTGCAGATGCGGTTGCTTTTTATATGTCCGCCAATGCCGGTGAAGCATTAAAGCCCATGAGTAAGGTTGCATCCGGCGGTGAGCTGGCGCGTATTATGCTGGCAATGAAAAATGTTCTGGCAGAACAGGACCAGGTTGCTACCTTGATTTTTGATGAAGTGGATACCGGCGTTTCCGGCAGAGCCGCACAGAAAGTTGCTGAGAAGCTGCGAAGTGTAGCACGGAATAAGCAGGTTTTGTGCGTGACCCATCTTCCGCAAATTGCGGCCATGGGCGATACACATATGCTGATCTCGAAATTCGAACAGAGCGGAAGGACATACACTACTGTTACCCCCTTGGACAAAGAGGGAAGAAAGCGAGAATTAGCACGAATCATTGGTTGTACTGTGATAACTGAAACTACACTGAAAAGCGCAGAGGAGATGCTTATCGCTTCCTCTTGACAATTTATGTACTTTCTGTTAGGATACCAATAACACGTTGATGGGAAGAAGTACGTGACCATCTTTTCGCCAGAGAGCTGCCGTTTGGTGCAAGGCAGTGGGAAAGACCGCTGAAATACCTCCCGGAGTGGCTTTTTTGAAACCAGAGTAGGGAAAGACGGGTTCGCCCGAAACAGCGAGAGGTGTTGCTTGACACCGTGAGGGCATAATCGTGAGATTATGCTAAACCAGAGGTGGTACCGCGTAAGTTTTACGCCCTCTGTCCGTTGGACAGGGGGCTTTTTATATTTTGAAGTGCTTTGTATTACGGAACAATTCATTAAAGGAGATTTTGATATGAAACTGTATGATGAACTGGTTGCCCGTGGCTTGATTGCGCAGGTCACCAATGAAGAAGAAATCCGGGAAATGATCGATAACGGTAAAGCAACCTTCTACATTGGATTCGATCCCACCGCGGATTCTTTGCATGTTGGCCACTTTATGGCGCTGTGCCTGATGAAGCGTCTGCAGATGGCAGGCAACAAGCCTATCGCTCTGATTGGCGGCGGCACCGCTATGATCGGCGATCCTTCCGGAAGAACGGATATGCGTTCTATGATGACTCAGGAAACCATTCAGCACAACTGTGACTGCTTTAAAAAGCAGATGGAGCGGTTTATTGAGTTTGGTGAAGGTAAAGCGCAGATGGTTAACAATGCGGATTGGCTGCTGAATCTGAACTATGTGGATTTCATTCGGGAAATCGGTGGATGCTTCAGTGTGAACAATATGCTTCGCGCCGAGTGCTTCAAGCAGCGTATGGAAAAGGGTTTGTCTTTCCTGGAGTTCAACTATATGCCCATGCAGTCTTATGATTTCTACTATCTGTACCAGCATTATGGCTGCAATATGCAGTTTGGCGGCAACGACCAGTGGAGCAATATGCTGGGCGGAACTGAGTTGATCCGCCGTAAGTTGGGCAAAGATGCTCATGCTATGACCATTACACTTCTGCTGAATTCCGAAGGCAAGAAGATGGGTAAGACTGCAAAGGGTGCTGTTTGGCTGGATCCCAACAAGACCACGCCCTTTGATTTCTATCAATATTGGCGTAATGTGGAAGATGCCGATGTACTCAAGTGTATTCGCATGCTGACCTTCCTGCCAATGGAGCAGATCGATGCTATGTCCGATTGGAAGGATGCGCAGCTGAACACCGCTAAAGAGATTCTTGCCTATGAGCTGACCAAGCTTGTTCATGGCGAAGAAGAGGCTGAGAAAGCACAGGCATCCGCCAAAGCTCTCTTTGCCGGCGGCGGTGACGATTCCAATATGCCCACAACTGAGATCGGCGCAGATAAGCTGACTGACGGAAAAATTGGTATTCTGAATCTGATGGTTGCCTGCAAGCTGGCTGCCTCCAACGGCGAAGCCCGCCGCCTGATTCAGCAGGGCGGTGTGTTCGTGAACGACGAAAAAGTTCCGGACCACACCTTTGCTGTTACGGAGCAAATGCTCAGAGACGGTGTGAAGCTGCGTAAGGGAAAGAAGATTTTCCACAAGGCGACACTGGGTTAAAAGATCATATAACAAAGGCGGTCTAATGACCGCCTTTGTTTTGTTAAGAATATTTTAACTGGACTTTTCTTAAGAATAAGATATAATAATTTCGATGGTGCATGGCACGATAAAAAGAATGGAGGGCTCTTTATGAAGCTCAATTATAAGCGCACAATTCTGGTTGGCTTTGCTTTCTTCCTGATTAGCTCATTCTGGCAGGCTTACGACGCGACAATCCCTGTAATTCTAACAAACAAGTTTGGCATGTCACAAGCCTGGTCTGGCGTAATAATGGCATTGGATAATATTTTGGCGGTATTTATGCTGCCTATTTTTGGTGCTCTTTCCGATAAATGCCTAGGCAATCGTTTCGGTAAAAGAACGCCTTTTATCACCATTGGTACGGTTATTGCCGCGATCGCGCTCATTGGCCTTTCTTTTGTAGACAGCGCACAGCTTAAGAATATTCAGGATGTAGCAAATATTGATAGCCCTTCTTCTTTAGAAGCAATTTATGATTCTCAAGCAGGGAATACCCTTATGACTCCCGACGGAGAAACATATGTGATTGAGGATTTGTTCACGAAAGAGGAGTTTATGACCATTACCAGTCAGATCCCGGATACTGAAAATCCCGATAAGATGGTCACTAACCCCGATTATACAAACTATGTTGCACCTGCAAGACAGGCGTATGCAGCGGTTCGTACAAGAGAGAATCCAACACCCTTGATTTTATTTGTCGTTTTGCTTTTGGTTGTCCTGGTTGCCATGGCTACATTCCGGTCTCCTGCCGTAGCGCTGATGCCGGATGTGACAGTAAAGCCTCTTAGAAGCAAAGCTAATGCTGTGATCAATTTGATGGGTACGGCAGGCGGAATCTTGGTTTTGCTTCTCGGTATGGTTTTTGCTACATCTGCTGTCCGCAATCAGTTGATGAATTATACGGTTTACTACTGTGTGATCGGTGGAATCATGTTGGCAGCCTTGACTGTGTTTTTGTTGACCGTTCGGGAAAAAACCTGGTCTGCTCAAATGCAGAAGGACTCTATTGCCCTGGGGCTTGCCGAAGATGAAGCATCTGCCGTGGAAAAGCGCAAGTTGACTTCTGCAGAGATCCGCAGCTTGATCTTCATTCTTGCATCGATCGCTTTATGGTATCTTGGCTATAACGCTGTTACCTCCAAGTATGCAGTTTATGCTGGCAACATTCTGAATATGGATTACAATACAACGCTGCTGGTTGCGCAGGGTGCAGCGATCGTTGCCTACCTGCCAGCAGGTATGGTTGCCTCCAAGTTTGGCAGAAAAAAGACGATTCTTGCGGGCGTTGTTATGCTGGCAACAGCATTTTTCACCGCTTCCTTTATGCGCTCCGGAAGTAGTGTTTTGCTGATGAATGTGCTGTTTGCCCTGGCTGGCATCGGCTGGGCAACTATTAACGTCAACTCTTTCCCCATGGTTGTTGAAATGTGTTCAGGCGGCGATATCGGAAAGTATACAGGCTTCTATTATACCGCTTCTATGTCCGCTCAGATTGTGACTCCCATGTTGTCAGGTGTCCTGATGGATAAGATGGGAATGACTGTTTTATTCCCATATGCAGCTGTCTTTGTCGCATTGGCTTTTGTAACGATGATGCTCGTAAGACACGGTGACGCAAAGATCGTTGCTAAAAAAGGCCTGGAAGCATTGGATATTGACGACTGAAAGGATCTCAAATGCTTGTTTTTGTAATTGTTGTGCTCGTCATTGCCCTCGCTTTTTTGTTTAGCCTTATGGGTCGCCGAAACGCTCCGGGACTTGAAAGACTCCGCGGTTGGTCATATGCGCACCGTGGACTTCATAAAGAAGGTGTCCCTGAGAACAGTATGGCAGCTTTTCGAAACGCACTGGAGCATGGATATGGCATTGAGTTGGATGTCCATTTGATGAAGGATGGAAGATTGGCAGTCATTCATGATGCTTCTTTGCTGCGCACAGCCGGTGTGGATGTCAACATCGAGGAGCTTACAGTAGAGGACCTTGAGAATTACCGTCTTGAAAACACACAGGAGAAGATTCCTTTGTTGGAAGATGTCTTGGAGCTGTTTCTCGGAAAAGCGCCTTTGATTGTAGAATTAAAACCGGTCAATAACTGTGCGGCTTTGTGTGAAGCTGTGTGTAAGTTATTGGATCAATATAACGGAGCTTTTTGCGTAGAATCCTTTGACCCACGGTGTATCATATGGCTTAAGAAAAACCGTCCAAACTATATCCGCGGTCAACTGTCCGAGAATTTTTTAGTCAATTCTAAATCAAAACTAGCGCTTCCATTAAAGTGTGTAATGACTTGGAATTTGGGTAATTTCTTGTCTAAGCCGGATTTTATGGCCTATAAATTTGCAGATCGGCAAAACATTACGGTAAAACTGTGCCGTAGTTTGTGGCGACTGCAGGGTGTTACTTGGACACTTCGCACTATAGATGAGTATAACTGCGCTGTAAAAGAAGGTTGGATACCTATTTTTGAGAACTTTGAACCATAAAGTAAAATGCACCACCTAGATAGGGTGGTGCATTTTTGTTCTACGGATCCGTATTATCCAAAGAATGAAGATAATTTCTTCTTTGTATCCGGCGAAGGGTCACCTAACGGAAGCCTGCAGCAGCCACAGTCATACCCGATATAGCGCATGGCAGCTTTGACTGGTATTGGGTTTACCTCGCAGAACATTAATTCATTCAGCACTTGCAACCTGCTTTGCAGTTCTGCAGCAGTATCAAAATCTCCATCCAGGGCTGCGTTTGTCATGGCAGCAACCTCTGCCGGCGCAATATTAGCCGTTACAGAAACCACACCTAATCCGCCAAGGGATATTACCGGAACGGTGAGATCATCATTTCCTGACCATACGGAAAATTTTGTTCCGCAGGCGGTACGTATTTTCGTAATTTTGGTTAAATCCGTCCCAGCTTCTTTGACACCGGCAACACTCGGCTGTTTGGAGAGTCTTCGGTAAAGCTCTACGGGCATATCCTGTCCGGTACGTGATGGAACATTGTAGAGAATTATCGGTACGGATACGGATTGTAGAACCGCGCTGAAGTGTTTCTCTAAACTTTCAACGGTTCCTTTATTGTAATATGGACTGACGATCAACAGTCCGTCAACTCCGGCATCTTGCGCCAATCGGCTTAATCGGACCGTGTGCGCAGTGTTATTTGACCCAGTTCCTGCGATGATCTGACAGTCATTTCCTACATAGGATTTTGCACGACGGAATAATTCAAGCTTTTCGCTGTCAGACAGGGCAGGGGATTCGCCTGTTGTGCCGGATAGCACGACAGAACGGATTCCGGCATCTATCTGTCGCTTCAGAAGGATTTCTACCATAGGATAATTGATAGAATCGCCCAGATAAGGCGTGACAAGGGCTGTGCAGACTCCGCGAAATAGTGGTTCGTTCATATGCAACTACCTCCCAGCCAATCTATGCATTTTATGTGTGTTTTGACATCCATTCCATGCGATAGTAAGTTTTTCTAGCATTTTGATAGTATGTATGTTATAGTATAATACACTCGAATTGGAATAGGAGCAATGACTGTGCGGACATCAGACTTTTTTTATAATCTTCCTGAGGAATTGATAGCCCAGACCCCATTGGAAAAACGGGACAGCTCCAGGCTAATGATGCTGGACCGACATAACGGAAATGTAACGCATAAGCATTTTTATGATATTATCGATTCCCTTAAGCCGGGTGATTGCCTCGTTATGAACGATTCCAGAGTACTTCCCGCCAGACTTCTGGGACACCGTCCTTCCGGCGGTGCTGTTGAGGTTCTTCTGCTTCGGGATTTGGGGGATAAAAAATGGGAATGTCTATGCAGACCCGGTAAAAAAATGCAGGTCGGCAGTGAAGTGATTTTCGGTTCCGGCGAATTGTGTGGGACTGTGTCGGAAGTCAAGGAAGATGGCAACCGGGTTGTGCAGTTTTCTTATGAGGGAATTTTCTTAGAAGTTCTGGAACGCCTGGGAAAGATGCCATTGCCGCCGTACATCAAAGCAGAATTGCAGGATCAGGAACGTTATCAAACAGTATATTCCCGTGAAGTTGGTTCTGCTGCTGCGCCCACCGCAGGACTGCACTTTACAAAGGAATTGCTGGAAAAGATCAGAGACAAGGGTGTTAAAACAGCTTTTGTTACGCTGCATGTTGGTCTGGGTACTTTTCGTCCGGTAAAAGTAGATGAGGTCACAGAGCATCATATGCACAGCGAGCTTTGTATGATTTCCCGGGAAACAGCGCAGATCCTGAATACAACCAGAGCTAGTGGCGGTCGAATCATTTGCGTTGGTACCACGTCATGCCGCACATTGGAAAGCTTGGTCAATGAGGATGGCAGTTTTTCGGAAAAATCCAAGTGGACAGACATTTTTATCTATCCTGGTTATCAGTTTAAGGCCATGCAGGGATTAATCACAAACTTCCATCTGCCCGAGAGCACCTTAGTAATGCTTGTTTCCGCTTTTGCTGGCAGAGAAAATGTGTTGAATGCTTACGAGGAAGCTGTCAAGGAGCGCTACCGTTTCTTTTCTTTCGGTGACGCCATGTGTATCCTGTAATTTTTTAACGAGGTGTGATATGTTTAAACTGAAGAGAACAGAAGGAAAAGCTCGCCGAGGTGAGTTTACCTGCGCCCACGGCACTGTCCAAACACCCGTATTTATGAATGTTGGCACCCAAGGCGCGATCAAAGGCGCACTCAGCGCTGAGGACCTAAAGAACATTGGCTGCCAGGTTGAGCTGTCTAATACCTATCACTTACATCTTCGTCCCACGGATGAAGTTGTTCGCAAAATGGGCGGACTCCATAAATTTATGACATGGGATGGCCCGATCTTAACCGACTCCGGTGGATTTCAGGTGTTCAGTCTGGCATCCTTGCGTAAAATCAAAGAAGAGGGCGTATATTTTTCATCCCATATTGACGGCCACAAAATCTTTATGGGACCCGAGGAAAGCATGCAGATCCAGTCTAATCTCGGTTCTGATATCTGCATGGCATTCGATGAGTGTGTTGAAAATCCTGCGCCCCGGGACTATGTGCAAAAAAGTGTCGACCGCACCTATCGCTGGCTTGTCCGGTGCAAGGCTGAAAACGCGCGTCTAAACGCTTTGCCGGACACTGTGAATCCTCAGCAGATGCTGTGGGGAATTAACCAGGGCGGTACCTATGCGGATATCCGTGTCGATCACATGAAGCGTATAGCAGATTTGGATCTTCCCGGTTATGCCATTGGTGGCTTGGCAGTTGGAGAAACAGCAGAGCAGATGTATGACATCATAGAGGCTGTGGAGTCTCATATGCCAGAGAATAAGACACGATATTTGATGGGCGTTGGCACGCCGACCAACATTATCGAAGCTGTAGCCAGAGGTGTTGACTTCTTTGACTGCGTAATGCCTGCCCGTAACGCGCGGCATGCTAGACTCTTTACATGGGACGGCGCTATCAATTTAAAAAACGCCAAGTATCAGCTGGACGAAAGCCCTATTGATCCCAAATGCGACTGTCCTGTCTGCCGCAGGTACTCCCGCGCCTACATCCGTCATTTGTTTGTTGCCGAGGAGATGCTGGCAATGCGGCTTTGTGTTATGCATAACCTGTATTTTTATAACAAACTTATGGAACGGATCCGAGATGCTTTGGACGCCGGTGAATTCGCGCAATTTCGCAGTGAGTATTCGGCTAAGTTAAGTAGGCGGATCTAATTTCTGCTTGCATTTTATCGGAATAATGTTATAATATTCAAGATTACATTACAAAGGAGTTTTCCAATGCTTAATTTTTTAGAAAACGCGCCTGACCCTGGTGCTATGTCTGGCGGCAGCATGATCATTATGCTCGTTGTTATGTTGGCTGTGTTCTATTTCTTTATGATTCGCCCGGAGAACAAGCGCAAGAAAGAAGCGGAGCAGATGCGTTCCTCCGTAAAGAACGGTGATAAGATCACTACCATCGGCGGTATCGTTGGTACAGTTGTCGATGTCAAGGAAGACCGTTTTGTTGTGGAGACTTCTGCAGATCAGGTTCGAATTGAACTGATGAAGTGGGCCTTGTCCACCAACGAAACCGCCGCTGCCCGCGCTGCTGCCGAGGCTAAGAAAGCTAAGGAAGAAAAGGCGAAAAAGATGGCTGAAAAGCGCGCTAAGAATAACAAATAAGCAAAAAAGCAAGTCGCAATTTGCGGCTTGCTTTTTATATGCTATTTAAAAATATTAATCTTCATTTTCGTAGGAAAGCACTTCTTTTGCCAAGTAGATTGGTCGGTTTTTGCTTTGTTCAAAGATCTTACCAACATATTCACCGATAATACCGATACATAACAGCTGCATCGCACCAAGCAGCAGGATCAGGACAATGATCGACGCATAGCCCGGAACGTCAATTCCAATAAAAAGCTTTTGCAACACTACGACCACTAAATATATAATTGCCGCGATTGCGGTGAGAAAGCCAAGGTATGCTGAAAAGCGCAGAGGGCGGGTAGAAAAGCCGATAATGCCTTCGATGGCATAGTTGAAGAGCTTCCGGAAATTCCACTTTGTAGTACCGGCAACACGATCACATGCTGTGTAGGGGATATAGTGTGTGCGATAACCAACCCAGGAGAAAATTCCTTTGGAAAAACGGTGATATTCCCCAAGGGCAAGAATACTTTCGGCAACACTTTTTCGGAAGGTGCGAAAATCACTGGCATCCGGACGCAAGGCGACATCAGAAAGTCGGTTGATCAGGGAATAGAAGCACTTTTTAAAGAAGCGAAGAATCTTTCCTTCTCCGCGGCGGTCTTGGTAAGCAGCAACAACATCTGTTTCCGGTTCCGTTTCCAGGTAATCGACCATTTCCCGAACGATTTCCGGCCGTTGCTGCAGATCCGCATCAATGAAGCTAATATAATCACCGCTGGCGTGAGCGATTCCGGCATAAAGACCGGCTTCTTTGCCAAAATTTCGGGAGAAAGAAACAACCTTTACCGGACATTTCTGTGCCCTAAAAACCTTCTTTAAATTATGAAGTGTGGCATCTTTGCTGCCATCATCCACATAAATGATTTCGTAATCATAACCGCATCCGTCAAAGGCTTGTATCACAGCTTCTTGAAACGGAACAACGTTATCTGCTTCGTTATAGCAGGGTACAACAAGGGATAGCTTCATGGTTTTCACCACCGATTTGAATTTTATTTATGATAACATAGGGTATATTTTTTTGCAACAGGATTTTGACCGCTGAAAACGACGCAAATATTATATTTATGTTGACAAAATAACATTCTAAGGCTAAAATATAGAATGATAACGCACAGATGGGAAGTTTTTGTTGCCAAAATCCTTTCAGAGAGCGTGTGTATGGTGCGAACACGCAGGTAATGCAGCAGATTGTCGTCCCGGAGCGGATTGCCTGAACATCCCAGTAGGGCAATACGGTTTGCACCGTTATAGCATTTAGAGTGTCCGGAATTTCCGGAAAATCAGGTGGTACCGCGGAAATTTTCGCCCTGAGCATTGCTCAGGGCTTTTTCTATGTAAAAAGGAGTATGAATTATGATCAGAGAATTGCCGAAAGTGTATGAACCGCAGAAAGTCGAAAACCGTATTTATGAAATGTGGGAAAAGGGCGGTTATTTTCACGCAGAAAAGGATGTCAGCAAGAAACCATTTACCATTGTAATGCCGCCTCCTAATGTTACCGGTCAGCTTCATATGGGTCACGCAATGGATGCAACACTGCAGGATACATTGATTCGTTTCAAGCGTATGCAGGGATACAATGCCCTTTGGGTGCCCGGAACGGATCATGCCGGCATTGCAACCCAAATCAAGGTGGAAGAAGAGCTGCGTACAAAGGAAGGTCTTTCCAGACATGATCTTGGCCGTGAGAAGTTCCTGGAGCGTGTATGGGACTGGAAGCATAAATACGGCAATCGGATCGTGGAACAGCAAAAGAAGCTTGGCGCTTCCTGTGATTGGGACAGAGCCAGATTTACCATGGACGAAGGCTGCTCCAAAGCTGTCCGTGAAGTGTTTGTTTCTCTGTATGAAAAGGGTCTGATCTATAAAGGCAGCCGGATCGTTAACTGGTGCCCCAACTGTGTTACGGCTCTTTCCGATGCCGAGGTCGAGTATGTTGACAAGCCCGGTAATCTGTGGCACTTGAAGTATCCCATTGTAGGGGAGGAGGGGCGCTATGTGGTCGTTGCGACCACCCGTCCTGAAACTATGCTGGGTGATACCGGTGTTGCGGTCAATCCCAATGACCCCAGATATCAGGATATCATCGGCAAGAAGTGTTTGCTTCCTTTGGTGGATCGGGAGATTCCCATTGTTGCTGACGAATATGTAGATCTGGAGTTTGGTACCGGATGTGTTAAGATGACTCCGGCACATGACCCCAATGACTTTGAGGTTGGTCTGCGTCACAATCTGGAAACCATCCGCGTTTTAGACGACAATGGCAAAGTTAATGACTTGGGCGGCAAGTATTGTGGTATGGACCGTTATGATGCCCGTAAGGCAATCGTTGCCGATCTGGAGACTCTGGGGCTGCTGGAAAAAATTGAGGAGCATCAGCATAATGTCGGTACCTGCTACCGCTGCGGTAACGATGTAGAACCGATCATTTCCGCGCAATGGTTTGTGAAAATGAAACCCCTGGCAGAGGAGGCGATCCGTTCCGTCAGGGATGGTGAGACCAAGTTTGTACCGGAGCGTTTTACCAAGAACTATATGAACTGGATGGAGAATCTCCATGACTGGTGCATTTCCCGTCAGCTTTGGTGGGGGCATCAGATCCCGGTTTGGTATTGTGCTGACTGTGGACACATGACTTGTACCCGGGAAGATGCGACTGTCTGTGAAAAGTGCGGCAGCACCCATATTGAGCGGGACCCGGATGTATTGGATACTTGGTTCTCTTCTGCATTGTGGCCGTTTTCTACCCTTGGCTGGCCGGAGGCAACGGAAGACCTTGATTATTTCTATCCTACCGATGTTCTGGTCACAGGTTATGACATTATTACCTTCTGGGTTTCCAGAATGATCGTTTCCGGCTTGGAGCACATGAAAAAAGCGCCGTTCCACACAGTTCTCATTCATGGCCTGGTTCGTGATGATAAAGGCCGTAAGATGTCCAAGAGCTTGGGCAATGGCATCGATCCTCTGGAAATGATCGAAAAGTATGGCTGTGATGCGCTCCGCATGAACATGGTAACGGGCAACTCACCCGGAAACGATATGCGTTTCTATGTGGAGCGTTGCGAGGCAATGCGCAACTTCGCCAACAAGCTTTGGAACGCCAGCCGCTATGTTATGATGAATCTGGATGAGGGCGCTGTAAACAAGCTGCCTGAAATCGGTTCTTTGGAAATTGCGGATAAATGGGTACTCAGCAAGCTCAACACCTTGATTTCTGAGGTTACTGAGAACATGGACAAGTATGAATTGGGCGTTGCCATTCAGAAAATCTATGATTATATCTGGGATACCTACTGTGACTGGTATATTGAGTTGACTAAATCCAGACTCTATGCCGAGGATGCGAAGAGAAGGCAAACAGCCATTCAGGTGCTTGTCTATGTGCTGGATCAGGTGCTGCGGCTTCTGCATCCGTTCATGCCCTTCATCACAGAGGAGATCTGGCAATCCATCCCCCACGAGGGCGAAGCCCTGATCGTTGCGAAGTGGCCTGTTTACCAAGAGGAATTGGCATTCACCAGCGAAGAAAACCAGATGGAATCTGTCATGAATGCTATCCGTGCCATCCGGAATCGCCGCACGGAAATGAACGTTCCTCCCAGCAAAAAGGCTGCTCTGTATGTGTATGCATCCAATGCTCAGATTTTTAAGGAAGGCGAAGGCTTCCTCCAGAGACTGGCTTATGCAGATGCGGTTTCTCTGCTGTCCGCTGAACCGGAAAACCTGGAGGGAATGGTGACTATTACCACTCCGGATGCAAAGCTTTATATTCCTTTAGGTCAGCTTGTAGATGTTGAAAAAGAGATTGCTCGGATCGAAAAGGAATTGGAATCCAATCGGAAATTCCTTGCATCTTTGGAAGCAAAACTTAACAACGAAAAGTTTGTTTCCCGCGCGCCTGAGGCCGTTGTAAATGCGGAGCGGGAGAAAGCGCAAAAGACCCGCGATTTGATTACACAGTTGGAACAAAGTGAAAAAGCCATGAGAAAGCTGTAAGTTACGATCAGATAACGTACCTGCACATTGTGTAGGTACGTTATTTTTTTATGTTTCTCAATGCGACGAAATATGCCCACCTAATCTTTTATACTGTTTATGAAAACTACAAAGGAGGAAACAAAATGCAATTTACCAGCTTTCTGGAAAACGGCAAATTGACAATTGCGCTATCCGGTGAAATAGACCATCACTGCGCAAAGCAATACATACAGTCAATTGCCGCCAAAATTGAAGCATATACCCCGGATGTATGTGTTTTAGACTTTCAAGAGGTTTCTTTTGTGGATTCTTCTGGCATCGCAGTCGTAATCAACGCCTTGCGAAATATGTCCCAAATCGAAGGAAAATTGATCCTAAGCGGAATTTGTGACCAACCGATGCGTGTGTTCCGTGCATCGGGAATTGATAAAATCGTGGAAATCAAGGAGGCGGTTTCATGAAATTTGATAACTATATGGTTTTGCAGTTTCCCAGCAAATCCTGTAACGAAGCTTTTGCCCGGTCGGCGGTTGCCTGTTTCGCCGCGCAGCTGGACCCTACCATGGAGGAGCTGGGAGACATCCGTACTGCCGTTTCGGAAGCGGTTACCAACGCAATCGTTCACGCCTATCCCGATGAGCTTGGGACAGTGACTGTCCGGTGCAGGATTCTGAAAGATAATGTTTTGGACATTGTCGTAAAGGACAAAGGCGTTGGTATTCCGGATGTGGAACAGGCCATGCGCCCGATGTTTACCACGGGAGGATCGGATCGAAGCGGAATGGGGTTTACCATTATGGAAAGTTTTATGACGACGTTTGAACTGTCATCCGAACCCGGTAAGGGAACAACGGTGCATATGCGCAGAAAGCTATCAAGACGGCAATGAGCAATCAGGAGGAATTGATTCAGCTATCCCAAGCGGGAGATAAGGAGGCATCAGAGCGCCTTGTCACAGAAAACGCTGGACTGATTTGGTCTGTGGCACGGAGATATTTAGGGCGGGGAACCGAGGCGGATGACTTATATCAGTTGGGATGCCTGGGGTTTTTAAAGGCAGTGGATGGGTTTGATCTCAATTTTGGTACACAATTTTCTACCTATGCAGTACCAAAGATCGCCGGTGAAATACGGCGGTTTCTGCGCGATGATGGAACGATCAAGGTTTCGCGAACGGTAAAAGAACATGCCGTTACAATACGTACAGCACGAAACCAATTGATCGTGAGCCTTGGACGAGAACCAACCGTGGGTGAAATTAGTGAAAAAACCGGCTTCTCGCCGGAAGAGATCGCCATTGCCGAAACTGCTACTGCTGCAACAGAGTCTATCCAAAAAGAAACCGGAGAGGATGGATTCTCCCTTGAGAATATCCTTACGGATACCGAATCAGAGGAGAAACTTGTCGAAAAGATCTCGCTGCGCCAGGCAATAGAAAAGCTTCCCCAGCGGGATGCAACCGTAATTAAACTTCGCTATTTTCATGGATTGACCCAAGACCGTGTTGCAAAAGTTCTCAGTGTCAGTCAAGTGCAAGTGTCACGAATTGAGAAAAAAGCTTTGTCTGCATTACGGGAACTTATGATTTAAAAAACATTTGTCAGATTACTGCCGATTTCTATTTACCTTTTGATAGAAATGCGATATAATATAATAAATTTATAAAGATAGGTGCAGTTATGACAGAGGATTTGAGAGTTCGTTTTTTTAAAGCGCGTCAATCATATATTGCCGGTCAGTTTTCCCACTTGAATAATATGCAAAAGCAGGCTGTTCTTTCCACGGACGGCCCGCTTTTGCTGCTTGCAGGAGCAGGAAGCGGAAAGACAACGGTTCTGATCAACAGGATTGAGAATCTGATCCGTTTTGGCAATGGAAGTGACAGTGAATTCATCCCAGACACCATTACGGAAGAAGATGTTCTTTTTTTGGAGTCTCTTGCTGACGAACCTTCTCCCTATGACCGCCAGCGAGCAGACTGGCTCTGCGCACAGGAAGCGGCTGCGCCCTGGAGTATCCTTGCCATTACATTTACCAATAAAGCTGCAAACGAGCTGAAGGAGCGCTTGGTGGAAAAGCTAGGCGACCAGGCCCGGGATGTATGGGCAATGACTTTCCACAGCGCATGCTGCCGGATTTTACGGCGGGACATCGAGCGACTTGGTTTTAGCCGCAGTTTTACAATTTACGATACGTCAGATTCTGAGCGTGTTATGAAGGACATTATCAAGGATATGGGCCTGGATGATAAAACCTTCCCCGCAAAATATGTACTCAGCATTATCAGCCGTGAAAAGGATAAAATGGTTTCTCCGGATGATCTGTTGGAAAGGGCTGACAATTTAGGAGATATGCGTATGCTCCCTGTTGCCAGAGCGTACAAAAAATATCAGCATAGATTACATGAGAACAATGCCTTGGATTTTGATGACATTATCCTATATACAGTCAAGCTGCTTCAGGAATATGAGGATGTCCGTACTTATTATCAGCGAAAATTCCGTTATGTGCTTGTAGACGAATATCAGGATACGAACAATCTTCAGTATCTTTTGACATCTTTACTTGCCGGCGGTTATGAGAATATCTGCGTTGTGGGTGATGATGACCAGAGCATTTATCGGTTCAGAGGCGCAACCATTGAAAATATTCTGAACTTTGAAAAACAATACAAAGGTTGCCGTACCATTCGGTTGGAACAGAATTATCGTTCCACACAGGCAATTCTCAATGCCGCAAACGCTGTGATCGCCCATAACATTGGCAGAAAGGGAAAGCGTCTGTGGACTGCAAATGATGCCGGTCAGCCGATTACTGTATACGAGGCTGCTGATGAGGCGGCTGAGGCAGCCTATGTAGCCAATGAAATAATCAAGCAGTCTAAAGGCAGAGAATTCCAAAACTTTGCTATTCTTTACCGCACTAACGCCCAATCCAATGCGCTGGAATATGCCATGAAGCGAAATGGTATCCCATACCGAATTATCGGTGGCACCCGATTCTTCGACCGGGCTGAAATCAAGGACATGTTAGCCTATTTATGTGTGATCGATAACCGAGCTGACGACCTCCGCCTAAAACGCATCATCAATAATCCGCCCCGTGGGCTGGGGGCCAAGTCTTTGGAAACCGCCGAGCGGTTGGCGCAAGCTGAGGGCGTATCTCTTTATCGAGTGGTATCGGATCCGAATTCTTATGCACCTCTGGAAAAGCCGGCAGGAAAATTTTTGCAGTTTTCCGCAATGATTGAGGAATTGGCGCAGCTTTTAGAGGATGGCATGAGTTTACCGGACTTTTATGATGAGCTAATCATCCGAACAGGCTATCAGGATATGCTGCTGGCCAAGGATACCGAAGAGAACCGGGGCAGATTAGAGAATATCCGGGAATTAAAATCCAGTATTCGTTCTTATGAAACAAACGCCACCGAGAACGGTGATATTCCCAGCCTTTCCGGATTTTTGGCTGAAATTGCCCTTTATACGGACATCGAACAGTATAACGAGGGAGACGATGCGATTGTCATGATGACAATGCACGCTTCTAAGGGATTGGAATTTCCTCATGTTTTTCTGGTTGGTTTTGAAGAGGGGCTATTTCCCGGCATGCGTTCCATCGGGGATCGGGAAGAGATGGAGGAAGAACGGCGGCTATGTTACGTAGCGATCACCCGGGCAAAGAAAACCTTAACCGTTTGCCATGCCCGTCAGCGCATGATTTTCGGCCGCACATCCGCAGCTCTGCCATCAAGATTCTTAAAAGAATTGCCGGAATCTGAGATCGTCAAGAAGGGGAGTGCTGTCCCGGTTCGGACGCAATATTCTGATTTTGCGTCTGCCTATTCCATGCAACGAGCGACGACTAACCAGTCAGTTTTGCGCAGTGAGTTCAATAAAACTGTCGGTTCAGATACGCGTGCAAAGATCATCGAACTTGCCAAAGGGGATATGGTGCAGCATACTGCCTTTGGCAGAGGTATGGTCTTGTCCGTTATGAAAATGGGCGGCGACGCCCTCTTGGAAATTGCCTTTGATAAGCTGGGCACAAAGAAGCTGATGGCAAAAACGGCATCCGCACATATGAAAAAGCTGTGATACTTATTCCCCGTGTCCGCATAGAATCCACCGGGGTGATTTTGTGAAGCGGATTTTGGGAAAGTTAAGCAGACTAATTATCCTTGTTATCATCGTGTCGCTGCTGTTGATGGCGTGGTTTCGCAGTCAATATACCGACGATATTCGTTCTTTGGCGCAAACCAGAGTGATTAATGCAACTTCTGATTTAATCAATGATGCTATCGATTTGCAGATTGAAACCGGAACTATCCAGTATGACCGTATCGTTTATTTTGAGAAGGATTTAAATGGTCGTATCACCGCGCTGAAGACCAATATGAGCGAAGTAAACCGATTAAAAACAAGTATCTTGAATATCATAAATGATGAGATCATGGATATGGATACAACCAATATTGGGATTCCGCTGGGTTCGTTGATCATTCCGGAGCTTCTTGCCGGTCACGGCCCCGCAATACCGATCCAGATTCTTTCCATCAGTAATTCTGATGCTGCTTTTGAAAGCTTTTTTACGGAAGCCGGAATCAATCAAACACTCCAGCAGCTAACTATGGAAGTTAGTGTTGACGTCACTGTACTTGTGCTTGGCAGAACAGAAAGCTTTACAGTCACAAGTCATGTTGTTGTTGCGGAAACGATTATTGTCGGTCAAGTACCGGATACACTTTTACAAGCCGGAGGGTAATATGAATACAAAAGAGAGAATGGAGAAGCTGGCGCAGATTCTGTCTGATGCCAACTATCGTTACTATGTTCTGGACGATCCGCAGATGCCGGATTTTGAGTACGATCGCTTGCTGCGTGAATTAGAGGATCTTGAAAAGGAAAACCCCCAATGGATTCTGCCGGATTCCCCGACCCAGAGAGTTGGCGGTGAAGCCCTCAGCAAGTTTGAGAAATACACACACCCAGTACCGCTCATGAGCTTGCAGGATGTATTTTCTCCGGAGGAGCTAAAAGAGTTTCTTGAGAAAGTAAAAACATCTTATCCGGATGCAGAATTCTCTGTTGAACCCAAGGTTGATGGCTTATCCGTAGCATTGGAATATGAAAACGGGGAATTTATCCGCGGCGCGACTCGTGGCGACGGTGTTACCGGAGAGGATGTTACGGAGAACCTCAAGACGATCCGTTCCATCCCCATGCGTCTTGTGGGCGCGCCTGAGCGTCTGATTGTACGGGGCGAGGTGTTTATGCCGAAAGACAGCTTTGAGGCGCTAAACCAACGTCAGGAGCTGGAGGGTAAGCCTCTGTTTGCCAATCCGAGAAACGCTGCGGCGGGGTCTTTGCGTCAGCTGGACTCTAAGATTACAGCAAAACGCGGTTTGGATATTTTGATCTTCAATGTGCAGTTAGCCGACGGCGTGGAGTTCGAAGACCATGATGCTTCCCTGGAATATCTTCGTCAATTGCATTTCAAGGTCATTCCCAACTGTGTTCATACGGATATTAACCAGATTCTTGCCCGAGTCATGGAGATCAACGAAGGGCGTGAAAATCTGACCTGCGACATTGATGGCGCTGTAATCAAGGTTAATGATTTGCGTGTTCGACAGACAATGGGCTCTACCGCAAAGAATCCCCGATGGGCAGTTGCGTACAAGTACCCTCCTGAGATCAAGCCGACAGTTGTGGAGGATATTGTTGTGCAGGTAGGTCGAACCGGCGTGTTGACCCCAAAGGCTGTTGTTCGCCCTGTGCGACTGGCTGGAACAACGGTAACCAACGCAACCTTGCACAATCAGGATTTTATTTCTAATCGGGATATCCGTATAGGAGATACCGTTTTGATTCGCAAGGCAGGGGAGATTATCCCGGAAATTCTGGAGGTGGATATCTCAAAGCGGCCGGCAAACACAAAACCCTATCAATTACCGGCAGTATGCCCGGTATGCGGTGCCGCAACCGTAAAGGACGATGACGGCGCATTTCTTCGCTGCACGGGCGCGGAGTGTCCTGCGCAGTTAAGCCGCAATATTGCGCATTTTGTCAGCAGAGATGCTATGGATATCGAAGGTCTGGGTGCATCTATCGTAGATGCGCTTATTGAGAAAGGTCACATAAAATCTCCTGCGGATATTTACTACCTGTCCTTGGAACAGCTGAAGAGTTTGTGGCAGAAGGGCGATATCGCAGCGAACAAGCTCTTAGCGGCAATTGAAGCCAGTAAAGAGCGAGATGTAAGCCGATTGATCTATGCGCTGGGTATTCGTCAGGTTGGCGTCAAAACGGGAAAGGTTTTAGCGCAGGAATTTGGTTCTTTGGATGCGCTGGCCTCTGCTTCCTTAGAAGATTTGATGCAAGTGGGTGACATTGGCGCAATCACAGCACAAAATATCAAAGATTGGTTTGCGCAGCAACAATCTTGCCATATGTTGGAGCGACTGCGGCAAGCCGGCGTCAACTTTGAAAGCAAAAGAACCCTTTCGGATACCCGTTTCTCCGGAATGACTTTTGTTTTGACCGGGGCGCTTACAAAGTTTACACGAGATGAGGCCACTGAAAAAATTGAACTGTTTGGCGGAAAAGCGGCTGGTTCTGTTTCCAAAAAGACAACCTATGTTGTTGTAGGAGAAAATGCCGGTTCCAAAGAGCGTAAAGCCAGAGAGCTGGGCATCCCAATCCTGTCTGAGGATGATTTTCTGAGATTGATTGAATAATTGAATAAAAGAGGTCGGTTAAACCGACCTCTTTTATTCAATACGATGTTTTCTGCGATATTCAGAAGGGGAGATGCCCTTGTAACGGCGGAACACATCTCCAAAATAATTGCTGCAGGAGAAACCGCAGCTTTCAGAAATTTTACTAACCGAAAGTTTTGTTTCCAACAGAAGCTTTTCAGCTGCAAGAATCCTCGTTTGCAAAAGATATTCCTGAAATCCAAAACCTGTAATCATCTTGAAGCGTTTTGAGAAATACGTCTTCTCCAAGTAGGCCATATTGGCAACCATCGTCAATGTGATATCTTCGCTATAGTGTTCGGTGATGTATTTGGCAATCATCTGAACCTTATCTGCGCTTTCTCCAATCAAATGCTCCTTTTTGCTGCCATGTCGAAGCGTATTCAGCATAATCCCGTGAAATAAGTGAGTCACAACAGCATCCGTGACTGCGGTGGGGGATTCTAACTCATTGCGGATCTCTTCCATATCTTTCTGTATCTGCTTGGAGATAAAGCCAGGAAGCTTGATACAGCCAGCAGCAATCATTTCGTTAAGTGCCTCTGTACCGATCAGATTCGCTAACTTGCGTGCTTGACGATCAGAAAAGTACAGAACATATCGGTCATAGCCGGTTTGCGCGGCAGATGTAGCTCGATGTAGATGCATTTTGGGGATAATCAGCAGATTGCCCGGCTCAACATCAAAAACCGTGTGCTTCATTAAGTATCTGCGCCGTCCTGCAACCAGAAAATATAATTCATAAAACGGATGCTCATGCATCCCAACTTTGTTCCCACCTGTAGATGTATCGCGTTCCACACGAATTCCGTACTGATTAATTGGGTCCATATCTACACCACCTTTTAAAATACTTTACCATATCCGAATTCCTAACGCAACACCACCACAATATTTCTGTATAATTTTTAAGGAATCAACCAATACATTTGTAGAATCTTGAAATATTAACACTATAATGATAAGTGTATGAAAGGAGTGGTCTCATGCGTAAGGCAATTATAAACGCAAACATCGTAATGCCGGACGGTTTGCTTCCCAATGGCGTTTGTTGTTTTGACAATGGCATGATTGATTATATCGGCAACGCGATGAACGGCAATCTTGATGAAATCATAGATGCCAATGGTGCATACTTGCTGCCTGGCTTTATTGACATTCATTGTCACGGCGCATTGGGTCTCGATTTTACAACGGCAACCAATGAAGAAATGCAAAATATCGCTACATTCCATTTGAGCCATGGAACAACGACCTTGGTAGCAACAACTATGACTGCAGCATGGCCTGATTTATATCAGGCGTTGGATAATATGGCTGCGCTTTTTCAGTCCGGAAGCCAATTAACCATCCACGGAGTGCATATGGAAGGACCGTGGTTTAATCCTGCGCAATGCGGCGCACAGGACACCTCAGCCATGGATACCCCTGATCCGGAAAAGCTTCGTATCCTACACGAGAAATTCCCCTTTATTGAACGGGTTAGTGCTGCACCGGAACTTCCTAACGGATATTCATTTGGTGACATGGGAAAATCCCTGGGTATTGTTGTTTCCGCCGGACATACAGATGCGGAATTTGACCACATTGTCACCGCCGCAGATCATGGCTACACACTGATGACCCATCTCTATTCCGGAATGAAGCTGACAGAACGGAAGAACATGTACCGGGTCGCCGGCGCGGTTGAAGGTGGATTGTATGATGACCGTCTCTATGTAGAGCTCATTGCAGACGGTAAACATCTTCCGGTCAGTCTTTTGAAAATGGTACATAAATTCAAAGGTACGGACAAGGTTTGTTTGATTACCGATGCGACTCGCGGAGCCGGTCTTCCGGAAGGCACCAAATTCTACAGCTTGAAAGACCCGACGCAGATGGAGTACTATATTGAAGACGGAGTATCTAAGCTGCCGGATGGAACCGGTTTTGCCGGCAGTATAGCAACAACCGACCGCCTTCTGCGTGTTATGCACCGAGACGCAGGAATCGATCTTGTCTCAGTAAGCCGCATGATGTCCGGTGTCCCCGCGAAAATCATGGGATATACAGACCGCGGCAGCATTGAAATTGGTAAACGTGCAGATTTTGTACTCATGAATCAAGATCTGGATGTCATTACAGTTATTTTTGGAGGTAAAAAATATGAAAGTTAATGTATTCCAAACCACACAAGAGATGGGCGCCGCTGCCGCAAAGCACGCTGCCGAAGTTCTGAACAAGCATATCGCCGCTGGTGAGAACCCCCGCCTGCTGCTGTCCACCGGCATGTCTCAGTTCGTTTTCTTTGAAAATCTGGCAAAGGAAAAAGTCGATTGGAGCAAGGTCGAGATGTTCCATCTGGATGAGTATGTTGGTATGTCTCCTGAGCACCCCGCAAGCTTCCAGAAGTATCTGCGTGAGCGCTTTATCAACGTAGTACACCCCGGTAAATATCATCTGATCGACGGCACTCGCGATCCTCAGGAAACCATTGCCGAGCTGACTGCTCTGCTGGCTGAGCGTCCTGTCGATCTTGGCATGATCGGTATCGGCGAAAACGGACATATCGCTTTCAACGATCCCCCTGCAGTATTTGATGACGCCGCCACTTACAAGGTCGTGGATCTTGTGCCCAGCTGCATTCAGCAGCAGATTCGTGAAGGCTGGTTCACTTCTGAAGACGATGCTTTCAAGCAGGCACTTACCATGACTTGCAGCAAGATTATGGAGTGTAAGACCATCATCAGCGTTGTTCCTTATGCAGTAAAGGCACAGGCTGTTCGTGACACCTTGACCATGGAGGAGACCAATATGGTTCCCGCCACTATCATGAAGCGCCACCCCAACATTACCATGTACTGTGATGCCGAGGCTGCTGCACTGGTTCCTCAGGAAGTGCTGGATAATTTTCGTTGATTGTTAATCGACAAAGATAACTATACCGCAGCATTGGGATGTATTTAAATTAGGAGATTTTTTATGAAATTAATTAGGAACGCCCCAATTGCGATCGTGTTGCCGAATAACGCAACTACGAGAGAGCAATTTGCCGCCGCTGAACTGGAAAAATATCTGAAGAAAATTCTGAATGTCAATATCGATGCTTCCAACGCTTCTGTTCGTTTCATTATCGGCGGTCCCGGTAGAAATGAAGCCGCCAAAGAGCTGGTTAGCAGTGAGGAATTTTCACTACTTCTGACTGGCGAAGAAGGTATGCTGATTCGTATTCAGGGCAACACTGTCCTGATCGCCGGCAGTGAAGGCTTTGAAGATCGTGAGCGTGGTACCGTCTACGGTGTTTATGAGTTCTTGGAGCGTTACCTTGGTTGCTCTCTTGCTATTTACTCCGAGCCAACTGCAGATGTAGGCGAATTTGTTCCCACATTGGAAGAACTGATTTTGGATGATACCCAGTATGTAAAAGCCGGGTCTGATCGTCCTTATCGCTGTGCTATCGTGCAGTACGGCGATAGCGCCGGCAATCCGGATCACGGTTTAAATATTCCTTTCCTGGATTGGATGGCGAAGAATCGCTATAACCGAATGCTGGTTTGGTGCAGTATTTACGAATGTTGGAAAAAGCTCGGCTTGATTCCTGAGATCGAAAAGCGCGGTATTCGCCTGTCGGTCGGTCACCATGATGCAGTTAATCAGTGGCTGCCGTTCTATGGCAACGAGTATTTTCCCGAGAAATACTCTGAAACGCATCCAGAGTACTACCGTTTGAATTCTGACGGCACTCGCTTTCAACCAGTCAAGCCCAAAGACCCCTGGGGGCAATGGGTCTTCTGCTCCAGAAACCAGGATTGCATCGAGCAGCTGAGTAAAAACCTGATTCAGTGGATATCTGACAACCCTGTCGTGGATATTGTAGCTCTTTGGCCCATGGACGGAAAGTACGAGCAGTGTTGCTGTCCGGACTGTGCACCTTACCACAAAATTGAGAACTATGCATATTTCCTTAACGAGGTCGCCAAAAGAGTTGCTAAAGTACACCCGCTGATGAAGATGGACATGCTGCTCTACACAAACCTGTGGGAGCATCCGGAGAATTTGAAACTTTCAAAGTCTCTTTTCTGCGATATGTCTACATGGGCATATACCGGTCTTCGCACTTGCGGCAAGCCGGATGGCTCTGGCTTGGTGGATTCCTACTACACAGACACTCTGTTGAAATGGAAGGAAAACGGATCTGAAGTTGCCTTCTATGACTACTATATGAGTGTCTACAGTGCCCGCCAACGCTTGATCCCCATCGCCGATGAGATTCAGGCCATCTGGAAATATTTCAAAGAGCAGGGGATCCTGGGTGCTGGTACACAAATTGAGGTTTTCCATTTGTGGAACCACCTTGTAAACTTCTACTGTTTTGGAAGAAGCGGCTATGATAACACCTTGTCCCTGGAAGACAACCTTTCTAGGCTGGCTCCGCTGTTCGGCGAAGGCGCACCCTATATCTCTCAAATCATCATGATTATGGAAGATATCATTGACGGTCAGGTCACCCTTGGTAAAGCTCCCAACTTCCTGATGCAGCATCTGGATTGCGATATAGTCTACGATCTTTTCGAAAAGGCGCTGGCGTGCACAACTAATGCCAGAACAAGGAATAATATTCGTATGATGCGAATGGCCTTCCGTTATTCGGATCTGGAATATCATGATCCTGGTCACGATCAAAAGTTCGCTCCGCTTTTGGAATACGAGGATAAGACCGGTGAATTGGCATATATGGCAACAAAATTTGATAGCTTTACGCATAATTATACCGGTTATGGCATTGCATTCCCGCTGTCCAACAAGGATACCAAGGACTTTAAGCCTGATAAATGGTATATCTTTGACTAATGATCCTAAAAATGCCCCTGTGCCACAAAATGGTACAGGGGTATCGTTTACATATTGGTCTCTCGTGTAATTTTATCTGTTACAGTTTGCACGGCATTTTCTACTTTGTCAGCAGCTTTATTCACAAGTTTTCTGGCGGCACTCTGTTTCGGAAGCATCATCGCAGCAACCGCACCGGCAGCAACGCCAATTCCCATTGTGATTGCGATTCCTCTCATTTGCATTCAGTTTCCCTCCCTTCAAAAGTAGTATGCCCTTTCGCATCATAATTTCTTATTTTATTGGCTCGAAATTTGATGAAAACAGTTGGAAAAACTGTTGAATTTGGATGTTCTGTTATTTATAATATAATTATTAAACAATAGGGGAGGGATGTTTATGTCTATCGATCAACTGCACAATCGCATCCGAAAGCTCAAGAACCCTTCTATGGTTAATTTTGAAATAACCCCGGATGATTTACCGCCACACTTGTTGGAACAAGAAGGATCTTTTTCAAGAGCATACGATCGATTTTGTCGGGAATTGTTGGATACATTAAAAGATGTTGTACCTGCGGTACGATTCTCCTCGGGTATGTTACTTATGATGGGCGAGGATGGGTGCAAATTGCTCTGTAACCTCCTTCGTTTTGCCAAAACTCTTGGATACTATGTCGTACTGGACGCACCGGAAATATTATCACCAATGACCGCCATATTTGCAGCTAAAGTGCTCGGTTCAGAAAACTATCCCTGTGATGCTGTTGTGATTTCTCCGTATATTGGGAGTGATGCCTTAAAGCCTTTTCTCCCACGTTGTAAAGAAGGAAACCAAGCCCTCTTCGCTGTTGTAAGATCTCCCAATAAGTCTGCATCTGAGCTGCAGGATTTGCAATTTGGAACAAGGCAGTCGCATATAGCGGCAGCAGATATGGTTTCGCGCCACGGTGAAAATGCTTTTGGAAAGTGTGGCTATTCCCAAATTGGCGCATTGGTCAGCGCTGGAAATCCGGACATTCTTCGCAGTCTGCGGGTAAAATACCCACGTACATTTATGCTGGTTGACGGCTTGGACTATCCAAGCGGCAACAGTAAAAACTGCAGTTTTGCCTTTGATAAATTTGGGCACGGTGCCATTGTTTGTGTGGGCGCATCTATAACTGCTGCTTGGAAAGAGTGCGACAGTACAGGTGAAGATTACCACATTCATGCGACACAATCCGCCGAGAAAATTAAGCGGAATTTGACCCGGTATGTAAATGTACTGTAAACAGTCAGTTTAATCCTATGTAAGTCAGGTAAAACCTGACTTATCGGCGGGGAAGTACCCGTTCACCGGTTCCTGCATCGCCGTTGGTTGTAGACTCATTGGGGAGAACACCTTCACCCGTTGCGTTGTCACCGGTATCAGCGGTGCTGTCAGGAACAGTTGTGTGCATGGTAGGCTCCGTGCTGGGACGTGTTACTGGACTTGTCATACTGGGAACAGTCGAAGTTGTCGTGTTATTTACAGTAGGATCTCCGGGTGTTCCATTTGTCTGTCTGCTGCAGCCGGTCAGGATAGAAAGAACCATGACAATGGACAGCAGCAAAACGATAAGCTTTTTCATTTCATTTCCTCCTGTGTTGGTTTACGCTGCTAGTATTTCCTTTTAGACTGAAATTAGACTGGAAATAGAATCCAAATGTATTTTACAAATTAATAACAATTTTTTTGAATTTCCATTGCTATTTGAAAGGAAGTATATTATAATACTAAAAAATACATATAAAAAGGAGTGTCCTCTGGGATGAAGAAACTCACTGTTAAGAAAAATGCTGAATGTATGGCATGCCTGGAGTGCGTACGCGCATGCTCGGTCGCTTTTTATAAGGAATTTGATCCCGATCTTAGCTGTATCCAGATTGTAGCAAAGGGTGACGGAGCTAAGCCTATGACCTGTATTCAGTGCGGCAAGTGTATGAAGGTCTGTGAGCATGAAGCTATTACGCAGAATCCTAAGACCGGAGTTTATATGATTAACAAGAAAAACTGTGTAGGCTGCGGCAAATGTGTGGAAATTTGTCCCATGAAGGTTATGGTACTTAAGCCCGAGAGCCCTGCTTCTAAGTGCATAGCCTGTGGTATTTGCGCTAAGGTGTGCCCTATGGAGATTCTGGAGATCGTTGAGAAGTAATTCAGCGCGGAGATGCAAACAATGCATCTCCGCCTGTTTTTTGGACGTATATTTCCCCCACGGTTTTGCTTAAGCCGTGGGGGAATATAGGGTTATAGAATATCGTTAAAAACCTGATAGAAAAAATTTTCAATACAGTTAAGATTGCATATTCGAATTTCATATGATATAGTATAAAAGATATCATACACCCGGAGGCGTTTATGATTGAATTGACCGATTTACAACAGCGTTTTAGAGAGTATGTTCCCGATGTTGATTTGCGTTTTGGCCAACCTTTGCGTAACCACACATCCTTTCGCATTGGCGGAAATGCCGAGATTATGGCTTTTCCAAAAAACGCAGATGATTTGCGTGAATTATTGATAACGTCCGCAATATTGGACTGTAAACCTGTTATTTTAGGTGCAGGAACAAACGTACTTGCACCAGATGAGGGGATTACAGGGATTGTAATCTGCCTAAAAGATGCTTTTGATGGAATTGAGATGGTGGATGATTGCTGTATTCGCTGCATGGCAGGCGTCACAATGACACGAGCCGCTGTGTTTGCGGCGAATCACGGTCTTACCGGTATGGAGTTTGCCCATGGCATCCCCGGTACAGTAGGGGGCGGTGTGTATATGAATGCCGGCGCTTACGGCGGGGAGATCAGTCAGATCTGTGAAAGTGTTCAAGTGATGGATCTTCAGGGAAATGTCCGCACACTGGATAAAGATGAATTGGATTTTTCCTACCGCCACAGCATTTTAACTAAGACTAATGACATCATTATTAGCGCTGTTTTCCGGTTACAGCCGGGAAATGTCTATGATATCCGCAGCAAAATGAAAGATCTCATGTCCAGACGCACTGCTTCACAGCCGTTGGATATGCCTTCTGCCGGCTCTGCCTTTAAGCGGCCGGAAGGGTACTATGCTGCAGCCTTAATTGAACAAGCCGGATTGAAAGGGTTGCGGGTCGGTGGTGCGGAGGTTTCCTGTAAGCATGCGGGGTTTATCGTCAATACCGGCGGCGCTTCCGCAAATGATGTCAAGACGCTTATCCAGCAAGTCATTGACCGGGTATACACAGATTTTGGCGTTACTTTAGAGCCGGAAATCAGGCTTTGGTGAATTTTCATGGAAGGGAGGAAGCTTCGATGTCCACGTCCTTTGCTGCAAACTGCAAGTCAGAAATATGCCGGATTTTTCCGTCTAAAAAATGCTGCGCTATTGCTCAGTGTTTTGGAATTCTGCTGTTTTGCAACAATTTTAGCGTAAGCGGAATTCGCATCGTTACAGAAAGCCGTGATTTCGCCACCTTTCTCCCGAAGCTGTTTAAAAAAGCTTTTTCCGTCTCCTTTGATCAAATGCCTGATGAAGATGCTCAAGGCAAATTGATCTTTCAAATTTTAGACCCAATAAAGATAAATATCATTATGAACAGCTACGGCTTCAACCCGGATGACACCCTGGCGCTTCATATTAATTTACCGGTAATTGAGGACGATTGCTGCCGAACTGCTTTTCTGCGGGGCGCTATGCTGGCAGGTGGCTCTGTTTCTGATCCTGCAAAAAGCTATCACTTGGAAATCAGTACATCACATGCCTTTGTTGCCAGAGAAGCACGGGTGCTTATGTGGGAAGATCTTGGCTTCTATCCCAAGACCGCCACCCGTGGTGGTGGACACATACTTTACCTGAAACAAAGCGACCAGATTTCCGATTTGCTTACCTATTTAGGTGCGCCCATTGCCGCGATGGGCATTATGGAAGCAAAACTGGAAAAAGAACTGAACAACAAAGTCAACCGGCGCTGCAACTGCGATGATGCAAACACGTCCAAGGTCGTTGAAGCAGCACAGGAACAGCTGAGCGCTATTCGCACACTGAAAGAGCAGGGGATACTGGAGCGCTTGCCGCAAAAATTGCTTCAGGCCGCAGTTGCCAGAGAGCAGCATCCTGAAGCGTCCTTATCCGAACTTGCGACTATGATGGAACCGCCCATCTCAAAACCCGCCATGAATCACAGACTGAAAAAACTGGTAGAAACAGCAAAGGAGGCTATATTATGAGTTTTGTGCATTTACATGTCCATAGCGAATACAGCCTTCTTGACGGTGCTTGTCGAATCCGTGGAATAATGGATCGCGTAAAAGAACTTGGCCAGTCCGCTATTGCTATCACTGATCACGGTGTAATGTATGGGTGTATCGATTTTTATAAAGCAGCAAAAGCTGCCGGTGTGAAACCCATTATCGGCTGCGAAGTATATGTTGCGCGCCGCAGTATCGAAGACCGCATTTATGGTATCGATAACGACCCATATCACCTTGTCTTGCTCTGTGAAAACCGAAAGGGTTATGAGAATCTGTGCAAATTGGTGTCTGAAGGGTTCATTCACGGTTTCTACGGCAAGCCTCGGGTGGACTTAGAACTTTTAAGCCGTTACCATGAGGGTTTGATTGCGCTTTCTGCCTGTCTCGCCGGTGCCATTCCGCAGCGTCTGCTGGAAGATGATTATTCTGCGGCTCTGGAATACGCTCAGAAGCTGGCAAGTATTTTTGGGCCGGATAAATTCTATCTGGAGCTGCAGGATCACGGTATCGAGGAACAGAACATTGTCAACCAAGGTATTCTGCGCCTTTCCAGAGAAACGGGACTACCTCTTGTTGTTACAAATGATGCCCATTATCTGCGCAAAGAGGATGCCAAAATTCAGGATGTTCTTCTTTGTATTCAAACAGGAAAAACGGTAGATGACCCCAACCGCATGAAATTCACCGGTGAAGAATTTTACTTAAAGAGCGAAGAGGAACTTCGGCAGCTTTTCCCCAATTGTGATGAAGCCTTCGAAAATACCGTAAAGATTGCCGAGATGTGCAACTTAGAGTTTGTCTTTAACCAGTATCACTTACCGTCATTTCCTGTACCGGAAGGGTATACCAATGAAGATTATTTTCGCAAGCTCTGCAACGACGGTTTTCAAGAGCGTTATCCCAACGCCCCCCAAGATTATTGGGGTAGGTTGGAGTATGAAATCGGTGTCATTAGCCGAATGGGGTATGTCAACTACTACTTGATTGTTTGGGACTTCATTCGCCACGCCAAAGAGTCCGGGATCCCCGTTGGCCCGGGCCGCGGATCGGGAGCGGCATCCATTGTGGCATACTGTCTGCATATTACAGAAGTAGACCCCATGAAATATGCGCTGATCTTTGAGCGATTCCTGAACCCGGAGCGCGTCAGTATGCCGGATTTTGATACGGACTTTTGTCAGGAACGCCGTGGAGAAGTCATCGACTATGTTATGGAAAAATACGGCCACGACCATGTTGCGCAGATTGCGACATTTGGCACGATGGCTGCAAGAGGCGCGATTCGTGATGTTGGCCGCGCTTTGAATTTTTCCTATGCAGAAACGGATATTGTTGCGAAATTAGTACCGACAACCCTGCATATTACTTTGCGTGAAGCTTTGGAAGCATCACCAAATCTAAAAGAAATGTACGATGAGGACGCCCGTGTCAAGGAGCTTATTGACACAGCCATGAGCTTAGAGGGTATGCCCCGAAACACTTCAACCCACGCTGCCGGTGTTGTGATCACGGCTGAGCCTGTGGAGAATTATGTACCACTGAGCCGTAACGATGACACAGTTGTTACCCAGTATACTATGACCACCATTGAGGAACTCGGCCTTCTGAAGATGGACTTTCTGGGCCTTCGAAATCTGACCGTCATTAAAGATGCCCAGACTCAGATCCGCAGACATCAACCGGATTTTTCTATTGACAGAATCCCTGACGATGACCCTCAGACCTTTTCCATGCTGGCAGAAGGCAAAACACAAGGCGTGTTCCAGCTGGAATCCCCAGGCATAACCGGTGTATGTGTGAATATGCGGCCCACATCCATCGAAGATTTGACAGCTATCGTTGCTTTGTACCGTCCCGGTCCTATGGACTCCATTCCCAAGTTTATTGCCAATAAGCTGGACCCAAAGAAAATCACATACAAAACACCTCAGTTGGAACCGATTCTGCGTGTTACATACGGTTGCATTGTATACCAGGAGCAGGTTATTGAAATATTCCGTTCTCTGGGCGGATACACCATGGGACAAGCTGACAATATCCGTCGGGCTATCTCCAAAAAGAAGATGAATGTCATTGAAGCGGAACGCAAAGTCTTCGTCTACGGCGACTCGGAGCAGGGGATCCCCGGTGCAATATCCAAGGGAGTCACGGAATCCGCCGCGCAGTCGATTTACGACGAGATTGTAGATTTTGCCAACTATGCGTTCAACAAGGCGCATGCGGTATGCTATGCCGTAGTATCCTATCAAACAGCATATCTGAAGTGCCATTATCCCAAGGAGTATATGGCGGCACTGATGACCTCTGTTTTAGATTCAGCAACCAAAATCTCAGGCTATATTGCTGAGTGTAAGGAAATGGGGATCTCTGTTCTAAAGCCCGATATCAACCACTCAGATGATCCTTTTATTGTGGAAGGGGATTCTATCCGGTTTGGTTTAGGTGCTGTCAAAAATGTTGGACGCGGTTTGATCCGCAGTATGGTTGCAAAGCGCAATGAGGATGGTCCGTTCCAGTCACTAGAGGATTTTCTGCAACGAATGGGAGAAGGGGAGCTGAACAAACGCGCTGTTGAGAACTTCATAAAATGCGGCGCCATGGACTGTTTTGGTCACCACCGCAGCGAGCTGCTGTCGGTGTATGACATGATGATGGACAGCGTCTCCACTTCCAGAAAAAAGAATCTGGACGGACAGATGGGATTATTTTCTATGCTTGAGAATACGGATACCGCTGTTGCGATACCCATTCCGTCACTGCCTGAGCTTAGTCCCGGCGATATGATGACCATGGAGAAAGAAACAACCGGTGTTTACATCTCCGGTCACCCTATGGATGATTACCGCCAGTATCTGAAAGGTACCCACGTTGTGAGTATCGGCAGCTTGTTAAGTGAGGAAAGTACCTATCGGGACGATCAAATTGTCAGTGTTGCCGGTATCGTTCAAAATCTCAAAATGAAAACCACACGGAACAATTCCATGATGGCCTATGTTACCCTTGAGGACGACACAGGTGCTATTGAGATGCTGGCTTTTTCCAATGTGCTCGGAGAACATGGCGGGTACCTGCGTGATAATACCGCTGTTGTGATCACCGGCAGGCTGTCTCTTCGTGACGATAAAGACCCACAAGTTATTATCAATCGGGCCAGACCTATTACGGATTACTCTGAAATGCCGCCTGCTCTGCGGCCGGCACCGGAACCAAAGCCGCAGCGGCCGTTTGGCACTCTGTATTTGCGTCTTACTTCAGAATCCGATCCTCGCTACCGTAAAGTAAAGGCCATCTTAAATATGTTCCCCGGTGACCGCTCCGTTGTGCTGTTCTTTGCGGATACACGGCAGCGCAGAGGCACACAAACAAGCTTTGACAGCATCATGCTGGATGAACTTACAGAAGTCCTTGGCGCTGAAAACGTGGTGTTAAAATAACTTTCCTTTTTCGTGCGGATGTGTTATAATTATTGGAATTGGAGGTGATCGCACTTGAAGCAAGCAATGAAAGTCATGATTGTTATTGCATTATTGGCCGGAGTATTATGCGGCTGCAGCATGCACACCATCAGTGAGCTTTACTGCTTGCCGATGCGATCTGAAGAATATACTGGTCTTCGGTCCGCAATAGACCAAATTATGAACGGGCGTGAATATAGCGCGCCAATTTCCGGTGAAAACCGGCAAACTGTTCAGTCCACAGACCTGGATGGTGACGGTATCGTCGAGTATATTCTCTTCTCCAAAAGTCTGGATGAAAAACCGCTGCAGATTTTCATTTTTTCACTTGACGGTGAAGATTATGTTCTGCTGGATAGGATCGATTGTAATGGATCCGCTTTCGAGCAGGTCGAATATGTTCAGATGAACGACAGACCCGGAATGGAAATTGTTGTTGGCAGGCAGGTAAGCGACCAAGTGCTTCGAACTGTAAGTGTTTACACACTTGTTAACGGACAAATGGAACAAGTGCTGTCCAGTGGTTATACAAAATTCCTGTGCAGCGATCTTGATAAGGATAATCTATCAGAACTGCTGATTTTGCGGCCCAGCTCGGCAAACCCCAATAACGGTATTGCGGAAATGTTTGGGTTTGAAGGCAGCACAATGGAGCGTTCTCCGGAAATCAACATGTCGGGTTCTGCGGAAAGCATAAAGCGAATCATGCTTGGCACGTTAAACGATGGTGTTCACGCCATGTATGTAGCCAGCAGCGTTGACAACAGCACTTTGATCACGGATATTTATGCAGTCGTGGATGGCATATTTACAAACGTTTCATTTTCAAACGAATCTGGAACCAGTGTGCAAACACTGCGAAACTACTACGTATACGCGGATGACATTGATAGCGACGGTGTCTTGGAACTTCCCAGCCTGATAACCATGAAAACAACGGAAACTAACGAAACAGAACAGCAATACCTAATTCGTTGGTTTGCCATGACATCCCTTGGTCAGGAAGTCGATAAGCAGTACACTTATCACAATTTTGTTGGCGGTTGGTATCTGCAACTGGATAAAACATTAGCGCCAAGAATTACCGTTTCACCCAAAGGCAACAGTTATGAATTCAGCCTTTGGGATGAGTCCTTATCACAAACCGAAAAGCTTTTAACGATTTATGTTCTTACCGGACAAAAACGCGAGGAGCAAGCTGTGGAAGATAATCGTTTTGTGATATATAAAACAGACACCACCATTTATGCCGGAAATCTTGAAGTTGCTTCAGCAGCCTATGGAATTTCCAGGGAAAGTTTAATCCAAAGTTTCCGTTTGATCCTTCAGGACTGGAAGACAGGCGAGATATAGGAGGGGCATCCATGAAGAAAGTTTTGATCTTGGAAGATGAAGAAAATATTCGCAGCTTCGTTGTCATTAATCTCAGACGCGCCGGATATGAAGTGCTGGAAGCAGCGACCGGAACTCAGGCGTTGGAGCGGTTGCAGCAATATCCCGATGTAGGCGTTGCGATTCTGGATATTATGCTGCCGGATATGGACGGCTTTGATGTATGCCGCAGAATTCGCGCCAACAACAAGCAGATGGGCATCATTATGCTTACCGCAAGAACGCAGGAGATGGACAAGGTTACCGGTTTGATGACCGGCGCAGACGATTATGTTACAAAGCCCTTTTCTCCGGCAGAACTGACCGCCCGAATCGATGCGCTTTTCCGTCGTCTGGGAGGCGATAACGGAGTATCCTCTGAGCTTTTGACACAAGGTCCTTTTGTCATGAATACCCGAAATCATACATTGGAAAAGGACGGCGCCCGTATCCGTCTGACTCAGGTTGAGTATTCCATCATGAAGGTCTTCATGCAAAACCCTGGCCGAGCGCTGTCCCGGGAGGATATTCTTGCCGCTGTATGGGGGCGGGATTTCGAAGGTGATCTCAAAATCGTGGATGTCAACATTCGCAGACTTCGCATCAAGATTGAAGATGACACTACAGCCCCCACTTATATTACAACGGTTTGGGGATTTGGTTACAAGTGGGGAAATTAAACTCACAGAAACGAGGATGCTATGAAAAAAGTAGGCGGCTTGCGAAAACGATGGCTTATTAATACAATAGGCGTGGTCTTTGCATTGGGGCTCGCCTGCGTAGCAGCGATCACATTCTCTTTTGCAGTTTATTACTACAATGGCATGGAGTCTGATTTGAGCTACCGCGCCAAAACAACTGTAGATTACTTTTCCAATCACATTAATCAAAATTATAAGGAGTACTATCAGTCCTGCATTAACTACGCCAATACTTTCGAAGGAAAGAACCAGATTGAGCTGCAGTTCATCAATGCAAACGGTAAACTGGTAGCGACTTCTTATGGCGGATGGGCAGGGCAGGTTCCGGTTACTTCTGACATACAGGATGCCATTACATTTCGTGAGCCGCGGCCTTATGTGGGCGCAGATCCCACTACCGGTGAGCGGATTATTGCAGTCTCCTGTCCTATGATTTACAGCAATGGCGAAGTTATTGGTGTATTGCGCTATGTGACATCCACGCGGCTTCTGGACAAACAGATCGTTATGGTCGCAATTTATGCGTTTTGCGCGCTTCTTGTGGTCATGGTAATTCTGTTGCTTAGTAACGGTTATTATATCCGTTCTATTTTGATTCCGGTTGCTGAGATTACAGAAAAAGCAAAACGAATCGCTGATGGAAGTTATGGTATTCAGATCCAGACACACTATAATGACGAGATCGGTGAACTGGTAAATACTATCAACGAAATGTCTGTCCAAATCAATCAAAACGACACCATGCAGCGTGAATTCATCTCATCGCTTTCCCATGAATTGAGAACGCCATTAACTGCTATTACCGGCTGGAGCGAAACACTCCTGGCCGATGAAAATCTCGATTCTGAAACACGTCGCGGTATGAATATCATTCTGAAGGAAGGACGTCGTCTTACAGGACTTGTTGTAGACCTTCTGGACTTTACACGAATACAGGATGGCCGCATGACCTTGAATATTCGGCAAACGGATATTCGTGGTGAATTTGAAGACACCGTGTTCATGTATTCCAGCCGTCTTTCCCAAGAAGAAATGGAGCTTGTATACATCGAAAACGATCAGGAAATTCCGGATATTCCATGTGACCCGGAACGTATGCGCCAAGTGTTTTTGAATATTTTAGACAATGCTGCCAAACATGGAAAAGACGGAAAGCGCATTGATGCATCCATTACCCACGAAAACAGCAACATCGTTATTAGAATTCGGGATTACGGTCCCGGAATCTCTGAGGATGAGCTTCCGCTGGTGAAAAAGAAATTTTACAAGGGCAGTTCCAAAGCCCGCGGCAGCGGCATTGGATTGGCTGTTTGTGACGAAATTGTACTGAAACACAGAGGCACATTGACACTTGAGAACGCCGAAGGCGGTGGTACATTGGTTACTGTAGAGCTGCCGGATATGCAGTAAGGAAGGAAAACTATGTCCAACAAAGATGCGCAGCCTTGCTGCGAAAAGTTTAAAACCATGATCGGCGGACAGGCATTGATCGAAGGTATAATGATGCGCGGACCAGAAAAGGATGCCATTGTGATCCGTAAAGGTGGGGAACTGACCTTGGAATGTACCCCGCGAAAGACGTATCCTAAAGGCTCCTTCTGTAGCATGCCGTTCATTCGCGGTTGTGTAAATTTCTTTGATTCCCAAGTTACCGGTGTCAAAGCCTTAATGCGTTCAGCGGACCTTTCTGCAGACGAAGATACACCGGCGGAAAATCCCAGTAAATTCGATTTATGGCTGGAAAATAAGCTTGGAAATGAAGGGTTTCAAAAAGCAGTCATTGGTTTGGCTGTTGCATTAGGCCTTGGACTTTCCATTGGCTTGTTTTTCTTGCTTCCTATGGTCGTCAGCGGTTTTTTTGATAAGTGGATTCATAATGTTCTGACCCTGAATTTGATTGAGGGCCTGATTCGAATGACCGTTTTTATTGTTTATATGGTCTTGGTTTCCCACATGCAGGAAATGCGCAGAGTTTTTGCCTATCACGGTGCAGAACACAAAACCATTCGCTGTTATGAGGCGGGCATGGAGCTTACTGTGGAAAATGTCCGCAGGCAAACATGCCTTCATCCACGGTGCGGAACAAGCTTTTTATTGATTGTTATGGTAATTTCCATCCTGGTATTTTCCATCGCATCCTCTGGATTGCTTGCGATATTTCCGGCTTTGGAAGCCATGCGCGGCAGTTTCCTGTTCCGTCTGATTATGATTCTGTTTAAGCTTCTTTTGTTGCCGCTGGTTGTTTCTATCACATACGAGATTAATCGTTTTGCGGGAAGACATGAGAACAGATTCACAAAAATTCTTACAGCACCGGGCATGTGGTTCCAAAACTTCACTACTAACGAACCGGATGATTCCATGATTGAGGTTGCAATCGCTGCTGTAAAAGCTGTCCTTCCTGAAAAGGAGGGTGCAGACCGTTGGTAAAGAAATACTCGCAGCTGTATTCCGATCTGCGGCACATTTTACTAAAAACCGAAGGCGCACAGTCTGCCGGGTTTTTAGCGAGAACTATCATCTGCCATTTTGGAAATATCACTCAAGAACAGTTGTTGGCAAACGGTGAGTTGTATGCTTCTGAGCCCATTTGTGAGGCTTCTGAAGCCGCCGTAATGCGATTTATAGCCGGAAAGCCCCTGGCGTACATCCTGGGAGAATGGGAGTTTTACGGCCTTAAGTTGACTGTGACACCGGATGTTTTGATTCCACGGGATGACACTTGCGCCGTGGCAGCTTTGGCGATTCAACAAAGCTTGTTTCTTGAGAAATCCCCCAGAATTTTGGATCTTTGCACCGGCTCCGGTTGTATTGGATTGGCCATCGCCAGCCGTGTACCGGATGCCCGGGTAACCTTGGGAGACATATCCAAAGAAGCTCTTGCGATTGCTCGCAATAATATCTTGAGAAATCATTTCAGCGGGCGGGTATCCGCTATTCAAGTGGATGCGCTCAAAGAGCCTTCTTCTTTCCTGGGGAAATTTGATTTAATCGTCTCCAATCCTCCGTATATTACCACGCAGGAAATGGAAGAACTTCCCAAAAGCGTCACTGATTTCGAACCGCATTTAGCTCTGCACGGTGGTGATGACGGCTTACTATTTTACCGCGCAATTGCCCGGAACTATAAAAGAGCATTAAAGCCTGGCGGCTTTCTCTGCTTTGAATTCGGTATGGGGCAGGGGAATGCTGTCTGCGAGATTTTAGAAAATAATGGGTATACCATTCTGGAACGTTCCAGAGATTATAACGACAGAGAGAGGGCTGTGCTGGCACAGCTTATCAGGAAGGATTGATTACTATGGCGACAAAGAAAACCTCTTACGAAGCACCGACACCCGCATCCGACAAGAAGAAAGCCTTACAGACAGCGCTGCTGCAAATTGAGAAGAATTTCGGCAAGGGTACTGTTATGCGCTTGGGCGACCGTCCCGAAATGAATGTGGAAGCCATCCCTACCGGCAGCCTTGCTTTGGATGCCGCGCTGGGTATCGGCGGTGTACCCAAGGGCAGAATTATCGAGATCTACGGTCCCGAATCCTCCGGCAAGACCACTTTAGCGCTGCATATTCTGGCGCAGGCTCAGAAAATGGGCGGCGAGGTTGCTTTTGTGGATGCTGAGCACGCTCTGGACCCTGTTTATGCGGCTGCGCTGGGTGTGGATACCGATAATATGCTGGTTTCTCAGCCGGACACCGGTGAACAGGCCTTGGAGATTACCGATGCGCTGGTTCGTTCCGGCGCTGTGGATGCCGTTGTTGTTGACTCCGTTGCCGCGCTCGTACCGAAGCAGGAGATCGAAGGCGAAATGGGCGACACCTTTGTTGGTCTGCAGGCACGCCTCATGTCCCAGGCCCTTCGTAAGTTGGCAGGTACCATTTCCAAAACAAATTGCGTTGTTATCTTCATCAACCAGCTTCGCATGAAGATCGGTGTTATGTACGGAAATCCCGAAACCACCACCGGCGGCAATGCCTTGAAGTTCTATTCTTCCGTCCGTTTGGATGTCCGCCGCGTGGAAGCAATCAAAGAAGGTGGTAATACCATCGGTAATAAGACCCGCGTTAAAGTTGTCAAGAATAAAGTTGCGCCGCCTTTCCGTGAAGCTTACTTTGATATCATGTACGGTCAGGGCATCTCTAAGTGGGGCGAACTGGTAGACCTCGCTGTCCAGATGGACATCATTCAGAAGTCCGGCAGTTGGTTCTCTATGGGGGACGAAAGGATTGGACAGGGTAAGGACAGTGTAAAATCCTACCTGATGGAAAATCCCGAGATTGCAGAGCAAGTTGAAACCCAAGTCCGGGCCAATTTGCTTTCTGCGAATGCCGCAGCTTCTGCAACCGCCGCAAAGCCAGCGCAGCAGCCTGTAGCCGTCAGCGCGGACGATTTTAACGATGAGGATTGATTCTCTTTCTGCAAATCCAGACAGGGCAGGGAAGTACCGGGTACAGCTGTCTGACGGTTCGGTTCTAAAGCTATACAGTCAAACAATCGCGGACTTTGGACTGTACGCCGGCATGGAAATGACAGAAGAGGAGCTGGATGCTTTGAAAGCAGCTGCCGGTCAAATGTCGGCGAAAATGCGCGCTGTGCGAATTGTTGCGGCTTCCGGTGTATCCAAAAGAGACCTTGAGCAGCGGCTGATTCACAAAGGCGAATCCGTTAAGAACGCCCGTGAAGCTGTAGAGTGGATGGCAGAGTTGGATTTGATAGATGACAGAAAGACCGCAGAACATATCATCAGCAACTGCATCCATAAAGGCTATGGGATTTCCCGTGCCAAACAGGCCTTATACGAGAAAAGAATCCCCAAGGAAATCTGGCCCGATGTCTTGGCGGAATATCCCGATCAAACGGATAAGATCCTTATGTTTTTAAGATCCAAGCTGCCCGAGAATCCAACACAACGGGATGTGCGCAGAGCCGTTGAAGCTTTGTTGCGTCGTGGGCATAATTACGGACAGATAAAGCGCGCCCTTGAGCAGCTTTCTCTGGATCCAGATGATCTCCCGGAGGAGTAAATATGGCAAATATAGGTTTCATCTCCCTTGGCTGCGCCAAAAACCAAGTGGACTGTGAACGCATGATGTACCGCGTACAGGAAGCCGGACATACGGTGTGCGAAGGAATTGTAGGTTGCGATATTGTCGTAATCAACACTTGCGGATTTATTGACTCAGCAAAGACCGAGGCCATTGATTATATTCTGCAGACTGCCGGCCTGAAGGCTGATGGGTATGTGGGAAAAATTCTGGTCACCGGCTGTCTGTCTCAACGCTATCAAGAGTTGATTCGGCAGGAAATGCCGGAAGTAGACGGTATATTGGGTACAGGCAGTTATACAGAAATAGTCCCCGCGATAGAATCGTTGCTAAGAGGGGAGACCGTAAACATTTTCGGCTCCATCGATGCCCCGGAGCAGGAAACCGGACGTATTTTAACAACGCCGGAACACTTCGCATATCTAAAAATTGCCGAGGGCTGTGATAACCGGTGCGCTTACTGCATCATTCCTTATTTGCGTGGAAAATTTCGAAGCCGTCAGTTGGATGATGTTCTTTATGAAGCCAGCCTTCTTGCCGCTTCCGGTGTAAAAGAGCTGCTTGTTGTGGCACAGGATACCAGCCGCTATGGCACCGATTTGCCGGGCAACCAACGGTTGCTGTCAAAATTACTTAGGGAGCTTTGTAAAATCGATGGTATTGAGTGGATTCGGGTACACTATACCTATCCAGACGAAATCGACGACGATTTGATTGATACGATCGCGGAAGAACCCAAAATCGTAAAGTATTTGGATATTCCCATTCAGCACTGCAACAAGGATATCTTAAAGCTGATGAATCGTCGTGGCGACGGTCAGATGCTTAGGGATTTGTTCGCCAAACTCCGCAGCAGAATCCCCGGTGTCATTATCCGCACCAGTGTCATTACCGGTTTGCCAGGTGAAGGCGAGGAAGAGTTTGAAGAACTTTGCACATTCTTAAAAGAACAAAAGCTGGAGCGTGTGGGTGCTTTTGCGTTTTCTCCTGAGGAAGGCACACCGGCTGCTGCCATGGAATATGTAGATGAGGCAACTGCACAAGCTCGAGCTGAGATGGTAGAAACCATACAATCCAGAATCATGGATGAATATAATGAAGCGCTCATCGGTCAGACTTTGCGTGTGTTGATCGATGGTTATGATGAGGAATTTGAGCAATACTTTGGACGAACCTATGCTGATTCTCCGGAAATTGACGGAAAGGTATGGATATCTTCGGAGGAAGCCTTGCGGGAGGGTACATTTGTTCGCGTTGTAATTGACAGCCTTGTTGAAGGTGAACTGAACGGATATGTTTTGGAGGAATAAGCCGTGACATTAGCAAGTAAAATTACACTAATTCGTGTAGCATTCATTCCAATTTATATGGTTTTCATGTATCTTGGAGCAGGCGCACCCAATGTTTGGACTTGGCTTGCATTGGCAGTATTTATCGTAGCCAGCATTACAGACTACATCGATGGCCAAATTGCGCGTAAAAAGAATCAAGTCAGCGATTTTGGCAAATTTTTAGACCCCCTGGCAGATAAATTGCTGGTAATTTCCGCAATGTGCATGTTTTGCGAGTGGGGAATGATGCCCGCGTGGGCATTGATGCTCGTCTTAGCTCGGGAATTTTCCGTAACAGGTCTACGGTTAATTGCTGTAGGCAAAGGAAATGTAATTGCTGCCGGTTGGAGCGGAAAGGTGAAGACAGCTGCCACTATGATCGGTCTTTGTGTCTGGATGGCATTTCCCACAACTGAGATTTTAGGACAGCTTGTTACTGCAGTGATTGTGGTCACAACGATTTACTCCGGCATCGAATACTTTATTCGTAATTGGAATAGTCTGTGGGACTGATGCATTGTATTTTAACATTACAAAAAGCGACTACATGTCATATAATGTAGTCGCTTTTTTAAGAAGAAGGTATGATTATGAAAGTTTCTGTCGCAAAATGTTCTCAATACACCCTGGAAGAAGCACAAAACGCGCTTGTTTTTGCCCTCGCTCCTTTTGGTGGTCTTGATTGGGTGCAAGAAGGCATGATCATCGGAATCAAGGCAAATCTCGTGACTTATTTCCATCCAGACGCTGCCGCAACCACACATCCCGTTCTGCTTTGTGCGCTTGTCAACATGCTCCGGAGTAGGGGTGCATCTGTGATTATCGGCGACAGCCCCGGAGGACTCTACAATCACGTTTACGTTAATAGAATCTATTCCGCTACCGGAATGAAGGATGTTGAAGCCGCAGGCGCAATATTGAATCAGGATTTTAGTGTAAGCCAGGCTAATTACCCGGAAGCAAAAGCCGCAGCAACCTTTACTTATACCGGTTGGCTGGACAAAGTGGATGCCATCATCAATTTCTGCAAACTGAAGACCCACGGAATGATCGGTATGAGTGCGGCGGCTAAAAATATGTTTGGTGTAATCCCTGGAACAATGAAACCGGAATATCATTATCGTTTTCCTAACCAAGAGAGCTTCTCGGATATGATTATAGATCTTGACGAATATTTCAAACCCAGGCTTTCTATTGTGGATGCCGTGGTTGGAATGGAGGGTAACGGACCAACTGCCGGCACTCCCAGACATATTGGCGCCATTGCCGCCTCTGATAATCCACACGCTTTGGATCTGGTTTGCGCAAAACTGATTGGAATCGAACCGCAAAATGTCCCTACGCTCCAAGCTGCCATTAGAAGAGAACTATGTCCCAGCAGAGTAGGGGAGTTGGAAATTATAGGTGATGTTGATCAACTCTGCGTCCCTGATTTTAGGCTTGTAAGCGGCTCACGGAGTATTCAGTTTCATAAAAGCGCAAAATCCGGCTTTGCCAGACTTACCGGAAAGGTGCTGCAAAATTCTTTGGCATCCATTCCGAAGCTTCATGCTGCAGAATGTGTCGGATGCGCAGAGTGCGCCAGAATTTGCCCGGCAAAAGCTATTACAATGAAAGCGCATAAGCCAGTTATAAATAGAGATGCCTGTATCCGTTGTTTCTGCTGCCAGGAATTCTGCCCAAAGGGAGCGATGAAGGTTCACCGTCCGTGGATCGCACGCATTTTAGGTCACTAGTTTTGTCCATATTCGATAGGAAAGAGAGGTTCCGGGTAAAATCGGAACTTTTCTCTTTATGAGGGCTAAAACAAATTAAACGCAACAAAATAATCCTTTTGTTATTTACCGGCGTTTTTTCAAGCATCGAAACAGCACCCCCTTAAATACAATTGCCAACATCAGCGCACATGCAAGAATCACACAGGCGTGAGCAGTAGCCAACTCTGCAACAGGAAGAGAAAGAGCTGCACCATAACCAACATTACTATAGCAGTAATATTCATTACTGACAGAAAATTCCCATTCACCAGCTGATTCTGTTACAGTATACTGACTATAGTTATTTGTCCGGCGAAAAGTATACTGCTTACAGCCAATACCCGGCTTATTGACCAAAGCAGTATATTCATATTCACCAGTCTGCATCAGGATATAACTATCCAGCAGGCTGATTTTATTAGCTACCACATCACGGACAGCCTGCGGAATAGTCCCATAATCTGAATATTGTGTCACAGCCTACCACCCCTAAATGCAGATATCACATAATCGTACACAATGCCAACACAGCACAATACAAAGACATAAGGCAGAAACTGCCCAAAAGTCACAGCTACAATTTGCATCAGTTTTCCCCCTTTTCATCAATTCTTTTAACAACTTCCAGAGTATTATACATTGTCATGCTAGACAATGACGGGACATAAATACGATATTGAGGCGTCTTTTCATCTTCATCCAGAATATACTTTCCAGAATCATCATACTTAGCACCATCTAACACGCGATACCTATACAGCACGCATAACAGGGGTCTACGGCACTCATAATGCCAAGTTACCTGCTCCCGAACCGGCTTAGCCATACGGGTATATCTCTGGGTTGTACCCAATATCAAACGCCGATTCTTTCGGTTCTGACACCAAACAGTGACCTGAGACAAAGGCATTTTCGCACTTTCCAACGAACTAAACAACGCCTGAATCTCATCAATAATGAAAATGACACCATCAGCACCATTCACATACTTGTCAAAATCCTCGATACCTGTATACGGGATACACGGAATACCGAAAACACTTATATTTGTGACAATCAGAGCCTTGGGATACTGCTCATGGATCTCCCGTACCATGTGCATGAGCAAGAGTGTCTTACCTGCACCCTGAGCACCAGTAAAGACCCACAATCCACCATAAGGAAAACCGTCATTTGCTTTCATCATTCTAGCTCTGATAACGTCCGGAATATTACCTAAGCCAACATCAGGCTCCATATATTCAGCCATAATAACACCTCACAATAAAAATAAGGGCAGGGGAATGACCCCCGCCCCCATCGAATAGCTTACAGCTTACCCTTTTTCAGAGCAGCCATCAGCTTACGGGTCAAGAACCGCACGCCGAACCATGCCAGAACGAGACCGGCTGCCAGAGCAATACCGCCACCGATGAACAGCAGCAGATTGCTTACGGAGAAATCTCCAAACATACCAGAAACGGAGCTAATGATTTCACTCACATTTACAGTCGCTTCAGTCATAGTACACTATCTCCCTTCTTAGTTTTTATTATGATAACCGGCAAGGCCTATACCGGAAAATCATCAATTGAAAGTTGCGTAATCTCATACACACGATCACACTCAGATTCTAATTCTTCCGTCTGATCAGATTCAAAAAGCGGAACAAATTCCGCATATTCCAAACCAAAAGACCAATCAAGTGAATCTTTCGTTTTAGTCATGCCGGTACGGCAAAACTGATAATCATTTTCCAAAAAGCTATCCAGATAATTTGACCAGCCATACACATCAGTCTGAACAACAGAACGATTTAACCCACGGCTTACATAGTACAAATGCAAACCAACACCCAAAGAAGATACAGCCATATCCTTCGTTAAGTATTTAAGTACATAGAAAGCGGAAGCTACAGGGTCACGGACTAGAGCAAAAGAACAAAAGCCGAATTTATGACGATACGCAGGCCAATCGTAAAAGTCTCCCTTTACAAGCTTGTCTGGGACTTTTAAGCCCTGTTTGCGCTCAGACCTAAAAGAAACCAACTCAGAAGAAACACCAGAGAAAAAGCCATGCATATGCCAACTACCGTCCTTATGGCGTTCAGGGACGAGCAAGTAAACAACAGGCACACCTTTTTTCCGTTGATCGCGAATCCATTGCAAAAAAGAATCGCGCCAAGTCTCCAAATCATGCCGGTTATACTTTTCTGCAGAAATAGTGAAAGTGCAGAAATATTCCCAATGATTACACAATGCGTACTCCAAAATAATCCTCCTAGTTCGGGACAATGAAGCAGCCAATTTATCGTCATATTTGGGCTTTTCTGACTTGCGAAAATACGAGCCAGAACCAGAGCGCCGCTTATACTTTACAAGCTTGAAAATGCGATCAGTATATCGGTAAATCCGTCCGTCCGGTACGGCTTCTTCCAATGGCGCGACGATAGGCACAGAAATCACTTCCCGTAATATGTTAAGAAGTCGAGTGCCCCAACAGGGCAGGGGCGCTGCGCGCCCCATGCCCCGTCTGGGGCTTATTTCCGCCTATCTCACGACAGTCGTTAGCTCTCTTTCAGAGAAGAAAGCCGATACAAAAGCTCAGAATATCTATGCTCGAGACTATCTACCTTCGTAAGCAGTTCAGCATAACTCTTTTTAGTCTTTTTATGAGACTGAGAAAGAATTGCAGCAGTAGACAGACTTTCCATAGTGATCCTGACTAACTCCAGCTGCCAAGCCGGTCTATCTGGGTCATTTGCCATAGCGTCCAAAAGCTTGGTACACCTGGCACCCAATTCGTCATACTTACTCATGCAGGATAAATGTCCGTGACAACTTCATACTTGCCACGAATTTCCACTTCGATAACAACCTTTTCACCGACAACAGGACGATACCCCTGCTCAGAAGCACGATACCAGATACGTTTACCGCGCTTGCCCTGCCCCTGACCTTCACGATACGGCTTTACTGCATGGACAGTATAAGCAGTGATCTCACCGGAGTCATTTTCTTGCGTTTCAAAACCAATTACTTCCCACATTTTTCATTACCTCATTTCATTCATATTCTTTATTTGGCGGGAACTAAGACAAATATGTCTTAGTATCAACTATTCTAAGACAAATTAATCTTAATGTCAACAAGACAAAAATGTATTATGATAAATTTGTAATATCTAAACAAACGAAAGGATATTACAATATGTTTTTCTATCAAAGAATTAGAGACCTTAGACAAGACAAAGACTTAAACCAAGAAGAAATAGCCAAAATATTAGACGTGCATCAAACACAATACAGCAGATGGGAGAGGGGAGCGCAAGAAATACCATTTCATCATGCAATTACACTGGCGAAATTTTACAAAGTAAGCCTAGACTACATTGCAGGAATCACAAACAAAAAACTCGGGAGGTAACATCGTGGACTGGTTATGGATTATCTTCCTTGCTATTATTGTCTTAGCAATCGAACTTTACAGAATCAAAAAACCACAGCAGGAGAGAGGCACGGAAGAAACAGCAAACACTAAAACTGACTATTCCCAAAGCTATCAGCGAAAATATTTACTCACCAAGAATGAATACCGGGAGTATATGACACTCCGTAAGCTTGCTACAGAAAAAGACCTGATAATCTGCCCCAAGGTTCGGTTGCTGGATATCATCGAACCCAGAAAAGGGGAGAAGGATTACAAAACATTATTTTTCAAAGTGCAAGCAAAACATGTTGACTTTGTAATTTGTGACAAGGATCTTCGTATTAAAGCAGTTCTGGAACTTGATGACAATTCCCACGATCAGAAAGACAGACAAGCCCGTGACGCCTTCGTAGACCAGATTTTAACGAGCGTAGGATACAAAGTCATTCATACCCGATCTATCACAGAAGCCACACTAAACGAGCTGACAGAATGACACACAGTACACAACAAAGCGCCCGGCGTGGCGCAAGTCTGCCTACGGCACCGCTCTACGAGCTGACTTGCGCCACCCGGGCGCTCTGTCATTTTGTTTTATTGTCCTTCGGACAAGCCGCCCTGTCGCTATCGCTGCAGCCCGGCACCCGGCTACCAAGCACATCGGTACTGAGATAAGAGGACTAGAAACAATACCAAAATACAAAGTAGGCGAATCAAGCCTAGCGCAACGGCTCGAGGTCTCGCCTGCGCGTGCTATCGCACAATATGGACAACAGAAAAAGAAATGCTCATTTGAAAATGTAATGGTAAACCATCACAATGTACTGAATCGCTTGCATGATGAAAGGCTTACAGATAACCCAGAAAATCAAGCCAGTAGCCGCAGTCCTGCCAAACGGAGTCAGGAAGTTATTTATCAGACCACGGGCAAACTGGAAGACACCGCTACAGATAGAAACAACACTTGAGATCGCGCCGGTTAACTCATCCAGATTCATGAACTGCAAGAAGGGAAGTTCTGCAACCAAGGAAATCAGCAAAATAATACCTGCAACAAGCAATCCCCACTTTACAACATCACCCATACATTATCCCCCCTTATTACTGCGTAAAGTCAAGCAATAGCTTATAATGCCCTTTAGCTCATAAACACAATATAAGACAATAGCAATAGTAAACAAGCTTCTAACGAGCGTCAGCAGGGTAGAGGGGAGATATTCAATATACTCCCCAAAGTCAAACTCTGCACCGCACCAAATTTCAGTGGTAGGGAACAAGTCACCAATACCAGGCAGGACAATAGGTGGTATAGTCAAAGCAGCCTTTGTGCCAGTATAAGAAGTCGCGTCAGTCAATCCTTTTAGCGCTCCCAAAACTTTTGTAGAGGGATCAGGCAGCGCACCCAGAATCTGATCCACAAACTGATTGCCAGAACTTTGGGCTTCCTGCTTCTCATTATCAATTACGCCTTGTATTTCATCGCCAATTTCACCGGGCAATTCATCCAACTTGTCATTAACATCTTCCATCTGATCCCGGATATCATCCAGAGTTTTTCCCTGTTCAGCAAGCTGCGCCTCAACCTCTTTCAAGAGCGCATTTGTTTTTCCGGAAAGCTGTTGCTGACGGAGTAGGGAAGAGATAGTAAAAACAAGAGTAGTATCCGTAATCGTAATACCAGTTGGAAGCGGTTCTGCAATCCATTCAACAGGCTGCCAAAAATAAGCAATACACAAACGATACATATTATCAAGATTCTTCACGATATGCGTATCACTACAATAAGCAATATTTTCCACCCAACTAGTATTAGACGAATCTAACAAAACAGAAGAACCATCAATATAATTGCTATTACCTTTTTCATAGTAATGATAAAAAACTCTAGGTTGTGCAACCGTCATACCGCCCCAGTCTTCAGCAGGCACATTCCCATCAAAAGTAAACCCCAAACCAGATACAATTTTTGTACCAGGGGGAATAAGAGATAGATCTAAACCATTATCGTCACTATAGCGAGACCCAAAGACATTTACTTCGATACGATAATCCCGACCAGGCTCAAAGGGTATATCGTGCGTTTGTCCATATTGATAATATACACTAGTATAATTGTTATCGCGGTCATAGACACGAACCAACGCCATATCAGCCGGAATTTTCACATAGACAAGGTTCTGATCGCCGACAACCTCAACCTTATAGACATAATCATTGTAATCGATCAGTTCAGCCCGAGCCGGTACAATCAAAACCGAGGAGAGGAGCACCAAGACAAGAACACATGGAAATAACGAACGCAACAAAATAATTCCTTTGGGTCGATCGACATGATCGACCCTTATTTTTTACGAATTACCAACGAATTCCCTGATTTCCTTAATTTTATCGAGACATTCACTAAACATACCACGAATTGCAACATATTGTTCCTGAAGGCGCGCATATTGATCCTCGATCTGATCAACTTTTTTAGCTAAATCAACCATTTTTACAAGATCCTCATAGGGAATAAGAACAGAATAATTCTCAACGCGACAAAATTTATCTTCAGCCATTTGGTCTACCATTTTCTTTCATATATTGCTCATGCTCCCAACGTAAGCTCTTCAGAAACTCTTTAATAACGATGGTACCGGAATCACAAAGAATACGAAACCAATCTTGACGGTTATGCCTGGCATATACTAGCAGCGTCGCATATGAATAAATATATTCAACTTGACAGTAATCGATCATTTCACCAATCAGCTCATAACGGTCAGAGGGAAGACCAATGATCTCCAAATAGTCAACGCCGGACATCTGCTGCACATCACCCGGGAAATACTGATGCTTATCCGGATTATCCAGGTGACAAAGATAACGAGCATAACCACGAAGAGAATTAACGGTCTCGAGACCAACACCACCAACTTGATCAAATAACTCTTTTACCTGATCAGGTGACTTCATACCCTCAAACATGATTAGTACATGATAGTGAGGTTTCTTAGGCTCTCCAGTAGGATTTAGATCTTGATCGTGAAAAGGACTAACTAGTATAGGGGTCTTAAAATCCTGCAGAATAGATAACCATGAATCAGGCGTATTCTCAGAATCAGGGTAAACAACCGTAGCAAAATTACGGAATCTTCTAGCCGAAGCCATATAGACCTCCAATCAATGATCAACGAGCACATGGGGGAGTGTCGTAGTGCTCCCCCCCAGCCCCCGGGCAAACCCGGGGGCTGGATAATGAATAATTAAGCTTCGTCAATCAAATCGATGTAATAAACTTTCTTAACCTGATTTACTGCAGCAATGTAATCTTTACCGATCTGAACATCAAGTTCATCCAAAACATTACCATCAACAATATTGATAGAAACATCATTGGAACCGTAAATATTTACCAAAGAAAAAGCAACCTTGCGAAAATCATATGTTTTACCAGTCTCACGATTCTTGCCGGTGATCCTATCACCCATACCAATAACAGTAACAACAGACTTAGCCATAATAAATTCCTTTCCTGTGAATCAACACATACACAAATTAAATTTCAGGGATACAAACTCCCAAATACAACGATAAACGAGCGAGATCCGCAGCATCCAACGGATGCCAATCTTCCTCACCATAAGGCCCAGAGCGCCTCAGAGCCATCAAAATAGCCGGACCACAGATATCATCCATTCCAACATGATAACCGTAATAGAGCCGGCTGGCGAGCTCATTGTGACACTGAGGGGGATCTTTGATCTTTCCGGATTCATCGATTACCAGGACAATGCCAGGCAGTACCGTGCGGACTTGCTCCACACAGTCACAACCAACGGCAGCATAGATCTGATCGAAGCTGAGAGCCGGATCTCCTTGGTAAACCGGGCCATAGTTCGGCTTGCGGTCAAGATCGATCCAGGATATCTCACCGGAAGGGGAGAATAGCAGATATTTCTCAATCATCTGACTTCACCTCACAGCTCGATCAGAGGACAGTTATTATACTGCTGCAGGATCCGAATGATCACGCTGCCATCATCACGATTAAAAGAATCTAAAATCCTATAGTCCACACCACCATGATCGAGATCATAAATATAGACCTGACAGTCATCCGAGTTACGAAAAAGGACATCCCGGATATAGCCAGCAGCAAGAAGCTCTTTTCTACGCATCACCGGGCACCTCCTCATCAAGCAGCTCCGGATGGAGGAGCTCACAGGATCGGCAGCCATCATCGACCTGAGCACAGACCACACAAACACAGCCGGCAAGGGAACAATAACGCGGTTCATTCATTGCCGGACACCTCCATACGACAGAGAAAGACCTTGCTGAATAAGATAATAAGCAGCATGTGCAACTGTCCAACCATGATCCTTAGCAACTTTCTGTATTTTTTCAAAAAGCTCAACAGAAACACGAATGGAAATAACTTTAGGTTTCTTTGCGGGAAAATTCATATAGAACTACTCTCCTTTAGTTCATTTGTTTTGACACAAATAAGTGTCACTTAAATAATGGCACAAATAAGTGTCATTGTCAACACAAAAAATAATCACTCGATATGATTAAAAGGGTGATTAAATGGAAACGAATGAAATTTTAAGAGGATTAAGGGAAGACAAAGATTTAACACAGCAAAACATTGCAGATATACTCAAAATAGGAAGAACAATGTACCGACGCTATGAACTAGGAGAAACAGAAATTCCAATAAGACACTTAAAAACACTTTGCATATTTTATGGAGTATCATCAGATTATGTACTAGGACTACCTGATGGATTAAGAAAAAGGAAAAAGACAAGATGAACATAAATCCCCAAAAGATAATGATCGGAGTAAAAGTAGATATAATCACAAAAGAAAAGATTGAATATCTTGCAGGGATGAAAGACGAAAAAACAAGCACATATATATACGAAATAATAAAGAAACACATAAACGAAAAAGAACCATGGATTACAAACGAAATAAACGAAATGAAAGGAAATCAATAAAATGGAAAAATACGAAAAACTATATCAAGAAGTCAAAAACATATTTGCACATGCAAGATACCAAGAACAAATAACTTACGATCAAGAAACACTTTTACTAACATACCTCGAGGATATAAAAGAAGAAATAGATAAAGAATAAGAAAATCCCACCTTCCCAGGAGAGCAGGAAGGTGGGGGGAGATCGGGGAGATCTCTATATGCAAAGCCGGCCGGAATGGTCGGTTTTTGCTTTTTTAGGGGTTTCCGAGAGCTTGCCATTCAGAAGGCAAGCTCCGCACCGTCTGCCTGCGGGCAGACCATGATTTTTTTTGACAGAAGGAAAGGGGAAAGGGACATCAGATCTCCAACAAACACATGATAACTATGTCCGGTCAAGCCGGACACAGTTATCATGCGTTTTTCTCAAAGGTTTTGACCGGGAGCTCCGGACGATCCCAAGAATCAAAATACTTGTAATAGAACGGCCGGAAAGTAAGCATATATCGCTGCTGGGTAATCCGGAGCAGCTGCAGCGGCCAGGCCAGGATCCAAAGAATATTGGGCATACGGTAGCCGTCAATGATCTGCTCTGTATTCTTATCAATGGTAACTCGCTTGTAAACTCGACGGCAAAGAGTCCAGGGGCCAAGACGGTACATATACCAGTACTCCACGCAGAGACGGCGAAGAACAACATCAATATCATCCCAAGACTGAGAGAAGAAATCCATATCAACTTTGTAATGCCGGTGAAGCTTTAAGTACTGGATCATGGACTGAGGGATTTTAAGTGTCTTCCGGGAATTGAAATCGATACCGGCCTCATCATCATTCACATAGGTGTGTTCCGGAAATGTCCATTCACCCAGTTTATCCAAAGAACAAACACCAGCACCGGGAACTTTATGAGCAAATGCGCCATAGCAATTTTCATACTGCTTCTGGTATTTCTTGAGAAATTTACATGCCAGAGTTGTTTTGCCGCAACCGGGAGAGCCAAAGAAGATACGGATCATCTACCCACCAGCTTTCCCAAGAAGCGAAACACAGAAGCTATCACAATACAGAGAATGAGGACACAACAAAGGTATTCCGTCATAGCTCCATAGTCCCATGAGCCTGAATAGTTGCCGTTTGTGATATAGAAATCAGCAGTACCGACGATCTCACGCAAAGCTTCAAGCAATGTTGTCATAAAATCACCCCTTTACAAATAGACCAACAACCAGAACCACGAGAATTCCAGCTAAAAGCACAACTTGGAAATTCATTCTCATTACCTCCGAAAAATAGTAAAGATCAGACCAAACACGAACAGAAGCAGAAAGATTGTAGTCATGTAAGAGCCGGAGAAAATCATAGGCAGACAAGGAAGAATTATCATGTTCTAGCCCCCTTCCAGAATAACGAAACAACGAAACCAATAACGAGGAAAGCAAAGATCAGAGAGGTAACAGAAACAGAATAGTTGCCGATCTGCAAGGGGCGTTGGTCAAATTGGGCAATGATACCGCCCCAGAGATCAGCGATCATTTCAAAAAATTGTTTCATGATATCACCTACCAATAAGGAATTTTATCACGGCAATAGCAACAGTAATAACCACACAAGTGCCAATGATTGCCGGCATAAACTGAGCCATACTCAAAACCACACCGCTGGAGGTAGTCACATAAACAACCGCCATAATAAGCGATTCAATTAAATTGAGTAAGAATTCAAAAGCGGTCTGAACATAGCCAATTATTTGATTAAAAAAGTCAAACATGAATTAACCTCCCTTTTTACCACTTTTACCGGACTTGCTATTTTTTCTATTAGAAGCACGCCCAACATCATGAGCGAGGTTTACAACAAGACCAAAAACACCTAAAGCCATAGAAACGAATAGTAAAGCCGTAAAAATGGGCAAAGTAGAGAAGCACTCAAAAATCCAGCCTGCACAGGCGAAAGCAGAAGCATACTGCAAAATAATCTGCAATGCGTTCTGTGTAATTTCTATACCAGTATCCAGACCATCTTGCGCATCATCACGCAGGCCAGCTTCAACATCATCAAGATCATCAAAACGATCTGCACCGTCCGGAGCTTCAGGGGTTACCTCACCATTAATAATCTGGTCATTTTGATCTATGATAATATCATTCTGATCCCGGATATCATCCAGAGTTTTACCTTGTTCAGCAAGCTGGAGCTCAACCTCTTTCAAGAGTTCGTTAGTTTTACCAGTAAGTTGTTGGTGACGGAGTAAAGAAGAAATCGTAAAGACAAGAGTGGTATCCGAAACCGTGATACCAGTAGGAACGGGATCAGCAATCCATTCAATAGGCTGCCAAAAATAAGTGATAGTTAATCGCTGCGCATTATCAATACTTTGAACCTCGTGAGTATCATAAACAAAATCAATATTAAGATAACCATTCTCATCAGAGGAATCTAAAAGATAATTATCAGAATAGAGCACATCTTGACTATCTTTTTCATAATAATGATAATATACTCGAGGCTTAGCAATAGTCATGCCACCCCAATCTTCTGAAGGAACATCACCATCAAAATTAAAGCCCATACCGGAAACAATACGAGTACCAGGAGGAATAAGAGAAAGGTCTAAGCCAACATTACCATATCTATAACCAAAGATACCAACTTCGATACGATAGCTTTCCCCGGGAACAAAAGGGATATCATGAGAAACACCATAATCACGGTATATTTCATTGTAGCTATCATATCTATCATAAACACGAATCCAAGCCATATCTGCCGGAATTTTTACATAGACCAAATCTTGATCGCCTACAACCTCGACCTTATAGACATAATCGTTATAGTCTATAAGCTCAGCACGAGCCGGGACAAACAGAGTAGAGCAGACAGCAAGCACGGCAAACAAAGCAGAGAGCCGGAAGCTGATTTTTTTAAATTTCATTATCAAGATGAATATCACCTCACATAAGAAAATATGGGTCTGCCCGAAGGCAGACCCAAGGGGTTGTCCATTACAGGCGAATCAGCCGGGACAGCAGACCGACAGCAAAGCCAACAATGGGCATTGCAATGCACAGGACAAGCAGAGCAGGATTGCTGACGATAACATCCAGCACATCACCCAGCCAGGTGATGGACTGAGTAAAGAAAGTACCGATTTCGGTCAAGAAAGCACTCATATCCATTTGCTATCTCCTTTCATAAGATTAAAATCAACCGCTGCGCACACGGAAGAAAACAAGAGAAGGGGAGTATTGCTCCAGGAGCTATTGAACATCGATGTTCAATTCTTGCTGCAGCAATTCTTGAATGGCGCCATACAATTCTCTTTTAGATCTGAATGAACGGCGGGAAACAATACGTTTCGAAGAATAGAAGAAGGCGTCAAGATCATAACGATGATTGTGATACTTAGCAATATCAAAAACAACAACACCTTCAACCACAATTTTTTGAAAATCACCACATGAGAGAAGAAGATAAGAACAATAAACTGAACCACGTGGAACATAAATTATATAATCCATATAAACACCCAAAACAAATTAAACGCAACAAAATAAAAATTTTGTTGCGTTTAATGAAATTATATGATATAATATAGATAACAATCCAAATCAAGGCGCCAAAATACCGCTAAGATAGCCCTCGGCAGCCGATGTGTCCAACTGCGCCTTTAGTTCCAGGTAGAATCTTTCCAAAAGTTCTTTTCCGCTGGTTGCCATTTCTTTTGCTTCCTTTGTATAAAATACATCGTAAAGCTTTATTAACTTTCTATGATACTCATTAAAAAACTCATTTAATGATACATTCATCTTACCTTCGTACTGCAGTGTTCGCGCAATTCCCATTGCTCCAATTACATCCAGCTTGTCCGCATCAAATAGTATCTTTGCTTCTATTGTCTCCGGTTGCGCGCTAATTGTAAATCTGTGGGTTAAAATGCAACGCTTTATATGCGTACAGTCTTCCTCGGACCATCCCAATTCCTTCAGGAACTGATACGCCATTTCACTGCCAACTTTCGCATGACACAAGCTCGGATCCGCAAACTGTGCAGGCCTGCCAATATCGTGCAATAAACAAGCTGCAACCAGAATATCCATGTTTACATTGTAATTCTTAGCAAGATTCAGCGCATGGTTCAACACTCTATAGATATGTGCCACATCATGGGCAGAATCTTTTGCAAACGAATACATATAACCCTTTATTTCGTTCAAATGTTCTATTTTCATGGTACAACCTTTTTTCGTAAATTTGTTCGTTTTTTAAGAAAAATTTAGCTTTCGGGAGGAAAACATGGCACGATTTAGTGATTGTCCGCAAATTTTAAGGGATTTTTTGACTTACCACGAAACAATCAAAGGTCAGTCACCCTTAACCATCCATGAATACTACCTGGATTTGAGAATGTTTCTGCGTTTCATAAAGCTTATGCGTTATGACATGCCAATTCATACAGTCTTGGATGATATTCCAATCCGAGATGTTGACATTGAATTCATTCAAGATATCAACACCTCTGATATTTTCGATTTTCTTTCTTATCTTGCCAATGATCGTACGATAAATCCGGAATCCCTTGCTCCGGAATACGGTATCTCCCCTGCCGCCCGAGCCAGAAAGCTTTCTGCCCTTAAATCTTTTTATAAATATCTTACCGTTCGTACAAAACAACTGCAGGAAAACCCTGTTGCCGATCTGGAATATCCAAAATTGCGTAAAAGCTTGCCAAAATACCTAACTTTGGAACAATCTTCGGCACTTTTGAGGGCAGTTTCTGGGCAAAATCAGGAACGGGATTACGCAATTCTGATGCTATTTCTAAACTGCGGTATTCGACGCAGCGAATTGGTTGGACTCAATATCACAGATGTCTATGAGGATCGAATCCGCGTTGTTGGCAAAGGCAACAAAGAGCGGTTTGTATATTTCGGTACTTCCTGTCGAAAGGCCATTGATGCCTACATGCTAATCAGAAAAAAACTGGTATTAACGGATAACCGCGCGCTGTTTGGCTCCCGGAACGGAAACCGTATCAGCACAGATGCCGTTCACGCTCTGGTGAAAAAAGCATTCTTAAAGGCTGGTTTGGACGCCACACAATTTTCTGCCCACAAACTACGCCATACCGCAGCCACAATGATGCTTTCCGGCGGTGTGGATGTAAAAACCGTGCAAGAAGTCCTTGGACACGAGAATTTGAATACAACCCAGATATACACGCACATTGAAAATACCGAGCTAAAATTGGCTGCAGAGGCAAATCCCATATCCAAAATCAAATTTTCTGATGACGAGTAAGATAAACCTACAAACTAACTTCAATTGCTTCCCGGAGGTTTCTCACACGATAAACCGTGAGACCTTCGGGAATTTCTAATTTTTCGGAGCCATTTTTCGGAATGATGCATTTCTTAAAACCAAGTCTCGCTACCTCAGCCAGACGCTGATTCATATTAGAGACACTTCTGATTTCTCCGGTCAGTCCTACTTCCCCAATCGCAACCAGATCATCCGCAATCACCTGATCCCGATAAGAGGATGCAACAGCAAGGATCACAGGTAGATCTGCGCCCGGTTCGTCCAACTGCAAGCCGCCAATCACATTGATATAAGCGTCAAACATACTTAATTTCATGCCTGCCCGCTTCTCTGCAACCGCAAGCAGTAGGGCTGCGCGGTTAAAATCAAAGCCATCCGCGGTGCGTCTGGGGACATTAAAGCTGGTTTTGCTAACCAGCGCTTGTACCTCTGCAAGAATCGGCCTTGTGCCTTCCATGACGCAGGCTACACAAGTTCCTGACGCACCTTCCGGACGGCCTTCCAAGAGCATTTGGGAAGGATTGGGAACCTCAATCAATCCGGTATCCGCCATTTCAAAGACACCGATCTCGTTTGTAGAACCAAACCGGTTCTTGGCAGCTCGCAGCAATCGGTAAGACGATTTTGCATCCCCCTCAAAGTACAGCACGCAGTCTACCATGTGCTCCAACACCTTAGGACCGGCAATATTACCGTCTTTGTTGATATGACCAACTACAAATACCGTAATTCCCTGCTGTTTGCTGAGTTGCATCATCGTCATGGTGCAGTCTTTCACCTGGGATACACTGCCCGGGGCAGATTCGTTTTCTTCCTGATACAGTGTCTGTATGGAATCCACAATTAAAATGTCCGGTTTTGTCTCTTCCACAGCCTCCAGAATATCAGAAAGTCGTGTTTCCGAAAGAATCAAAAGTTCCTCCGGTGCAACACCCAACCGCTGTGCCCGAAGTTTCAGCTGCCGTTCGCTCTCTTCACCGGATACATACAAAACACGGCGTTCCTTGCACAATTGATCGCAAATTTGCAACAATAATGTAGATTTGCCAATACCGGGCGCACCGCCTACAAGTACCAGAGAGCCTGCTACCGCGCCACCACCCAGAACACGATCAAGTTCACCCATGCCAGTGTGAAAACGGATCTCATCGCCGCTGACGACCTCACAGATGCTTTGCGGTCTTCTCACATGACCACTGGATACTGTTTTTGCTCGTCCGGAAACTGCCGGCTTTTCAATATGCTCCTCCATCGTATTAAACGCGCCGCACCCCGGGCATCGTCCCATCCATTTCGGCGTTTCATTTCCGCAATTTGTGCAGAAGAAAACTGTTTTTGCTTTCGCCATACTATGTACTCCTTCTGTATCTCTGTGCTATTGATTTAAGTATATTACACAAAACGTTTGTTTTCAAGCCTTATCCGTAAAGTTGCTGATCGCACTGGCAATTACACAGCAAAGCTTCATCTGGTATGCATCGCTGCGCAGCAAGGCTTCTTCCGTTGGGTTGGAAAGAAAGCCACATTCGATTAAAATCCCCGTTTTTTCTATCTGTTTCATCAAATATACGCCCTCAGCTTTTTTGCACCTGCGGTTACTGCCACTATTTACAGTGGTTACAATAGATTCTTGGAGAATTTGCGCCAATTCCCTGCTTTGCTCCGTGTTCGCATAAAACACCTGAGCACCGCCGTAACGGTTATCGGAAAAAGTATTCTGATGAATACTAATCAAAACTGCATTTTCAGTGGTATTTACGATTCTTACTCGTTCTTTCAGGTCAGAAATTTTCTTTTGCGCAATGGTCTCCCCTTCTGTATATACGGAAATATCGTCCCTGCGGATCATCAAGGTTCTGTATCCCAGTAAATGCAGTAAATCGTCCAGTCTCAATGCGATTTGCAAATTCAATTGACTTTCTAACACCCCCGTACAAGAAGTTGCGCCCCCATCTACCCCCCCATGTCCTGCATCGATAATGATAGTATGGTTGCTTCGCACCGGCTGCGCGTCCGCAATTGCAGTAACTGCATCGCTCCCTAACTGCGCAGCACCCAACAACAGTACCACTACAAGCAAATAAAACGGTAAAAGACCAATCCAATTCTCACGGCTCATCTGCAACACCTCACAGCATTTTATGTGTCCACGCTATACAAATGAACCCAACCAGCAAATCCTGCATAGTATGACACGAGGCGACAGCTTCAAAAAATAATGGATTGGAGGAATTGCTTTGGATCTGCGAGAACGTAAAAGGGATGGCAAGCTTGGTCACCTGCCGGCACGAGCCCCTCTGGCTAACGCTTATGTTCCCTTCCAATTGGAAGATCCACCGAAGTATGAAGCAAGAAAGGCTTTGGTTCGCGGCACACTGTACCCAGGATTAGATCTGCCATTCCGTGGAATGGTAAATCAAAAAGAAAAGCCAGTTACACCTACCACGGAACTGCAGGCATTGGGTTTTGCTGTTCAAGAACTGGCTCTGTATCTGGATACCCACCCGGATGATTGTGAGGCTTTACAGCTCTATCGCAAATACCAAAAAATGTACGATGCCGCTAAAAAACAATACACCAACAAATGCAGACCCTTAAATCACATGACCGTCACCGATGATAAAAAGTACACCTGGCTGTGTGACCCGTGGCCTTGGGAGTACGCAGCGAATAAGGAGGGTTAAGCCATGTTTATTTATAACAAAAAGCTTCAATATCCAGTAAAAATCGCCCGGCCCAATCCACGGTTAGCATCGATCATTATCAGCCAATACGGTGGTCCCGACGGCGAGCTTGGCGCGTCAATGCGGTATCTTTCCCAGAGATATTCCATGCCCTTTGACGAACAAAAGGGGCTCCTAACCGATATAGGGACGGAAGAACTGGGACACCTGGAAATGGTAGGCGCCATTATCCATCAGTTGACCCGGAATCTGAAGGAAAAGGATATCGAAAACACACCTCTGGCCCAATATTTTGTAGACCACACAGTCGGGGTCTACCCCACTTCTGCATCGGGATTCCCTTGGACCGCAGCATCCATGCAGGTAAAGGGTGACCCCATTACAGATTTGTCGGAAGACTTGGCCGCAGAACAAAAAGCCAGAACCACTTACGATAATATCCTGCGTCTTTCCGATGATCCGGATGTAAACGATGTAATCAAGTTCTTGCGGGAGCGCGAAGTTGTTCACTTCCAGAGATTCGGTGAGGCAAACTGTCCAGAGACGGTTTCTTCTTTGTATTTCGACAAATACCGGCATTATAATTTTATTCTCAAAGGATTGCTACTAATTAAGACTGGTAAAACGTCATTGTAATATAAGTATCTCATAGTACTGAGTAGCAATAAACGGAAACACCAATATAATTTTGATAAAAATCAAGGTGTTCTTGTAAATCCCGAAAAATGATGTTATAATGCTCAATATACTATGCAAGGAGTGTTACCATGGCAATTAGTTACGATAATCTTTGGAAACTTCTAATTGATAAAAGAATGAATAAAACTCAATTAAAACAATTGGCAGGTATAAGTACAAATGCTGTTGCAAAACTTGGCAAGAATGAGGCTGTATCCTTAGAAACACTCGAGAAGATTTGCAAAATACTGCACTGTAACATCGGTGATATTGTTGAGTTTACTGCGATTAATTAATTTTTACTTTTAGTTAGGAGTATTATTATGGAACTTACTTTGCAAAAGGTTGGTATTATTAACAAGGCAACAGTTAAACTAAATGGCCTTACTGTAATATGCGGCAGTAATAATTCTGGTAAATCTACTGCCGGCAAGGCGTTATATGCAACAATCGAATCGCTAAGTAATCTTGAGGAAAAGTTGCACGATGAATTAGTCTTGAATTATCGAAGAGCTCTTATGAATGTTTCGCGAATTCTTGATCTCGGGAGCATTGCCAAATATGTGGACTTTGATAAGCTGCAGGAAATGTGCCATAAGGATTTTTCTGTGCTCATTGATAGTGTATATCGTTATCGTAAAACTCCTGAGTATACTAATATAGTTGAGGCATATATCTCACTAAAAGAGGCTGTGGAAATATTGGATCCTCACCTTCTGATTGATTTTGCTGTAAAATCTAAAAGCGATTTGCCAAAAAAGTTTTTTGCGTATTTAGAAAATTTAGAAGAGAACAAACATAAAGCACTTTCCTTTCTTGCAGGTCTGAATAAATATTATTTTGACGAGGATATTCATGATTTCTCCGAAAAGAGTGTTGCGGCACTATTCTCTACTGAGTTTAATGGTCAAATTTTTCCCGTAAACGCAAAAGCTAAAGAACGAAAGTCAACTGTGTCTATATCCAAGAATGGTGAATTGGGATGTAGCTTTTCCATTTATGACAAAAAGGATATTACTGCCGTTGTTAATACAAGAAAGCTTTTTTTAAATAATGCTATATATATTGATGACCCATATGCCTTGGATAAGCTGGTTAGAGAAGATGAGTACTCATTTATGTACCGTCCTAATCGAGTTGATTATTCTCATTTTGGAAAACTAGCTAGACTATTGTTAAAGAGCAAATCCTCTTCCCTAATTGAAGCATCAATTAATAAAGAAAAATATGACGATATTGTTGATAAAATTAGCAATATAATACCAGGCACTCTAACAGTTAGAGATAGCGGCATCTATTATGAAGAAGTTGATAAAGAGCCTCTAAAAGTACAGAACTTGGCTACCGGCTCCAAAATGTTCTCAATTATTAAAAACCTTCTTGAGAAAGGTGAAATTAATTTTGACACTATGTTAATATTGGATGAACCCGAGGCTCATTTACACCCTGAGTGGCAGAATGCTTTTGCAGAAATTATCGTCCTAGTTGTTAAAGAGTTTAATACTCATGTTTTGCTAACAACGCATAGCCCAAACTTTTTGATGGCAATTGAAGCGTATGCTAAAAAATATGGCCTGCTTGATCAAGCAAACTACTATATGGCCACACATAATGCTGATAACTATACTGTGGACTATGTGTGCGTAAATAACAATTTAAGTAAGATTTACTCATCCTTTGCTCGTCCTCTTGTCGATGTAAAACAGCTTAAAGATATGTGAGAGGTGAATACGGATGATTTCTTGCAGTGACATTGTTGCATACTTGGATGCGAACTATAATATTAAAGGAAAGATTGCAGATCTATCAAGCAATCCCAAAATTATAGATCAAACTGAAGTTTATGATTATGACGAGATTAAAAAGCGTATTTATGGCGACAGCAGATCTGTAGATGTGCTACTTGTAAAGAAAAATCTAAATCTTATAGAATTTAAAACAGGATTTGATTCTACGCTAGATTCGGTTAATGAAAAGGTAAAAAAGGAAAATATGGCACTGAGCATCAGGGTGAAAGCATACGAATCGCTCCACTTATTGCAAACTGCTATTATTGATGAAGTTGCTGACGGAGATAAACTAGCAGAAGGAATTAAAATTGTTTTTTGTGCTGTAATTGATACAAACGAGCCCGTAGTTGCGGATGACGCATATGTTGACATATTGTCTGATGAAGGAGGTGTAAGAGAACATAAATCCCTAAAGGTTAAATTGGTAGAGAATGTTATGAAGATATACCGAAAAGAAACCAACCGGCACAAAAAGCTTTTTTACGATGAGGCCTTTGTGTTATATGACTATGAGTTTGACAGCAAAATCGGTCAGTTTAAATAAATCTTTATACATCGAAGAAAACAGCAACGCCCATAAGTTTAGCAACGCTAAGCTTATGGGCGTTGTTTCAAAGATAACGATGAACGGTAAAATTCTGATCTGAATGTTGCAACATAATCTATTCTCAAACACCTATGAGGTTTCGCATCAATTGTGCGAAGCCTCTTTTTCTTTACTACAACTTCCCTGCTCCACATATTGCGCATATTCAGAGCCATAAACTGATTTGAGAAGTAATGGAGGTGATCTCTATTTCAAATTCAAACACCTATACAAAAATGATTGGTACAACGAAGGTAACCGTAGTAAATAAACTGCCACAATTCAAAGGCGAAGAAGAACAACAAAAAGTCGAAGAGCAGATCAAGAAAACACTTTATGATATTTTTTCAAAATATGTTGAAAAAGAGGGGGTGTAATTCGTATGTATAAGTATATACCTACAACGGTACTTACCAAACGAAAGGAAAAAGCTACATGAGAGAAGATGCTATTTATGCGAGACAGTCAGTTGATAAAGTGGATAGCATATCCATTGAAAGTCAGATTGAATACTGTAAATACGAAACACGTGGAGAACCGTGCCGTGTATTTCAAGACAAGGGATACAGCGGTAAAAACCTTGACCGCCCGGAGTTTCAGAATATGATTGCTGCAATTCGCCGAGGTGAGATCAAACGGGTGATCTGTTACAAACTAGATCGATGCAGCCGCTCCATCTTGGATTTTGCGAATATGATGGAAGAACTGCAACGGTATGATGTTGAGTTTGTGTCCTGTACAGAAAAGTTTGATACCTCCTCCCCTATGGGGCGCGCTATGCTGAACATCTGTATTGTGTTTGCACAGCTGGAGCGTGAAACCATTCAGCAGCGCGTTACAGATGCCTATCATGCGCGGAGTCAAAAAGGTTTCTATATGGGTGGCCGTGTACCTTATGCCTTTAAATTGGAGCCATATTTAATACAAGGAAAAAAGACGGCAAGATATGCGGTTTGCGAAGACGAAGCTGAGATTCTGTATCAGATCTATTTGCAATATTCTGATCCACAAGTATCGGTTGGAGATATCGTTAAGTATCTTGAGGAAAACGGAATTAGGAATTCAAGAAGCAAAGATGGCCATTGGTCAAAATCGAATGTTTCCAGTATTATTAAAAATCCCATTTATGTAAAATCAGATATCGAGGTATATCACTTTTTTAAAAACCAAGGCACTAACATATTGAATGAGCCTGAAGATTTTATCGGCACAAATGGATGTTACCTGTTTACCGATTCCGGTGATAAACGCAAGACATTAGGATTAGAGGGGCATAAGTTGGTAATTGCACCGCACAAAGGAATTGTCCCTTCCGACATCTGGCTGAAATGCAGAAGAAAATGTCTCAACAATAAACAGGTTGCAAAACCGTTAAAGGCCAAAAACACCTGGCTTGCAGGAAAGCTGAAATGCCCCAAATGCGGTTATGGACTCATCATACGCAAATGGAAAAACAATCGCTATTACATGTGTAGTCACAGACTCAACAATATTGATGCCTGTGATGGCGTAGGGGCGTTGATTGCAGAAGACATTGAATCAATTATTTATGAAGCACTTCAAGCAAAGGTTACAGAGCTTGGAACACTATCCGGTCGCGCTTCCATATATGATAGTCCTAAACTTGGAGAACTAAAAATCAAAATCGCGCAATGTCAAAAAGACATAGAAAATCTAATTTCTAAGATGGAATTAGCTAACCCTACACTGATGAGGTACATCAATGAGAAAGTCAAAGAAATTGACGAAAAAAAGTGCTCTTTAGAACGTGAGCTTCGACAATTAGAGGATCAGAAGCGCAGCGGTAAAATAGATTTGGATGTGATCAACAACTGTATGGATTACTGGGAAAAGTTATCAAATCCGGATAAATTAACGGTTGTTGATGCACTTATCATATCTATTAGTGCATCAAAGGATGAAATCTCAATCCAGTGGAAACTTTAAAAAATTTACTTCATGTTGACTGCTGAGAGGAATCTCTGCAGCAGCTGCGTGAAAAACTGAATCAAAAAAATGTTTACTGCATGAATCCTGCTTTTGATATGTAATAAGTTAGGGACACAGGTTTTACCTGTGTCCCTACGGTTCATGATTTAATCGACTAAATAAGCATTTACAATTTCCGCATAGTAAGCCGTATGGAGGTCACGTTCTTCGCCGGAAGCTAATTGTGTATTTACCTTGGGATAATACCGTTCAATTGCGGAAGCAGGAATTTCAGACGGATCTTGCGTCTGCCGATACATAACTTTACACTCCAATGTCAATGGTAGCTGAAGAATTCCCGGGACGGATATCACTTCAGATTCTACCAAATCCAAATTTAGTGCCCGAATTTTATCCACTTCCCTGCCGGACTTTGTCCCGCAGACGCTAAGGATTTTACTGTCAATATCAGAAACAGGGACATTAACCGTAAACTCACCGGTTGCATCCAGATATTCTTTGGTATAACGGCTCTCCCGAACCAAGGCAATAAATATCGGTTTTCCCCACTCTATGCCTAACATTCCCCAACCAATGGTCATTGTGTTTACAGCATCTCCAAGTTTTGTTGTCAACAGAACACCCTTTTTCATCGCTTTGCAAATTGTTCCGGCATAATCAAAGACATTTACGTTTTTTCTCACAATAAAACCTCCCACTTTTTTTATAATAATATCATGTAAATTTAACGGATGCAATAAAAATACGGATTATTCACGTAAAACTGAATGGAACGCAGCATCACACTGGCATACTATATGCGTAAACGCTGCATTGGAGGTAAAATACATGCTGATTGCAGGAATCCTTTTGGCAATTACAGTTATTACGCTGTCAATTGCTCACTACACGTATCGAACTTGCTTTTATTCACCCCAAGACCGAATGGAAGATCCCTATTCCACTCTTGAGGGTGAACAATATGACCAGGTAAGCGATTTGATCCGTAAATGTACTGCGATTACGGAAAAAATGCCGTTTTGCTGGGTGAAAATTACTTCGTTCGATCACATAAATCTATACGGACGATACTATCATAAGGTCGACGGTGCGCCTCTTATCATTCTGTTTCACGGTTATCGCAGCTGCGCTTTACGGGATTGTTCCGGAGGCTTTGTATTGGCACATAGGTTCGGCTTCAATGTGCTGGCAGTAGATCAACGTGCCCACGGACGCAGTGGCGGTACAACGATCACCTTTGGAATTCTCGAGCGCTACGACTGTCTCTATTGGGCGAAGTACGCCGCACAGCATCTATGTAATGGTGCTCCTATTCTCTTGTCCGGTCTTTCTATGGGCGCTGCTACAGTATTGATGGCCGCAGAACTTCCTCTGCCAAAAGAAGTCGTAGGTATTCTTGCTGATTGTCCATATTCTTCCCCCAAGGATATCATCAAAAAAGTTTGTAAGGATAGAAAAATTCCTCCAATTCTTGCCTACCCATTCGTTTTCCTTGGTGCCAGATTGTTTGGACACTTTGATCTTAATGCATCATCCGCCGTGAAATCAATTCCTCACGCGAAGGTGCCGATCCTTCTGTATCATGGAGAAGACGATCGTTTTGTGCCCTGTGAAATGAGCCAATTGATTTACACCGCAAACACCAAAAACTGCTTTTTGCACACATTCCCTGTTGCAGGACATGGGTTATGCTATATGGCAGATCCACTTCGTTACGAAAAGGTGACCTACGACTTTTTAAAAGATATTCCGGAGCTTGCTAACCGGCTCAAAAACGATCGTGACTTTTTCTTTGACAATTCTTTGCGGTAGTGGTAAAATAATAATAGAATAAAATATGGGAGGTATCGATATGAAGAAAACAATCGTTACAATCAGCCGGCAATTTGGCAGTGGTGGCCGTACCGTTGGACATTTGGTGGCCCAGGCACTGGACATTCCCTTCTATGATAAAGAGCTTGTCGAACAGATTGCTCTGGAATCCGGCTTTGCTCCCAAATTTGTGGAGGAGCACGGCGAACATTCTCCCGGCAAAACCCTTTTCTCCTACGCGTTTGCTCCTCAGGGCGTTCCCGGTGTAATGAACGGCATGTCAACGGCTGACTTCTTGTGGCATATCCAATGCGGAACAATTCTGCAATTAGCAGAGCAAGGCCCTTGTGTAATTGTAGGCCGAAATGCCGACTATATTTTGAAGGATCGGGAGGATGTATTGCATACATACATCCATGCAGATCTGGATTTCCGTGCAGACCGTATTGTCCGTCTATACGGAGAGTCCGAGAAGAGTCCCATCGCCCGTTTACAGGAAAAGGACAAGCGGCGTAAGGTTAACTATCAACACTATACCGGACGCACTTGGGGCGACGCTGATAACTATGACATCAGCCTGAATACTGCCGTAGTCGGTGTAGAAGCTGCTGCAAAGATCATTGTAGATCTTGTTAAAAATTTAGAGTAAGCAACAACACACCTCGGATTTTCCGAGGTGTGTTTCCTTATGCTAAATATCACTGGGTTTCAGGGATACGGTAAAGCAAAATAAACCCATCAAGATGGAGATATCCGAAATGATCGCCCCCCATGCCACACCGCAAATCGCGCAGAAAAAAAGACGAAATACGCAAACAAGGATTAATGCAGAACTGCTGATACTGCGAAATGGAATATAGCCGCCAATAGTTGCCAACAGCAAGAAGCCCAAAAGCAGCATTGTCAGTAAAGATATCACGATCAGCATTATCTTTCCATCCACAATATCCCCAATAAGCATCGTCAAGCATATGGCTGCCGCCAAAATACCATAGATACCCGGAGAACGCAAGCAAACTAATTTTACAAGAACTGCAAAACTTCCGCACAGCAGTATCGGTAAAATGATCCCAAAAATCCATTTTCCCACATTCCATCCGGAAAAATCACAGGGGCCAAAATAATGCAAGCACCGAACAAAAACGGCAAATCCTAAAAGAACACCGCACCATGTGATACCTTTGCTGCGAAACGGGACCTTGTATGTTACAGCTTTTTGAAGTTCCATAGAAACACTCCCCTTTTATAGGTTCCTATCAAAAATTAAACAGGCGAAGTTTCCCGATCCTGAATGTGGATACTGACACCATTAACTTCCACATTTTCTTCGGCGCAAATCAGGATATATTTCACGCCGCCAATTATGCGTGTCTCAATCAAGTCTGTGCGATCCGGGGAAACCTTAATAGACACATCCGGCATACTCACTTCAAATTTCCGATTGTCCACAATGTTCCTGGGATGCAATTCTGCCTCGAATCCAAATTCTTCATCATAATCCACAGAAAACTTCGCAAGTCGTTCTTCCGAAACACCGCAGGAAGCCAGGGCGTCCTTAACATCCGCTTTATTGATCAGCAATGGATCGGGTATTTTGCTCTCCTTATGCATTTCAATACGCTGACAGATCTGCTCGTGAACCGTCTGGATCACATCCATGCTGCACTGGTCATCTAAGGAGCGTCCCAGGAGCGCTTCAAAGGATTTTTTCTGCTGCGCAGCTGGCTTGGGTATAGATGTGCAAAACACAGTATCTACAAAGGATTCGTGGTTTTCTTTCGGACTACGGGTGTAGTAAAGGGCGTTATAAATATTGGTTGCGCGATTGTCGAACGCCGGGAACAGGAAGCCAAGTTCCGGAGCAGACACCGTATTGGTAATACCACCGTCTTGGAACAGCTTTTCTTCCGGTACATAGTGAAGTGTTGCTTTTGTCTGTTTTACAGGGCAAATCGCGCATAGGAGGAATCGATATGTCTCATCCCCTCTTGCGTTATCCGTCTGGTCATCTTTGCTTTTAAATGGCACATCATAAGCATCGCAGCCCAAAAGAATCAGATAGCTTTCCGTAAGCGGAACGGACTCAATCACCTTTTGATAGAATGTGTGTCGCACAGACTCATCATTTAGCTCTGTTTGGCGTAGCTCCATCAAAAGTTTATGTTCGGGACTATTGGCGACCTGGGAAGTTTTAAATGTAATATCAATTAAATTTTTGCCGATTGAACCGGAAAGGGACCGTTTCAGTAAGGTGAAGTATTTTTCACCCTCATTTTCAGACATCATACCCGTACTACGGCGAAACTCCGACACGATTTCTTTATTATCATTTACATAGCAACCGAAAATCGCAGGCATGTTGCTGCGGTCACGGCGAATGTGGCGGCGAATCTCGCCGACTTCCTTAATGTTCATAATTTCTCCTCATTTTCAGCATAGTCATCTTACTTGGTCGCTTCATTATACCACAGCTCTGCTTCTCTTTCCAGTATGTATTTTCAAATTTTCAGGCGAAATAGCTATTTACTTTTTTAATTGTTACCGTTAAAATGTAAGCATACAATGCATTGGAGGAGCACATAATGAGTATAAAAAGAATCGGAGTTCTGACTAGTGGCGGAGATGCGCCTGGCATGAACGCCTGTGTTCGCGCGGTTGTCCGTACAGCCATGTACCATAATGTGGAATGTTACGGTATTCGCCGGGGTTATAACGGTTTGATTACTGGCGATGTTATTAAGTTGGATGAAAAAAGTGTCGCTCACACCATAAACCGCGGCGGTACGATTCTGTATACCGCCAGAAGCAAGGAGTTTATGACCGAAGAAGGACAGCGAAAGGCTGTTTCCACATGTAAATTCCTCGGATTAGACGGCATTATCGCTATCGGCGGCGACGGAACCTTCCGCGGTGCGAGAGCTCTTTCCAAGCACGGAGTTAATGTTGTATGTATTCCTGCTACCATTGACAACGATATTTGCTGTACCAATTATAGTATCGGCTTTGACACCGCAGCCAACACAGCGATTGAATGTATTGATAAACTGCGTGATACCATGCAATCCCACGAGCGCTGCTCTGTTGTGGAAGTGATGGGCAGAAACGCGGGGTATCTTGCTATGTACGTAGGACTGGCTGTGGGCGCGACGGCAGTGCTGGTCCCTGAAGAATCCATTGATTTTGAACGGGATGTGATCGAAAAAATTCGTCGCGCCCGGTTTAACGGGTTTACACACTACATGATAGTGGTGGCTGAAGGCGCCGGCTCCGCTGCCGATATCGCCGCCAAAATTAAGGAAGCCATCGACCTTGACCCGCGCGTCACTGTTTTGGGACATATCCAGCGCGGTGGCTCCCCTACCGGTCGTGACCGTGTTAACGCTACAAAAATGGGTTATCTTGCTGTGGAGCTTCTCCTGGAAGGAAGAACAAACCGTATCGTATGCACAAACGAGGGCAGCTTCACCGATGTAGAGATCGATACCGGCCTTTCTATGGAAAGAAGTATTCAAAATATGGAAGTCAACGTGCTGACAGCGATGACCGGAAATTAAAAAGCACTCCCCGCGGACGATTGCCCACGGGGAGTTATTTATAGGCTTGTTTCTTTTTTAGAGACAAGCCTATTTATGCTTTTGGATGGCATTTTTCATAAACAGACTTCAGCTTTTGATTCACCATATGGGTATACATCTGTGTAGAGGAAATATCGCTATGACCCATCAGTTCCTGCAAAGAGCCAAGGTCTGCGCCATTTTCCAATAAATGCACCGCAAAGCTATGGCGTAATGTATGCGGTGTTATGTCCTTTTCGATATGTGCCATTGCCTGATAATGCTTCAAAATCTTCCAGAAGCCTTGGCGACTCATCCGAACACCACCAACATTCACAAACAGCGCATTCTCATTGGCATTGGCCACCATAGTGCTGCGAATATCCTTGAGATAAGCACGCAGCGCCTTAAGCGCGCCGGGATACAGCGGAATTGCACGGGTCTTCTTAGCGCCGACACACTTAATGATTCCCAGCTCCAGATTAACATCTTCCACATTCAGATCAATAAGTTCTGTGACACGGATGCCGGTAGCATACATCACTTCCAGCATCGCCTTGTCCCGGAAACCCTTGGCATCTACGCAAACAGGCTGCGCAAGCAGCAGTTCGATCTCGCGGCCTGTGAGAATCTGAGGAATTTTCTTTTCTCCCCGATCTACACGGATATCAGTCACCGGTGTCTTTTCCAGAAAACCAGAAGAAACAACATAAGAATAAAAATTCTTCAAGCTAGCCAAGCTTCTGGAAACAGTAGCGGCAGAACGTCCCTCCTGCTCCAAGTTATGCAGGTAGTCGCTGATATTCACTTGTGTAGCATCCACAACCTCGACACCCATATTCATGCGCAGCCAATCCGAATACTGCCGGATATCACGCATATAGGATGCAATTGTGTTGGCAGATGCCTGTTTTACCTTGGACAGGTAATTTTCATAAGCACCTATCAAGTCCAGCATGAAACAGCGTACCTTCTTCTTTCCTAAATATCTATGAGCTTCACCAAATACGGTGATATAACACAAAAATCAAACATTCCTATAATCGTCACAACTACGCAGCAAACCAAAAAATCAGATTGCGTATTCAAATTCCGACCTGTTATGTTTCGCATACAAAACCAGTAAAAAAACGGCATTGAACACAGATCAGAAAACTGTAACAGCAGGCGAACCAACCATGCAGCGGAGCGAAAGGCAACAAAAAGAGCACTTCCACAAGAAGCAAAAAGAAATGCCTTAGCAAAGCAGATCGGAATCAGCCACTGGGGATGTTTCAAATAAACCGCAAACGCAGATAACAGCAAAGGAACATAAAGAGCAAAGAACAGGCCCACGAGCGACATACGGCTTGATGCAGCTATACGCATCAAAAGAACATAAGAACGATCCGCACGGTATCCATATGCCGCCCCCAACAAAAGGCCCAATACCCAGCAGAACGGAAGTGCCCATGTAACACTTATACAACAAATACGCTTCAAGAATGTATGAAACAATTTTGATTGATTCATAAATATCTCCTTTGCACAGTTGGTAGTTACAGAAACTGAGAAAAGGAAATACAGTGTTCAAAAAGGGCGCAAAAATACACAAATAATCACTTTGCATGAACACTATACCCCAAAAACCTCATAAATGCAAGCATTTTTGTCTATTTTTACGATTTTTGTAAATAATGCCGATTTTTATGTTAACATCATTATGTTAACTGATTTTAATAGGAAAGCGAATATATTTACCATTTTTAACTTTATATCCACATATAGCGCACCGGAATCGCATGACGCACTAAATGTAGTTTTTGCAAGACATCTTGCATTTCATCCGCGGCAGGTAAATATTATTTACCTGCCGCGCTTTTTTGTACAAGTTAACAAAAGGCACGTTTTTTGATTTTATTTTTTCTTGATTTTTTCTCTCTTATTCCCAACAAAGCAGTCACACCGCTGCCGGCAATCACCAAAATCGCGGCGACCCCCATCCCCTGATACTGACCGCCAAAAAACAACGCCGTGATCGACAGCAGTACCAAATAATAGATTCCTCCGGTTATAAGGCAAACCTGTGTGCGAAGCCTGCCTATTTTCGCAGATGCAGTCCAGGACCCCAGTATTGCGGATAATAGTAACGCAACCATCGCGCCATACCCTACCGCACTTTCGCCCATTTTTTCAGCAGTGATCAACCACGCAAGAATTACGGTAGCAATTAGCGTCACACCTACGCATACCAGAACGCCGATCAAAATCCCCACGGATACTCCAGACGATCTACCGGTTGGCATTTTAATTTTCATTACATCGCTCTCCCCTTTCGGTACAAGCTATTCTTAAATTTAAGCAAAAAGAACCGGGACAGAGCAATCTGTCCCGGTTTGACGGAAGAATCATTATTTAGACATTTGCTTCATACAAGCATTCAGAAGTGCCTCCGCAGAAGCCTTAGTGTCTCCAACCGCAGTATAATAGAATTTCACCTTCGGCTCCGTTCCGGACGGACGAGCGATCACACTGCCTTTGTCACCAAGGAGAAATTCCAAAACATTGGACTTCGGCAGATCTATCACAGATTCTGCTCCCGTATTCATATCCTTCGCCAGGCTGATCTTATAGTCCCGAACCGCTGTTACTGCAGCGCCGCCAATGGTACTTGGCACATTGGCGCGCAAGTCAGCCATCATCTTCGCGGCCTTTTCCATGGCATCAGCACCTGTCAGCTCAATGCTTTGCACATGGGCAAGATAATAACCGTACTGGCTATAAATCTCTTCCAGTGCTTCCAGAATGGTCTTACCCTGTTTCTTGAGGCTGGCAGCCATTTCACACACCAACATAGAGGCAACTACAGCATCCTTATCCCGCGCATAAGTACCTTTCAGATATCCACAGCTCTCCTCAAAGCCAAAAATAAACTTACTTTCTTCCCCCAACTGTTCTAAGCGCAGGATCTCTCCGCCAATATATTTAAATCCGGTGAGCACAGCTTTCATCTGCACCCCGTAATTCTCAGCAATGCGATCGGCCAAAGGAGAAGAGACGATGCTCCGAATCACTTCTGCACCATCCGGGATATCATTTTTCGCTCTGCGCGCCTTCAGAACATACTCCATGATCATGCAGCCAAGCTCGTTGCCGGAAAGCTTCTTGTATCCTCCCTCACAAGGAACCGCAATGGCAACCCGGTCCGCGTCGGGGTCTGTACCAAGAATTACATCACAAGAAACCTGATCCGCAACCTTATAACTTTCATTCAGCGCAGCATCCGTTTCCGGGTTAGGGTATTCACATGTCTTAAAATCACCGTCCGGCTTTTCTTGCGCAGAAACCACAGTAATATTGACGCCCAATCGTCCCAGGACTTCCCGTACAGGCTCGTTGCCGGTTCCGCAAAGAGGTGTATACACCACATTCAGGCCTGCGCTGCGAAGGGTTTCCGGGTCAACAGACTCTGCAATGACGGTTTGATAATACTTCTCCCAAATATCTTGGCCGATATAATGGATCACGCCCTCTTGCATAAACTGCTCAAAACTTTTCGTTTCCGGGACAAAAAACGGAATTTGCGCAATTTTCTCAGTAACAACCGCAGCCGGCTCATCTGTCATTTGGCAACCATCCGGTCCGTAGCACTTTACACCGTTATACGCGCCGGCATTATGGCTGGCAGAAATCACAATACCGCAGCCACAATTCAGCTCCCGAACTGCAAAGCTCAACATAGGGGTAGGAGCAAGGCGGTCATAAAGCCATACTTGAATACCTGCTTCCGCAAAAGCAACCGCGCAAACCTCTGCAAATAGCTGAGAATTATGCCGGGAATCATAGCCAATAGCGGCCTTTTTAGGAAGCTCTGTCTCCGATAACCACGCCGCCATGCCCTGCGCGGCTCTGCGTACTGTGTAACGGTTTAGGCGATTACTGCCTGCGCCCATAATCCCCCGCATACCGGCAGTACCAAACTGCAGATCGCTGCCAAAGCGTCCCTTTAATTCCTCTTCGTCGCCGACAATCGAGTTTAATTCTATGTTTACATCCTCAGGGAGTCCGGCATTTCGCCAAAATTCGTACCGTTCCAAATAAGTCATAAGTTCTCCTCCTGTAATTTAGGAAAAAACAGCCCAAAATTAAGTTTGAGCTGTTTTTTCTGTATCAATCATCAAATTCCGGAGCCAACTCCGTTTTGCGGGTATCCTGAGTCTCAGTCAACGCGCGGAATTTCACACGAGTCTCACGAACATCGCTCAAAGACTGAGCAATCGCTTCTTCGGTACGCCGCAGGGCATCATCCATATATTCGTTGCTGACCTTGCGCAGTTCCGCGATTCTCTCCTGAGTCTTGTCATACATATCCTGACACTGACGGCGAGCTTCCTGGTACACAGTCTCCTGGGCAACCAGCTCCTGTGCCTTCTGCTGAGCCTGACGAACGATTGTCTCAGCCTCACGGCGCGCCTGACCAATCAGTTCATTGCGGGATTCCACGATGGTACGGGACTGCTTCAGCTCAGAAGGCAGCTGCGCAATGATCTCATCCAGCATATCCAGAACCTTATCACGGTCCAGGATGCACTTATCTGCGCCAAGGGGCAGCGCCCGTGCGTCCTGGATCATGTCATATAACGCACTGATAATATCCTCAATATGTTGCTCGTTCATTTTCTATTTCCTCCTTAGTATATAGTGGACACGCGTTTTTTAACATCTTCAATAATTTCTTCCGGTAAAAAATCCGAAAGGTCTGCTTGGTACTTGCCAAGTTCCTTAACAACACTGGAGCTCATATACATATACTGATGCTCTGCAGTCAAGAACATTGTATCCAAATTAGGATTGATCTTTCGGTTAATCATCGCCATCTGAAATTCATTCTCAAAATCAGAACCGGCGCGTAAGCCTTTGATGATAACACAGCTTCCCTTTTCCTTGGCATACTCTGCCAACAGGTCTCCCGAGCTGTCAACCTCAACATTAGGGATGTCCGCGGTGACCCGTTTAATGAGTGAAACACGCTCATCCAAGGAAAACATAGGATTTTTACCGGCGTTTACCATGACGCATACGATCAGCTTATCAAATATATTGGCTGCGCGTCGAATAATATTCAAATGACCGCTGGTGACCGGATCAAAACTACCCGGATATACTGCGATTTTCATAAGCTCTCTTCCCTGCTTAGTCCTTACGGAAAAGGGTCAGCAATGTATTTCCGTATTTATAGTCTTTTGAGCGAGAAAAACCTTCAAATTCAAAGGACAATTCCTTACCAACAGGTCTTTCCGAAACTATTATACCACCAGATTGCAAAATGTCAATTTCCGTTATCTTTTTTAAGGCATTTTCTAGAAAAACTTCCGCATACGGAGGGTCTAAAAACACAAAATCAAACTTTTCACTGCATTTTGAGAGAAATGAAAGATAATCTGCACAGATAATACGGCCTTGTTCCTCCAGCTTTGTGCGTCGAAGGTTCTCCCTCACCAATCTGCACGCAGCGTCCTGTTCATCAATAAAGACCGCGCTTTGTGCACCACGGCTCAACGCCTCGATTCCAAGCTGTCCGGTGCCCGCAAACAGATCCAATACCTTTGCGCCGGGCAAGTCAAATTGAATGATACTAAACATTGCCTCTTTAACACGGTCAGATGTGGGTCTAGTCTTCATGCCCTCCGGTGTCTTCAGTACCACGCCACGGGCTTTGCCGGTAATTACACGCATAATTTACTCCTTTGCATTATGAAAATGCTGATATACCGCGGATGCCGCATCCTTTGGCAAAATTCTTTCCAATTCAGATAATCCTGCATTACGGATTGCCGTAATAGACCCAAAACTTCTAAGCAATTCTTGCTTTCTCTTGGGACCAATACCAACAATAGTATCCAATTCCGAATATCTAAGACGTTTGCTGCGCAGCTTTCTATGGTAGGTAATCGCAAACCGGTGGGTTTCCTCCTGAATATTTCCAATCAGCGAAAACACAGCAGGATTGGAATCGATACCGATCTCCTGCCCTTCCGGTGTCACCAGCGCCCGGGTTCTGTGCCGGTTATCTTTAACCATACCGAATACCGGAATCACCAGTTCCCGCTCCCGTAATACATCCAAGGCAACATTGGCATGCTCCGTACCGCCATCGATCAGCAATAAATCCGGTGTGTTCAAAAATCCGTCATCCCCTGCAAGATAACGGTCAAACCGTCTGGAGAGTACCTGCCGCATGGCACCGTAATCATCTTGCCCAGGTAGTCCTTCAATTTTAAACCGTTTATACTCACTTTTGGCAGGCTTGCCGTTTTTGAACACGACCATACTGGCCACTGTATCAGAACCGGAAATGTTGGAAATATCATAGGATTCAATCCGCTCAAGACCTTTCACGGACAGCATTTTCTCCAACAAAGATAATGCTGAGGAAATCTTTTCCTCCCGTCCTGTAGCTCTCTGCGCCTCCTCAAGGGCATTTTTGTTTGCTAATGACACAAGCTGCAGGTTGTCACCACGCTGTGGGATCAGAAACCGAGTCTTTCTACCATACTTTTGCTGCAACAACTGCGAAAACAGTTCGCTATCCTCTACCGCAAACGGCAGCAGCACTCGTTTTGGCGCAACACCGCGGCTCAGATAATACTGTTTTAACAAACTGGAAACTGCAGTCTTTCGATCGTCCGGAATCGAAAGGAAAGAATAATCCTTGTCCAGCAAATTTCCTCCGGAAAAATGCAGCACCGCAAAGCATGCTTTTAGCCCCATCTCTGCGTACCCGATCACATCCGTATCCGCAAGAGAGCCTGCTGTAACAAGCTGCTTTTGTCCCAATGCTTCTACGGCACGAAGTCTGTCTCGCAGATTAGCGGCAAGTTCAAAATTCATCTCCTCCGACGCTTCGAGCATTTGTTGCTTGATCTCACCGGCAACCGTCTTATAATTGCCCTGCAGCATCTGTCTGGCTTGCTCAATCGTATGGATATAAGCAGAATAATCCGTCTGGGCTAAGCACCAGCCTGCGCATTGATCCATGTGATAATTCAGGCACGGGCGACTTTTCCCGATGTCTCGAGGAAATACTTTGCTGCAATTTGGAAGTTTAAATGTTGTACGCAGCGCTTCGAGAATACTGTTTGTAACGCTGCGGCTCCCAAATGGGCCAAAATATTCCGATCCATCACTCGCAATTTTATTGACCATTGTGACGGTCGGATACCTGTCCTTGATATTTAACCGAATATAAGGATACCCTTTATCGTCCTTTAAAAGAATGTTATATTTCGGCAAATACCGTTTGATTAACGAGCACTCCAAAACCAAAGCTTCGAATTCTGAGGCAGCCACAATGACATCAAAGTGATCAATTTTACTTACCATCTGGCGCGTCTTTACACTATGAGACGCTGTATCCTGAAAATACTGACTCACCCGATTCTTTAATTTCTTAGCTTTGCCAACATAGATAACATGATTGGATTTATCCCGCATGATATACACACCAGGTGCCAGCGGTAAATCCCGCGCCTTATCTTTTAGTACATCAAACGTCATAACATCACCTAAAAAAAATGCCTCAATGCAGTCCGAAGGCCAACATTGAGGCAAAATACGTAGCTGTATGAATCAATATACATCCCGCTGAAGCAACTGCTCCAGTGCATTCACTGCCGCCTCTTCATCGTTACCGGACGCAGTCAGAACAACCGTAGCGCCAGTCACAATTCCCAGAGACATAATGCCCAGCAAACTTTTTGCATTCATCTTACGGTTACCAGATTCCAACCAGATGCTACATTCAAACTCATTTGCCTTTTGAACAAAATATGTGGCCTGCCGATTGTGTAAACCGGATTCGCAACGAACCACAACTTCTTTACTGTACATGTTTAACACTCCTTACTAACTGACGCAATCAGCTCTTATGACAGTCTTAATATATGATAACAAATTTAATAAAAAAGTCAATACAATTTAAATTTCAGTGTTTCCATGCTAAATTCGAACAAAAAACCTCATCTGAATTCCGCAATCGTCACACCGTCTTCACCCTCACCATATACGCCAAGCCTATAGGATTTTACATGTTTATTCTTTTTCAATTCCTGTTGTACGGCAGCGCGAAGTGTACCTGTACCCTTGCCGTGAATGATGCGCACAGACGGCAAATTGGAGCGCATTGCGCTGTCCATATATAAGCTTAACGCGCAAATCGCTTCCACCGCATCCATTCCTCGCAAATCAATCTCGCTGGACAAAGCTGACATTTTCATCTCGCGGCCGGAGTGAGCCGGACGGCCTTTATTCTTATAAGGATTTTCATTTTCCAGCAAATAAACTTCATCCGGTTTCACAGTCATTTTCAAAACACCGGCCTGAAGCTGATAGGTTCCATCCTTATTAATTGCAATCACGTTCGCTTTCGTGCCAAGCTTTAGGATTTCAACGGTATCGCCAACCAAAACACCACGCTTCGGCTTAGGACGTTCCTGTTTTGGTTGCTGCGAGCGAATATTCGCTTCCAATTCGTTCAGACTGCGTCGCACCTGAGCCTGTCTCTGATTTAAATTAGAGGTGTCGCCACTCTCAGCCAACTGCTTACGAAGCGCCTTTAGTTCCTCTGCTGCGGCATTGGCTGCAAAGCGGGCATCATCAATGATTTTTTGCGCTTCCCGCCGAGCAGATTCCATAGCCTTATCTTTTTCTTTTTGCAGCTGTTCGTTAAATTCTTCGCTTTTCAGTTTAATTTTCTCTGTTTCTTGTTTCAAACGCTCAGCTTCCTTGCGGGCAGCTTCCATCTGCTGGCGCTGCGCCTCCAGCTGGGACAAAACATCCTCAAAATCCTTATCACTTTTATCCACCAAAGAGTCAGCTTCTTTTAGGATATCGTCCAAAAGTCCTAACTTTCGGGAAATCGCAAAGGCATTGGATTTGCCGGGGATTCCGATAAGCAGTCTATAAGTCGGACGCAAGGTTTCTACATCAAACTCACAAGATGCGTTGACGACACCTTTGGTCCGCATCGCGTAAAGCTTTAGTTCCGCATAGTGGGTGGTCGCAATCACACAGCTGCCCATCTTCCGGCAAAACTCAATGATCGCAGTTGCCAATGCCGCGCCTTCCGCAGGGTCAGTACCAGCGCCAAGCTCATCAAAAAGCACAAGTGTTCGATCATCACATTGGGTAACCACATCTACGATCGTACGCATATGGCTGGAAAAAGTCGACAAGCTCTGGGCAATGGATTGTTCGTCACCAATATCCGCAAGAATCGCATCAAAGGTTGAAAGCGTACTGCCGTCTCCAGCCGGGATATGGAGTCCACATTCTGCCATTAATGTCAGCAAGCCAATGGTCTTTAATGTGACGGTTTTACCTCCGGTATTGGGCCCTGTGATGATCATAGAATCAAAATCTTTGCCCAGATGCAAAGAAATCGGCACTACCGTTTTGAGGTCAATCAAAGGATGCCGCGCGTTCCGCAATTCCACAACACCCTTGTCATTCATAATCGGCGCCCAAGCGCGCATCTTGTAGCCCAGTTTTGCCTTGGCAAAAACCACATCCAACTGGATCAGCAGACGAACATTTAAATTGATATTCTCCTGCTGTGCCGCAGCTTCAGAAGAAAGCTCTGCCAAAATCCGCTCAATTTCCTTTTTCTCTTTCAGCTCCAGCTCCCGTAAAGCATTATTGGCAGTAACTGCAGACATTGGCTCAACAAAATAAGTTGATCCTGTAGCCGAAACATCATGCACAAGACCTGGCACATCGCCCTTGTGTTCACTTTTCACTGGAACAACATAACGCCCGCCGCGAATTGTGATAATGGGATCTCTGAGATACTTGCTGTAGGCCGGCGAGGAAATGATCTTCTGCAGGCTGTCCTTAATTTTACCGGCTTGAATACGCATATGACGGCGAATATCTGCCAAAGCAGGAGACGCCGTATCCGCGATCTCCTCTTCCGAAAGTATCGCACCGCTGATACGGTCTTCCAGATATTTATTGGGAGTAAGAGACTGAAACAGCGAATCCAGAACCGTTGCTACATCATCTTCGCTGCAATAACTTTTAATGTTTCGTGTGCAGCGCAGTACCGCAGCAATCTTCAGCAGCTCACCGGGCTGCAGGCTGCCGCCCCGCTGCGCCCGTTCCAAGGAAGCAGACACATCCGTAACACCGGAAAAGCCCGGATTCCCCTTCCGGGTGCAAAGATCAGAAGCTGCAGTGGTCTGTTCCAATAGAAGCTGCACCTCTTCCAGCTCGGAATTCGGACGCAGTGCCAAACAAGCCGCCTTTCCCGGAGCACTTCCGGCACACTCCGACAGCTGCTGCAAAACCTGATCCAGTTCCAGCTTAAGTATTGATTTATCGTATAATTCGGACATGGTATTCTCCTAAATAAGTAACGATTTATAAAAATCCAACGTAGAAAAACCTCGCTCCAACTGAGTCGTTAAATAAGCTTCCGTAATTTGAGACAATTGAAGCATATTCTCATCGCCTAAATCAAAGGAAAACAGACGTTTTGATTCACAGGAAGAAATATACTGCATAGCCTGCACCGTTCCGGCAGAAACAGGCAATCGAATTCCGCTTGGCTCAAAGCTTCGGCAACGGCTGCACTCCAGGACACCAGCGGACAAATCAAAGAAATCAGGCATATCGCTCCCGCAAAGATGGCATCCGCTCAAATCAGGCATATAACCTGCCAGGCATCCGGCACGCAGTTCAAACACCGCCTTCGTCTTCGCCTCAGATGCACCGATTGACAGCATATGCAAACAGTTTAAGGTGAGACTCAGAAGCTCCGGGCTGGGCATGTCCTCTTGGGAAAGGACCTCCGTTACCTGTGCAAAATAGATTCCAAGGGAAAGCTTTTGCAAATCACGACGCAGTTGTAAAAACAGCTCAATGGATACCGCTTCATTAATAGAATAACTTCCCCGGTACTCAAACAGCGTAAATTCACCGTATGCAAGCAGTTGACACGGAGCAGACAAGGGACTGTTTTTCCGTCGCAGTCCCCGGGCTTTCACTGTTAACTTGCCATGGTTGGGTGTCAGCAGTGTCAGCAAGCTGTCCCGGTCATTGTAATCCGTGACTCGCAGGACCAGACCCCGTGTCGTCAAATACATGCTTTTCCTCCATTTTCAGCGCTTTGGTATACAAAAGATACGCCTCCGGCGCTCCGGTTTCCAAAAAGATACTCCAGTAATCCTGTGAATTCATATGCATCCCTCCATGCCTAGTTTTAGCAGACATGGAAGATATCACTCATGGAAATTATTCGCTGTAGCCGAAGTTGCGAACCAGAAAGTCGCTGTCCCGCCAATTTTCTTTAACCTTTACCCAAGTGGTCAAAAAAACTTTTGTTCCCATAAACTTTTCACAATCATTGCGGGCCATGGTAGAAATCTTCTTCAGCATATCGCCCCGTTTGCCAATAATGATTCCCTTGTGGCTGGCTTTTTCGCAATAGATTGTAGCATCGATGTCAATAATGCCGTTATCGCGCTCAGAGAATTTTGTAATTTCCACAGCAGTACCGTGAGGGATTTCCCGGTCCAGGTTCCACAGAATCTTTTCCCGGATAATTTCGGCCATCACCTGGCGTTCCGGCTGATCGGTAGTCACATCTTCATCGAAAAGGAACGGAGAATCTACCGCATACTTGGCACATTCCTTTAAAAGCGCATCCACGCCATCGCCGGACTTAGCAGAAATAGGAATGATTGCCGCAAAATCCGCAGCCTGAGAGTAAGCTGCAATCACCGCAAGCAGACTTTCCTTTTCTACCGTATCAATTTTGTTGATTGCCAAAATCACAGGGCATTTACTACCCTTGATCCGTTCTAAAAGCGCAGCTTCTTGCGCGCCGACGGTCGCAATCGGCTCTACTACCAGAATGGTAGCATCCACGTCTGCGATAGATTCTTTTGCCACATTCACCATATAGTCACCCAATTTGGTGCGTGCGCGATGGAATCCCGGCGTGTCCACAAATACGAATTGGGTATCGCCTTTGGTAACAATGCCGCAAATCCGGTTGCGTGTAGTCTGGGGCTTATTAGAAACGATCGCAATTTTTTCACCCACAAGATAGTTGATCAATGTTGACTTACCCACATTGGGGCGGCCGGCAATGGTGATCATAGCGGTTTTTGTACTCATTTTTAATCTCCTAATCGCAATTAAGTAAATCTGATAAGTTTGTCTCCCTTGTATGTAAGGGTTCCGGTATCGCCCTTTTTGTATCCCTTATAGGAAAACGCGGATACATAGAAAGAGCGGTTCTTGCCGTTCACAGAAAAAGTTACAACATATTTGGTGTGCGTACCTGTCCCGGAATATTTGGAAAGCGTTTCCACAGTTTGCTTGTGGACAACTGTCGCGTTTGCAATGATCGTTGGAGCAAAGACATTCTTAACCAGCTTCATTACAAGCGGAACAGCAACCACCAGCGCCAAAACAAGATATACACACAAAATAACATCAGGCATTGCGTACACCCGCCTTATTCTCTGACCATACCGGGTATACAGGCCGCAATGGCTTCCTCCCTGGCGCGCATCTGCGCCTTCATAGGGCCTTCATCCAAGTGGTCATAGCCAAGCAGATGAAGAACGGAATGAATCGTCAAATAGCCAACTTCCCTGCGAACAGAATGTCCGAATTCCTTTGCTTGCAAAATAGCTCTTTCCAAACTGATACACATATCACCAAGCGGACACATTCCTGTTTCAATATCCAAGAAATCGTCCCAGTCCTGAGGTGGGTTTCCAGGCTCAAACTGGAACATCGGGAAGCTTAAAACGTCTGTAGGTCTGTCTATATAGCGGCTTGCCAAATTGATCGCGTGGATCCCTTTATCATTTGTGATCAAAACATTGATCTCGCACACCTGCGCTATTCCCTCAGCTTGTAAGGTTGCTTCCACGCACTTGCTGATGATGGATGCAACCATCGGACGGCGCAAAGTTATGCAATCAAAGGTCATGTTGATTTTATTTACCATACTCTTTCTTCCTTTGATAATTTCCTTTGTAGTTTGCGGTATTTTTCTTTAATTCCACATTTTTCTCAGCTTTTTCATAGGCATTGATAATCTGCTGCACAAGCGCGTGACGAACTACGTCAGCTGCCGAAAGTTTACAAATGGCGATATCCTTCACATCAGACAAAACCCGAATAGCATCCTTTAGGCCCGAAACCTTGTCATCCGGCAGATCGATCTGGGTAATATCACCGGTGATAACAATTTTAGAGCCAAAACCCAGTCGGGTTAAGAACATTTTCATCTGCTCCTTGGTTGTATTCTGCGCCTCATCGAGAATAATAAAGCTGTCGTCTAAGGTGCGTCCACGCATATAGGCCAGTGGCGCCACTTCGATAGAGCCCCGCTCCTGATATTTTTGGAATGTTTCAGGGCCGAGCATATCATAAAGCGCATCATAAAGAGGACGCAAATAAGGATCGACCTTATTTTGTAAATCACCCGGCAAGAAGCCAAGCCGCTCACCGGCCTCAACCGCGGGACGGGTGAGGATGATACGGTTCACCGTCCGCTCACGGAATGACGCTACCGCCGCAGCAACTGCCAGATATGTCTTGCCTGTACCCGCAGGGCCTACACCAATGGTAATGGTATTGCTTTGGATCGCCTTAATATACGATTGCTGACCGACAGTCTTCGCCTTGATCGGCTTTCCTTTTGCTGTAATGCAGACAACATCCTTGGCAATTTTATTGACAAGATCGTCATTGCCCTCTTGGACCAAAGTAATCAGATAGCGAACACGCTGTTCATCGATAGTTTCACCCTTTGCGGATAACTGCAATAGCCCTTCCAAAGTACGAACCGCTTTCTCCACAGCCTCAGGTTCTCCGGAGACTTTCAGTTCTGTTCCGCGGTTCACAATGGTTACACCGATATTTTCTTCAATTCTACGAATATTTTCATCGAATGAGCCAAAGACAGCGATCAAATCTTCAATTCGCTCTGCGTTGACAAATCGTTCACTCGTGTTTCCCATAAACTTCCTCTTTTCGTTCCTTCCCTATCATTTCAAGGCAAGCGTATTTTCCTTCTGTTTGATATACTGCTTCCAGCTCAGAAAAATCTTCTTTAGAACTTAAAACCTGCCCTGCGATCATTTGCTCCGATAAATAGGACGCTGCATAACCGGAAAGATGCGTATTCGCTTCATCTGCATCAAACTGCGTATCTGTCACTTGGCAAGGGATCCAGATTTCCTCTGCAACACGAACAGGCAAAACAAATCCACCCGGCAATGTCATATAAGTTTCCTTATACATCTTACCACAACTTGTAGGTGAAATTCCACTACCATTATATAAATTTATTCTTTTTTTCCCTATAATTAAAGAATATTTTGTAATCTGTTTATCATTGGACATCCTTTTTTCCCATATACGCGGAAAAAACAAAGATACGGCGCGCTCAGTTTTCGCATAGACCTCACCTTCTGCCTTCGTAGCTTGAATCGTAAGGCCACAATCCGTATAGCCTGAAATCAAAACTTCCCCAGCTTTTACAGCCTGCCCGATCTTACATACCGGATTCCCCCGCGTAACTGTGCACTGATAAATCACACCGTCTTGTGAGGCCACAATACTGCTGACAACCTTTTCCGTTTGTATTTCCTGAGTGATTTGACGCTCCCGTACGGATATTACCGCAACACATCCATTTGTGTTGACGCCACTCCATTGTAGCTGCGGAATTTCTTCCAGCAGCGCATTTTTAATTTTCTCACTACGGATCTGACGCCTGTTTGCTCCAAATTTTAATCCGCATTTTTCAGCGGCCTCCAGTATTTGCCGGGACGGTACAGCACAATTCCCTTCCACTTGAACGAACAAAATTCTTCCGGGTAAGTAAATATTCAAAGCGAGTAAAACAAGCGCCCCAATTGTCAATACCGGCCGCTTCAGAAGTTGCTTCAAACTCCAATAAAGCCCCTCTTTTTTTACGGTTTCGTAACTATCCCCTTTTGCCGCGAGGATGTCTTGGAGTTTTTTATGTTCCTTTCTTCTTATGGTAATCAACGCATTTAGTTCGTCAACAACTTCTCCGTTAAATACTGTGATGCCCGCTCGGCTGATCGCTGACAGACTGCCGGCAACATCCGCGCCTGTAATGTGAATACGTATCAGGCCGCTCAACCAATTCCAAAAATCCAAGTAATCACTCCTTGATGATATTTACACTGAATATCGTCCCCTTGATAACCAGTTGACTCTTTGTCATTCTGATCAGTTCCATACCGGAACCGCACACACAGATTTGACCCTTTCTAACCTTTATCACAATCTTTTCCTTGCCGTATTCCGTAACACCCATATGCCGCTCAACCAGCACCCGGCAGTCTCCAGCGATTTCAACTAACGGCAGGCCCGGTAACGGCTCATCCTGCAGATCTGCCACAGCACTAATCCTGTTGATAATTTTCTGATCCTTCACGATAACACGCCTCCTTTTTTATAGAATATGAATGGAGGCGGATGTTTTTTCACCTGTCCACATAGAATCTTCTGAGGTGATACGATTGCTAAAAAGAATGTATAAATCTTTGATCGTTGCTCTATGTATGTTGCTTTTAATACTAGATACAAAAACTGCCGTTAACGGCGCTGCCGAAGCTGTCGAACTTTGTATTCGTGTTTTAATACCATCCCTACTCCCATTTTTTCTTGTATCTGTTCTTTTAACCAACTTATTGTCCGGTTCATTGAATATTATGAGGCCAATTGGAACTCTTCTAAAAATTCCACAAGGCGCAGAATCCTTATTTCTGGTTGGCATGTTGGGTGGGTACCCTGTCGGTGCGCAAGTGATCTGTCAGGCAGCAGAAAATGGTTCGCTGGATAAACGCGATGCTTCGCGAATGATGGCATTCTGCAATAACGCCGGCCCCGCCTTTCTATTCGGCGTCATATCCACGCAGTTCCCAAATATGATGTATACGTGGTTGATTTGGGCAATTTTGGTTCTTTCGGCTATTTTAACTGCAGTCATTTTCCCAGGTGGAAGCACAAAAGGCATAGCAATACACAACGTGAAACATATAACCCTTACACAAGCAATGGAAAAGAGTGTTACGGCATTATCCGGCGTATGCGCTTGGGTCATTATTTTCCGTGTTATTTTATCCTTTCTGGAAAGATGGTTCCTGTGGATGCTTCCTACTGCGCCCCATGTGGCAATTCAAATGCTGTTGGAGCTTGCAAACGGCAGTATCGCACTAAACGAAATCCAAAATATTGGGTTGCGTTTCTTCGTTTGTACCGCCGGCTTATCTGTTGGTGGTTTTTGCGTTTTACTGCAAACCATGTCTGTTAACGGTAAATTGGGCATTGGCAAATATATCCATGGAAAGCTTATACAAACAGGGATCAGTTTGCTCTTATCCATCCCCATGATTTATATCGTTAACAACGGCATTTCTCCTCTTTATATGGTCGCGATCCTGCTGTGTTTTGCACCTGTTATTGTCATATTGTCACATTTTCGAAAAAAACATCAAAATAAGTATGGTATTCCGCTTCCCAGTGGTGTATAATTTAGATAGATATTGAACACGGAGGATTTACCATGCTCTTCAAAAAGCGGATCGAAAAATCATGCTCCTACTGCGCTTACTGCACAAAACTGAACGAGGAACAAGCTCTTTGCATCAAGCGAGGCGTTGTTGATCTATACGGAAAATGCCGCAAATTTGTCTATGACCCGTGCAAACGCATCCCGGCAAAGACGAAAGCTGTTGATTTTCAAAAATATGATAAGGAAGACTTCTCGTTATAAATCCATCCCAACAGGCGCGCTGCGTAACCTGACTTCGGTTTTTTGTGTAAAATACCAGTTGAACCCATCACGAAGCTGGATTATAATAATTGAAAAATATAAAATTTCACTATACATAGAAAGGCTGATTTGTTATGAATACATTACAAGTTGGATATGCCCGTGTAAACATCAACCCAATGCTGGGAATTGGTGTTCACGGATACTTTGTCCCCCGTTTTGCGAAAGGTTTTTTAGATGATCTGGAAGCCAGCGCCCTGGCCCTGAGCTGCGGTGGATCTCCGGTTCTTTTGATTAGCGCCGATCTTTGTCTAATGTCTGTTGAAAATAACAACAGATTCAGAGCCGCTATCGCCAAAACCTCCGGCATCTCTATGGAAAATATCTTCTTTACCTGCACACATACACATACATCTCCTCTTACCGAACCAACCACCTTCTTTGATGCCGATGAAGAAGTGATTAGCAGTTATGCAAGCTTTCTGGAACAGCGCCTGTGCGATCTTGCTGTATTTGCTTTAGAAAATTTGAAACCTGCGCGTATGGGTTTTGCCGTAGGCCATGCGCCTGACAGAATTGCCTATATCCGTCGGTATCGCATGAAAGACGGTTCTACCATGACTTGCCCACCCATCAACGATCCGAACATTGACTACCCTCTCGGCGAACTAGACCAACGTGTCAATGTTCTCCGATTTGACCGCGAGGGTGACGATAGTATCGTGATTCTGAACTACGGCCTGCACGCAGACACCATAAACGGTGAACTCATAAGCGCAGACTGGCCCGGCTGGACAAGAAGAACCGTTGAAAAAGCTTTGGATGGCGTAAAATGTATGTGCATAATGGGCGCAGAAGGTGATGTGGGTAGTACACATGTCTTCCCCTCCGGCGGCGACATGAATGACACGGAAATCAGCTTTGACAACGAAATGAAGAGCCCCGGTATGGCTCGTTTTGTTGGCCGCGCATTGGCTGGTACCATTCTGCAGGTTTATGATAAGGTCGAATATGTGGATGTAGACTGCGTTAAGGCACTGAAGCACATTGTTACTGTTAAGGCCAATGTACCGGACCCCGCTGATCTGCCTCTGGCACATAAGTATAGGGAACTGCACGAAGCAGGACAGGATGACCTGATTCCCTTTGACGCCATGGAGCTGACAACTGTTGTGGCTGAAGCTCTCCGGATGTGCGCCCTGGAAAACGGTCCTGACCATTTCAACCTGGAATTAGCAGGTCTTAGAATCGGTAATGTTGCCTTGGTTGGTATTCCCGGTGAGCCCTTTACGCAAATCGGTGTGGAGATCAAAAAGAATGAAGGCTGGGATCTGATCCTTCCCTGTGCGCTTACAAACGGTTGGGAAGGTTATTTCCCCACAAAAGAAGCCTTTGATGAAGGTGGTTACGAAGCACGCTCCTCAAACTATCTTTCCGATGTTTACGACAATATCATAACCGGCGCCAGTGAGCTGTTAAAATTGCTGCATAATTAAATATAGGTCAAAAGCGCATCCAGAGTCACCGACTTCTGGATGCGCTTTTTGTAATATGTGTTATTCTACATGCAGTTGTATCTCGCCCTCTGCAACCTGAACAGAAATTATAGAAATTGGTTTTTCAAAGGATTCCATAATTTTCTCTGCAATCGGATCTTCCAACTCCCTTTGAATCGTACGCCGCAAATTTCTTGCGCCATAAACGGCGGAATAAGCTTTCTTTACCAAAACATCCTTAAGCTCTTCTGTCCATTTCAGCTCCAATTCCCGAATGGAAAGGCTTTGCTTCAGCTCCTGCAGCATAATCTCGGCAATACCCCGGAAATTTTCCTCAGTCAGATGATTAAAAGTAATGATCTCATCCACACGGTTCAAAAATTCCGGGCGCAGGAACTCCCTAAGAGCCTTGAGGGTCTTTTCTTTGACCACATCATTATCCGTTCTGCCGAAACCCATTCCGCCAACACGGCCCTCAGAGCCGGCATTGGACGTCATCACAATGACTGTATTCTCAAAATTGACCTGTCTGCCCTGGGCATCCGTGATCCTGCCATCATCCAAAACCTGAAGCAGTACATTCAAAACATCCGGATGCGCCTTCTCGATCTCATCAAAAAGAACCACACTGTAGGGACGGCGGCGAATCTTTTCCGTCAGCTGTCCAGCCTCATCGTAGCCTACATAGCCCGGAGGTGAGCCGATCAGCTTGGAAACCGTGTGTTTTTCCATATACTCGGACATATCCAACCGAATCAGGCTATCCACACTGTCAAAAAGATCATCCGCCAGCCGCTTTACCAATTCTGTTTTACCAACACCCGTGGGACCAACAAAAATAAAGGATGCCGGTTTTTTCTTCGGTGAAATACCCACTCTGTGACGGCGAATCGCACGGCTTACAGCATCAACCGCTTCATCTTGACCTACGATATAGTTTTTCAACCGTTCACTTAATCCACTTATCTGCTGATACTCCTGGGCTTTGATCTTAGAAGCCGGAATTTTCGTCCACAGTTCAATAATTCTGGCAAGATTCTCCATAGTAACAACAGGTTTTGGCCGCTGTTCCAAATCTTCAATTTTAGCCGCAATCTGGCACAGTCTGCTGCGGATATGCGCCAGACGCTCATAATGCTCATTTTCCGTGTCATCTGTAAGCATCTGAAGCTCCAGCTCATAATCATCCCGCTCTTTTTTCAGTTCAGCCAGCTCGCTGATCTCTTTGCACCGCAAATTCAGGTCAGAACATGCCTCATCCAAAAGATCAATGGCTTTATCCGGCAAGAAACGATCTGTGATATACCGCTCCGAAAGAACGACGCACTGGCGTGCAATCTCCGGAGAAATCACAACACCGTGAAACTGTGCATAGCTTTTCGAAATGCCGATCATGATCTGAACCGCTTCCTCAATGGTAGGCTCAGCAACAGAAACAGGCTGGAACCGGCGTTCCAAGGCTGCATCCTTCTCAATATACTTTCGGTATTCATTGAACGTGGTAGCGCCAATTACCTGAATCTCACCACGGGACAGTGCAGGCTTTAAAATGTTAGCGGCATTCATGGAGCCTTCCGCATCCCCTGCGCCAACCAAATTATGAACTTCATCGATCACAAGAATAATATTGCCACATTCTTTAATTTCGCCAATCAGGCTCTTCATGCGGCTTTCAAACTGACCTCTAAACTGTGTGCCTGCAACCAAAGCGGTTAAATCCAGCAAAAAGACTTCCTTGTCCCGCAGCTTAAACGGAACATCACCTGCTGCAATTCTTTGCGCCAAACCCTCGGCGATAGCCGTTTTACCAACACCCGGCTCACCGATGAGGCAAGGATTGTTCTTTTGTCTGCGGTTTAGGATCTGAATTACCCGTTCTGTCTCCACATCACGGCCAATCACCGCATCCAGCTTACCATCGCGGGCGCGACCGGTTAAATCCATACAGTAGCTGTCCAGGAACTTATGTTTTTTCTTGCTTTTTTTACCCTTTTTCTCCTCAGAATTCTCCTGTGGCTGCTCTTTTCTAGGTGCAGGATGCGCACCGTTCGGCGCGCCAAACAACTGATTGAGCATGGGAAATGTGGCAGTCTGACTTTCCACCTCGTCGCTGTCAGCATCCTCCTGATCCATCTGCGCAAACATATTGCTCATCTCATCGGTCAGCGTATCCAAATCTTCTTCGGAGAATCCCATTTGGCGTACTGCTTGATCTATCTGAGGTATACCAAGGCTTCTGGCGCACTTGATGCAATATCCCTCATTCATTGTCACACCGTTTTCGATTTTACTGATAAAAACAACGGCAATATTTTTCTTACACTTGCTGCACAATTTCGGCTGCATTGACCTCACTCCTTTTTCAAGGAAATATCCTATAGCTGCAGTATACCACAACCACAGCCAAAAAGAAAAAACAAATTATTAACTATTTTCTGGGGGCGACCCCCAGGTCGCCCCCAGAAAGGCAGCTATATTACAGATGCCAATCGTTGATACATTCAAATTTTTCAACACCGTCATCGTACCAAAGATGCGTCATGTATAAGCCGCCGGCCGGTACAGTAGGACCGGCGGCCGTACGATTACCGGATTCAAGAATTTCTCCGATCTCACAAGGTTTTATCTTTCCTTCCGCTGCATACACAACCGTGCCTGCCATTGCCCGCGCCATGTTATATAAGAATCCATTGGCGCAAACCCTAAGCCGAAGCAAATCCCCATCCCGTTCCACTCGATAATGGTATACGGTACGTATTGTAGATTTCACATCTGTGCCAACAGACCGTACTGCAGCAAAATCATGGGTTCCTACAAACTGGTCCGCAGCTTCCTGCATCACCTTTTCATCCAAGTGTCGGGGATAAAACCATGCGCGATTCACATAGAAGGGATCCTTTAATCTGGAATTGTAAATCAAGTATGTGTATTCTTTTTTCACACAAGAACCAATTGCATTAAATCCGTCATGGACTGCAAATGCCTTTGTGACGACAATATCCGGCGGCAAATGGGTATTCAGGGCATAAGGAAGCCGTTCCATTGGAATTGTAGAATTTGTACGGAAATTAGCCACATAACACTTGGCATGAACCCCTGCGTCTGTGCGGCCACAGCCGGTTACATGAACACTGTGTCCTACCACCATTGCTATGGCTTTCTCCAATGTTTCCTGCACGGTAGACAAATTTTTCTGCATCTGCCACCCATGATAGGCAGTACCAAGATATGTCAGAAACAGAGCAATATTCTGCATACAGCACCTCACAGGCCAAAACTTCTTAAAACAAGCACTGCCGTCAGTGTAATAATTCCTACGCCATAAGCTTTAAAGTCCAAAAGCTTATACCTCAGCAATTTCATCTTCGTCCGGCCATCTCCGCCCTGGTAGCAGCGACATTCCATTGCTGTTGCCAGTTCATCTGCCCGCCGAAACGCACTAATGAAAAGCGGCACGAGAATCGGAATCAACGCGCGAACTCGCTGCATCAGTTTTCCCGATTCAAAATCCACACCTCTAGCCTTCTGTGCAGACATGATCTTGTCCGTTTCCTCGATCAAAGTGGGAATAAAACGAAGCGCGATGCACATCATCATGCTCAGCTCATGAACCGGTAGACGAAGCTTCTTCAGTGGGCCTAACAACGACTCTAAACCATCTGTTAAGGCAATCGGTGAAGTGGTATAGGTCAGTAAAAAAGTACCGGTAACCAGCATTAAGATCCGGGTCAGCATAAAAAATGCGCGTACCAGTCCCTCTAAAGTGATCGTGGCTCCCAGGAAGGATACAAGAACCGTCTCACCTGCCGTAAAAAAGATATTCAGAATCGCCGTGAAGACCAGTATGAACAGCAGTGGCTTCAGGCCCTTCACAAATGACTTCAGCGGGACGCCGGAAATCGCAACGGATACAGCCAAAAACAGAAACATAACGCCATACGAGACCCAGCTTACCGCCATAAAAAGCGCAATAATATATAGAACGAGAATCACAAGCTTGGTACGGGGATCTAAGCGGTGAATCGCAGATTTCCCGGGAAAATACTGACCGAGGGTAATGTCCTTAAGCATGGCAATCCCCTCCTCTCAGGCCGGTCAAAGACTCCACCGCCTGCTGCATCGTGTAGACAGGAGCCACGTCCAGCCCAAGTTTCTTAAGTTCCAGAAAAATCCTGGTGAGCGCCGGAATATCCAACCCCATTTCCAGCAATTCCTGTGCATGGTTAAAGACCTCTTCCGGAGAGCCGTCCATCACAAGCCTTGCGTCACTCATCACCATCAACCGCTGTGTAAGTCTTGCCACATCATTCATAGAGTGGCTCACCATCATCACAGTCGCTCTTTTCTCTTTGCGGTATCTGTCGATATTTTGCAGAATATCTTCTCTGCCAGCCGGATCCAGTCCTGCCGTAGGCTCGTCAAGAATCAAGATCTCCGGTTCCATAGCAATTACACCGGCAATTGCAACACGTCTTTTTTGGCCACCGGAAAGATCAAAGGGAGATACCTCCAGCTGCTCGGCGGCAACACCAACAAAGTCAGCGGCCTCACGAACTCGTCTGTCAATTTCCTCGGCAGAAAGCCCCATATTCTTTGGTCCAAAGGCTATGTCCTTATAAACCGTTTCCTCAAACAGTTGGTATTCCGGATACTGGAATACCAGACCAACGCGAAATCTGGCCTGACGAGTCAACTGCTTGTCAGACCAAATATCTTTTCCGTCCAACAAAATCTGTCCGGATGTAGGTTTCAGCAAACCATTCAAGTGCTGCATCAACGTGGATTTTCCGGAACCGGTATGACCAATAATGCCAATAAACTCACCCGGTTCTACAGAAAAAGTTACATCATCCAATGCTTTATGTTCAAATGGTGTGCCTGTGCTATAAATATGTGAAAGATTTTTCACCTGCAAGATCGGTGCCAATATACATTCCTCCCGCGGTCAGACCTTCAGAAAATCATAAAGTGTCTGCGCGCATTCAACTGGGTCCAACTTGTCCAGCGGCAAGCAAAACCCTACTTTATTCAACTCACTGCAAAGCTCCACCGTTTCCGGGGCTGCCAGTCCAATGCTGTGCATTTTGTCCACCTGCGAAAAAACTTCCTTAGGTGTTCCGTCTGCAACAACTTCCCCCCCGGTTAATACCACTACACGGTCAGCCAATGCCGCTTCATCCATATGATGGGTAATCAACACTACGGTGATCCCCTTGTCGCGATTCAGATTCTGGATCGTCTCCATAACCTCTCGGCGTCCACGGGGGTCCAGCATTGCTGTTGGCTCATCCAGAACAATGCATTTTGGCTGCATAGCGATCACGCCGGCAATGGCAATCCTTTGTTTTTGACCGCCGGACAGCAGATGCGGCGCATGTTCCCGGTATTCATACATGCCCACCTGCTTCAGTGCCCGGTCGACTCTGCGGCGGATTTCGGGACTTGAAACACCCAGATTTTCCGGTCCAAAGGCAACATCTTCCTCTACCACATTGGCAACGATTTGGTTGTCCGGGTTTTGGAAAACCATTCCAACGGTACGCCGAATGTTCATCAGTTTTTCTTCATCTTTGGAATCCATATTATAAATATAGACACATCCACCCGATGGAAGTAAAATCCCGTTAAAATGCTTCGCAAGTGTAGACTTACCACAACCGTTGGGACCAAGAATTGCCGTGAAACTACCGTCTTCAATTGTTAAGTCCAGATCCTCAAAAACAGAAACATCCGCACCCTCATCCACGCCGGGATAAGTATACTTAAGATGCTCAACAGAAATCGCAGTACTCACAAAATCTCCTCCAGCATTATGGGGTCCAACGTCCTGTAGCGCCACAGGGCAGCATAATACCGGTTGAACGAACCGGCAGCCCCAATTCCCCTACTGCGGTATGCCCACCATGCCGCTTACCAAAAACAACATCCGAGGCATAGCCTACAGCAGAGGGCGCAAGACCAGTTGTATAGGAATTGATAATCACAAACAAAGGATTATCCGTCAAAAGCTTGGCAGTTTCCTGTAAGAATGGATAAAAACTCGTTTCCATCTTCCAGATCTCGCCGCTTGGACCTCTGCCATAACTGGGAGGATCCATGATAATTCCGTCATAACGTCTTCCACGGCGAATTTCTCTCTGAATAAACTTACCGCAGTCATCCACGATCCAGTGGATAGGTCTGTCAGCAAGCCCGGAAGCGACTGCATTCTCCTTCGCCCAGGCTACCATACCCTTGGACGCATCCACATGGTAAACCTCCGCGCCGCCGGCAGCTGCCGCCAGTGTTGCGCCGCCGGAATAGGCAAACAAATTCAAAACCCGCACAGGACGGCCGGCATTTGCCACCTTTTCCCGAATAAAGTCCCAGTTAGCAGCTTGCTCCGGGAAAACGCCGGTGTGCTTAAAATTCATGGGCTTGACATGAAAAGTCAAATAATCCTTGTAGTGAATTTGCCAACGTTCCGGCAGGTGGTGATCAGACCAATGACCACCCCCTGTATTGGAACGAACATATCTGGCATCATAGCGGCGCCAACCGGGATGCTCCTTAGGTGTATTCCAAATCACCTGGGGGTCTGGGCGAACCAGGATATACTTTCCCCATCGCTCCAAACGCTCGCCATCCGAAGTATCCAGGACTTCATATTCACTCCACTCATTGGATAACCAGACCATGGTATCCTCCTTACTCCACATCCACACTTCCCTGCGCACTATAGTCAGGGTGCTCTTCTAAAAACTCTTCCCAGGTTTCCTTCGTGTGCAAATTACAGACAAGATACGGCTCGTGACAACCTTCATTGGCATCGCCAAAAATACCTGTAAAATCTCTATCCCTACCATTGTCATCCACAAGCCAAATATAATTATCCGCCAAATGACTCTTATACAGGCCAAATTCACTGGCTGCCTTCAGTTCATTAACACCGTCCTGCGTCATTTTGACCAGCGCACGCTTTACCAATACCGTTTGACCGGCTTTTGCCATCAGTTTGCAGTATTCATTGGCTACGGCATTGCACTCCTTACAAAAATCAACCATCACATGGCAATTACAGACATCGTCCGGCACATCCTCGGGATAAACCTTGGACGTAGCAATACGAGTCGTGCCGCTATCATAGGAGCGGGGATCGTACTTGCAGGCATCTGTTGCCAACTTGCCACAGTCAAGGCAGACGCTAACAGTCACAAAATTACCCGAGTCAAACAAAGGAATTCGCTCTTTACCTTCGTGGATCGGTTCCATTACTTTTTTAAACAAACGGCCCGCAGGGTTTGTCAAGTCGCCAACCAACACGACTGTTTCCGGCATATCGTAACCAACCCAAACCGCGCAGGTATAGTAGCCGGTATAACCGCAGTACCAACGATCCTTTGTACCTGTAGTCGTACCGGTTTTGGCGGCTACATCCTGACCTTCAATATCACCGTTATAGCCGGAACCGCCCTGGAAAATATCCGCTGTTGCATCCAGGCAGAAGTTCATATATTCCACAGCTTTTTCGGTAAGAATCTGATCCGTCTGTTGTTCGTTGTCAATAACCAGCTCGCCATCACTGTTGTATACCTTCAGGAATGTGCGGCCTTCCCTATATTCACCGTTGTTGGCAAAAGTTCCATAGGCAGATGCCAAATCACGGACCGTGACACCCTTTGTAGGCGCACCCATTCCGAGGGGTGAGTAATTGATATCCGAAAAAACCTTTCCGTTTCTGTCTACATAAGTGTCGACCAACGTAGATAAGCGGAAATGATTCTTGGCAAAGTCAAAACTATAGGAAGTGCCGATACGATCCAAAGTATTAACCGCGATCGCGTTAACGGACGAGGTGACACCTGTAAGAATTACACGCTTATAGGCATAGGCCAGGTCATCGTTTTTCGGGAACGCGCTTTCTTTTGTATAATACAGCGGCAGGTCAGAAATAACCGTTGCCGGTGTAATAACACCCAATTCAAACGCAGGGGCATACACACTAATCGGTTTCAGAGAGGAACCTGGCTGCAGCTTCGCATCTGTGGCGCGATTAAAAGCATCGTGATTTTCCTTCTCACCTACGCCACCTGCCATGGCAACGATATCACCGGTGCGGTTATCTAATATGACCATAGCAGATTGGAGCTGCTGAACACTGCGGTCCTCCGGAATTTCTTCCAAATTTGTATAAATCGCATCAACCTGTTGCTGGACCTCCATGTCCAAGGTGGTGTAGATATGGTATCCACCCCGGCTGATCACTTCCATATAGACTTTTTTGCTTTCATCATTCCACTCGACACCGTTTTGCTCCGCCAGCTGCTGTGCTACATCTTCAAGAACCGTATCCACAAACCAAGAATAAACATACTGGGATGCGTCCTTGTCAAACGAAGCCTCTGAACCGCACTTGGGACAATAATGTGTGCCTTCTTTTAACACATAGCTGCCAACCGCGCCCCGATATCCGCATGCGGAGTTCACGCAAACTGCCAATTTATCTTCTGGGGAAATACCACTTTTAAATACAATATTTTGGTTGTATGCCTCTTGGTACTCCGATTCCGACAGATATCCATACTCTTTCATCATATACAGAGTGTTGACCTGTCTTTCTCGGTTTTTCTCGGCGCCGGTTTTTCCATCCTTGTCCAGAGTCGTACGATATGGGTTAAACAAAGATGGGTTGTTGGTAATGCTTATCAAGCTGGCGCACTCCGCCGTTGTCAGCAGCTCCAATTCTTTACCATAGTAATTTTCTGCTGCAGCCTTTACGCCATAACAATTTTGACCGAAGAAAATAATATTTAAATACCATTCCAGGATAACTTTTTTATCATACAGTCTTTCGAATTCCGCAGCACGGAAAATCTCCAGAACCTTACGCTGAACTGTAAAGCTATCTTCTTTAAAAACATTTTTGATCAGCTGCTGGGTAATCGTCGAACCGCCGAACTCACTGCTGCCGCCCATAAACATATTCAAACAGGCTTTGATCGTGGTGATCCAGTCAACACCCTGATGCTGAAAGAACCGGTGGTCCTCAATGGCCACGGCAGCATGGATCAAATCTTCCGGAATGTTTTCGTAAGAAACCCAGTCGCGGTTTGCAGAGGAATATACCCTTTGCAAGATCTCGATGTCATCACCGTTCAAATAGTACACGTACGAGTTTTGCTCCAGATCAAAACTATCCAGCTGCACATTGGCTGTAGGAATGATCTCTTCCTGGAAGTAATTGGCCAAAATCGTCACAAAGCCCAAAACGCATACAGCCGTAATCACAAAAACAGTTGCTAAAGCGCCGGCAAAAATTTTAAAAGTGGAATAAACACCGTTCCAAAGTCCATGCAAAAACCGCAGATATACTGTCGGTTTCCAAGCCTGACGAAAAACGCGTTTTCTTCCCTGGTTATTATCCTGTGTCATGAAGTACCTCCAAGCCTAAAAACGATGGCAGATCCAATGTATTCACGCGCATCGGCATAATCATTTCATTCTATCTATATAATTATAGCATATCCTCTCCAAAAACGAAAGACCCAATTTATGAATTATCTTGAAATCTTCCTGCTTTGCTTTTATGGATATATTTCCATTAAAAAACTATTCTATATCATTCACGATAAAAAGATTTAGGAACCGGTATTTCACGAAACTTTACGAAAGATTACCACTTGATTTTAAACAGGATACCAGTTACAATTCATATAGTAACTGCGAATTGGGGTGTCATTGTTATGAACGATACATACGGTTCTGATTATATTACAATCACAGATGATGATGGTAATGAATACGAACTTGAAGTTTTGAATACACTAGAGTATAACGGCTGCAATTATTTAGCCGTTATCCCTGCTGATAGTGATGATACAGATCCTGTTAACCTGCAGGTTTGTATTATCAAGTCTGTGGAAGAAGACGGCGAACCCATCCTTTACACCGTCGATGACGAAGATGAGTTATCCGCCGTTAACGATTTGCTCATGGACTCTATTTACGCAGATCCGTTTGAAAATTAAAAAAACCTGCTTGGTGCGTGATGTGTTCTTTTGGACCCACATCATGTTATTCGGGATGCAGGATTTCTTGTTCTGTTTGCAGACCTCCCGCCTGCGCTTTGACGTACGGTGGATGTTGGGAGCAGTAATGAACCGGAGCGGCAACCCACCTGCCTTTTTGTGCAGGTCATAATGGAATACACACGGCTAAAGCGGGATTTTGCATGGGGAGTGTTTACTCCCCATGTTTTTTGCACTCTTTCACAGCCTTTGTTGATAATTTTCTGTCAAAAAACAAAATTAGCTCTTGAAAGTATCAAGTAAATCAGTTATAATTCAGTAGTCTATGCATGGTGGTAACTGTGCAATTTATCCAAAAGCACAATGAGAGGAATTGATTACATGAGCGCATCCAGTAAGAAAAAGCTCCGCAAAGAGCAAAACGCTGCCGCTTTGACTGAAAAGCAGCTGAAAGAGCAAAAAGATGCCAAAAGTCTGAAAAGATACACTCTGACTTTTGTTGTCTGTATGGTTTTGATTGTCGCATTGGGTCTTGGCATTGTTCTGTATAACCCGGTTGACCGTCTATTGGACAACAAAACGATTGCCCTGACTGTTGGTAATAACAAATTGAACACCACGATGATGAACTATTTCCTGGCAGATGCCATTGAAGAGGTTCGCGCCGAGTATCAGGAAGCTTATGGTGATTATGCGTTTATTTATGCAGGAATGAACGGTCTTGATTACTATGCTTCTCTGGACGACCAGAAGCATCCTGAGCAAACTGAGAAGACCTGGGGACAGGTTTTTGTGGAACAGGCCATTTCCGATGCTACAGACATTTACGCCTTGTATGACGCCGCTGTAAAGGCCGGACATAAGATGACTGAGGATGAAGAGACTGCCGTTCTCAGCAACATCAACACTATGACTGCATACGCAATCTACTATGCCGGATATGAAGACTTGGATCCCTATCTTCGTGCCTGCTACGGCCCTACTGCCAGCAAAGAGACCTATACAGAGTATCTGAATGTAAAAGCTCTTGCCCAATCTTTCTCCAATGCATACTTTGACGGCTTAGAGTATACTGATGAGGATTACCGCGAGCATGAGAAGAAGGACTTCTTCTACTACTCTTCCTATAATTTCTCCGCCTATGATATTATTGTTTCCGATTATCGCCAGGGCGGCACCAAGGACGAAGACGGCAATACCACCTATTCTGATGAAGAAATTGCAGCCGCGCAAGCTGCCGCTAAGGCCGATGCCGAGGCACTTTCCAAAGGCACATATACGGATTCTGCTGCGCTGGATAAGGCTATTGCTGCTTTAAACATCAACAAGGATAAGGAAGACGCTAAGTCCACCCTGTATACCAAGCAATTTGGCGGTGAAATGATCGCTGACGAAGATATACGGGAATGGCTCTCCGAAAAAGACCGTAAGACTGGTGATATTGGTCTGTTCCCCCAGACAACTAAGGATAAAGATGACAAGGAAACAATTACCGGCTACACTGTCATCATGTTCCAGAGTGGTACTGACAACTTGATGAAGCTTGTAAATGTCCGGCATATTTTGCTGAAGGTTGACTCCACCACTGATAAGGACGGTAACAAGGTCTTTAAGGAAGAGAGCAAAAAGAACGCTGAAGCAAAAGCTAACGAACTCTTGGAAAAATTCAAGAATGGCGAAGCGCAAACAGCAGAAGCCTTTGGCAAGCTGGCAAAAGAACACAGCGATGACGGCTCCGCTAAAGAAAACGGTCTGATTGAAGAGATCTACCCCGGTATGACTGTTGAGGCTTTCGACAACTGGTGCTTCGATACGAACCGTAAGGTTGGCGATACCGATATCATTACCACAGAATACGGCTATCATGTCATGTATTTTGATGGCTTCTGCGATATTTCCTACCGTGACAAGCTGATCGATTCCGATCTGCGTGACGATGCCACTGCTGCATGGATCGAGGAGCTTGCCAAGGCCGCTGAGGTTGTTGTTGGAAATGTTTCCAGAATGAACACCGACCGTACAATGGCTTAATAATTTCACCTCCCGAATCACCCGATTCGGGAGGTTTCTTTATTTTAAATGGATTATAACGAATAATTTTGCCTCCCAGGGAAAAAATTCCCACAGGAGGCAATCATGATGAACTGGAGAAAAATAATCGGTTTTGGAGTTTCCGGCGGCGCAGCCGGCGTAGTTAACGGTCTGTTTGGTGCCGGCGGCGGTATGGTACTTGTACCTACGCTTACACACTATACAGATTTAGAAGATAATCAGGTTTTCCCCTGCTCTGTCTCAATTATTTTGCCAATCTGCATCGTATCTCTCTGCACAAATATAGGAAATAGCGGGCTGCCACTGCAGGAAGCCTGGCCATATTTGGCAGGCAGCGTTGTCGGTGGCCTGCTTTCGGGTTGCTTTGGACATTTGATCCCTACCAAATATCTTCACCGTGTTTTAGGAATCCTGATTCTCTGGGGAGGTATTCGTTATCTATGTTAAGTTCTATCCCTGTCGCAATCGCAGCCGGTACGATCTTAGGTTTTCTTTCAGGATTAGGAATCGGCGGCGGAACACTTCTGATCCTTTGGTTAACACAAGTCATTGGAATGGAACCGACCATTGCGCGCACGATCAATCTGATGTTCTTTGTAACTGCCGCAGGTAGTGTTAGCATAATACGGCTGAAAAACAAGGAAATCCCGTGGCGCAGTATCTTACCTGCAATTATCACAGGATGTGTTGCAGCATTAACCTTCACTTATATCGGTAAAAATCTGGATACAAATGCGTTAAAAAAACTATTTGGCGGTCTGTTACTGGTCACAGGGGTCAGAGAGTTATTTTATCGCGACAAATAGTCAAGATATCCCGAGAGGATCAAAGATGCCGCTACTGCATCTACTGTTTCTTTGCGTTTCTTACCGTGGTAATTGTGTTGAGATAAAATGTTGTGGGCCTCAACAGTCGTTCTGCGCTCATCCCACATTGTCACCGGCAGTCCAGTCAAGGATTCCAGTTTTTGAGCGAACTGGCGACACAGCATGGCTCTGGGACCTTCAGAGCCATCCATATTTTTAGGCAAACCAACAACGATCTGACCTACATCACTCTGCTTAACTAACTGTAATATATCTTCCAATAATTTTTCCGTATTCCTGCTCCGCAGCACACACGTACTGCCAACAATAGAGCAAAGCAAATCTGAAATCGCAACTCCGGTACGAGAATCACCGTAGTCTATGCCCATTATTCTCTTCATTTCTATATATCCTTTCACTTGTTTGGATACATTATATAAGATTTAAAATAAAAAAGAAAGCTATAATTTCAATCAGTTGCTAAGATTTATGAATTCAAAAGCCAGACCGCCGCATTTAAATAGGCCGCAAAACTAAGCCAGAGCAAATACGGTGCTTGCAGCCAGGCTGCTGTTGGGCTTACCTTTGAAAAACAAATTGTCATAGCTAAAACAAGGACCCACAACAGTACAAGCCACACAAATGCTCCTGCAAATGCCTGGGCATTAAAGAAAATGAGTGACCAAAAGAAATTTACAATTAACTGCGCAATAAATAAGTTAACACAGCACGATTTCCCCTGCGTTTTTTCGCTTTTGACCACCAAGCAAACGCCGATTCCCATTAACGCATATAAGATCGTCCAAGCCACAGCAAACACCCAGCCCGGTGGCGTCAATGGCGCTTTTTGGACTGTTGCATCGTAAATCTGCATTCCATCCATAGAAAGTAAACCAGAAATAATACCGGTCAGTTCTGAAATGAGAACCCACTTCAGGCAAAACTTATCTATTATGCTTTTCATAAAAATCACCTCATTGCAAACTATGCAGGAAATCGTTCAACATTCTTTGGGTTATCCTGGGTTTTTCGCAAAAAAGTAATGATTTTCCTAAAATAATTGTTGACTCGCAAAAGTTCCTGTGATAGAATGGTTCTACCTGTGAAAAAAGGGCTTTATTAGTGCGCCTTTTTCAGCCTCGGAGTGACATTGTAGTGGTCGCTATTCTAAATCTTTCTAGCCGAGGTCATGCAGGGAGGCAATTTTAAGGAGGTGCCGTTATGCGCGTAAAAGTCACTTTGAGATGCTCTGAGTGCAAGCAAAGAAACTACAACACCATGAAGAACAAGAAGAATGACCCCGACCGTCTCGAAATGAAGAAGTACTGCAGATTCTGCAGAAAGCACACTACTCACAACGAGACGAAGTAAGGAGGCCCACGAACAATGGCAGAAGTCAAGAAGGAAAACTGGTTCGTCAGAACCTGGGGCCATATCTGCAGATACTTCCGTGAGCTGCGCAGCGAACTGAAGAAGGTCGTATGGTCCACCCCTAAGCAGGTACTGAAAAACACCTTGATTGTTATCGCCTGTGTTTTGATCGTTGGCGTTTTCGTCTGGGTGTTTGACCTGGTTGCACAGACTCTGATCACTGGCTTGATCGGTGTCTTCCATTAAGGTGTCAACTATGGCAGAAACTGCAAAATGGTATGTTGTGCATACCTACTCCGGTTACGAGAACACTGTTAAGGCTACTATCGAAAAAACCATCGAAAGCAGACAGCTGCAGGATCAAATCCTTGCTATCTCCATTCCCTTGGAGACTGTTACCGAAATCACCGAGTCTGGCGTCAGCAAGACTTATGACAGAAAAGTCTTCCCCGGCTATGTATTGGTGAAAATGGTATACAGCGATGATACATGGCATGTGATTCGGAATATTCGCGGCGTTACCGGCTTCGTTGGTACATCCAGCAATGATCCTACCCCGCTGACAGATGATGAAGTCTATCAGATGGGCGTTGAAAAGCGTGAGATCGTTGTTAATTACGCTGTTGGCGATTCTGTACGGATTCTCGACGGTCCTCTCAGCTCCTTCACCGGCGTTGTGGAGAGTATCGATGTCGATAAGAACTCTGTAAGTGTTATCGTATGTATGTTCGGCCGTGAAACTCCTGTTGAGTTCGAACTCGATCAGGTTGAGGTCGTATCCCCGTAAACGAATCGGACCGGATAATCCGGTCGGAACGTGGGAGGGGCTGATGCCCCGAAAGAAATGCGCAAAGCGCATCATTACCACATTTTATTCAGGAGGTGCTTATAATGGCACAGAAAGTCACTGGTATTATTAAGCTTCAAATCAATGCCGCTAAGGCAACCGCTTCCCCCCCTGTTGGTCCCGCTCTCGGTCAGCACGGTGTTAACATCGCTGCTTTTATCAAGGAATTCAATGCCCGTACTCAGGCAATGGAAGGCTACAAGATTCCCGTTGTCATTACCGTCTATGCAGACCGCAGCTTCACCTTCATCACTAAGACACCCCCCACTCCCCTGCTGGTCCTGAAGGCCGCTGGTCTGGAGAGCGGTTCCGGTGTCCCCAACAAGCAGAAGGTTGGTTCTCTGACCGCCGCTCAGGTCACTGAAATCGCTAAGACCAAGCTGCCCGATCTGAATGTCAACTCCCTGGAAGCCGCTGAAAGCCAGGTCCGTGGCACCTGCCGCTCCATGGGCATCACTGTAGTCGACTGATAATTGCTGTCCGAGGGCATAACCTCGGAAATGTGGGAGGATTTTTCCGCATCACCACTTTAAGGAGGATAATTACATTGTTTAGAGGTAAAAAGTACAAAGAGAGCGCGAAGCTGATCGATCGCTCTGTTCAGTATGATCCCAACGAAGCCCTGGATCTGGTTGTGAAGGGTGCTTCCGCTAAGTTCGATGAGACCGTTGAAATCCACGTTAAGCTGGGTGTTGACTCCCGTCACGCTGACCAGCAGGTTCGTGGCGCTGTCGTTCTTCCCAACGGCACCGGTAAGACTCGCCGCGTTCTGGTTTTTGCTAAGGACGCAAAGCTGGAAGAAGCTCAGGCAGCCGGCGCTGACTATGTCGGCGGCATGGAGCTCGTTGAGAAGATCACCAAGGAAAACTGGTTTGACTTTGACGTTGTTGTCGCTTCCCCCGACATGATGGGCCTGGTCGGCCGTCTGGGTAAGGTTCTGGGCCCCAAGGGCCTGATGCCCTCTCCCAAGGCTGGTACTGTCACCCCCAATGTTGGCGCAGCCGTCAAGGAAATCAAGGCCGGTAAGGTCGAGTACCGTCTGGACAAGACCAACATCATTCACTGCCCCATCGGTAAGGTTTCCTTCGGTGCTGAGAAGCTGCAGGAAAACATGGACACTCTGGTTGCTGCCATCGTAAAGGCAAAGCCCGCAGCTGCCAAGGGTCAGTATATCCGCTCCTGCGTTGTTGCTTCCACCATGGGCCCCGGCGTCAAGGTGAGCACTGCTAAGTATCTGTAATCATTTAGATAATAAAATCCCACAGGCATTTAGCCTGTGGGATTTTATTATCAGGATAGCAGCATTTTATCGTTCGCTTCATCAGAACCACTGGCTTTGCTGAACAAATCCAGCAGCTGTTCAACCGTAAGCTTCCTTTTCTCCTCACCGCTGATATCTACAACGATTTTACCGTCGTACATCATAATCAATCGGTTGCCGTAAGCAATTGCATCACGCATATTATGTGTGATCATCAGCGTAGTAAGGTTATTGGCAGTAACAATTTTTTCAGTAACCTCCAAAACCTTGGCTGCTGTTTTGGGATCCAGCGCAGCTGTGTGCTCGTCCAACAGGAGTACCTTTGGCTGCTGCAGTGTCGCCATAAGCAGCGTCAGGGCCTGACGTTGTCCGCCAGAAAGCAAACCTACCTTTGAAGTCATGCGATCCTCAAGTCCCAAACCAAGAATCCTCAGTTTTTCCCGGTAGTTTTCCCGTTCCGTGGAAGTAATTCCGGAGCGAAGCGTTCTGAGCTTTCCTCTACGGGCAGCCAACGCAAGGTTCTCCTCGATCTGCATGGTTGCTGCCGTGCCCATCATTGGATCCTGGAACACACGGCCGATGTATTTAGCCCGCTTATACTCCGGAAGGTGTGTAACATTCACACCGTCAATTAAAATACTGCCATCATCCACTTCATAGGCACCTGCAATGGCATTCAGCATGGTACTCTTGCCTGCGCCGTTACCACCGATAACTGTTACAAACTCTCCTTCTTTCAGGTGTAAATCAACACCTTTTAAGGCAATTTTCTCATTGACTGTACCAGCATTGAAAGTTTTGTAAATCCCTTTAATTTCAAGCATGTCCCTTCCCCTTTCCGGCTATCTTCTTAGGAATGGCGTTTTTCCAATAAGGAACCGCAAGGAACAGTGCGACTATCAGCGCCGTCAACAGTTTCAAATCATTCGTATCTAGACCCAAAAGCACCACCATCTGCAGCACCAGATAATAAATCACCGCACCGATGACCACGGCCACCAGCTTTAGCGCAAAATTACGGAAAGCCTTGCTGAATAGCACCTCGCCGATGATCACTGCAGCCAGACCGATGACGATAGCGCCTCGTCCCATGTTTACATCTGCTGCTCCCTGATATTGGGCAACGAGACCACCGGAAACAGCCACAAGGCCGTTAGATAACATCAGTCCAATAGTAATGACCCACTTGGTATTAATACCTTGCGCCCGTGCCATATTTTGATTGGCGCCGGTAGCACGCATTGCGCAGCCATACTCCCGTCCGAAGAACCAGTAAAGCAAAGCAATAAGCAAAGCAAGGAAGATCGCCAGAAGCACCAGCGGATTGTCCAGGGAGAGTTCCTGCGCATAACGTTGGGATACAAGAAGATCATATTTGTTAACATTAATCGCGGTATTGGCCCGACCATCCATGATTCGCAAATTCACGGAGTACAGTGCCAGCTGAGTTAAAATACCGGCCAAAATGGCAGGAATACCGCAGCGGGTGTGCAGCAGTCCTGTTAGCATGCCAGCCAGAGCGCCCGCCATGAATGCGCACAGCAACGCCACCCAGGGATTCACACCCATACGCATCAAAACTATACACACGGCACCGCCAGTGGCCAAGGAGCCGTCAACAGTCAGATCCGCTACATCTAATATCCGGTATGTAAGATACACACCTATAGCCATGATACCCCAAAGCATACCTTGCGCAACGGCACCAGGCGACGCATTGAGAAACGATTGCAGTAAATCCATATTTCACCTCGAATTTAGTAAAGGGACAGGGTGGAGACCACCCTGTCCCGGGTCTTTTAACGTATCAGTCCAGAGTTGTATACCCCTCAGGAACAGTGATGCCCAAAGCAGCACAGTTTTCTGCGTTGTACATCTTAGTGAACTTGCTGGCAGTTTCCACAGGCATAGTAGCGATATTAGCCTCGCCAGTAAGGATCTTAGCTGCCATCAGACCGGTAGCATAACCCAAATCGTAGTAGTCGATAGAAAGAGTAGCAACACCGCAGCCGCGACAGATACCGGCCTCGCCGGCAACAACGGGAACCTTGGCAGCCAGCACCACATTGGCAATGGCTTCCGTATTGGCTGCAGCAGTGTTATCGGTAGGGATATAGATCACATCGCTGTTGCTGCACGCAGCCTGCGCAACAGAAGATACATCATTGGTGTCAGTAAAGCCGTAGGTCTTAACGGTGTAGCCCAGCTTCTCCAGTTCGACAGTAATAACATCAACCTGATACTGGCTGTTGGGCTCGCCTACGCAATACAGTAAACCTACATTTTGCTTGTCAGGAAACAGTTCCTTAATCATAGCAGCCTGATCAGCCAAAGGCGCAAGATCAGATGTACCGGAAACATTACCGCCTACGGTACCGGTCCAGTTATCCAGCTCCAGCGCGGAAGCATAGTCGGTAACAGAAGTGCCAAGTACGGGAATCTTATCCGTACCGGCAACGGCAGCCTGCAGAGCGGGGGTTGCATTAGCCATGATCAGATCAACATTGGAAGCAACGAAACCATTGATGATAGTAGTGCATGCAGGTGCTTCATTGGAGGCATTCTTTTCTTCAAAAGTGACCTTGTCCCCCAGCTCCTTTACGAGAGCATCCTTAAAGCCCTTAGTAGCCGCGTCCAGCGCTTCGTGCTGAACCAGCTGGCAAATACCAACAACATATTTGCCGTCATCAGCAGCAGGCGCACAAGCTGTCATGCTTACAAGAAGCAGCGCAGCCATAATCAAAGCAATCCATTTTTTCATCATTATTCTCTCCTTTTAATACCGACACATGCGTGGCAGTTATTGACATACTATAGCACCTTTCCCCTGCCTTGTCAACTAAATTCCGCAAAGGACGGACATTTATTTTTCCTCTGTGGACACTTAGCACAAATTAATGCAAGAAACATCGACGCTTTTGTATAAAATGCTAACAATCCTATTGAGAACCCAGCACCCCAACATATAAATATAATCGGAAAATCTTAGTGCAAAAAATCGCAAAAATAGTGCTTGACAATTCAAATATGTTATGATAAAATTCTTCTGTTGCCAAAGACAGCAGGTGGCTATGCCGTAAGTCCTGCCGAGGTGCGCTTAAGATTTTGGATCGTTTTGCGTGTCTTTCTGTCTTCTGGCAGGAAGACACTTTTTATTTTCGGAGGTGAAAATCCATGCCCAACGCAAAGGTTCTTGAGACCAAAAAGGCAGTTGTTGAAGCCCTGTCCGGCAAGATCAAGGAAGCCTCTTCCGTCGTCTTCGTTGACTATAAGGGTATCACTGTCGCTCAGGATACCGAGCTGCGTAAGCAGTTCCGTGAAGCCGGTGTTGAGTACACCGTTATTAAGAACACTTTGACCCGTTTCGCAGCCAAGAACAACGGCTACGATTTCGACGAGGTTCTGAACGGTACCACCGCTATGGCTTCCACCACCGGCGACCCCATCGCCCCTGCTCGTATCGTTTGCGAGTACGCCAAGAAGAACAAGGGTGTTAACCTGACCATTAAGGGTGGCATTGTTGAGGGTTCTGTTCTGTCCGCTGACCAGCTCAATGGCTTCGGCGAACTGCCCAGCAAGAACGCTCTGGTTGCATCCGTCCTGGGTACCTTCCTGGCACCTATCTCCAGCCTGGCTTTCGTCCTGGACCAGATCCGGGAGCAGAAGGAAGGCGGCGCTCCCGCTGCCGAAGCTCCTGCTGAAGCCTGATTCGTTTAAACCACAAAAACAACACACAAATTACATTATTTAGGAGGATCATTACAATGGCTAGTGAAAAAGTCACTGCTCTCGTTGAGGAAGTTAAGGGTCTGACCGTTCTGGAGCTGTCCGAGCTGGTCCACACTCTGGAGGAAGTTTTCGGTGTTTCTGCCGCCGCTGCTGCTGTCGCTGCTCCTGCTGCTGGCGCTGCTGCTGAGGCTGCTGAGGAGAAGACCGAGTTTGATGTCATCCTGAAGGATGCCGGCGCTTCCAAGCTGAACGTCATCAAGGTCGTCCGCGCCATCACCGGCCTGGGCCTGAAGGACGCTAAGGACCTGGTTGACAACTGCCCCAAGACTCTGAAGGAAGCTGTCTCCAAGGAAGATGCCGAGAAGATGGTTGCCGAGCTGAAGGAAGCCGGTGCCGAGGCCGAGCTGAAGTAATTTCAGTTTCCCTTGTTTTTTACAGCCGCCAGATAAATTCTGGCGGTTGTTCCTTTTAGGAGGTTATTATGGATAAAATCAACAATTTCCTACAGTCTCTGATCCCTGGCTCATTCGATATTCAAGTGTATTTAACCGCAACACTTGTAATCCTTGCCGCTTTTTTACTGCTTGGTATCGTTGGAAGATTACTCTTTGGCAAAAAGTCTACACTGAACCGCGCAATATCTTCTGCAATCAGCATTTTATTTATCTATATATTTACGGTTGCCGTTTACAGCTTCGGTGTGGACCTTGCCTTTTTGATCTCCCCGCTGCCATTTATCGGTATTCAAAACGACACATTATCCATCTTCGTATTTGAGGGGGCACATTATACAATCATCTGCAGTCAAATTCTTGGAATGGTGATCCTTGCTTTCCTCGCAAATCTTGCGGACAGCTGGCTGCCCACCGGAAAAAATATTATATCTTGGTTTTTCTTCCGAATTCTTTCCGTTCTGCTGGCAATGGTACTGCATTTGATCGCAAACGCTATCATTTCTGTTCTGCTTCCTGACGGACTTTTGACTTGGGCTCCTGTTGTTCTTTTGGGATTGTTGGCGATTTTCCTTGCTGTTGGCTTGTTAAAAGTTCTAATTGGTACGGTCCTGTCTGTAGCGGTACACCCATTTATCGGCATTTTGTATACTTTCTTTTTTGCCAATGTTGTGGGCAAGCAGGTTTCAAAAGCCGTTCTGACAACTGGACTGTTGACTGGTTTAATATATCTATTAAATCACTTCCAGGTCACCATGTTGGTTATTGCCTCGTCCGCGCTGATCGCCTATATTCCCCTACTGATTATTTTGTTGATAGTCTGGTATTTTGTTGGACGCCTTTTATAAGCAAATCCCCATTTGCAAAACGCAAATGGGGATTTTTTGTCAAACTTTCAGACAGCTTCGATCTGTTCGATCGCCTTATTCAACGCATCAACATTTACCGTCTCCATCAAACCACCGTCATAAGCGGCAGCCACCTTGGGGTCAATAGGAAGTCTCGCCAAAATCGGCAAATTGAATTCTCTGGCAACATCCTCCAAGTGGCTTTTGCCAAAAACGTCAATTTTCTTCCCGCAATCCGGACACTCCAGATAGGCATAATTTTCAACAAAACCCAGAATCGGAATATGCATCATGTTTGCCATTTTTACAGCCTTTGACACAATCATGCTGACCAGATCCTGAGGGCTTGTGATGATAACTACTCCGTCAACCGGAATACTCTGGAAGACAGTTAACGGCACATCGCCGGTTCCAGGAGGCATGTCCACAAAAAGGCAATCCACATCTTCCCAAATTACATCTGTCCAGAACTGCTTGACAGCGCCGGCGATGACCGGTCCACGCCACACAACAGGTGACGCAGGATCATCCAAAAGCAGGTTGATCGACATCACCTGAATCCCACCCCTGGACAACGCAGGATACAAGCCATCCTCATTGGCACCCTGACACTCGGTAACACCAAAAGCCGTAGGGGCAGAAGGGCCGGTGATGTCTGCGTCAAGAACGCCTACACGCTTTCCTTTTCTGGCCATAGCTACAGCAAGCATGGAAGTTACCGTAGACTTACCGACACCGCCTTTTCCGGATACGACCGCGATCACCTTTTTAATGCTGGACTTGGGATTCATATCCGCAAGTAAACTTTCTTTCTTGCGATCTCCGCAATCTGTGCTTCCGCAAGAAGCACAGTTTCCGTTGCATGAACTCATTGTTTTACATCTCCTTTAGTTTTCACTTGGTTGATTATAGCATAACTACACAGCCTACGCAAGTCCTTCGCTATACTGCTTAGCAACCTCTTTTGTGTAGGCTCTGGGTGTCAGACCGGTATTTCGCTTAAATGCATAACAAAAATAGGATTGTGAAGAAAAGCCACATTCATACGCCACCTGTGACAAGGTCATATCTGTGGACATCATTAAATTGATCGCCTTTTTGATTCGCTGTTCTTCGATATACTGATGGATCGTTCTACCAGTAGATGCTTTAAACAGCTTATGAAAATAGATTTTGCTGAAGGATGCCCGATTCGCCAAAAAAGCAAGGTCCATCTCTGAAGTTAAGTTCTCCCGAATGTATTCCAATGTATCCTCAATAACTTGGCGGTTTCCTTCCTTCAAGCCTTTTTGGTTTCTGATGGATAGAAAATTCTTTTTCAAAAAGTATACCAATTCTAAAATCAGGCTTTGAACCATCAGTTCATCTTCCATAAGGCCTGTATTATACAGCGAATATAAGCGCTCAAACAATTCCTTTATATAGCGCACATTCGCAATTTCCATAAAATCAGGAAGTTCCTGCAGAGCGTCATAAAGCTGACCGGTACTAACGATCATGTGAATATAATAACACCGGTACGGCAGCTTTGTATGCCGCAGTTGACCCGGCTTTGCGCATATCACCGTGTTGCATGTGATCTTGCGGTGCTCATTATTAATATAAGATGTTCCCCCTTCTAAAATAGGCAACTCGATTTCGAACATTGTTGTCTTTCGATTTTCTGTTATATTCCTTTTGGGTGTAACTTGCGCATTAAAAATACCAACAGCAACAATGCGTGGCAGCAGAATATCCACATTCAGGCCCCCTAACATTAATATTTCTAAATTATTGGGCTACTAATTTGTATAATCTAAGTAATATTTATTATTAAATAAAAGCAGCAAAATGTCAAGAGCCGTCATACTTGATTCCAAAGGAGGTTTACTATGCGTATCACTTGGCTTGGTCAAGCAGGACTGTTGTTTGAAAAGAATGGCTTTAAAATCATGATCGACCCATATCTTTCTGACAGCATCGGTGCGCTGAATCCCAGCAAGCACCGCCGCTTCCCTGTTGATGAGAAAGTATTTCAAATGAAACCTGACGTTATGATCTTCACCCACGATCACTTGGATCATTTTGATCCGGAAACTGCAGAAAAATTCCTGCACGAGAATTCATCGGTTACCGTCTTGTCCCCACAAACTGTTTGGGATAAGGTTCGCCATTACCCGGGAAATCATAACCATGTTCTGGTCAGCCCCGGCACAACCTGGACAGAAAATGGTATCCGGTTTACCGCTGTGAAAGCGGAGCATAGCGATCCCAAAGCGATTGGTATCATCCTTGATGACGGTGAAAAGAAGTATTACATCACAGGAGATACCCTTTATAACGAGGCAATATTCTCCCAAATATCGGACGATATATACGCGGTATTTCTTCCCATTAACGGACAGGGAAATAACATGAACATGACCGATGCCGCGAACTTCGCGGCGAGAATTGGCGCTAAAATCACCGTACCGATCCATTACGGTCTGTTTGACGATATTCCAATCGATACATTTGAAGTAACCAACAAAATCACACTAAAACTATTTGAAGAAATGGAGATCTCACTATGAAAGTAACAGACGTAAAAACATTTGTTGTTGACTGCTTCCGTACAAACTGGGTCTTTGTCAAGGTCTATACAGATACCGGCATCACCGGTGTTGGCGAAGGCACTCTGGAATACAAGGAAAAAGCCCTGGTCGGTGCTATTGAGCACATTAAGAATTATTTGGTCGGCAAAGACCCCAGGCAGATCGAGAAGCACTTTCACGACCTGTATCGGGATGCCTATTGGCGTGGCGGCGCTGTGCTGATGTCTGCCCTGTCCGCAGTTGAAATGGCTCTGTGGGATATTCTTGGTAAGGATCTGGGTGTCCCCGTATATCAGCTTCTCGGCGGCAAAGTCAACGATGACTGCCGGATCTATGTTAACGGTTGGTTTGCCGGCGCAAAAGAGCCGGACGAATTTGGCGAAAAGGCTCGTGAAGCTGTAAAGCGCGGTGTCACAGCCATGAAATGGGACCCCTTCGGAAAGAGCTATTTGCAGATCTCTAACCAGGATCTGGATAAAGCCTTGCGCTGCATTGCGGCAGTCCGGGAGGCTGTGGGTAACAGTGTCGACCTTCTGATCGAAGCCCACGGACGGTTTGATGTTCCTACGGGTATTAAGATTGCCCAGGAAGTGGCTTGCTTCAAGCCTATGCTGCTGGAGGAACCTGTTCCCCCCAACAATCTGGAAGCACTTGCGGCCGTTCGGGAAAAGTCCCCTGTGGCAATTTCCGCCGGCGAGCGTCTTTACACCCGTTTTGACTATAATGAGCTGTTCCGCCGCAGAGCTTGCGATTATATTCAGCCAGACATTTCCCATGCCGGTGGTATCATGGAGCTCAAGAAGCTGGCAGCTATTGCAGAAGCCAACTACATTCCCTTTGCCCCCCACAACCCCTCCGGCCCCATTGCTAACGCAGCCACTATGCAAATCGCTGCCTGCTGCCCCAATTTCTGCATCCTTGAGATCATGTTCAGTGATGTAGACTACCGCTGCGATATCACAAGTGAGGACCTCATCTACGATCAGGGTCGTCTCAAAATTTCTGACAAGCCCGGTCTTGGTATCGAGTTAAACGAGGAAGAATGTCTGAAGCATCCTTATGTAGAGCATAACCTGCGTCATTACAGCGGTGCGTTGACTGATATTCGTCCTGCAAAAACCTCATTCTATTTCTAACGGGGTAAGCAGCATGAGAAAAACTGTACTTATCACCGGCGCCTGTGTAAATACCGGTGTTGCGATCGTTCAAAAGTTTGCTGCTGAGGGATACGATGTTGTATTTACCGGCAGAAGCCAAGCAACTGTTTCCGAAATGGAAAAGAGTTATAGGGCGCAGTATCCCGATGTCCATATTCGCGGCTACGCTCTTCACTCCCTGAATGAGGATGGCAGTGTGAACGAACAGGCAGTAGAAGAATTGTTTGAGAAATTGGATCAGGATAACATCTCCATCCAGGTTCTTGTTTTGAACGCTGCCGATCAGGGCTTGAATATGAAGATCTTTGAAAATCCCCTTCAGGATTTTCAACGGGTACTGAATACCAATGTGTCCTGGAATTTCTGCCTGTGTCAGGCTGCAGCCTTGAGAATGAAGGAGCAAGGCGGTGGAAGCATCGTGTTTATCAATTCTAATACCGCCTACCGCAGCATCCCGGACCGTATCGCCTATGTCACCTCTAAAGGAGCGCAGCTGGGTATGATGCGCGCATTGGCGCTGGATCTGGGTAAATACAACATCCGTGTAAACGCTGTCTTGCCCGGAATGATCAAAACAAATCGCTGGGATCAAAATCCCGAGTTCTATGCAAACGTCCCCTCTCGCTTTACACCATTGGGTGATGTGGCAGTTGGCGCTGACATCGCAGATGCTGTGTGGTATTTCGCAGAATCCGCCCGCAATACAACCGGCGCTGAATTGGTCGTTGACGGCGGAAATACCATTCAGTTGTATCCGCAGATCCCCGAGAATAAATAATTTCGACAGGAGTAATATCCATGGAAAATCAGAATGTGCAATCCAATACTCCAAAACGGATCATCAACTGGTGGCTTCAGTGGGAGGACTTAAATTGGCCCAATGCTGACGGTCTTGACCGCATGAAACGGCGTGTAGAAAAAGCCGCCGAGGCCAATGTGACCACTGCGATCACATTCGGCGCCCATTTTCGTTGGGACTATCTCCCCTACTTTACAATTTTACATGATCACATTGCTTCCCTTGCCGAGGAACTGCATAAGTGTGGTATCGAACTGTATGACCGCCATTCAGTTAACTTGATTCACAGATATGACACCGTAGAGGAAATGCGTCATGTTATGCTCCACAGCGGTCCCCATCTGCCTTTCTCCCCGTCCCGGGAAGCAGCAGAGAGCTGGACCTACCACGGAAAGAAGCTAAATGATTGGCGAATGGTGGATGTTCGTACGCGAGAACCCCTATATTACCCCCAGTACGCTGGTGAAGGCTTTTGCTACCGCAATCCTGAGTTTGTCGAAGCCTACTGCGATTATGCCAAACGCCTTGTAGCTGACACCGGCATTGACGGTCTTGCGGCGGAAGATCCTGTCCATTATCTGAACTTTAGGTCCTGCGCCTGCCCCCATTGCCGTGCTGAATTGCAGCGGCGCTCCGGCATTGATCTGCCGCCAATTTCCGACAGAAATTTCTGGGGCAACTGGGAAAATCCAGCATGGCATCACTGGATCGATCTGCGATTTGACAGCGGCAGAGAGTTCTTTGAAAAACTAGCTCCTGTCCTGCCGGAAGGCTTCCCCATTACCACTTGCGGATCTGACAGTGCTGCTTGCTCTGCCATCAGTATGGCAACCGATGCCAGAACCTTTATTGCCGGCGGCAGCAATTATGTCCATTCGGAACTGTGCGGCAACACGCCGCCCTATCCCCATGATCCTGTCACGGTAAATGTCCCTGTCGCCAACCGCGCTGTCGCTTTCTCCCACCATCAGGCTGTTGCCCGCGAATCCGGAGTGCGCAGCTTTTCCACCGGATACGGCTTTACAAAACCTTCTGCCAACATCATTTGGGCCGTAAACAAGATTCTGGACAACGACTGTTGCTTCTCCACCTTAAAAGCGCGTTTGGGTCTGCCGGATCACATCCTTCGGGGGCTGCCTGAAGAATCTGAGATTGTCGGTGAAGCATACACTTTTGAGAAAGAGAACCAACCATTGTTCATGGGTAAGCAATTTGGACAGCTTGGTGTCTATTTCTCTTATGAAACCAGAAATCATACGTTCTTTGGCGGTATAACCCAAGGCTATAACAAGGAATATTCCTGCGCGCTGAACACGCTGTTTAAAGCCGGTCTCAGCCCTCACACGATCTTTGATTTCCCCGTAGGACCTGAGGAGTATCCCCTTGTCATCCTATCCAGCGTAGCTGCTATGACTGACAAGGAGATCGCAGCTATGAACCGCTATGTTGCAAACGGTGGCAAGCTGCTTGTGATGGGTCCCACTCCCCTGCCCATGTGCAAGAATTTCTGGCAGCTGCCTACGCACCCGGACATCCAGAAGCCCGAGGATTATTTCTGCAGTATCCGCGACGGTGTATGGGTATCCCCTGCGAAATGGGTTGTTGAAACAAAACTTCCCCCTTGCCAAGAGCCCAATCAGTGGCAGGAAGTCGCAAACGGTATTCTTTATAATCCCCACCGCATCAGCGAGATGGATAATTCGGAAATTTTCCTGAATTACTGCAAGTCCTTCTCTAAAAAACTGCCTGTAGAGATCGTAGAATCTGACGGTTATCTTATCACATTCTTTGAAGGCGATCAGAGTGTATACATTCATCTGCTTGCTGCCGAATACGACACGGATATCGACCACCATCTGGACGAGATCCGCTTCCACAGAAGCCGTGTAAATCTGATTACAAAAGCAGAGCCTATCGGCATCAGCGAAACGGTCCGCCTGCGTGCTGACGGCGCAGTTAAGGTGCATATTCCTTTCCATGACGATAACGCAACTGTATGTCAGACAGACGGTGTTTATGATATCAAGCTACCGAAGAATACGGCATACGCGATTATTGAGATCCAAAACTAACGAAAGAGCTGTTCGGCTAAAGCCGAACAGCTCTTTCGTTATAAAACTTGCTCCTGAGCTGCTTCCCACTGCTCCATCAAATCCAGCAGCGCAAGTTCAGCCGCTTCTTTTTCTGCCAACAATCGGGTCAACTCCTGGTAATCCGAAGCTGCCGCTTCTATTTTTGTGTCGAATTCTGCAATGCACAGCTCCTGTTTCTCAATTTCACGCTCCAGACGGCGAATCTGCTTTTCTACATCCTTTGTTCCGCCTTTTACGCGTTCCTTCTTTGGCCTCTGTGCAGATACAGCCGGTGATGCGGATGCCGCTTCATGTTCTAAAATGGAACGGTACTTCAGATAACCGCAGGGAAAATCACGGATCTTCCCGTCCTCAAGCAGCCAAATTCGCTCCGCAAACTTCTCGATAAAATAACGGTCGTGACTTACGAACAGCAAAACGCCTTCAAATTCTTCGATTGCCGCTTCGATCCATTCCCGGGATGCGATGTCCAAATGGTTTGTGGGCTCGTCTAAAATCAGAAGATTGATTTTTTCGTCCATCAGCATGCAAAGCCGCAGGCGGCTCTGCTCGCCGCCGGACAGGTTTTTAACCTGTTTGAACACATCTTCACCTTGGAACAAAAACGCGCCCAAGCGGTCACGCGCGACCTGTGGCGTACAGTTTTTCTCATAGAGCATGGTATCATACAAGCTGCGCTCAGGATGGGAAAAATGAATGATCTGGGGCAGATATCCCCATTTCACGGTAGGACCAAACTGGATCTTGCCGGCACAGTCCTCATCGCCAATCAAGCATTTAATAAATGTAGACTTTCCGCACCCGTTGTCACCCAGGATCGCGATCCGCTCGCCACTTTCCACATTTAGATCCACATCCTGAAAAAGCATCCTCTCACCAAATCCCTTAGCGAGATTCTTTGTTCGGAAAACAATGTCACCGGAAAAATCCTTTTCCCCAAAGGTAGCCTTCATGGTCTTTTCCGTTTTGGGACGATCTGTTTTCTTGATTCGCTCCATGCGGTGCTGGATCGACATCGCCCGGCGGTAAAGGGTGCGGTTGTTGATCCCCCAACCTTTCATTCGTTCCACAGTATAGCCTAGCTGCTTCAGCTTCGCCTGCTCCTGCTCATACTGCTTCATCTGCAGATCAAACCGCGCCTGCTTTTCATTGATGTAAAAGGAATAGTTGCCGGAATAAAACTCCGCATGACCGTCCACGATCTCGATAACCCGCTTGGCGATGCGGTCAATAAAATATCGGTCATGGGAAATAGCCAGGACCGTACCTTTAAAGGTGTTGATATATCCTTCCAGCCACTCCACACTTCTCAGATCAAGATGGTTGGTCGGCTCATCCAAAAGAAGGATATCCGTCTTCTCCAGCAGGAGTCTCGCAAGATTTACCCGGGTTTTTTCCCCGCCGGAAAGACTGGAAAACAACTGTGCCCTTTGGTCAACGGTAATGCCCAGGCCGTTACAGACCTTATCCACATCCACATCCATTTCATAACCGCCGCCGGATTGGAATCGGTTACACAAATCGTCGTACTCCCGAAGCTGCTGCTGCGTAACATCTGATCCCATCAAAGCTTCCAGCTGTTCCATCCTCCGCTTGAATGACATTAACTCCGCAAAAGCAGAGCGCAGCACATCCTCCACAGTATGCTCTTCCGGGAAATCCGGTATCTGCGATATCAGACCGATCCTTTTATGGGGATTGACATAGACCTCACCGCTGTCATAATCCATCTGCCCGGTCAGAATCTTGAAGAGTGTGGTTTTTCCGCAACCGTTACGGCCGAGAATCGCCACACACTCCCCTTCCTGAATCTCAAAAGAAAGATCATTCAGCAGATTTTCGCCAATTACAAAGAATTTTGTTAAGTTTTTAACCTGGATATCAACCATTGTCATTCTCCAATGTATTTACTATCTGCTGAAGTTCCTGCAATGAATACAGGAGGTTCAATGCTTGCAGCATACTGTTGGCGCTCATATTTGCAGGAAACCCCAGCTTGTTTAAAAGCAGCAAGCGCTTTTCGGCTGCATTTTTGCCGCCTGAGAGGCCCAGATCCATCAGATCCTGCTTCGTAATTTGATTGGACGCGTGACCCTCTGATCCATCAAACGTAGCGCCTGCGCGGCGCAGCGCCTCCAGAATAATCTCCGGCTTCATGCCTTCAACGCCCAGCTTCCCTTCCTTGCCGGGTGTTGCTTTTCGCCGCTCTTTTCCCATAATATCCGGGGTATACGCATGTTTTAAAAATTCCGCAGGAATTGCGCCTTTTAAGTAATTGCGGATCACAAGGCCTGCGCCATCAGCATCGGTAAACACAATAAGCCCACGTTTTTCCGCAACACTGCGCAGCAAATCCAGTTGTTTTTTATCATGAAAAATGCCAAAGCCGGAGGTTTCCAAAACCATGGCATCCACAACTTGCAGGAGTGTATTCTTGTCGTACCTGCCTTCCACAACGATCGCTTCCCGGACCTTAACCATGACGCGCCTCCTGGGCAAGCTGTAGAATCAGCATTTCAAGAAGCCGCTCTTTTTCATCAAAAGATGTTTTCATTTTATAATCTGTTTCCGCGATCAGCTCCGCAGCCCTGGCACAAAATTCAGGGCGGTATCGCCTGGCGGAATCCATCGCCTTTTTGGCAGGATATTCCCGCATACCGGTCAATTGAATCAAATCAAAAACGCCTTTGCCCTGGTCAAGCATGGTTCTGGCTGCGCTGATTTGACGGAATTGACTGCCAACAGAGGCAAGGATCGCAATGGGCTCCTGCTGCATTTTCAACAGCAACTGCAATTTTGACAATGCAGCATCATATTTTCCCTGCCCCAGCATGTTCGTCATATCAAAAACCGCAGCATCCAACACCGGTTCCGTGACCGCATCGATATCACTTTTTTTGATCTCATCTGCACCGGAATAGGCGCAAATTTTCACAATTTCCGAACGGAGGGCCGTCATCGTACCGCCGGTGATGTCGATCAAATATGCGCAAAGCTCCGTTTTGATCCTTTTATTCTGAGAAGCAAAATGGCGTGTGACCCAGGCAATCAGATCCCGCTGGCTCTGTTTGGCAAATTCCACGATCTCACCGCTATTACTGATGGCCTCCCAAAGCTTTTTCACGCGCTTATCCGGATTCCACGGTGTGGTTTCGTAGGTGAAAACAACTGTGCAATAATCCGGTATGTCGCACAGGGTTTCAGCCACTTTTGTTCTATCAGCCTCAGGCAGCTTAAAGAGGTCAACCTCTTCTACCCAAATCATGGTGTTTTCTGCCATCATAGGCAGATTCTCCACCGCGTCTACAAATAACTGCACGGTGAAGTTTTCCGGATTCAGTCGGTGATAATTAAAGGACTCAGTCAGCTCTTCAATCAAAAGCTTCTTAAGCTGCTGCAAATAATGCTGCAGCAGAAACACTTCTTCCCCATGAAAAAAATACAGTCTTTTTACATCTTTCGCCCGAAGGTCTGCTTTCAATTGCTGAAGCGCAAGACCTGCTTCCTCTTTCTTAGCCACTATCTCACCGCCTGTATAAAATCGTTCCGTCTAAATCTGTTCTGAAAATCTCACACCCAACCGTCTTCAGCCTGTTTAACAAAGCTTCCGAGGGATGTCCGTAAGGATTGTTTTCACTAACCGAAATAACCACTGTCTCCGGATTTGTCTGCGCCAACAACCGCTCCGTTGTAGAACCTGCAGATCCGTGATGTCCGGCAACCAGCACTTCCAGCTTTGGCAGAGAATACTGATGCAAAAGCAGCATTTCACCCAGCTCGCCTCTGTCACCTGTTATCAGTATATCACAGTTTTCTGCCTGGAACAAGACACATATCCCACTTTCATTCCCCAAATTGTAAGCATCTGACGCAAAAATCCGCAGTTTTCCGGTGGTGAAGAGAACATCCAAATTCTCACTTACCAAAATAGAATGGTCGTCTGCTTCTTCCAATAATTGCGACTTAATACCGTGTTTGTCTGCAATGTCCGGAAGATACACATAATCCGCGGGAATTCTTGACAGCAAATAGGCAACACCGCCGGCATGATCCCTGTCATAGTGCGTTAGAATGACTCCGTCTATACGGGATATTCCCCGACTTAACAAGGTTTCCGCCGCGATATCTGCCGCTTCTGTATCCCGGGAGCCACCACAATCTACAAGGAAGGTATGTCCACCGCTTTGTAAAATAATGCATTGCCCTTGTCCTACATCCAGAAATGTCGCATATGTAGCATACAGTCTCGGTTCTAACCACGACACGAATACCGCAATGGAAAGCAAAATTGCAAAGCAGGAAAGAAGTGTGACGGGATGTTTCTTTTTGAGCAGCAGGAACACTACAAGCATCACATAGCAGACAATGAGCCAAATCACGATGTAGCCGCTTTCTGTGTAAACCGCTGCCAGGGGAAATTTACTAAAAAGCTTCGCCACCGCCAAAACATAACGGATCGGCCACGCAATGATATTGGCAAGGAATCCCGCAGCACCAAAGCCAACAGCATGGAAAACGCAGCAAATAACGACCCCGTAGAACACAAAGGAAATGCACCATAAGGTAAGCAAATTGGTTAGCACACCAATCAAGCTGACTGCGCCAAAATAATAGGCAACAAACGGCGTCGTTATCATCATTGCGCTTAAAGTAACCGAAACGGAAGAACTGCACCAACGCTTTAATTTGGGAATGATCCCTTTTCCCTTAACGCTGCCAAACCACTTTCGCGCTCGAATCCACAGGTTGATCTTTCTGTGAAATACTATAATTCCGATCATGCACCCAACAGAAAGCTGGAAACTCACAGAGGTAATCGTCATGGGATTTGCCGTTAACATGACAAGCACGGAAAATGCCAGGGCCGTTGGCGGGTCATAGTCTTTAAAAGCAGCCTCAGCTATCAAGATTAATATCTGCATAATACAAGCTCTCGTAACAGACGGTGTGAAGCCAACAACTGCCGCAAACAAAAGCAGCACCGGAACAGACACAAATAAGCTTGCATACCGCCTGTGTAAAACCAGCGCGGAGATCAATCCAAAGAGAATCGAAACATGAAGGCCGGATACCGCTACAACATGCTGGATCCCGCTCACTTTTAGCGCTGTCTGGGTTTCATAATCCAATTTTTCCCGTTCACCCAGAATAAGCGCTTGAACAAATCCTACCGTATCCTCAGGGAACAGATCCTCCAAATCCTCCAAGAGTTTGTTGCGCCAAACGGCAGGCAAACAAAACCAAGGGGCTTTTTCTGACCTTGTAATCCTTATGTCTCCATTGTCATACAACAAAAGAAATTTACCTTCACTTCTGTGGTAAGTTGGATCTTCATCTCCAGCGCCGGTGGTCAAACGAAACCGAAAATTACCGGTCACCGTAAATCCCGGATCCAGCGCTTCCTGGCTGTCTATATAAAATTTTACAAAATACGGCTTGCCTTCCAGAAACACAACGCCTTCTGACGCAACACCGTAATCAGTTTCATAGCTATAGTCTGTAACAGTAATCGAAACATCCTGGTTTTGCATATCCAATTTTGCCGCAGGGGCAAGGTAAACACCGGCATATAGCTGCGTCCATCCACCACCAATGGCACACCCCAAAAGCATCGTCGCTATGGCTCTGATCCAAATACGGCCTTTGGCAACCAGATATAGCAGCACAGCACAGAAAAACGCGCCAATCGATGCTATCCAAAGCCAGCCAAGATAGAAATAGGCAAACAGCGCACAGGCCACGCTAAAACCAATTGTGAACAACACAAGCGTCAGCATACGTAACCACCTTGAAAAGGGCACCGTCAAAAGACAGTGCCCTTTTATTTTACTTCAGCTTTGCAGCGACAAAATCATCCACCAGAGCAAGGGCATTGTCCATTTTGGTCACATCCTTGCCACCGCCCATTGCAGAGTCCGGCTTACCGCCGCCACTGCCGCCGCAAGCAGTACAAACCGCCTTTACCAGGTCACCGGCTTTGATGCCACGGGTGATCGCATCCTTGCCACACACTGCCAGGAATGTCAGCTTCTCGCCGTTAACGGCCGCCAGGACCGCGGCAACAGAAGCATCCTTGTCCCGAAGCATATCGCCCATCTGCCGCAGCTTATTGGGATCCGCATTGGGGACTGTGGCTGTCAGCACCTTAATGCCATCGACATTATGGGCAGCAAACAGGAAGCGATCCACTTCTCCGGCGGCTTCCTTTGCCTTATACTGCTCGATATTGCGCTTCAGTTCCTTTACCTCATCGATCTGCGCCTGCAGACGGTTCTGCAGCTCCGCTGGCTTTGCCTTCAGAATATTACAAGCATCCAGTACAAGATTTTGTGTCTTTTCCATTTCCTGCAGACAAATCTTACCTGTGATCGCCTCAATACGGCGGACACCGGAAGCAACACTGCCTTCACTGACAATCCGGAAAGGACCAACCTTTGCAGTATTGTCCAAATGCGTACCGCCGCAGAGTTCTACGGAGTAGCCTCCCATATTGACAACGCGGACTGTATCGCCGTATTTCTCGCTGAACAGCGCCATAGCTCCCTGCGCTTTTGCTTCTTCGATGCTCATTTCCCGAACATCTACTCCATAGCCTTCCAGGATCGCAGACTGCACAAGAGTGTTGATCCTAGCCAGCTCCTCATTGGTCACTGCAGAATAATGGGTGAAGTCAAAGCGAAGATGGTCAGGTTCCACCAAGGAACCGGCCTGGTGCACATGGTCACCCAACACGCTCTGCAGAGCCTTCTGCAGCAGGTGGGTCGCAGAGTGCGCACGCATGATCGCCTTACGCCGCTCCACATCAATGGAAGCCAGGACCAGATCGTCCACCTTGATCGTGCCGCTGGTCAATTCACCGTAATGCAGATATTTGCCGCCCTTGTCCTTCTGGACATTATTGACCTCGAAACGGCTGTCGCCAACCAGGATCACGCCGTGGTCCGCGACCTGGCCGCCCATTTCCGCATAGAAAGGTGTCTTGTCCAGAACAACAATGCCCTTCTCACCGCCAGCAATGGAACCGGTAACTTCTTCACCTACGCATATGGCCAGGACTTTTGCATTTACACTGTTGGTTTCGTAACCAACGAAATCGGTGGGTGTCTTATCCAAGCCAAGATCAATACCGGCCCAGCCAAGGTCACCAAGTGCCTTTCTTGCTTCCCGGGCGCGGAGCTTGTCTTCTTCTCTCTGACGGTTAAACTCCTCAATATCCAGAGTCATACCCTCATCTTCCAGCATTTCCACAGTCAGGTCGATGGGGAAGCCATAGGTAGCAGACAGCAGGAAAGCATCCGTGCCGGAGAACACAGTCTTTCCGGCAGACTTATGCTCCGCAAGCTTTGCATTATAGATCTGCATACCGGTATCAATGGTACGGGCAAAGTTCTCTTCTTCCACCTTGACGACTTTGGTAATGTAGTCGCAGCGCTCACGGAGGTAGGTATAATGGGATTCATTTTCCCGAACAACAGTTGCCACTACCTCATAAAGGAAAGGGCGGTTGACACCCAGCAGCTTGCCATGGCGGGCTGCACGCCGGAGCAGACGACGCAGAACATAGCCTCTGCCCTCGTTACTGGGCAGAACGCCATCCGCGATCATGAAAGAAGATGCGCGAATGTGATCGGTGATCACGCGCAGTGAAACATCCGTCTTATAGCTCTGACCATAGCTGGCACCGGTAAGGGCTGTCACATGGTTGGTAATGTTCATCACCGTATCCACATCAAACAGAGAGTTCACATTCTGGCAAACAACAGCCAGGCGCTCCAGACCCATGCCGGTATCAATGTTCTTTTGAACCAGCTCTGTGTAGTTGCCGTTTCCGACATTATCGAACTGGGAGAACACATTGTTCCACACTTCCATAAAACGGTCACAGTCACAGCCGGGACGGCAATCAGGCTTACCGCAACCAAATTCCACACCACGGTCATAGTGGATCTCAGAGCAAGGTCCGCAAGGGCCTGCGCCGTGCTCCCAGAAGTTATCCTTCTTGCCCAGACGGGTCATCCGTTCCTCGGGAACACCGATTACCTTAGTCCAGATATCCCACGCCTCATCATCGTTTTCATAAACGGTAGGATACATTCTCTCCGGTTCCAGGCCTACCCACTCAGGACTGGTGAGAAATTCCCAACTCCACTGGAGAGACTCAGACTTAAAATAATCACCAAAGGAGAAGTTGCCCAGCATCTCAAAATATGTGCCGTGGCGGGCAGTCTTACCGATATTCTCAATATCGCCGGTACGAATACACTTCTGGCAGGTGCAGACTCTTCTGCGAGGCGGCTCTACTTCACCCTTAAAATAAGGCTTCATAGGTGCCATGCCGGAGTTGATCAGCAGCAGAGACTTATCGTTCTGGGGAATCAGAGAAAAGCTGGGCAGGCGCAGGTGGTTCTTGGTTTCAAAGAAGTGCAAGAACATCTCGCGCAGTTCATTTACACCATGGGGCTTGTGACTCATATCCTATACCTCCAAAATAACAGTTCAAAATAAAGACCTCGCCCCTTAATAGGGGCGAGGTTAATCGCGGTACCACCCTAATTCGCCGGATAAACCGGTATCTTAGACGCTCAATAACGGGAGCACCCGTCCCGGTCATCCCAGGCAACGCGGCAAGTGGCTGGCAAATGTATACATAAGGGGCTCTCACCATTCCCCTATCGCTGAAATGTTTCCAATTGCTTGGCTTGCGCATAGTTTTTACATATCGGTAGTATTCTATCACAATATGCAGAAATGTCAACAAAAACATTCAAGCAGCCACAATTTACGCGATACTCGAATAAAAATACATATCTTAACGGCAATTATCAAATGCTGTTCGCCAGCCACTCTTTCAAATCATTTCGTCCTTTTTCTGTAAGAGGAAAAGTGCTCTCCCCCTCGACGGTACTCTTTTCGTAACAGAACGGACCGTGCCAAAACTGCGCAGACAGACTGCTGTTTTCAAAATCCACTTCTTTTGGGGTTGCCATGGTCACTTCCGGTACGATACGATATCGAAAATCCCCAAATGATCCCGTAAATGGATTTTTCATAGCAAACCAATGAAGTGTCGGCAAGTAAATTCTATCCATCATAGTTGGTCCTTTGCATCAGGAAGGTCCTCTTGACTTTCTTCCATAATGCGCCTCCTAAAGTTTTTATCATTATATCATTGGCATATTGAAAAAGCAATCCTTGCTTTTTAGTCCGGTATATGGTAAAGTTTCGTGGGTGATATTATGAAAAAACAACTTCGTGGCAGTTTAAGCATACTGCTTGCTGTGATCATATGGGGTTCTACCTTTGTTGCCCAAAGCGTGGGTATGGAACATGTGGGGCCTTTTACATTTCAAGCAATTCGTTGCGGGTTGGGAGCCGTTGGACTGTTACCGGTCATATTTTTGTTTGACAGAAAGAAATCCGACGGGAAGGATTTTCTGTCCCGTTTTGGAGATAAACTTCTGTGGAAAGCCGCTGTTTGTTGTGCTATTCCCCTGTTTTTCGCAGCCAATTTGCAGCAGCTAGGCCTTGTTTCTACAGATGCCGGGAAATCCGCCTTTCTCACTGCTATGTATATCGTTTTCGTTCCTTTGATTGGCTTGGTTTTTCACAAAAAGCTTTCCCCAACAGTCCCCTTCGCCGTGGTCATCGCGGTAATTGGTTTGTATTTTTTAAGCTGCTACGGTGTTACCAGTGTTAATATCGGAGATATTTATCTGATTGGATGCGCCATTGCCTTTGCGTTCCAAATCATTTTTGTAGATAAATACGCGAATTCTGTGGATCCTCTGCGGCTCAACTGTTTACAGGCAGCGCTATGCGCCGTAGGCTCCGGAATCGTAATGTTACTTACAGAAACACCTACCCTGACCGGAATACGGGAAAGCTGGTGGGGTATGTGCTATGCCGGCTTCTTATCTATGGGCGCGGCTTACACACTTCAGATCCTGGGGCAAAAGAATATGGAGCCTACTCTGGCATCACTGATCATGAGTCTGGAATCCGTAGTCGCTGTTCTATGCGGCGCACTTTTCCTGCAGGAGCTGTTAACCCAATGGGAAACTATTGGCTGTGTATTGGTCTTTTTAGCAGTCATCCTCTCCCAGATCCCAATAAAATTTAGGAAGTAGTAAAAATCCCATCCGTAACGGATGGGATTTTTGTTATTTCTTATCTGCAAGAATCAAGCGTTTCATGGCCTCAATTCCCACTTTGATCGCGCCGGAGGTGTCTTCTGTCATAGGCATATAAAGACCGGCTTTTTCCCGTTCTTGGTTCCAAACTGCATGGAAGCAGCTGCCACACCGGACACCCAATGCAGATGCCACAACAAACAGCGCAGCAGATTCCATTTCACTGGCCTTCACACCAAGTTTTTTCCAGCTCTCCCACTTTTGCAGAAGATCGTAGGAAACCGGAGATTTTTCAGGACTGTGCTGCCCGTAAAAGGAATCCTTACACTGGACAACACCCATATGGACACGGAAACCAAGAGACTCGGCAGCAGCTTTTAAAGCAGCAGCCACCTCAAAATCGGGCACTGCCGGAAACTCAAGGGGTGCGTATTCCAAAGATGTATGCTCATATCGGATGGCACCGGTAGCCACCACCACATCACCGGGCAAAACCTCCAGATCAATGCCGCCGCAGGTTCCGATGCGGATAAAGGTATCTGCACCAAGTGCTGCCAGTTCTTCCATGGCGATGGCAGCAGATGGCCCACCGATTCCTGTAGAGCAAACGGACACCTTCTCCCCCATCAGATAGCCTGTGTAGATGTTGTATTCCCGGTTCATACCAATATGGGTCGGGTTTTCAAACAGTGCGGCAATGGACGCGCATCTGCCGGGATCACCCGGCAAAAACACATAGCGGCCAATGTCACCGGGCTTACAGTGAATATGATATTGCATGCCGATATCCTGCATAGTCCTACCTCCTATATTGCGTAATTACCAACAGTCTCAGAACAAACTAACCTGATTACTTTCCGGCAGGCTGCCAAAGGCGCCTGCGTCCTTAAGCATTTGAATATGGGTTTTGGAAACCTTCGGACAGGCGATGGCCACCTCTTCCACGGATAAAAACTCTTTGCCCTCACGACCGTGCATTAAGTCCAGAGCCGCGTTTTCGCCAAGTCCGGAAATAGACACAAAGGGAGGCCGCAACTTTCCGTCTTCAATCAGGAATTTCGTCGCGTGGCTCTTATACAAATCGATAGGCAAGAACTCAAACCCCCGCAGATAATACTCATAGACAACTTCCATCGTTGTCAGCAGGTCTTCATCTTTATCTGTTGCGTTCTCGTTTTCATCGATCGCTTGGATATTACTAAGCACGGCATCCATTCCCTGGGTCATCAGCAGCGCATCAAATCCGCCCTTCTGGCTGCGACGATAAAAATACGCAGCGTAAAACGCCAAGGGGTGATAGACCTTAAACCAAGCGATTCGGAACGCCATCATAACATAGGCTACCGCATGGGCTTTGGGGAACAGGTATTTAATCTTCTTGCAGGAATTAATGTACCACGCAGGGACACCGGCGTCGATCATCTCCTGCTCCGCACCGTCAGGAAGACCTTTACCCTTTCGTACGGACTCCATGATCTTGAACGCCCGTTTTTCCGGCAGGCCGCAAGAAATCAAATAGATCATAATATCATCACGACAGCCAATGGTTTCGTCCACCGTCGCCGTTTTGGAGGTGATCAGATCCCGGGCGTTTCCCAACCACACATCGGTACCGTGGGTATAGCCGGAAATTCGTACCAGGAAGTCAAATTTTTCCGGCATGGTATCCAGCAGAACGCCACGGGTAAAGCGGGTATTAAACTCCGGAACAGCGACAGCACCGGTAGGGCCGAGAAGCTTATCATTCTCATACCCAAGGACCTTACTGGATGTAAAAATGGACATAGTCTTTTTATCATCCAAGGGAATTGTTTTCGCATCCACACCGGTCATATCCTCCATCATGCGGATCATCGTTGGGTCATCGTGACCCAGCATATCCAGCTTCAGAAGATTTTCTTCCATGGAGTGATATTCAAAATGGGTGGTGATCTGATCCGATTTGGGATCATCGGCAGGGTGCTGAACCGGGCAAAAATCCCAGATCTCATTTTCCTGGGGAATTACTACCAGGCCACCGGGGTGCTGCCCGGTGGTACGGCGAACACCTACACAACCGGATGCCAAGCGGCTCATTTCCGGTGCTGTGCGGCTTTCTGAACGCTCTTCCAGATACTTTTTCACGTATCCGAAAGCCGTCTTATCCGCAACGGTACCGATGGTGCCCGCTCGAAAAACGTGAGACTTACCGAACATCTCCGTACAGTAAGCATGGGCTCTGGCCTGATATTCACCGGAGAAATTCAAGTCGATATCCGGCACTTTATCGCCGCCAAATCCAAGGAATGTCTCAAAGGGGATGTTAAAACCGTCCTTTTCCATGGGCGTACCGCATAGGGGGCAGTCTGCATCGGGAAGATCCGCGCCGCAGTTATATCCCTTAGGTACATCCAAAACCGTGTGCTTACACTGGGGATTGGGGCAACGGTAATGAGGCTGGAAGGAGTTGACCTCCGTAATGCCGGACATATAGGCAACAATGGACGAGCCTACAGATCCACGGGAGCCGACCAGGTACCCGTGCTCCAGAGAATTCTGCACCAATCGCTGGGCTGACATGTAGATCACATCGTAATGGCAGCTGATGATATCATTCAGCTCAGTCTCGACACGCTTTACAAAAACCTCCGGCGGATTATCACCGTACAATCTATGGAATTTACCGTAAACAAGGTTCTTCAGATCCTCTACCGAATTCTCAATGGTCGGCGCAAACAGATTATGAGGTACAGGGCGGACATTTTCAAACATATCCGCAATGTAATTGGGATTGTGAATGACGATCTCTTGCGCTTTTTCCTCTCCCAGATAAGAAAATTCCTCCAGCATCTCATCGGTCGTGCGGAAGTACAATGGGTTCGGGTGGTCACAGTCCTTGAAGCCTTTGGTCGCGAGTAAAATATGCCGGAAAATCTCGTCTTCGGGGTTGAGAAAGTGGACATCGCCGGTGGCTACCACAAGTTTCCCCATTTTTTCACCCAGCGCAACAATTTCCCGATTGAAAGAACGAAGCTCATCATCATCCAGCGCAATAGGCTGCTCTCCCTCCTTGGAAGGATACAGCATAAACCGGTTGTTGGAGATGGGCTGAACCTCAAGATAGTCATAGAAGGAAGCAATTCTCTGAAGTTCCTCCTGGCTCTTGCCGGAAATCACAGCTTGGAACAGCTCATTATTTTCACAGGCAGAACCGATAATCAAGCCTTCCCGGTATTTTATCAATTCTGATTTGAAAATACGGGGGAACTTTTTGAAGAAAAGCAGGTTTGATTCCGAAATCAATCGGTACAGGTTTCGCAGACCCAGCTGATTTTTCGCAAACAGAACGATATGCTGACACTGGACGCCCTCTTGTCTATGGACAGGCCGCAACGGCAGGAGCAGCTTGTTAATCTGCTGAATGTCAGCAATCTCACGCTGGGACAGCATTTCAAACAGTTTTCCGGCAATTTTACCGCAGACAAGAGCATCATCCCCTGCCCGGTGATGATTAAAGTCAGCCAAATCAAAGGCTTTTGCCACGATATCTAAACGGAATCTTCCCAGCTCGGGCATCAGGCATTGGGAGATTGCCAAAGTATCCACGCTGGTGATATCCCATTGCATACCCAAATCTTCACAGGCTCTTCTGACGAAGTTAACGTCAAAATCCGCATTGTGGGCAACAATGACCCTGTCACCCACAAATGCTTTCAATTCCGGAAGCACCTTATCGATGGTGGGCGCACCCCTGAGCATTTCATCGGTGATACCCGTCAGCTCCACAGTTTTGGGATGCAGCTTGCGGCCTGGATCTACAAAGGTCTGGAAGCGTTCGATCTCCTCACCCTGCTTCATCCGAACTGCGCCGATCTCAATAATCGTATCCCGTCGGTAAAGACCTGTTGTCTCCAGATCAAAGGCAATATATTCTTCATCAAACCTCATGGAGGTATTGCCATGGACAGCCAGACGGTCATCTACGTCATTGATATAGTACCCCTCACAGCCATAAAGCACCTTGATCGTCTCATCGGTGCCTGCAACTTTGGGCGCGCCTTTCCAATCCTCCAGCACATGCAGGGCGTCTGTAAAGGACTGAACACAGCCATGGTCTGTAATGGCAATGGCTTTATGTCCCCAGGCAGCAGCCTGTTTAATGGCAGCTTTTGTGGACGTCAAGGCATCCATATTACTCATAGCCGTATGTAGATGCAGCTCCACACGCTTACCGATTTTAGATGTATCCAGCCGTTTTGGCAGCGAACCGGGCATGATCGCATTGGGCCTGAGAATCATTTCGTTGGAGAAATTGTCGATCATCAGTTTTCCGGATACCCGGAAAACCTCACCTTCCCGAACCTTTGCCAGAACCGGCTCAGCTTCTTTCTTTTCCATAAACCGGCTGACACGAACAGAGGATGTATTATCCGTAATATCGAATTTAATAATGACAGCATTTCGCTTGGTCAGTTCTTTGTGATCGATGGCAAAGACCTTGCCCTCGACGATCACATTTCCCATATTCAGTTCGACATCCTTCATGGGAGTTACAGTTCCCTTGAAGGGTTTCCCGTAGACAGTATCAGAAGAAGGCGCTGATGTTGTCTGTTTCTCCGGGCTTGTCTGGGAAGCTGGCATCTGACTGATCATTTCACTGCGAAGCTTCTCCATAGCTTCAAAAAGGTCCTTACCGTGCAGATCCTGCCCTGCCTCGATCTCAATAGAGACGGAAGTGGAAAACCGCTGAGAAAGCACCCTTTCCACCTTTTTCACGCAGTCCATCAGTTCCTTTTTGCCATTCCCACGGAGAAGAACAGTTAGTTGGTTTCCATCCCATTTCCACTTGGCGCCAGCAAGAGAACCTCTGTTCATGGAATTTTCCCGAACAAAAAGATCCATAATTTCATCGGGTTCTACCGCGTACAACTGGTCTTCAGGAAATGTTGCCTGGATTTCCAGAACATGCAATCCATAAATTTCGCAAATATCAGAGGATACCAGCTCCAACAGCCGCTGGGGAATATACTGGGAGCAGTTCAGTTTTACGGAAACCTTGCGTTCCTCCGGAAAAATGTCCGCAGCAACAATGGCCGCCTGAGACAGACTGCCAATAAGCAGCTCAGGCGGCGCATAGTCCGGAAACATTTTCAAAAACAAAACTTGCTCTTCCATGGTTACCTCATTAGCACAGCGCTTACAGGGTCTCGATTCGCTTTAGCAGCGCCCCTAACAACTGATCGTACGGCAGTTTTTCCACCTGTACGCCCTTTTCAAAAATCATGCCCCAGCCGTCTCCGCCGGCAATGCCAATATCCGCTTCCCGCGCTTCCCCGGGTCCGTTTACCACACACCCCATCACAGCAACTGTGATCGGTTTCTTGCAGTCTTTCAAGGCCGCATCCACTTGGTTGACCAACCCAATCAAATCAATGCTGGTTCGCCCACAGGTAGGACAAGAAATGATATTGACACCCTCTTGATGCAGGCCGGCAGCTTTTAAAATATCCTTTGCGGCATAGACCTCTTGCACAGGATCATCCGTAAGGCTGACGCGAATGGTGTCGCCAATGCCATCTAACAGAAGCGCGCCGATTCCCATGGCGGATTTCAGCATGCCCATCTTCACAGGACCGGTTTCCGTTACGCCAATATGCAAAGGATAGTCGCATTTACTGCGAAGCAGGCGCGCTGCCTTTACCATAGTGGCTACGGTTGAGGACTTAATAGATATACAGGTATCATAGAAGCCGTTCTTTTCCAAAAGCTCCAGATGCTCAAAAGCGCTTTCTACCAAAGCCTCTGCGGTGGGATGCCCGTACTTTTCCAGAAGCTTCTTATCCAGACTGCCACCATTCACACCGATGCGAATGGGGATCTTCTTTTCCCGGCAAACATCCACCACAGCCTTGACTCGATCTTCACCGCCAATATTGCCGGGATTGATGCGGATCTTGGATGCGCCACCCTCCGCAGCAGCAATGGCCAGCTTATAATCAAAATGAATATCGGCGACCAGAGGCAATTCGCTTTGCTTACAGATCTCCGCAAAAGCTCTGGCCGCTTCCATATTCTGCACAGAAAGCCGGGCAATTTGGCAGCCGGCATTTTTCAGCGCACTGATCTGAGCAAGAGAAGCAACCACATCTGTTGTTTTTGTATTCAGCATGGATTGGATCACCACCGGCGCGCCGCCGCCGATCGTAACATCCCCTACCCGAATCTGTCTTGTCATAGAAATTACCCCTTGAAAATAACGAAAATATCTTTAAAGAATATCACAGCCATTAACGCCAAAAGCAAAACCATACCGGCCGCATGGATATATCCCTCATATTTGGGATTCAGCTTCTTTTTCGTCACAGCCTCAATGGCTGTTGTAAGCAGCAATGCCACAACGCGACCGCCATCCAATGCAGGGATCGGCAGCATATTCATTACCGCAAGATTAATGGCAATATAGCCGCCAAAATACAGTAGATTTAAGAGCGCATCCGTCCAATTCCCGGCAGCATCCGCAACAATTGACATCTGCTGCACAATTCCAACAGGACCACTCATATCCGAAAGTCCAACCTTACCTGTAATCAGCATTTGCAGACTCAGGCGAACTGTATTGACAGTACCAACCGTCTGTTTCAGCGTATACCCGATGCAGCTGAAAACATTGGCATCCACAGTTTTAAAGGTGATTCCGTAGTGGCTGTAGGTGCTGTCTCCCTCGGTATGCTGATGCGGAAGCATGGGGACATTGAAAAGTTCTACTTTCTGCCCATTACGTTCAACCAGAAGATCGTGAGTTTCCCGGTCTGCATGAATATACAGCAGTGTTGTGAAGTCATCTGTTGTGAATAATCTCTCTCCGTCGATTTTCAGAATTCTATCACCGGGTAGCAGCGCATTTTCCCCCTGCAGCGTCGAGCAATCGGTAAAGCTTTCGACTTGGGTATCGGGAAAGGCGGTATATACAGATCCAAAAAATATGGCAAATAGCAAGATGCCGATGACCAGATTCATGGCAGAACCGGCAACCAGGATCCCAAACCGCTTCCACCATGCAGCTTTTTGGAAAGAACGGGGATTGTCCGTCTCTTGATCTTCACCTTCCATAGCGCAATAGCCACCAATGGGAATACAGCGAATGGCGTACAGTGTGTCACCCTTTTTCTTTTTCCAAATCGCAGGTCCCATAAACATGGAAAACTCATTGACTTGAACGCCGGAAGCTTTTGCCGCCAAAAAATGGCCTAACTCGTGGACAAAGATCAATACGCTGAACAAAAGGATTGCGAAAACGATACTCATAGAATTCCTCGATTCAATAGATTAGTGCCCCAGGACACAAGCACGGGCCATGCTGTCAGCCAGCAGGATCTGCTCCAGCGTGGGATTCTGCACAAAAGGAACTGCGTCTACCGCGCCCTTGACCAGGTCGTAGATGTCATAAAAACCGATCTCATCATTTAAGAATCGGGCTACTGCCGCCTCATTGGCACCGTTCATAACAGGACATGCTGTTCCGCCGGCTGCTGCACATTCTCTGGCCAAGGCAAGACACGGGAATGCATCTGTATCCGGTTTAGAGAAAGACAGCGCGCCGCAGGCAGTCAAGTCCAGCCTATCCACAGGGCAACTAAGCCGCTCCGGATAGGTTAACGCCAGCTGGATGGGTAACCGCATATCCGGCGCGCCCAATTGCGCCATCACAGCACCGTCGATCGTTTCCACCATACTGTGAACGATACTCTGCCGATGGATCAGCACATCCACCTGCTCCAAGGGAACGCCGTATAAACGCATCGCCTCGATAACTTCCAGGCCTTTGTTCATAAGTGTAGCACAGTCGATGGTGATCTTCGCGCCCATCTTCCAGTTGGGATGCTTTAGCGCGTCAGCCTTGGTTACATGGGTCAGCTGTTCCCGGCGCATACCATAGAACGGGCCGCCGGAACAGGTTAAAATCAATCGGCGAACTTCCCGCTTGCCACCAATACCCATTAAGCACTGGAATATGGCAGAATGTTCAGAATCCACAGGGATAATTTCCGTACCATACTTTGCCGCTTCCGCCATGACCAACTCACCGGCACAGACAAGTGTTTCCTTATTGGCAAGACCAATTCTCTTACCGGCACGAATTGCGGCAAGGGTCGGCTTTAACCCCAGCATGCCCACCACAGCGGTAATCACACAATCACAGCTTTCCAAGGTTGCAGCCTCAATAAGCCCATCTTCGCCCCATGCAATCCGGATCGGCAGATCGGAAATCGCCTGATGCAGCTTTTCAGCAGATTCCTGCGTAGCCATTACCGCCAGTTCCGGGCGAAACTGACGGCACTGCTGCGCCATAAGCTCTACACTGGTGCCGGCAGTCAGCGCCGCAACACGGACAGGCATACGGCTGATAATATCCAGGCTTTGCCGGCCAATGGAACCGGTTGAGCCTAATACTGTAATACTTTTCATCATACTTTTGTCACCACAGGTAAAACCGCCAGCAACAGCTCTATCAACGGAGCCACAACCAGCATGGAATCGAAGCGGTCTAAAATGCCGCCATGTCCGGGAATAAGATTTCCGTAATCCTTAATTCCGGTCTGTCGTTTAATTACAGAAAAGCACAGATCGCCAAAGACATCAGCAGCAGTGCCCAAAACACCGTAAAGGATCGCGAGGGCATAGTTGACCTGCAGCTTAAACACCAGCTGCATGATTGCAGTATAAAGGAGCATGCCAACAACCGCAAATGTCAGGCCGCCGGCTACACCCTCTATGCTTTTATTGGGGCTAATTACCGGCGCCAGCTTCCGCTTTCCAAAGCGGCAACCGACAAAATAAGCGCCACTGTCAGAAAGAAAAGCCACAACAAACGGGATCATAATCAAATAACGTCCGTTTACCGGTGTGAGAATACGGACCAGGCTGGAAAACAAATACGGGATCAGAAGTCCGGCCATCAAGCAAATGCAGACTTTCTCAAAACGCACCTTTACATGAGATGCCATCGCTTCCCCGAAAAGCGCGCAAAAGAATACCAACAGGATTATCTGACCCCATGCAGCAGACATACCAAAATAAGACCAGATCGGAATAACAAATGCGGTCACCGCAGAATAGGCAACCAGGCGTAAATGACGCACCAATCCAGTGCCGTACAGCAGCTCATACACCGCCAATGCAGACATGCAGGCAACAAGAATCGCTGTCATAATTTTAGGAGCAACCAACAGAATTGCCAACAACAAAGGAATCAGCAATACCGCAGTTATGATTCTCTTTCTCATGATTTATGCGCCTCCAAAACGTCTATTACGCCGGTGGTACTCTTCAATTGCCTTATCCAGGTCTGCAGGCTTAAAGTCCGGCCACAGCACATCCATAAACACATATTCAGAATATACGGACTGCCAAGGAAGGAAATTACTGGTGCGTTGCTCTCCGGATGGGCGGATCACCAGTTCCGGGTCCGGAACACCGGCAGAATCCAGGTAATTGGAGAACACGGATTCCGACAAGTCAGCCTCAGAACACTTCCCTGCCGCGACATCTGCAGCAAACTTACGGGCTGCACGAAGAATTTCGTCCCTACCGCCATAGTTTAAGCAAAAGTTCACCTGCACTTCATGCTCATAAGCAGAACTTTGGTTCTGAGCTTCCCAGCAAAGCTTTTGAAGGTGCGGGTCCAATTGAGTCAGGTCGCCAAAAAAACGGAACCGGACATGGTTTTTTTCCATGTCTCGAATGGCTTCCCGGAGATAAGCTCCCAGCAGGCGCATAATCCCGCCCACTTCCTCTTCAGAGCGTTTCCAATTCTCCGTGGAAAAAGCATAAACAGTCAGATAACGAACGCCTAAGGTTCTGCAATAATTGGCGATCCGGCGAAAGGCCTCCGCGCCTGCGCTATGTCCCGCCGTTCTGGGTAAACCGCGTTTTTTCGCCCAACGCCCATTGCCATCCATAATGATCGCAATATGGTTTGGCGCGGGGGGATTTACAGTTTTATCCACATTAGCCAAAAACAGCACCTCTTTCTTTTCTAATACAAGGCATTGGGGGCGCATAACGCCCCCAATGAACAGTCGGTCTTAGATGGCCATCAATTCCTTTTCCTTAGCAGCCAGGGCTTCATCCACCTTTTTGATATACTTGTCCAGCATATCCTGCAGGTCTTTCTCTGCCTTCTTCTGCTCGTCTTCCGTGATTTCGGAATTCTTCTTCAGCTTCTTAACATAGTCCATACCGTCACGGCGAACATTACGCATGGCAACTTTAGCGTCTTCTGCATACTTTTTGACCTGCTTGGAAAGCTCCTTACGACGCTCCTCGGTCAACTGGGGGAAGATCAAGCGAACAACCTTTCCGTCATTCTGAGGGTTGATGCCCAGGTCAGAGCTCTGGATGGCTTTTTGAATATCCTTCAGCAGCTTGGTATCCCAGGGAGAAATAACCAATGTTCTGGCATCCGGAGAAGTGATGGTAGCAACACCGTTCAAAGGTGTCTCACTGCCATAGTATTCCACAGTAATGCGGTCAAGAACTTTTGCATTGGCGCGGCCAGCACGAACTGCGCCGAACTCCTCATGCAGATGGTCCAGAGTCTTGTCCATCTTTCTTGCGAATTCTTTAAAATCAACACTCATTGTATATTCCTCCTTAAACTGTAACGGTTGTACCGATTTCTTCGCCGCGGATAACACGCAGAATATTCTTAGGATCGTCCAAGCCAAAGCAAACCATCGGTACATTGTTGTCCATAGCCAACGTCATAGCCGTAAGGTCCGTAGCCTTTAAATGATCCGCCAGGACCTTATCGTAGGTGATATGGGTGTATCTGACCGCGTTGGGGTCCTTTGCGGGATCGGCGGAGTAGATGGCATCCACATTCTTTGCCATGAGGATCGCATCTGCCTCTATTTCAACGCCCCGAAGAACAGCGCCGGTATCCGTAGAAAAATAGGGGTTGCCGGTACCGGCAGCAAACAGGACTACCTTGCCCTGGGTTAAGTAGCGCTGTGCAGTATCTCTTGTAAAATACTCACAGAATTTATTCATCTCCACTGCGCTGAGCACCCGGGCATCCACGCCATGCTTTCCCAGAGCGTCCGCAACAGCGATCGAATTCATAACCGTACCCAGCATGCCCATAGCGTCCGCGTGAGAGCGCTGCATTTTGTCCGCGCCGTCTTTCACGCCGCGCCAGAAGTTGCCTGCGCCGATCACAATACCGATCTCAACGCCTAACTCTGCACAGGTTTTGATTACTTCACAGACAGAATTGATAACAGAAAAGTCAAGACCCCGGTGCGCATCACCGGCAAGCGCTTCGCCGCTTAGTTTCAGTAAGATACGTTTATACTTTACCTCAGACAAGTATATCCACTCCTCTCTCATATCATTTCTATTTTATATCATCAATTGCAAAATGACAACAAGAATTTCGTTATTTAAGCAAATGTTTTTCAATTATTCACGTTTTTGCCGGTTTCCACCAAGATTTTTCACAAAACCAATCCTGAACAATATCACTGTGTGTCACAACGATATCCAGCTGTGCTATCTCCTCTTTGCTAAAGAATCTAAGTTCTCTGGACTCTTCACTGATAGCCAATTCCGGTTGTTTATCAAAAACAAGTCCAAAAACTACGATCACCATACGCCAGATACTGCCATCTTGGTATGCAGCAATTCTTCCGGGTTCTCCGTACACCGTCAATTTCTGCAGGTCTGCCTGATTTACCCGAACACCAAGCTCCTCATAAACCTCCCGAAGAATCGCTTGCTGCTCTGTTTCATGCTTTTTCACACCGCCGCCAACAAGGCCCCAGGTATCGGAATCCCGGCGGCGCTCCAAAAGCAGCTTGTCCTCCCATACAATAATGGCATTGGCACCAAGATGGGCGGGCATATTTGGCTTCGGCGCGTTGGGATCGTCACGGTAGAATTTTACGATGGACATATATTCCTCCATAAACAGAATTTGTATTAATTGGTTCTGTAAGTATATATGCATTATATCGTTCCCAGCTCGGATTTTCAATAGTTTTCGCATCCCCTCTTTTTTGCGCCTGTGTGTCTTGAAAAGAACACTAACCATATGATATACTATCAAAAAGAAAGGGTGATTTATATGAAAATGGTTCTGCTGACAGCCCTCGGCGTTGGCGGCGCTACTGTCTTTGGATCAATCATCGGATTTATTTTCAAGAAGATATCCCACAAATTCACAGATATCACACTTGGGTTTGCCGCCGGTATTATGCTCGCAGCGGCAATATTGGGATTGATTCTCCCCTCTTTGGAATATGGCGGCAAATTTGCCCTGTTGATCACTGTGGCCGGTATTTTTACCGGAGCATTAAGCTTAAATTTGATCGACAAAATCGTACCGCATTTGCACAAAATGGTTGGCGCTGAGCCGGAAGACCATATTGGCAACGCAAAGCTAAGTAAAGTACTCCTGTTTGTTACGGCTATTGCCATCCACAACCTGCCTGAAGGCATCGCTGCCGGTGTCAGCTTTGGCTCCGGCAACAGCTCTGAAGCCCTGCTCATTGCAGGCGGTATTGCTCTGCAAAATATTCCGGAGGGCATGGTCATTATAGCGCCAATGCTTGCCGCAGGTGTCTCCCCGAAAAGAACTTTCGTTTGCGCAATGATCACCGGACTTGTGGAAGTAGTTGGCACGTTTTTAGGATATTTCGCTGTCTCCATTGCGTCCGCTGTTCTGCCCTTTGCCTTGGCATTTGCAGGCGGCACGATGCTTTATGTTATCAGTGATGAAATGATACCCGAAACCCATTCCCACGGAAGCCAGCGCGGCGCTACTTATGCCTTGCTGATCGGCTTCTGTGTCATGTTGGTCTCCGATGTGCTGTTGGCATAATGAATTTAGGCAAAAAGCTCCTTGGTCATCGACCAAGGAGCTTTTTCATATTAAGTTCGTCTCTGCGTTAAACTTTTTGCCAAAGCCACAATGTACTGCGTATCCGCAAATACCGCCAAAGATGCAATCGCCTCGTTGGTGTACTTATTCACAAGTTCCTCACACTTTTCCAGACCGTAGAGCCGGACAAAGGTATTCTTGTTTGTATCTGTACCGACACCTTTGCCCATTTCTTCCTGGGTGCCGATGACATCCAACATATCGTCGCGGATTTGAAAGGCCAGACCCAACAGTCCGGCGAATCTTCCGGCTGCCGCGATCTGCTCCTCTGTGCCACCGGCTGCCATAACACCCAACACGCAAGCTGCATTGATAAGGCCACCGGTCTTACGGGTCTGGATATCCAAAACTTCCTGTTCGGAAAGGGTACGTTCCTCACTCATAATATCAAGAACCTGCCCGCCAACCATGCCCAGAGATCCGGCACATTCCGCCAAAACAGCAATAGCATCTGCCATGGCTGCGCCCTGAAGCTTTGCAGTAGAGGCTACACAGAATGCGTCAGTCAGCAGCGCATCTCCTGCCAGCACCGCCATTGCTTCTCCAAAAACTTTATGGTTTGTTGGACGGCCGCGTCTAAAATCATCGTTATCCATACACGGAAGGTCATCATGGATCAAGCTGTAGGTATGGATCATTTCAATAGCTGCCGCGAAAGGCGCGGCTTTTTGCCAGTGCGCGCCGCAAAGACGGCAAAATTCAAAGGCAAAAATGGGTCTGAGCCGTTTTCCACCAGCCAGGAGGCTATATTCCATGGCTTCAAACAGCGGTTTTTGCGGCTCATTCTGAAAACGTTTGTACCATTTTTCCAGATACGCTTCCACATATTCCCGGTATTCCCGGTTGCGAATATCAAAGTCCTGCATCATCAAACGCCTCCTCGGACGGAGTCCCGTCAGCATTGGGTACAATCATTTTTACCTGTTGTTCTGCCTTGTCCAGCAGAGTGCCGCAGGCACGGACAAGCTCTGTGCCCTCCTGAAACAGCTTCAAAGATTCCTCCAGAGGGACATCTCCTCGCTCCAAGGCACGAACTATTTGTTCCAACCGCTGCATATTTTGTTCAAAGGATCGATTCTGTTCGTTCATTGATGTCCCTCCATAATCTCACTAACAGCAGCCCGGAAGCTGCCATCACTGACTGTCACGGTAATCTGCTCACCGGACTGCACCTGTTTTACAGAACGAAGTAGTTCTCCATCTGCATTTTGCGTAATGGCATAACCACGGGTCAATACCTTTAGCGGGCTCATAGCATCCAGTTTGGCCGTGAAGCCAATAAAAGCTTGTTTTTCCTTGCTCAACAGGCGATTCTGCGCTGTAATGAGCCGATTCTTAGAAAGTTCCAATTTGTCAGCAAGCTGCTTCAGATATGCTTCCGGGCCGGATAGTACCGGACTTGCAGAAAGCATATTAAATCGCTGACGCGCCGATTTCAGCTGTTGCGAAAACGCCGTCAACATCGTACCGGAAATACCATCTAAGCTTTGCCGCAAGGCATCCTGATCCGGCACAGCCAGTTCTGCCGCATTGGACGGGGTCGCTGCACGCATATCGGCAACATAGTCAGAAATGGTAACATCCGGCTCATGACCCACAGCGGAAATTATCGGTATCTGTGACTGATAGATTGCATAAGCCACCCGTTCATCATTGAACGCCCAGAGGTCTTCCATAGATCCGCCGCCCCGTCCAACGATCAGCAGATCGGCAAGCTGATATTGATTGGCATAGGCGATAGCTGCCGCAATTTCTCCCGGCGCTTCCGCGCCCTGCACCCGAACCGGAAGCAGCCGTACTCTTGCCAACGGATAACGCTTGCGCAGAATCCGCAGCATATCATGTACTGCCGCGCCGGCAGAACTGGTCACAATGCCAATCACCCCCGGATAACTTGGAATACGCTTTTTATGAGCCGGGTCAAACAACCCCTCTGCCGCCAGTTTTTTCTTTAGCTGCTCAAAGGCCGCATATAAATCGCCGATCCCATCCATTGCCATAGCCGTACAGTACAGCTGATAGGCACCGTCACGAGGATAGACGGAGATTTTTCCCATAGCAATGACCTTCATGCCATTTTCCGGTCGAAAGCGCAGCCGATAGGCGTTGCCTTTAAACATGACACATTTCAGCGCGCCTCCGTCATCCTTCAAAGTGAAATAATGGTGTCCGGATGGGTAGAGCTTATAATTGCTGATCTCTCCGGATACCGCAACCGCGGAAAGGAACGGATCCGCGTCCATTTTCCCTTGAAGATAGGTATTGATCTGTGTTACTGAAAGAACTTTCTGTTCCATATCAGCCCTCCAGCAGTCTATGGGTAAGAACCGCTACGCCCATGGCATTATCTGTAGAATACTGCGGCTCACAAAACACCGCGCCCGCTGGCAGCATAACACGGCGAAGCATGGCATTGGAAGCCACGCCCCCGGAAAACACAACAGAAAGACCGGGGTAAGCTTTCCGGGCATTGTGCGTTGCTTTTTGCACAGCAAGGCACACACAACGCAAAGCGTAGGCAGCTGTTTCTACAGAATCCTCATGCTTCCGGTGAAATTCCGTCACTTTGTTCTGGATCCCGGAAAGTGAAAAAGACAAATCCCGGCACTTGACAGGAAACACATCCCGGCACTGTGCCGCTTCACTTAAAGCATCCAAATGCTTGCCTGCTGGGAACGGAAGCTGCAAAAGCTGCCCCGTCCTGTCGATCAGCTGACCGGCAGAGATGTCAGTCGTGCCGCCAATTTTCGTGCAGCGAACATTCTTGCCATCCGGCTCTACCAACAGCAATTCCGTTGTTCCGCCAGACAAATGCCAGGCAAGGTGCGGCTCATCCATCAAATCCATTCTGCCGGCGCTCCAAAGGGACGCCGCAACATGACCCTGCTGGTGGGAAACCTCAAACAACGGAACTTTGTGCAAATCCGCAAGGAGCTTTGCATGGGAGTAACCAACCAAAAAGCACGGCATATAACTGCCTTCCACCGCTCTGGGACGCGTAGATACACCAATTGCCTGAATCTCATCCGTGTCTGCATGGCAAAACAGCCTGCCGGATAGCTCCGGCAGGCCTTTTATGTGGGCAAATACTGCGTCTGACTGACGCAGTCCAAGCTCTCCCTGTCGCACAGGAAGCAGCCTGGAGCAATTATCTCCATTGCTGCCATCAAACCAAGCAACGGACGTTGTATAATTGCTGGTATCAAACCCAATTACACGCATTATACTTCCTCAGCTTCCAAGCTTCGGGCATAAGAACCCAAAATTCCGTTGACAAATGCGCCGGTATCATCACCGTCATACTTCTTTGCCAGACGAACTGCCTCAGAAATTGCGACACCGGTAGGTACATCAGAAACATTCTGAATTTCGTAAATCGCAAGCTGCATAACGCAACGAGTCAATCTGGAAATACGAGATACATCCCAACCAATGGAGAACTTCTGGATCTCGTTATTCAATTCCTCAACCCGATTCGCAACGCCGGACACAACGCCGTCAATATAGGACAGCTGCGCACGGCTGGGGCGCTCCTCATACACCTCATTTTCAGAAGAAAGCTTACTATAATACGCCTTGTCAAGCCGGAGTGATACAACATCATCCGGTTCGTCTCCGGTAAAAGACTGGGAATAAATCAAATGGACCGCCAATTCTCTGGCGTTGGCTCTTGTCATAACGACTCCTTACTGGCGGACAATACCGCAAACATTTACATTAATTGCAGCTACTTCAACCGCAGCAGTCGCAGCCAGCGCAGCGCCGATCGCTTCCTGAACCGCATTGGCAACGGCAACGATGCTCTGGCCGTAGGAAATGGAAATATTGCAATCCACGGTAACAGCATTCTCCTCAGAAATATAGATCTTCATTCCTTTGCCCCAGCTTTTCTTGCCGATCATTTCTGCGATATCCGCGCCAGGTTTTGTGCAAAGTCCGGCAACGCCTTCTACTTCCATAACTGTATGCTCCACGATGGCACAGATAACATCCTCGGAAATCAAAACCTTGCCTTTGTCCTGAACATTGGTAATATACTGCTTATTCTCTGCCATAGTTAAACCTCCAAAAACTAATTACGCCTAGATTGGCATGATATTTATGTTAGTATACCAAAATCACCAAGACAAGTCAATGTTCTTTTCACATAACAATATATATACTTTTCCTTTTGAATGAGCAGTCATTTTAAGGGTAAAGTATAGTATTACACAAACCAAGGATGTGAGATTTTGAAACGGTGTATTGCTTTGATCCTGTGTCTTATTTTGCTGCGTCTGCCAACTCATGCAGCTGAGCAGGAAAAGCTGGTTGCCTTGACATTTGATGACGGCCCCTCAGGGAGATATACGCAGCGACTTCTGGATGGTTTGGAAGAACGAAATGTCAAAGCAACTTTTTTATTGTGCGGCTATCGAATGGAGCAATATCCAACACTAACACAGAAAATCTATCAGTTGGGACACGAGATCGGGCTTCACGGTTACAGTCATAAAACACTGCAGCACACCTGCCGGCAAGGCGCACAAAGAGAGATCCAAAAAGCCATGGAATTAATACCGGATGGCTGCGAAATCACTTTTTTCCGCTCTCCCGGTGGACTTTGCAGCAAAGATGTACTGGAGGTTGCAAAGGAATGGGAGCTTTCTATGCTGCTTTGGTCTGTGGACCCAAAAGATTGGGCTGTTCACGATGCAGCTGCAATCACAAAAAGTGTCGTTGATCGGGTGAAGGATGGTGACATTATCCTTTTACACGACATGTCCGACTCTTCTGTGGATGCCGCATTTACAATCATTGATCAGCTGCAGGAGCAGGGGTATCGTTTTGTTACGGCATCCCAACTGGCTGCAGAGAAAAACATAACCCCTAGACCAGGAATCGAATACCGTCGGTTTGGCGCTTAAATTCTGTTGCAATTTATCTCCCCCCAGTGCTATAATGACATTGGGGGTGATATTTATGACGCTTCTCGTTATCGCAGCGATCCTGGTTGTTATGATTCTGATAATCGCCTATATTTGCTTCCGACTGACTTTTTATGTATCAAAAGGACAAAAAGTCTGCCTGGAAGAATACCCAATTCCTGCTGGTGAGATCTACGAACCCTGGCGGGATGTAATGGTAAATTGGATGAAAGAAACACGCGCGCTTCCCTACCGGGAATATTCCGTTAAATCCATTGACGGTTTAACATTGCGGGCTAAATTTTATGAGTACGCCCCCGGCGCGACCATTGAACTGATGATACACGGTTACCGGGGAAATGCGGAAAGAGATCTGTGCGGCGGCGTGCAGCGGTGCTTTGCCCTTGGTCACAGCGCATTGGTTGTGGATCAGCGAGCTTGTGGCAGCAGCGACGGAAATATCATCACTTTTGGAATCCGGGAACACTTAGACTGCCTGAAATGGGTCGATTTTCTCATCGAAACCTTTGGATCGGATGTGAAGATCCTTTTAACCGGCATTTCCATGGGAGCATCCACCGTTCTGATGGCCGCGGGTCAACCGCTTCCTGAAAACGTGATCGGTGTTCTGGCAGACTGCGGCTATACCAGCGCAAAGGAAATCATCAAGGTTGTCATTCGGCAAATGAAACTGCCGCCCAAACTTGCATATCCCTTTGTGAAACTGGGCGCATTATTATTTGGCGGCTTTGACCTTGAAAAGGAAACCGCCATTTCTGCCGTTGCAAGATGCAAAGTGCCTGTCATCTTTTACCACGGGGAATCTGACGATTTTGTCCCATGCTACATGAGCAAAGAAAACTTTGATGCCTGTGCATCCAGCAAAAAGCTTGTCACGATCCCCGGTGCCGGTCATGGGCTGTGCTACCCTGTTGACCCGGATACATACTTATCCACCTTAAGGAACTTTTTCGCGGAAGAATCCACTGCAGTCCAGAACAGTAATGCTTGATTTTTTACTGGGTTGCTGTTATAATGCAATGGTCTAATTGGAGACGTATCGAAGTGGTCATAACGGGGCTGACTCGAAATCAGTTTGCCGGCAACGGCACGTGGGTTCGAATCCCACCGTCTCCGCCAAAACAGTCCCATGAATTGATACAATTCATGGGACTGTTGAACTAAGTGCACCTTGCGGCACACTTAACTTCACTTGCCGCTGGGGCGGCAAACTTCACTGTTCGAGGGGCTGCCTTACATGAACCAGACATCTTGCCACTCCTATTTTGCTATTTGCAGCGCAGGAACAATTCAAAACAGAATCGGTTTTGTTGCTGCCGAAAACAGCTATTTTGATCCTGACTATATTACAGAAAAACTTGGAATTGAACCCTTTGAGACGCATAAAATGGGTACCCCAAGAAAGAACGGACACGGGCATTATCCTTTTTCTGACTGGGCATGCTGTAAACAAAGCGAGCCAGCGTTGGATGCTGAAGAGCAATGCGGAAAAATTGTACAGCAACTGCGTCCTTTGATCCCTCAGCTACAAGATATAAAGAAAGAATATAACGTGGATTATTCCATAATCATTGTTCCGCATATTTATAACGAGGAGAAACCGATTCTCGGCTTTGATTCCGAAATCATTGAGTTCTGTCATCATACCGGAACCGAAATTTCCGTAGATATGTATATCTACGACAAAGAATAAGTCGCCTGCTTCTTATTTGCACCCAACCTGCAAACTGGGTCTTTTGTATCAATTGCTAAGTACAGTCAAAACCTCCGGCACTTAGCCGGAGGTTTTGACTATTTCGTCATCTTTTCCTGCTTGACCTTATGGTCGATCACATGGCGGGAAGCAAGCTCACGGTGGATATCCTCCAGGCTGATTCCGGCTTCGATCATCAGCACCATCACATGATAGGCAAGGTCTGCAATTTCATAGACCGTTTCGTTCTTATCCTGGGCATGGGCAGCAATAATAACCTCTGTAGATTCTTCGCCAACCTTCTTGAGGATCTTATCCAGACCTTTTTCAAAAAGATAAGTGGTGTAAGATCCTTCCTTCTTATCGCGCTTTCTGCCCTCGATCAGATCCATTAATCCCCCGTAGGAGAATTCATGGCGGTTTTCACTTTGGAAAACAGGTTGGGTAAAGCAGGAATCCGTACCCTTATGGCAGGCTGGACCTTCCTTTTCCACCATAACGATCAGCGCATCTCCATCACAGTCTGCCGTAATAGAAACGATATGCTGATAATTACCGCTGGTTTCACCCTTGAGCCACAATTCCTGCCGGGAACGACTCCAAAAACAAGTGAGCTCTTTTTCCATGGAAACCTGCAGGCTCTCCCGATTCATATAAGCCAGGGTCAAAACCTTCTTTGACACAGCATCCACAACAACGGCAGGAATCAACCCTTTTTCATCAAATTTCAGTTCATCGATCTTCAACATACTTACACCTCAAATTCTTGTAGGAATATTGGCATCTGCCATAACTTTCTTCAGCTGCGGAATCCGCACTTCTCCAAAATGGAAAATCGACGCAGCCAAACCGGCATCGACCTTCGGCAGGGCCCGAAAAAGAGAAATAAAATCCTGGATTTTCCCTGCGCCGCCGGATGCGATCACAGGAACATTGACAACATTACACACAGCCTCCAGCATTTCCAGGTCAAAGCCGCCCTTGACACCATCAGTATCAATAGAATTGACAACCACTTCGCCGGCACCGTTTTCCACACAACGGCGAATCCAGCTGATCGCCTCCATGCCGGTATTTTCACGACCGCCTTTCGCAAATACACGAAAAACACCGTCTACCCGTTTGACATCCACAGAAAGGACAACGCACTGGTCACCGTAAAGCTTGGCCGCCCTGGACACCAGTTCCGGATCGCGAATGGCACCGGAATTGACGCTAACTTTATCCGCGCCGCATTTCAGCACCCGGTCAAAATCTTCCACAGTATTGATTCCGCCGCCGACTGTCAGCGGAATGAAGACCGAGCTTGCGGTTTCACGAAGAATATCCGTAAACAGCGCGCGGCCCTCTGCAGAAGCAGTGATATCGTAAAACACCAGCTCATCCGCACCGTTATCACTATAGAATTTTGCCAGTTCCACAGGTGATGACACATCCTGTAGACCGGAAAAATTAACACCCTTGACAACTCTTCCGTTTTTCACATCCAGGCAAGGGATGATCCGTTTTGTTATCATTTCGCCACCTCGATTGCTTCTGAAAGATCAATCGCGCCGGTATAATAGGCTTTGCCGATGATGGCGCCATGGATCTTCATTTTTGCGAGTGTGCGAACATCCTCCAGAGAGGATACGCCGCCGGAAGCAATGATATCCATGGAGAATTTGGACGAAAGCTGCTGATATAGGTCATGATTGGCACCTTGCATAGCGCCGTCCTTGGAAATATCCGTACAAATCAGCGCAGAAACGCCCAACCGCTCCATTTCCTCACAGAACGCAAATGCTTCCAGCTGTGATCGTTCCGTCCAGCCTTTGATTGCCACATAGCCTTCCCGGATATCCACGCCAACGGCGATGCGCTTTCCGTACTGCGCAACAGCCTCCTGCAGGAATTCAGGGTCTGTAACAGCCGCCGTGCCCAAAATCACCCGGTCGATCCCGGCATCCATATAACGCCGGATCACTTCCATGCTCCGAATACCGCCGCCGATCTCGCAGAACAAGCCGGTTGCTGCCTTAATGCTTCGCACAGTATCAAAATTCGGTGTGTCTCCATTCTTTGCACCCTCCAGGTCAACCAGGTGGATGCAGGTTGCGCCTTTGACGGCAAAATTCCGGGCAACCTCCACGGGATTTTCACTATAGACTGTCATTTTCTGATAATCGCCTTTATACAGTCGGACAGCTTTTCCCTCGTATAAATCGATTGCAGGATAAATAACCATCGCGGTCCTCCTTACATTTGCGCAAAGGCTTTCAAAATTGCCAAGCCAACTGCGCCGCTTTTTTCGGGGTGGAACTGACAGCCCATAACATTCTCTCTTGCTACCGCCGCCGTTAATTCGATACCGTATTCGGCAGTTGCCGTTACATATTCATCGCACTGGTCTGCGTAATAAGAGTGTACGAAATAGACGCACTGGCCCTCCTGCACATTTTTAAACAACGGACTTGCCTTCTTCAGATGCAGACCGTTCCAGCCAATGTGCGGGATCTTTAATTCTGTCGGAATCCGTCCAGCCATGGGCACCACAGAACCCGGGATAAAACCGAGGCCCTCATGGCAACCGTACTCATAGCTTTTTTCAAACAGCAGCTGCATCCCAAGGCAGATCCCCATCAAAGGTTTCCCTGCATCCACATGAGATTTCAGCACGCAATCCAAGCCGGAAAGGCGCAGTTTTTCAGCGGCATCGGCAAATGCGCCGACACCCGGCAACAAGATCTTGTCCGCCTTTTGTAAGACAGCATGGTCAGCCGTTACCACAACATCCTCCCCAATGGCAGCAAAGGAACTTTGCAAAGAGAACAGATTCCCCACACCATAATCCACAATTGTGACCATCACAGAACTCCTTTAGTGGAGGGAATCTCATCAGAACACGCAGGATCTACCGCCACTGCAGCGCGCAAAGCGCGCCCTGCTGCCTTAAACGCGCCTTCTGCGATATGGTGGGAATTGCTTCCTGTCAGGAGACGAATGTGCAGGGTCGCCTGGGCATTGCGTACGAAGCCAAGCCAAAATTCTTCCACCAGTTCCGTATCAAAAGTGCCAATTTTCTGGGAAGGAATGGGCAGCTCGTAACCAAGGTAGGCTCTGCCGGACATATCTACGGCGCACAGAACCAAGGTCTCATCCATGGGCAGGATCTGACTGCCATAGCGGTTGATCCCCCGCTTCTCTCCCAAAGCCTTTTCAAAAGCCTGACCGAGAGCGATACCCACGTCCTCTACCGTGTGGTGGTCATCCACCCAAGTGTCCCCTTCGCAGGAGATATCCAAATCAAAACGTCCGTGCTTTGCAAAAAGGGTCAGCATATGATCCAAAAAGCCGCAGCCGGTTTGGATATTACCTGCACCTGTTCCCTCTAACGTCAGTTTCAAACGGATCTTTGTTTCCGCAGTATTGCGAATAATTTCTGCTGTTCTCATGGAACTTCCTCCAATATCTCTTTCACTTTTTCCAGAAACACTTGCATCTGCTCTTTGCTTCCCACAGTAATACGAATATAATCGTTGAGTCTGGGTTTTTCAAAGTGACGGACAAGCACACCTTTTTCTTTCAGTTTCCGGTACAATTCCCCACCCGGAACCTTGCTTTGTTTTGCAAACAGGAAGTTTGATACCGAATCCAGGACGGTAAAATCCAATTTCTGTAAAGCCGTTCTTGTCCATTCCCGATTTTCCATGATTGCAAGGCAATTGTTCCGAAAATAGGCATCATCCTCCAACGCCCCGATTCCTGCCGCCATGGTCATAGAATTGACGTTGTAGGGATTTGTGGCGTACTGGATGGTCTTCAAATCCCGAATCAGTTCCTTACAGCCGACTGCAAAACCCAGTCGTGCGCCTGCCATGGAACGGGATTTGGAAAATGTTTGCACAACCAGCAAGTTGTCATATTTATGTATGAGTGGGATTGCTGTCTCTCCACCGAAGTCGATGTAGGCTTCGTCAATAACCACAACATGATTGGGGTTGCTTTGCAAAATCCGCTCAATGGCATCGAGGCTCAAAGCAAGTCCTGTGGGCGCATTGGGATTGGCAATAAAGACTGTGCCGCTGACACCCAAATAATCCTCCAAGGAAATCGTAAAATCCTCCCGGAGCGGTATCTGGCGGTATGGAACATGGTTCAATTCCGCAAATACCGGGTAGAAGCCATAAGTGATGTCCGGAAATACCGCCGGATGCAAACTATCGCAAAAAGCCATAAAGGCGAAATTCAAAGCTTCATCCGAGCCGTTTGTAAAAAGAAGCTCCTCCGGTTCTACGCCAAGCCGCTGAGCAGCTACACGGGTCAGTTCAGTACATTCCGGGTCAGAATACAACATCAGTCTTTTCGCCGCCTTAGCAGCTTTCTCAAGCGCCCTGGGCGAAGGTGGGAAGGGCGATTCGTTTGTATTCAGCTTGATGTAGCGCATATCTTTGGGTTGCTCCCCAGGCACATAGGGTGTCAGGGAGTTATATTTATCGCTGAAATAACGGCTCATTGGGAATCATCCTCCGTACGAATGGCTGCGCTTTTGGCGTGGGCCGTTAACCCCTCCGCAGTTGCGAATTTTGCAACATCCGCGGCCACTTTGCTAAGTGCATTACGGGTATAGTAGGTAAACTGTGTTTTCTTAATAAAGTCATCTACAGAAAGCGGACTGGAAAACCGCGCTGTACCGCTGGTAGGCAGAGTATGATTGGGACCGGCAAAATAGTCTCCCAACGCCTCCGGGCAATAGCGGCCCATAAATACAGAACCGGCATGGCGGATACTGTCCAGATAATCAAAGGGATTATCCACACAAAGTTCCAGGTGCTCCGGCGCAATTTCATTGGCGATGGCAACCGCCTGCTCTATGGTTTCTGCAACAATGATTTTACCATTATTGTCAATAGAGGCTCTGGCAATCTCCTGACGCTGCAAAAGCGGGATTTGTACTTCCAGCTCCTGGGCTACGGCTTCTGCCAAATCACGGGAATCTGTCACAAGCACCGCGCTGGCCAGCTTATCATGCTCAGCCTGAGACAACAGGTCTGCCGCCACATAGCGAGGATCACTCTTCCCGTCTGCGATCACAAGGATTTCACTAGGACCTGCAATCATATCAATGGAAACCACGCCGTAAACTTGCTTCTTCGCCTCCGCCACAAAAGCATTTCCCGGTCCTACGATCTTGTCGACCTTAGGAACTGATTCTGTGCCGAATGCCAGAGCCGCAATCGCCTGTGCGCCGCCGACTTTGAATATTTTGTCCACACCTGCAACCTTAGCCGCCGCCAGGATCACAGGATTGATTTTACCCTCCCGGTTGGGAGGCGTCACCATGACCACCTCAGGGCAACCTGCGATCTTTGCAGGAATGGAATCCATCAGCACAGTAGAGGGATATGCCGCTGTACCGCCGGGAACATATAAACCGGCGCGGTCAACAGGGATGATCTTCTGACCGATAACAATTCCATTCTCGTCATTGAGCACAAAACTGTTGCGAACCTGCCGGCTGTGGAACTTACGAATATTCACTGCGGCCCTTTCCAAGATTGCCAAGAATTCCTTATCCACTTGGGAAACCGCTTCTTCGATCTCCTCCTGGGTAACCTGTAAGGTTGTGAGTTTTGCATGATCGAATTTCTCGCAGTAGTCAAACAGTGCCCGGTCGCCATACTGTTTTACATTGTCAAGAATTTCCGCAACCACCTGCTCCACATCCACTTCCGGAACTGCTCGGGCAAAAATCTCATCATTGGATACCTGTCCAAAATTATATATCTTGATCATTTGGATGCCTCCATCTGTGCAGTGATCTCACGCACCAGCATATCGATCTTATCACTGTTGAAGTTATAGCTGGATTTGTTTGCAATCAGCCGAGCGCTGATCGGTACAATGGTTTCTTTAACCGCCAGATTATTCTCTTTCAAGGTTGTGCCAGTTTCCACAATATCTACGATCACATCAGAAAGCCCCAAAATAGGCGCGATCTCGATCGAGCCATTGAGGTGGATGATATCAATATCCCGGCCCTTTCCAAGATAGTACTTGGCGGCAATATTGGAGAACTTTGTGGCAACCCGAAGTGTCCGCTGAGGATCATCCCGGAAATTCGCCATAGCCGCAACTGCCATACGGCATTTACCGATATCCAGATCCAGCAGTTCATATACATCCGGCTCATACTCCAGAAGAATATCTTTACCGGCTACGCCAACATCCGCAGCGCCACGTTCTACATAAATTGCCACATCAGAAGGCTTTACCCAGAAGTAACGGACGCAGGTTTCCTGATTTTCAAAAATCAACTTGCGGCTGTTTTCCAGGATAGACGGGCACGGAAAACCCGCCTTTTCAAACATTGCGTAAACCTTTTCACCAAGGCGTCCCTTAGGCAATGCCACATTCAGCATATTATTCAAGGATCGACACCTCCCCACACGCATACTTCATGAGCTGACGGTAACGGATATTTTGCGGAATCTTTTGCTGCGCCATAACCCGGTTACCTTGTGCAATAAGACTGTCTACACAGCTGCGTAGCGCAGCAGGCTCAGCACCGTCCTCATAAATTAGCACAACATCTACATCAAAGGTTTCCTTATCCGCATCCAAGCGCTCTAACATATCCATATATACCGCAAAGCCTACTGCACAGGAACGGCGGTTCATCTTACGCATCAGTTTATCATACTGTCCGCCGGATAAAATACTTTGCGGAAGTCCCTGCACAAAACCTTTAAACACCAGACCGTTATAATAATGCAGATCGTCCACGACCGAAAAATCAAAGTGCAGAATTCCTTTTGCCTCCGCATCCCCGATTGCCTGGACTACGTGCAGCAATCGCTCCACAGGCGCAACATCGGTAATATCCGCAGCCAAACAGCTTATGACAGGCAAAACGGTTTCCGGAGAACCTGTCGTGGTGAGAATCTGAAGAAATTTGGAGATTTTATCTTCATCGATAAGTAACTCTCGGCAAAGCCCAGACAGTTCATGGTAATTCTTCTGCCCAATAAACTGAATCGCCCGGGTTTTATCCTGGCCGGAAATACCAATCCCATCGATCAAGTCAGAAAGAAAACCCAAATGAGAAATATTCATAACGACATTGTCAGAAATCGCGAGCAAGCTTTTCGCAGCCAAAGTCAGCACTTCACACAGGCAATAATCATCTACTTTACCCATGCACTCCAGGCCGACCTGCATAATTTCCTTGTATGCATGAGCGCCCTTTGTCGCGCGGTACACATTTTCAGCATAATAAAGTTTTTGAAGGGTGTCCGGCTCATCTATGCTGTTTTTCACGATAGATAACGTCACATCGGGTTTTAGCGCCATCAATTTTCCGCTAAGGTCTGTAAAGGTAATGACTTTATCGGAAATCAGAAAATCCTTATTCCGGGCATACAGATCGTACTCTTCAAACTTGCTCATTTTATACTGGGTATATCCGTAATGGCTATACAGATCACGCAGAGAAAAACTCACTTTCTCATAGGTGCTTATCAGAAGATTTTGCAGATTCATAGTTTTTCTTCCTCCTTGAGCTTCTCAATAGCCATACGGTAGCCGCCGGTTCCGTAGTTCAGGCACTTGCTGACGCGGCCAATGGTAGCCGTGCTGATCTCTACCTTTTCCATAATTTTCTGATAGCTATTGCCTTCGGATAGCAAGATAGCTGTTTCCAAGCGCTGAGCCATATCTAAAATTTCTTTTACCGTACAAATGTCCTCAAAATATGCATAACATTCTTCCAAGGTTTCCAAATTCAAAAAAGTTTGAAACAGTCGGTCTACAGCTTCTGAACGAAACTTCATAATAACAGCCTCCTACTTTCATCGTTACAACACTATAGCACTTTAGCGCAGTAAAGTCAACACTATTTTACAAAAAATTTCCATAGAGAAAGACTGCCTAAAAAGGCAGTCCTATGAAGAAAGATATTTTTTAATTTTCGTCCCGTTTTCTTTGGGCAAGCTCCATTACAAAGGGTATTTTCTCCATAATTTTGTTGTAATTCTCCCGACGGTGCGGGACCAAGCAATTGGAACAATCTTTAATTCCGTTTTCCGTGTAAGTAAAGTTTCCACCACAGTTTTCTCCCAAAGCATACAAAGGACAGTAACAAAACAGGCAGCTGAAGCTGTCAGGGTCAGCATTTTTATGGCAAGGAAAATACTCACAAGCTTTATTTTGGAAAAAATCATAGTTGGCCATATCGCCACCATCCTTTATTGCAATTAAGATCAATTATGCTATAATGATACACATTGGAGGGATTCTATGAAAATAGTGATCGATGCTGACGGCTGCCCGGTAGTTACTATCACAACGCAGCTATGCAGAAAATTTCATATCCCCTGCATGATCGTCTGCGATACTTCCCATCAATTCCAGATGGATGATATTGAAATAATTACCGTTGACAAAGGCTTAGACAGTGCCGATTATGCCATTGCCAACAGCGTCACCGCTGAGGATGTGGTCATTACCCAAGACTACGGCCTTGCCTCCATGTGTCTGGCCCGGGGCGCAAGGGTTCTGCACCAAGACGGCTGGGAGTATACCCAGTATAACATCGACGCTTTGCTGCTTCAACGGCACGCGTCCTATAAATATCGTGCCTCAGGCAAAAAAATGAAAGGCCCTAAAAAGCGGACTTCCGCGCAGGATCAAGCCTTTGCTGCAGCGCTTCAAACAATGCTCCAGGGATATGTATCCGGCGGCAGCCTGTAAAAATCCATGTTCTCTCCGGTTTTGGGGTGTTTAAAAGCGATGCGGTAAGACCAAAGCGCCAGTTCACATTCGTCCGTTCCTGCGGCATATTTCCGTTCTCCCAGCAAGGGCATCCCCCTGCTGGAAAACTGGACACGAATTTGATGGGTTCTCCCGGTAACCAATTTAATCTGCACACGGCTCATCTGCGAATTGCCTGCCAACACCTTATAGTGAAGAATCGCCTCCTGGACGCCTTTCCCCAGGGTTTCCGCTATCATGGTCATTTTTCTTGCCTTGTCCCGAACCAAAAGATCCCGCATGGTACCGGTTTGATTTTCCGGGCAACCGTGGACAACCGCAAGATATTCTTTTTCAAATTGATTTTCCCGAATTTGCCGGGACAGTTCGGAGGCGGATGCAGGATTTCTCGCCAGCACCATCAATCCGCTGACAACTCTGTCCAGACGGTGAACAGTTCTAACATCCGCTGTCGGGTCACCAAGCTCCTGACGGATCCGTTCCGGCAAGCCACCGGGTTCATCGGTAGAAAGAACTCTGGGCGGCTTGATACAGACTAGGATATCCTTATCCTGGTAAATGATTTCCATTTCGTCACACACCTTTTCTATATCCTAGCAAAAACCAAGACATATTGCAAGCACAAGGAGACAGAACTATGAAAATCGTTATTCTAGACGGACATGCCTTAAATCCGGGTGATTTGCGTTGGGATTTCTTGAATCAATACGGAAATGTAGATTATTACGACCGCACAGACAGCGCAGAAGATGTTGTAAAACGGCTGCAAGATGCCGAAATCGTTCTGCTGAACAAGGTCAAAATTACAGAGCACATTATCCTGCAATGTCCGTCTGTGAAGCTGATCTGCGTGTTGGCGACCGGCTATGATGTTGTGGATACGGAAGCGGCAAAACGGCACGGCGTTACTGTGTGTAATGTTCCTGCATATGGCACAAACGCTGTGGCGCAGTACACTTTTGCTTTGCTTTTGGAGCTCTGCCACCGCGTAGGCGCTCACAGTCAGTCTGTTTTTCGCGGAGATTGGGCAAAAGCCACGGATTTTTGCTATTGGCTTACGCCTCAGCGGGAGCTGGCTGACAAAACCATCGGCATCATCGGTCTTGGAAAGATCGGTCAAACGGTTGCGAAAATCGCAGCTGCTTTTGGCATGAAAGTCTTGGCATACAGCCGCACAGTCCGTCCAGAGTTACAAGCCGTATATCAGTTTGTTTCCCTTGATGAACTGCTTATACGATCCGATGTAATCAGCCTGCACATCCCTCTTACGCCGAAAACAGAAAGATTTATCAATGTAGAGACACTTTCTAAGATGAAGCCAAGTGTTCTGCTAATTAACACAGCCCGAGGGGGTCTCGTAGATGAAGATGCGCTTTCTGCTGCATTGGCAACGGGGAAAATCGCCGGATACGCCGCAGATGTTGTTACTGTAGAACCGATTCTGCCGGAAAATCCGTTATTAACTGCGCCCAACTGCATCCTCACGCCCCATATGGCATGGGCGCCTACCGAAAGCAGACAACGGATCCTAAATATAGTCGAAGAAAATATTATACGGTACATCTCTGGGTCACCCGTAAATAAAGTAAATTAAACACCCCTGCCGGCATCGGCGAGGACTCTATGTAACAGAAAAATCCACATAAGCGTGATACCCCATAACGGTTAATTTTACTACCGGATAGAACGACAAATACAATGTCTCAGTTGCGCGCAACACTTAATCGGATCTCGTATTTTACTCCGATGATAGAATTCTATCTTTTTCTAGCTCATAGGTTTTCCAACAAAAAGCAAATGGCTGCTCATACCCAGGAATTCAGGTTTCTCACAGATGTAGATATGATACTGCAAGTACTGTTGATAAGAAGCCTCATCCAGGCCGTTGACAAGGTCCTGCAGCAGTTCGCTGGCACCATCCGCTGCAACCTCGTGGCAGATCTGAATTCCTGCTTTACCAAGAAGCTCTCTGCAATGATCCACAGTATGGAAAACAAAAGGAAAATCATCCAGTCGGAAAGTTTCCTTATTATAGTCGCCAGAAAGGAGATAGTCCGCATGCAGCTGCTGCATAGTCAGGATCACCATATCGTTGGAGATAAACGCAAAGAAGATCTTTCCGTCTTTCTTGCACACCCGCTTCGCCTCCTCTATGCACCGCAACTTGTCAGATTCCGCATGCAGATGATACAGCGGGCCAAGCAGAAGCACAGCATCAAAAGAATAGCTATCATATCGGCTCAGATCCAGCGCATTACCCTGAACCAAATCGATGGAATCCGCTTCGGTCATTTTCCCACGGAAAGACGCAATGTTTGCATCTGCAAGCTCTAATGCCGATACCTGATATCCCTTTCGCGCAAAGTACAGACTATACTCTCCGGCACCGGCGCCCACATCAAGAAGTTTCGCACCGGGAGTTAGATACTTCTCTATATACCGAACAGTCGTTAAGAATTCTACTCTGGCAGCCTGTGACTTATTCAAACGATCATTCTCACTTTTACGCCGATAGATTTCTTGTACGAGAGCAGTGTCACTGTCCGCAGTATAGCCTTCCATAAAGTGCTTTGGCTTTCGCCAATCACTACGTAAAATTGCATAGTGATCAGCATCGCAAATTCCCTGATTGTTTCGATCAGAAGCATGTGTGGTGCCTTCGTATCTCATACCGCACTTTCGCATAACTCTGCCGGAATTGGGGTTATTGGGGTCGTGCATAGCTTCAATGCGGTGATAACCCACATCGCCAAACAAATAATCAATAACCGCCCGCAAAGCCTCCGACATAATTCCTTGATGCCACCATGTTTTTCCAATACAGTAGCCGATATGTGCTGATTGTGCCCGTCCAACGGTACTTGCAAGTAACGAACCAATGGGTTCGCCGGTTTCTTTTATAACGATCATCCAATGATAGTAATCGTCTTGTTCGTATTCTGCTAACCAGCCCGCCAAAACTTTCTGCGTTACCTCGATATTTTGGTGGGGTTGCCACGTCAAGAACTTAGTGACTTCTGGATCCGATGCCCAGTTGCGGAACATCGGCTCTGCATCCTCGTGAACAGCTCTTCTCAAAATGAGTCTGGAAGTTTCTATAATTCGGGTTCCTTTATGGGTCAACATCGGATTTCTCTCCTTTCCGGATGATACAAAATATACTCGATAGAGTTCTCCTCGGTATCGTATCTCGTTTCAAATTTGGTAGTCTTAATATACCGGAAGCCGCACTTTTCAATCACGCGCTTGGACTGTATGTTGCGATCAAAATGTCCTACAATAATGAAGTCCAGCTTCTCCTTATTTAAAAGCCAATTAATGACTGCTTTGACCGCCTCCGGCATCAGGCCCTGACCCCAATAAGCCTTGGACAGGACATAGCCGATTTCACGGCCCTGCAACGCGTCCAGCTCCGGGTAGTTCTCTTCGCTGTACTCTTCAATGCCAAGAGAGCCAATGACCTTTCCGTTGTGCTCCAGGGCAAAGACGTGTTTGCCTCCTATGAAGCGAGAAAGAATCACCTTGGATTCCTCTACATTGCGGTGAGGATTCCAGCCTGCCATCTGACCGACGCCGTCCACGCTTGCATACTCGTAGAAATCGATCAAATCCGATTCTCTCCAGGGTCGCAAGGTAAGCCGATCCGTCGTCAGCACCACATTGGTGATGTCGATTCGTTTGTTCATTATCTTACCTCCTGAATAATAAAAACAGTGCAGGCCTGACTTGCGTTTCGGCTTGCACTGCATCTCTATTTAATCCTACTTTTGAGATGATCTTAAAAAGAGTATAACAATGTAAGCCCGACTGTATGCTTAGGCATAACATTACCGGACTTGTTATCGACTACGTTGAAGCAATAACGGAACATTGTCAGTTCTCCTTCCTGTGATTTTATGCGATTATACACCCACATATATTCATTGTCAATACTGAAATAATAATATTTCCCAATATATGTATTTAAAACTAAAGATTCACGCCATTTATAGGCAGAAAAAGCCCCAACATTGCTGTCGAGGCTTTTCTTTGGGTTCTCGTTACCAATCTTCACGGGCAGTCGCAAAGATCCAAATGGAGACCCCAGATAATAAATATGACCTCCACATTTCTGTGGAGGTCTTTATGTTGGCATTACCTATCTTCCCGGGCAGTCGCCCGCCAAGTATTGTCGGCGTACATGTGCTTAACTTCTGTGTTCGGGATGGGAACAGGTGGACCCACATGACA
>JAFQCV010000033.1 GCA_017416325.1 Oscillospiraceae bacterium
GCGCCTGCTAATGGATAATGGAAAATGGATAATGGACAATGAAGGAGTCGCCTGCGGCGACATATTTCAAATCATTTCCGAAGGAAATACCGCAATTATTCATTATCAATTATCAATTATCCATTCGGGCGTCAGCCCGATAAACGGGAATTGGCAGGTCTTATGAAAAGGAATCCTCCCAAGGGAGATTTTTGGGTTCCGGCTTGGCTTCTCTGGGCTGGCGCAGGATCTCATAGGCGTGGGCATAGGTGACAGCCACCCGGTTTTTCTGCCACAGCTGGAAGCCAAACAGCAAAACAAGATACGCTGCATAGGGTACGAAAAACCGCAGCGCCTCACTCCAAGGCAGGGGATGCCCGGCGAGCTCCAGCAGGATGTCAGCATAGCCCAGTAAGCCGATGATGACCTGCCCGGCGTAGAACCACCAGAAGCTTAAGTCCAGCTTCACCAGGGAGAACCAACGCCCCTTGGTCAGCGCTACGCTTTCCAAAATGGCCCGAAGCGCCCGGCGCTCTCCGTCCATGATCCGGTAAAGGCTCAGCCGCATGCGGTAGAAGGTGGGGATGGCAATGACCAGCAAGATCACACCGGTCAAAATCAGCATGGGTGCGCCGTGACCTGCCAGGGAAGCCAGAGCTTCCTCCGATGGCGCGCCATCGGTCTGTTCCAGGATCTGTGTCAGCTGTCCCATCATATCCCGTCCCCAGGGGGTCAGCATATACAGAAAGTTGCTGATATAGTTGCTGGCCATGAACAGGACACTCAGGATCAGCCCCTGCAGCAGATACAGCCGCGCTATGGGCCCGAACCGGCGCAAACCGGAAAACAAGCAGGCGGTGTCCGCCTGTTCCCCCCGGGCGGCGGCAAGAGACACCGTGAGATAGCCTGCCTGCCAAAAGGGCGTCAGCACAAGATACAGCAGCTGCAGCACCGTGGCGGTTGTGGAGAGCATACTCCGGGTGGCGATGCCGCTTAAGCCCCCGGTGGTGCCGATCTGCAGTTGCAAAATATAGTCCGCGACCGTCAGCAGCAAGCTGGCGGCCATCATTACGCCCACATGGATAAATAAAAGCCGCTTGGGGTCAAACGCCGCGCGGCGCAAAGAATTTTCTCCTTGCCGCTTCAGTTCCTGGCAGTGAAACATCCGGCCATACCTCCTGTATGGATGATTTTTCCTCTATGGTAAACCAATTCCGGAGAAATAGCAAATGAATTTTTTGTAACAGTAGAAATCCGAGGGAACTTGTGTTACAATAGAGGTAAATATAAATTACCAAGGAGAAGCCTATGGAATTGGGACAGAAGCTGCGCCAGGCGCGGCTGGAAGCCGGGATCACCCAGCGGCAGCTGTGTGGGGAAGAGATCACCCGCAATATGCTTTCGCAAATTGAAAACGGCGGGGCAAGACCCTCCATGCAGACCCTTTGCTACCTTGCCCGGCAGCTGAATAAGCCTGTTTCTTGGTTTTTGGAGGAGGATAGTGCGGTCAGCGCCAACCTGCAGGTCATCGAGGCCGCCCGGGAGGCCTTTGCCGGGGGCGATTGGGAGCGATGCCGCCAGACGCTCCAAGACTACCGGGAGCCGGACAGCCTTTTGGACCAGGAGTACCGGCTGCTGCGATTGCAGACCCTGCTGTCGCTGGCAGAGCGCTCTGCCGGGGAGGGGAAGAAGCCCTACGCCCTGACCCTGCTGGCAGAGGCAGAGACTGTGGCGGATGGCTGCCTTTATGATACCCAGAAACGGCGGCGTTTGCTTTTGCAGCTGCGTCTGCAGCCGGAGAAACGGGCGGCGGTCATCCGCCAGCTTCCCAGCCTGGACGAAGAACTGCTGCTTCGCTCAGAAGCTGCCCGGGAAGCCGGAGACTTGACCCGAAGCCAGGCGCTGCTGGAAAGCATGGAAAACCGGGATACGCCCCGGTGGGCGGTTGCCATGGGAGAGGTTTTCTTTGCCCGCAAGGCGTACGCCGCAGCCGCCAAGTGGTACACCTTGGCAGAGGATGCGCTGCCGGAGCAGACCGTTCCCCGGCTGGAACAGTGCTTTGAAGCGTTGGGAGATTATAAGCTTGCCTACCATTATGCCTGCAAACAGAGAAAATAAGGAGAGAAAAGATGAAAAGAGATAGAATTTTCCGTTTTTGCCTGTGCCTGACCCTGTGCTTTGCTGTGGTGTTTTCTGCCGCTCCTCTGTTTACGCATGCGGCGGAAGAGAACTTTATAGATGAGGCAGCCAATGTCCTGCGGGATGCTATGGTCCAGCGGCTGCCGGAGGTAACCTATACCTACGAAAGCCAGGACTGGATCTTCTCCCCGGAAGCCATCGGGGAGGATGGAACAATGACCCTGCCCCAAGGGGAAGTGACGGCGCTGCTTCAGAAAATTTACAGCCGCGCCATTGCCCATAACGGCGTTCCCAATCAGGGAGACTACCTGCGCTGGCACATTGCCCAGTGCGCAGAGCATTTTGAAGTAGGGTACACGCAGGAAGGCAACCGGCTGAAAGATTTTAAATATATCTTCACCTTCACCCTTTCCTACTACACCACCGCCCAGCAGGAGAATGAGCTGACCGCCAAGGTGCAGACAGCATTGTCTCAGCTAAACCTTACCGGGAAGACGGATTACGAAAAGATAAAAGCCATCTACGACTACATATGCGCCCATGTGGTGTATGACAATGACCACCTAAGCGACCCGAACTATCACCTGCAGTATACCGCCTATGCCGCGCTGATCCACGGTACTTCCGTATGTCAGGGCTACAGCAGCCTTTTCTACCGAATGGCTCTGGAAGCTGGGCTGGATAACCGGATCATCATCGGCCAGAGCCGGGGAGAGGGTCATGCCTGGAATATCGTGAAGCTGGACGGGGTCTACTACAATGTGGACAGCACCTGGGATGCTGTGTCCGGGGATTATCGCTTCTTCCTTAAGACGACTGCCCATATGTCAGAGCATGAGGCAGATGCCGAACACAAGCAGCTGCCGTACTCCATGGCAACCCAGGACTATCCGGTTCCGGGAGATCCGCCACCTACTACACAGCCCCAAACCCAGCCTACTACCGTTCCGGCGACCCAACCGGCCACCACGCCGGTGACTCAGCCTGCCCCGACACAGGCGACCCAGCCTGCCCCGACCCAGGCGACCCAGCCGGTCACCGTACCCAAGACAGAACCCACCGCTGCGCCCACCACCGCAGCGGCAACCAACCCCACAACGGCGTCCGCAACCAATTCTGCCGCCCCAACCACCGGCACTGGAACGCCTGCTTCTGCGCCGTCAAATCCGACGACACCGCCGGAAGAAGCCTCCACAGATACCTGGCTTTTGGCAGTAGGCGGCATGGCGCTGCTGGCCGCCGCCGCGGGCGGCGCGGTGCTGCTTGCCAAGAAGAGAAAATAAAAAAAAGACCGGAGAAGCAAATTTGCTTCTCCGGTTGCTTACTATCAGGCTTTTACTGTGCCATCGGGGTTAAACAGGGGCAGCTTTTCCAGATAACGGATGTCATCCCGGTTCTGGGCGTCGCCCTCTGCCAGAACGGCGATGCGTCCGGCTATGATGCCGCCGGCATCTTCCACCAGCTTTTCCAAAGCGGCAAGACTTTCGCCTGTGGAGATCACATCATCCACCAGCAGGATCCGCTTGCCCTTCATCAGCTGGGCGTCAGCCACATCCAGATACAGATGCTGCTCCTTGGCGGTGGTGATAGAACGGACGGTGGATTCAAACACCCCGGTCATATACAGCTTGGGCATTTTCCGGGCCAGGAAATACTTCTTGGCGCCGGACTGGCGGGCCATTTCGTGGGCCAGGGGGATACCCTTCGCTTCCGCGGTGATCAGATAGTCATATTCCGGGGCGATCTTCAGCAGCTCCCGGGCGCAGGCCACCGTCAGCTCCTGGTCGCCGAAGACCACGAAACCGGCAATGAACAGCTCCTCGTTAATGGGGCAAAGGGGCAGATCCCGCTGAAGACCCGCGATGTTCATAGAATATACCATAGGAAAGCACTCCTTTATGTATCTTATGATTTTATTATACCGCGCCCAAAATAAAAGTCAACCGCAGAAATACCGCCAATAAATTGCCATTTATCGTGCTGACGCACGAATGAATAATGGATAATTGATAATGAATAATTGTGGTATTTCCTGCGGAAATAATTTAAAAATCATCGCCAAGGGCGATACAATCATTATCCATTATACATTTTCCATTATCCATTGGCGGGTGCATACCCGCCCGATAAACGGAAATTGGTAAACGGAAAAAGTCCGCTGCGTCTCGGCAGCGGACTTTTCCCATAATGGAATTAAGAAAGAAGAGAGGTAGAAATGAATCTACTGTCGAAAGGCACGGCTCACGGCTTCCGCAACCTTTCTGTCATTAAGATAAACTGGGCATATGAATGGGCGTTGACGAAATTGAAAACAAAAATCGACTAAATTGTGAACTTTTTACGCCTCGGAGAAGAATAGGGTGACTTTGAACAGATCCCCATCCAGCTGCAGCTGCAGCTGACCGTCCTGCACTTCCATCAAGCTCCTGGCAATATTCAGCCCTAACCCTGAGCCGCCGCTTTGCCGGGAGGCATCCCCCTGGGAGAACCGCTCCATCAGTTCCTCAGAGGAAAGGCGCAGCGCTTCTTTGGAGATGTTTCTGATGGACAGCAGCACCTGATCGTTATCTGCTATCAAATCCAGATACAGCCGGGTACCGGGCATGGCGTACTGGATAGCGTTTGTCAGCAGGTTGGACAGCACACGCCACAGCAGCCGCCCATCGGCATTTATGAACAGCGGCTGCTCCGGCTGCCGGAAAACCGGGGTCAGCCCGGCGGCATCCAGCTTGTCGGAAAATTCTCCCAAGGCCTGGTTTACGGTCTCCCCGGCATCCAGGCGGGTAAGGTTAACACTCATGTTGCCGGTGCTGGCTTTGCTCAGGTCGATCAGATCCGCAATCAGCTGCTTCATCTGATAAGCCTGTCGGCTGAGGATCTCCAGATACTGGGCGTTCTGCTCCGGCGTGTGGGGCTTTTGCAGCAGGTCTACAAAGTTGATGATAGAGGTTAGGGGCGTTTTGATATCGTGGGAAACATTGGTGATCAGCTCTGATTTCATCCGTTCAGAACGCATTTGGTTCTGAGCGGCGGTGACGGCGGTATCTGACAGGGCATTGAGTTCGTTGGCAAAGTCCCGGAAACAGCCAAAGAGGTATTTGGTAGGGATCTTCGCTGCCAGGCTGCCCTGTGCCATCTGCCTTGCGCCCTGGAGCAGCAGACCGAAGGCGTAGCTTCCGTAAGCGACCAAGGCAAGGCTTGCGCCAACCGAGGGCAGCAGCAAAAATACAAAGATACCCACGCTGGGATGCTTCTGGAACAGAAGCAGGCTGATGCCGGTGACGATCATCAAAACCAGGGTCGCAGCCAGCCATTGCCAAATCAGCGGCAGCAACCGTGCCAGGCCGGCAATGCCTTTGCCAAGAAGCTCCAGTCCATGAAAAAGCTTTTCCAGGCAGTAGCCAAGGCAGCTTTTCCGCCACCAGAAGCCGTTTTTCAGCTTGACCTGGGCAGCCAGGGCAAACAAAAAGCCAAGAACCAGCAAGGTGATCAAAAACAGGGTGACGGCCATCAGACTCAGGTTGCCCGGGTGAGGACCTTCTGTGACAGTCCACTCCCGCAGATAGCTAAACAGCCAGGACAGCAGGAACACGCCCACCGCTGCCAGTAAAAAGTAAATATCCAAAGGCAGCCGGTTCAGACCGCCGGGGCGAATGGCACCGTCAGGGGCATGACCGGCGGCATACATCAAAAAAGCAAACCCGGAGGCAAAGGCGATCAAACCCATAGCCAGCATCCCGATAAAGGTGTAGCGGTATGCATACAGGTCGGTAAGCAGGTGTAAAGAGCTGGTCTGCAGCGCCTGTTCCTGAAGATATACGGTGACATTGTAGGTAGGGCCGGGATAATAGTACAGGCGGTATACCGACAGCGCGCCCTGGTCCCAAACTGTCTCCAGACTGTTGTACCGCCAGCCATCGGGCATGGTTGGCGCTTGGGTGGGTTCCGGGTCAGTGAGATCCGGGGAAGAATCGGAAGGGGTCGTCTCCGGCAGCTCCGGGGATGGAACCAGATAGGGAACGGCGATGGGATATTCGGAATCTACCGTAAGGTCTATTTTCGCCGCCCAGCTGTGGGGGACCCGAACCTCCGACAGGACCTGGTTTTCCAAACTCAGCCGGACACCCCAGACTTCCCGGTCAAAACGGCTCAGGATATCGCTGTATAGATTTCTCTGAAGCACCTCAGGGCAGGTGTCCATTTCCTGGGTGATGTACTGGCAGGCGTAGGTGTTGGCCAAGGTCTCGGCAATGGCCCGGTACTGCTGATCCTGCAGAGCGTCCAGACCGTTGACATACAGACCCGCGCCTTCCATCACCACGATGCCGGCAACGCCGCCCACGGCGGTGACCAAAGACAGGGCGGTCAGAAGGATGACGATAAACTTAAAAAGGATACTGTGCTTCACAGCTTATTTTCCTCCCTCCATTTTATAGCCCTGACCCCATACCACTTTCAGGTATCTGGGGGCGGAGGGGTCGATCTCGATCTTTTCCCGGAGGTGACGGATATGGACAGCCACCGCGCCGCCGCTGTCCAGGGGCGCTTCCTGCCATACCGCCTCATAAAGGGCGCCGGTAGAGTATACCTTTCCGGGATTTTCCATAAGAAGCTTCAAAATGCTGTACTCCGTAGGGGTAAGATTCACCGGCTCACCTTCCACGGTGACGGTTTTCTCCCGGTCATTCAGGACGATGCCGCCAATGACCAGTTCGCTGTCTTCGTGGGTGCGCAGGTTGGCGTACCGCCTTAAATGAGAGCGGATCCTTGCCAAAAGCTCCATCGGAATAAAGGGCTTGGTGATGTAGTCGTCCGCGCCGATGTTCAGACCCAGTACCATGTCCTCGGTCTCCGACTTGGCGGTAAGAAAGAGGATGGGCGCGTTGGAGATCTCCCGGATCTTGGCAGCGGCGGTAATGCCGTCCATTACCGGCATCATAATATCCAGCAGGATCAGATGGATATCCTCCGCCTTCACCAGCTCCAATGCCTGAGCGCCGTTGAAGGCCTCCAGCAGCCGATACCCCTCCGGGGCAAGGTATATTTTCAGTGCCCGGACAATATCCGGCTGGTCATCGCAGATCAGAATGTTATACATAGCAAGATCCTCCGCAATTCAAATTCCCGTTTTTCGGGCAGCCGATGGCTGCCAATTGACAATTGAAAATTGACAATGGAGAATTTCGGAGTCGCCAAAGGCGACATTTTTAAATCATTTCCGAAGGAAATACCACAATTGTCAATTATCCATTATCCATTATCAATTCGTGCGTCAGCACGA
>JAFQCV010000034.1 GCA_017416325.1 Oscillospiraceae bacterium
GGCTTGCTCCCGCCGCAAATGTTACAAATATGGAATCGTTTCTATATGTTTCACCGGACAATTGTCACAAAATAAAAACTACTTAAATGTTGTCATGTAAACGGCGGGAGCAAGCCCCCGCCCTACGATCTAATCGACAAACGGAAATTTGAAAGTTTTATGCCGCAAAAACCGTGGTGTGCCTGCAAGCACACCACGGTTTTTTATCTTCGTTTCGCCAGAGGCTCTGACCGGTCCTGCAGCAGCAAAAGGTCAGACAAGATGCTGTTGGACAGCAGATAGCCCTCAGGCGTCAGCCGCCACCGGCCGCCCTCCGCCCGGAGCGCCTGTCCGTGTTGGCGGAGATTTTCCATATAGGCTTCCAGAGGCGCAAAGGGGAGCAAAAACAGCTTTTCGTATTCTGCGCCGCTGATGCCGTAGGAGGTCCGCAGGCGCATCATCAGATACTCCCCTGCCCGTTCCCGCAAGGGCACTTCCTGCACATCCTCCAGCACCGTTCCGCCCTGGAAGATCCCATCGATATATCCCTGAAGATCCCGGATGATTTTAAACCGCTTACCGGCAAAATCGGAACTGGCATCGGGACCAAAGCCCAGATACTCACCACCGGTCCAGTATTTCAGGTTGTGCCGGGATTCCAGACCCCGTTTGGCAAAGTTGGAGATCTCATACTGCCGGTAGCCTTTCCGGCGCAGGATCTCCACCGCCGCCAGATACATATCCGCCTGGGTATCGTCATCCGGCAAATTTTCATATTCCCGGGTGGTATACAGAGGCGTGCCCTCCTCCACCTTAAGACCATAGCAGCTCATATGCTCCGGCTCCAACTCCAGCACCTTATAAAGGGTCGCCTCCCAGCTTTCCAGGGTCTGTCCCGGCAAGCCGTAGATCAGATCCAAAGACAGGTTCTTATAGCCTGCCCGGCGGATCTTTTTTACCGCATTGAGAACCTGGGCATAATCATGGGGGCGGCCCAGCTTCTTCAGAAGCTTGTCGTTATCGCTCTGCACCCCCAGGCTGACCCGGTTGAAGCCTTCGCTGCGCAGCCGGTGCAGCAGCTTTGCGGACACAGAATCCGGATTGCACTCAAATGTGATCTCCGCGTCCTGATAAACATCGAAGCTGCGGCGGATGGCGGTGAGGATGGTCGCCATGCCGTCCGCGCCGTAAAAACTGGGCGTTCCGCCGCCAAAATACACCGTATCCACCTGATAACCGGGAGCCAGCGCGCCGGCCTCCTTGATGTGGGCGCAGACTGCGTCCAGATAGTTATCCATCAGCCGGTCATCCTTGGTGGTTAGGGAATAAAAGTCACAGTAGGTACATTTGCTGCGGCAGAAAGGCACATGGATATAAATGCCCAGAGGCGTTTTTTCTTTTTTGCCAAAGATCGCCATGGTGCTTCCTCCCCATTATAGTCCTGCCTGAACGGCCTCTTCGCTGATGTGCAAAGACAGGGTCTGCTCCGCTCCGGCCAAAGCAGAGAAAAACTGATCCCGGTGCTTTTTCCGGTGTCTGCCGCCAAATTTCGCACGGAAGACGATCCGGTGTCCCTGGGCAGTCGTCTCCGCGGAGAATTCCGATACATCCCCCTGTTCCCGGGCAGCAACCTCGTTAATCAAGGTCAATGTGACAGCAATGTCGCTGCTTTCCAAAATATAATACTGCCGATGCCCGCCCCGGAACATAAATCCCTGCAGCCACTCAAATACTGTCAGGGTCAACAGGATCAGCACCATACCTGTTATGGCCAGAGCATAATGGCCGAAACCGGCTGCAATGCCCAGGCAAGCCACAGCCCAAACGCTGGCGGCGGTAGTCAGACCCTTGACGTTGACACCTTCCCGCATGATCGTACCTGCGCCGAGAAAGCCCACGCCGGTAACCACCTGGGCGCTGAGCCGGGCAGGATCAGAGTTTGTGTTGTAGTGCATAATAATATACTCGCCTAAAATAGATACGGCGCAGGCACCCAGTGCAACCAGAATATGGGTACGCATACCCGCAGGCCGATGGGTGTATTCCCGTTCCGTACCGATCACCAAACCCACCAGCATGGCGCAGGCAAGTCGCATAACTACCGCCAAAATGCCGGGTTCACTATTGATATAGGTATTTAAAAGTTCTGTCCAGGTCATAGATAGCTCCTTTCTGCCTTCTCTCAATAGAAGGCTTAGTCCTCATCCAGTTTGAGGACCGCCATAAAGGCTTCGCTGGGCACAGACACCGTACCAAAGGTACGCATACGCTTTTTGCCCTCTTTCTGCTTCTCCAACAGTTTTTTCTTTCGGGTAATATCGCCGCCGTAGCACTTGGCCAGCACATCCTTACGCAGAGCCTTGATGGTCTCCCGGGCAATGATCTTGCCGCCGATGGCCGCCTGCACCGGGATCTCAAACTGGGCGCGGGGGATGTTATCCTTCAGCTTTTCACAGATCTTTCTGGCCCGGGGATAGGCATTATCCGCAAAGAGGATAAAGCTCAGGGCATCCACAATGTCGCCATTGAGCAAAATATCCAGCTTTACCAGCTTGCTGGGCCGGTAGCCGATCAGCTCATAGTCCAAAGAGCCGTAGCCCCGGGTCCGGGATTTCAGGGCATCGAAAAAGTCATAAATGATCTCGTTCAGGGGCATATCGTAGTGCAGCTCCACCCGGTTGGCATCCAGATAGACCATGTCCTTGAACTCACCCCGGCGCTGCTGGCACAGATCCATAATGTTGCCCACATAATCCTGGGGGGCGATCAGGCTGACCTTGGCAAAGGGCTCTTCCGCCAGCTGGATCTCCATGGGATCGGGATAGTCCAGGGGAGTATAGACCGTCAGAACCTCGCCGTTATTTTTGGTGATGCGATACACAACGTTAGGCGCGGTGGTGATCAGGTCCAAATTGTACTCCCGCTCCAGACGCTCCTGAATGATCTCCATATGCAAAAGACCCAAAAAGCCGCAGCGGAAGCCAAAGCCCAAAGCAATGGAGCTTTCCAGCTCGTAAACAAAGGATGCATCGTTCAGCTTCAGCTTTTCCAAAGCGTCCCGCAAGTCCTGATACTTGGCGCCGTCGGCAGGGTATACACCGGAGAAGACCATGGGCTGCACCGGACGGTAGCCGGGCAGCGGCTGGGTCGCGCCGTTTTCCACGGTGGTAATGGTATCGCCCACCTGAGTATCGGCAACGGTCTTGATGGAGGCGGTGATATAGCCAACCTCACCGGCACCCAGAGCGTCCGCGGGAATCAAGCCGGCAGGGCTCATGGTGCCCACCTCTACCACCTTGTAGACTGCGCCGGTAGCCATCATTTTGATATCCTGCCCGGCACGGACAGTGCCTTCCTTGATCCGGGCATAGACGATGACGCCCCGGTAGCTGTCGTAAATGCTGTCAAAGATCAGCGCCTGGAGCGGCGCTTCCCGGCTGCCTTTCGGAGCAGGCACATCCCGGACGATCATTTCCAGAACAGAGTGGATGTTGATGCCGTTTTTGGCGGAGATCTCCGGGGCGTCTTCTGCGGGGATGCCGATGATATCCTCCACCTCGGCTTTTACCTCGGCAGGACGGGCAGAGGGCAAATCGATCTTATTGATTACCGGCAGCACTTCCAGACCCGCATCGATGGCAAGATAGGTATTGGCAAGGGTCTGGGCTTCTACGCCCTGAGAGGCATCCACCACCAACACAGCGCCCTCACAGGCGGCAAGACTGCGGCTGACCTCGTAGTTAAAGTCTACATGGCCAGGGGTATCGATGAGGTTCAGCGCATAAGTTTCCCCGTCATCGGCAGTATACTTCAAGGTGGCGGCGGTGGCCTTAATGGTAATGCCCCTCTCCTGCTCCAGTTCCATGGAGTCTAAGATCTGCTCTGCCCGGTGACGCTGCTCAATGGCGTTACATTCCTCAAGCAGCCGGTCGGCAAGGGTGGACTTGCCATGGTCGATATGGGCAATTATGGAAAAATTTCGAATCTTGCTCAGCTCGGTCATATGTATTACCTCTGTATCGTGAAGTCAAATTGCCATTTATCGTGCTGACGCACGAATGGATAATTGATAATGGATAATTGACAATTGTGGTATTTCCTTCAAAAATGATTCAAAAATCATCGCCGGGAGGCGATACAATCATTATCCTTTATACATTTTCCATTATCCATTGGCAGGTGTAACCTGCCTGAAAAACGGAAATGTGATCGTTCTTTATATCCAATTATTATACTAAAGCTTTGGAAAAAAGTAAACTGTATCTTTTCGCAAAATTCGGGGAAAACTTGGGTCATACCCCAACAAAACCACCCAAAAAAGTAAAAAAAGAAAATAATTCCTAAAAAACCCTTGTCAAACCGAATAAATCGGGATATAGTCTAACGGCAAGACAAGTAAGATAAAGAGGAGCGAGGAAATTGAGCACTGCAAAAAAACCTGCTGCCAAGAACGGCGAAGACATTCAGGCCGCGCTGCAAACCTTGATCGCCCAGGGCCGGAAGGACGGCATGATCCGCGCCGCGGATCTGCATGCCCAGCTGGAGAAAATGGATCTGTCCCCGGAAAAGATCGAGGAGATCTACGACCGCTTCGAAGCTATGAACATCCAAATCGTCAGCGGCGAGCTGGACCTGGATCTGGGCGACGATATGGAGCTTGGGGAGGATATGGACGACATCGACCTGTCCGGCATGGCAGACGAAGAACTGCTGGACCCGGTGGATCTGGCTGCGGAATACAATCTGGACGACCCGGTGCGGATGTACCTGAAGGAGATCGGTCAAGTGCGGCTGCTGTCCGCGGAGGAGGAGATCGAACTTGCCAAGCGGGTCAGCGAGGGTGACCAGGAAGCAAAAAACAAGCTGACCGAGGCAAACCTGCGGCTTGTGGTGTCTATCGCCAAGAAATATTCCGGCCGCGGTCTGCACATTCTGGATCTGATCCAGGAGGGCAACACCGGTCTGATCCGTGCGGTAGATAAATTTGACTGGACAAAGGGAAATAAATTCTCTACATATGCCACCTGGTGGATCCGACAGGCCATCACCCGCGCCATCGCGGATCAAGCCCGGACCATCCGTGTCCCGGTGCATATGGTAGAGGTCATCAACAAAGCCACCCGGTGCAACCGCAAGCTGGTGCAGGAGCTGGGCCGCGAGCCTACTGTAGAAGAGATCGCCGCAGAGCTGAACCTGCCTGTAGAGAAGATCATCGAGGCAAACCGCACCGCTGCGGATACCCTGTCTCTGGATACCCCAGTCGGTGACGAGGAAGACACCTCCATCGGCTCTTTCGTGGAGGACGAGCGGACTCCCGGTCCTGCGGACGCCACCTCCAACGCCCTCCTGGCAGAAGCGCTGAAGGAGATTCTGGACACCCTGACGGAGCGGGAAGCCGACGTGCTGCGGATGCGATTCGGCATGTATGACGGCCGCACCCACACTCTGGAAGAGGTAGGTCAGATCTTCGGCGTGACCCGTGAACGGATCCGCCAGATCGAAAACAAGGCGATCCGTAAACTCCGCCACCCCAGCCGCGCTAAGAAGATCAAAGATTTCTATTGCTAAAAAGGAAAGCCGCTGCGCCAATAGCGCAGCGGCTTTCTCTTTAGGAAACAGTGCCCCTAACAGGCGGAGAAATCGCCATTTCTCGTGCTCACGCACGAATGGATAATGGATAATTGACAATTGTGGTATTTCCTTCGGAAATGATTTTAAAAATGTCGCCAAAGGCGACACCTTAATTGTCCATTGTCAATTTTCAATTGTCAATTTGCAGCCATCAGCTGCCCGATAAACGGGAATTAGCA
>JAFQCV010000035.1 GCA_017416325.1 Oscillospiraceae bacterium
ATATTATAGCAAATAAATCTGGTAGATGCAACATATTAGCAAAAAAGCACCCAAACCTACGGTTTCTTCACTGTAAAAGGCGTGGACAGAAAAAATCGAGTGTCCACAACGGTCAAATCCGTTATGAACACTCGATATGGTGCCGGTGACCGGACTCGAACCGGTACGCTGTCGCCAGCGGTGGATTTTGAGTCCACTACGTCTACCAATTCCATCACACCGGCAAGTGTGCTCCAATAGTATAGTACATATTGGAGCAAAATGCAAGTAAAATTTACGAAACTATTTTCCCGGTAATTTCTGCGCCGCGAAACAGCTGTTTCTGCACTGTAAATGGCAGATCACCGGCACGGTGGCGCTGGTCAGATGCGATGCAAGGAAGCAGAAAAACAACAACCGTCGTCAAAAACGATCCTTTTTTGTGGGGGATTTTTCTCAAACCAGCTTCTTATGCAGCCATTTGCCGCTGCGGTAACGCAGAATGTTCGTGACGGAACGGAATATCCAGTCGACCCACATGCCGGCAAATACGCACAGCAGTCCCATGGAAGGGAACAGGGTGTTGAGCAAGAAGCACAGACCTACCCGGAAGGCAAACATGGAGATGATGGACAGGATCATGGCATAGCGGATATCTCCTGCGGCCCGGAAGGCGCTCATAGGTACAAAGGAGAAGGAATACAGCGAGAAGATCGAGCATAGGGCGCCGATACCGGTATAGTAAGCAGAGATCTCCAGGGTCTCCGGCCCGAAGTCGAAAAGCCGTACCAGTTGGTGGCGCAGCAGGAACAGACTGCTGAACAGAATGACCATGGCTGCCGTTGCTGCGGTCAACAGCTTTTTGATATAGGCCTTTGCCTGACCCGGCTCTCCTGCGCCGATACATTGACCCACTACGGTGAGCATGACCGTACCGAAGCCGCCCACGATGGTCCAGCCGATGTTATTGATGGTAAAGGAAACGGAGTTGGCGGCAATGGCAACGGTGCCGAAGGAGGATACCAGACTGGAGATCAGGATCTTACCGACATAAAAAAGACCACCCTCCATGCCGTTGGCAAGGCCGATGCGAAGGACACGGCGCATAACATCCAGGTCCAATCGGAAACGCAGGATATCCTGGAAGTGGGCGGGCAGAGTTTTCCGGTGTGCCAGTATCGTTCCCAAGAACGCAAAAACCAAGCGGCTGAAGGTCGTGGAGATTGCCGCGCCGGCAACACCCAGATGAAAACCGTAGATCAAAATGGTATTACCGATCACATTGATCACATTGAATGCAATGGTGATGATTACGGCCTGGCGGTTCTGCCCCATGGAACGCAGCACGGCTGTGGCGGAGTTTCCAATGGCGGAGAAAGGATATCCCAGCAGGGTGATAAAAAAGTAGATCTTGGCGTTTTCGTAAACATCTGCTTCGATACTGCCGTAGATCAGCCGAAGCAGCGGTCCGTGAAAGCACAGCATTACTACCATCAAAGCGGTGGCCACAAAGGTGGCGGCGTACAGCAACTGATTAGCGCTGATTTTGGCTTTGTCATAATTGCGACTGCCGATGTACTGGGCTGTGACAACAGAGCCGCCTATCGCTAGGGAAGAACAGATGCTGATAAAAAGAATGTTGATAGCATCCACCAAAGAAACGGCGCTGACGGCTGCTTCGCCGGCAGAGGAGACCATGGCGGAATCCACCATGCCGGCAATGATCGCCAGCAGGGCATCAATGATAATGGGGATCGTTAGACTGACCAAAGCCTTATTGGAAAATAAAGGCGATCTGGCAGCAGGTGCATCCATAATACCATCTCCTGAAGCAATAAAAAAGTATGGTGCAATTAAGTGCACCATACTCCTTTTTGGTTTGTTTGTCAACCCTTTTGCCCTTTAAACATCCAAGTATCCTGCTAAGACTTTCAGGGTGTTATAAATGCCGTCCATGTGGCTGCGCTCGTAGCCGTGGCTGGCATAGACACCGGCGCCGATGAGACCGTGGCGAATGTCCACACCGGAGCGCAGGGTCGCCTCCACATCGGAGCCGTAGAAGGGGTATACATCCACCGCATAGTCCGCCCCGGTCTTTTTGGCGGCTTCGATGAGCTTGCCTACCACTTCATAGCTGTAAGGACCGCCGGAGTCCTTGGCGCAGATGGAGACCTGCTTTTCCGTGCACTGCAGACCATTTCCCACGCAGCCCATATCCACGGAAATGGCTTCGGTGATACCTGCAGGCACAGACGCGCTGCCGCCGTGGCCCACTTCTTCATAAACCGTGATATGCACCCAGGTGCGCCGGGGCGGGGTGATGCCGTTATCGCTTAAATACTTGGCAAAACCCAGCAAGATGCCCACGCTCAGTTTATCGTCCAGAAAACGGCTCTTGATGTAGCCGCGGGAGGTGCGCCGGGTCCGGGGCTCAAAGCACACGACATCGCCTACCTCGATACCTAGAGCGCGGGTGTCGGCGGCGGACTGGACATCCTCATCCAGCACCACCTCCAGGGTATTCCAGTCCCGTTTGGCGGTGGAGTAGTCCGGGTTTACATGGACAGAGGCGTTGCAAAGCTGGGCAGTACCGTCCCAAACCTTACTGCCCCGGGTATAGACCCACACGTTTTCCGCTTCGGCATTGTTGGGATTCATGCCGCCCAAGGGGGTCAGACGCAGACGCCCATTGCCCTTGATTTCCGCGACCATGGCGCCCAAGGTGTCGGTGTGGGCTTCCAGCAACAGGCCGTCTTCTGCATCCGTGCCGCCTAAGTCTATCAAAACGCCGCCCTTTGCGGTGATTTCGGCGGAAAAGCCCAGCTTTTCAAAGGCTTCCTTGACCCATTGGGCAGCTTTTTCGGTATAGCCGGAGGGAGAATCGATGGCAAGCAGCGCCGCGGTCTTCTCCCAGGTATATTCTGCATACATACGCTCAATCATGGTATTGTCCTCCTAATATAATATAGTGCCACACGCCGGCTACCTCCCGGAGGAAGTAGTTGATCCGCAAGGAGAGCCACTGGGTTTTTGCCGGGATTCCCACGGCAGTTACTCCACAGTCCTTGGCGAACAGTCCGGCGCGGAAAAGATGATATTCGCTGGAAATCAGTCCGATGGTTTCGGGACGGCTTCCGGTTTTCTCTTCGATCAGATCCAAAGAGAAATTTAAGTTTTCCCAGGTGGAGGTGGCCTTGTCCTCCAGCCACAGCCGCTCCGGTTGGATGCCCCGGCCGGTCAGCTGCTCAAACATACATTGGGCTTCGCTGATGCCCTCGTCCGGGCCTTGACCGCCGGAGAGGATGGCGATAGCTTCTGGGTGGTTTTTCAAATACTGCTCAGCGGCGTCGATCCGGTCGCTTAAGGATAGGGAAGGTTCGGTGCCGTTGACTTTGGCGCCCAGTACCACGATATGCGCCTCATTGACATCCGATACCCCCAGGCTCGCCCGCAGGATGACCCCCAGGGTGCTAAAGCTTATCAGGATTCCCAGGATCAAAAAGATATTAAAACCCAACCGCAGAAGCTTGGCGACGGGGAAATGCCGCTGCAGCCGCCGCAGCAGGTGGTTACAGACGGTCACCCCGGCAAGGAGAAAGCAGATCAGCCCCAAAAAGCTGTGCCCGTGGACAAAGCACGAGAAGAAAATGCCCAGCAGTACCAAGGCAAGGGGTAATAGCTGCTTAAAAAGCTTCATCTGTGGTTCTCCTTCCTTGCAGTATTCAAATTCCCGTTTGTGGGGCAGCCGATGGCTGCAAATTGACAATTGAAAATTGACAATGGACAATTACGGTGTCGCCTTTGGCGACATTTTTAAAATTATTTCCGTAGGAAATACCACAATTGTCAATTATCCATTATCAATTATCCATTCGTGCGTCAGCACGCATAATGGTAATTTTGTTTATTATATCACGGCTTTCATAAGAAAACAAGCCGCCCGGGCCGGGCGGCTTGTGATGTTTACAAAAGCTTAAACTTCCTTGCTCTTAGTGGCGATCTCCAGGAGGCACTTGTTGATGAATTCCTCGGGAGTCATAGCGCCCAGATCGTCGCCCTTCCGGGTACGGACGGATACCGTGCCGTTTTCCATATCCCGGTCGCCGATGACCAGCATATAAGGGATCTTCTGCAGCTGCGCTTCCCGGATCTTGTAACCCAGCTTCTCGGAGCGGCAGTCGGTCTCGGCATGGATGTTCAGACCGTTCAGCTTTGCAGAAAGTTCCTTAGCATACTCGTGTGCCCGGTCGGTGATGGGCAGGACCTTGACCTGCGTGGGCATCATCCACAGAGGCAGCGCGCCGGCGTAACGCTCGATGAGGTAAGCCAGCGTCCGCTCGTAGCAGCCCAGGCTGGTGCGGTGGATGATATAGGGAGTCTTCTTCTGACCGTCGGCATCGGTGTACTCCATGCCGAACTTCTGGGCCAGGAGCATGTCGATCTGGATGGTGACGATGGTGTCTTCCTTGCCAAAGACGTTTTTGTACTGGATGTCCAGCTTGGGGCCGTAGAAGGCGGCTTCGTCGATACCCACAGAGTATTCCACGCCCAGATTGTCCAGGATCTGCCCCATGACCCGCTGCGCCTCTTCCCACTGCTCGGCAGTGCCTTCGTACTTAATGCCGGCACGGGCAGGATCCCACTGGGAGAAGCGGAAGGTGCAGTTTTCCAGCATGCCTACGGTATCCAGTACATACTTTGCCAGCTCCAGGCAGCCACGGAATTCTTCTTCCAGCTGCTCGGGACGCAGGACAAGGTGGCCTTCGGAAATGGTGAACTGGCGGACACGGATCAGACCGTGCATTTCGCCGGAGTCTTCGTTACGGAACAGAGTAGAAGTTTCGCCCAAACGCATGGGAAGATCCCGATAGGAACGGGCGCGGTTCAGATACACCTGATACTGGAAGGGGCAGGTCATGGGGCGCAAAGCGAAGCACTCCTTGGTCTCGTCTTCAGGGTCGCCCAGAATGAACATGCCGTCCCGGTAGTGGTCCCAGTGACCGGAGATCTTGTAAAGGTCAGACTTCGCCATCAGAGGCGTCTTGGTCAGCAGGTAACCGCGCTTTTGCTCCTCATCTTCGATCCAGCGCTGGAGAGTCTGGATGACTCTTGCGCCCTTGGGCAGCAGGATGGGCAGACCCTGGCCGATCTCTTCTACGGTGGTGAAGAACTCCAGCTCCCGGCCCAGCTTGTTGTGGTCGCGCTTCAGCGCCTCTTCCTGGGCGGTGAGGTACGCATCCAGCTCGTCCTTGGAGGGGAAGCCGATGCCGTAAATTCTCTGGAGCATCTTGCGGCTGCTATCGCCGCGCCAGTAAGCGCCGCAGGACTTGGTCAGCTTAAAGCCGTTGTGACGCAGGCGGCCGGTGTGGTCCAGGTGAGGACCGGCGCACAGGTCGGTGAAATCGCCCTGGGTATAGAAGCTGATAACGGCATCCTCCGGCAGATCCTCGATCAGCTCTTTCTTATAGGGCTCGTTGTGAGCCTCTGCCCAGGCGATGGCATCCGCCCGGGGCAGCTCGCTGCGCTCCAGCTTGATGCGCTCCTTAACGATCTTCTTCATCTCCGCCTCGATTCTTTCCAGATGCGCGGGAGTGAAGGAGAAGGGGGCATCAAAGTCGTAGTACCAGCCCTCGTCAATGGCAGGGCCAATGGCAAGCTGTACCTCGGGCCACAGCCGCTTGACGGCCTGGGCCATCACATGGGAGCTGGTGTGCCAGAAGGTCTTGCGGTATTCGGGGTTTTCAAAGGTATACAGGTTTTCTTCGGACATAATGTTTTCCTCCTTTTTGATAGGCTCCCCTTGGAGGGGAGCTGTCAGCGAAGCTGACTGAGGGGTGCTATAGCACCCTTCCGGCCTTGCGGGCCACCTCCCCCTCTAGTAACCGCTGATTAAATCGTCTGCGGTTATTGGCGGATCTTTTGCCCCAACTTTTCAGTTCATAAAACTCGAAATACATACAGTATTCCTTCGTTTTCTGAACTTTAATTTGCGTCAAAATCTCTCGCCACTTACTCTTG
>JAFQCV010000036.1 GCA_017416325.1 Oscillospiraceae bacterium
TAATCCGTTCCGACAAAAGCGGTCTTCAGTTTCATGGGATATTCTTTGAGCATCTGCCGGAGCAAAAGTCCAGAGAATACATGGGTGCAAATAACTGTGTCAAATTCTCCGGCTTTTATGAAACCGTTCAGTTGCTTCGTGCCATCCGTCAGCAGCTTGTAGACTGCCGCGTCATCGTCCAGCATCGCAGGATGTTTTTCCGCAAAACCGTAGCCAAATCGGAACAGCTTGGGGACATGCCGGTACATAGTGGTATGCCCCCAATCCATAAACTTTGACAACTTTTCGGAAACGAAGCTGATCGCATCGGCTGTTTCACAGCTATGACCGTTTTCAACAAATACCTCCTGTATCGCTTTGGCACAGGCATTGTGCCCGCCACCGGTGTTACAGGTCAATATCAACACACGCATATTGCGCCTTCTTTCTTTTCTTCACGCGCCTGCAGTTTCCTGTACAGGCGGATCAATCTGGGCCGGTTGTAACGCTGGATCAAAATATACGGTACATTCAGCAACAAAATAAAAATTGCTGTAACAGTCACACCGCCCATACCAGGCCAAATTCTCAGACATGGCAACCCCAAAATACTGACAGTGATATGTGTGATCTCAGCAACGCAGGTCTCACGGATCATCACCGGGAGCCGCTGTGCATAGTCGCCGGACAAATTCTTAGGAGGCATCAAAAACGGAAGAATACGGCTCATATCCGGTACTTTTGCCTGCCACTTGCGGATGTTCAATTTTTCATACAGTGCGCCATTCTTCTCAAATGCGTAACAACGGAACAGACCTTTGTCCGGTCTCATGGGGCATTTGGAAATCAGTCTTCCAAAGAAGAATCCGACCGTTCCGGCAACTGCACAATATATGGCACATTTCAGCAGTTTCATCTTTTTCTCCTGTTATGGTATCTGTTGACCGACCTGACAGTTCTGAATTAAAGGATGCTTTCCTTTATCAAGCAGAATCAGCAAGCAAGTAACCAATGCGCCCATGCTTTCCAGCATCATATCCAGCATGCTGTCGGTCAATCCGATATCGATATATCCTGGCAGGGTGATTCCGTTCACCACCACTGACTGGATGTTTTCAATGCTGCCGGTGACACCAATACCTTCTCCCAGCAGATAGGAGGTAAGATGGGTCACCAACATATCATCCTGCATATCCATACCCAGAAGGCGGTCTGCACCAAACTCAACAAATTCCCACAGGACAGCAATCGCCATGGAAAAACACAGTGCAAATATGACAGCACCAACGAAGTGATCCTTCCGCTTGGTAAGCAATTCAAAGAAGTAGGCACCTACAATGGCAAACATCACGCCGCCGCAGATATGCAGCAGCTTATCCCACCAAGAAATTGTGTAGTAAAAATTCCAGCACTGTCCCATCATTGGCCCAACGGCATACACAAGCGCAAATATGTATACTGGCAAATACAGTTTGCACCGAAACAGCCTCTCCATCATGGCTGGCAGTAGTACCAAGCCAAGTGTGCCGAATGCCAGCGGAAGCCGACTGTACTGCTCGGTGGCCACAAGAAACGCAATGGTTCCAAGCGCCAGCAATTCGCCCAAGATGATGCCGAAAGTCTCGATTTTTAAATCTTTGTTATTGATGCTCATTTTTCTTTTCCAAAAGAATTCTCACATTTTCTCTGCTATACATAAAAGCGGAAAGCAATGCCAATGCCGTGCAGGCACCGATCAGGATGCCGGAAATCACACCGGGAATATTGAACCAGATTAAATGAATGATCATCATACTGTAAAGGGATACGGTAGTTGCCTTGCCGTGCCAAACCGCTCCGTATACATTTCCGGTCTTGCGGATCACCAATAAACCGAGGATTCCGGCAGTTACTTCCTTTACCACCATCACGCATAGGGGCAGCAGCATCCACTTGAACCGACTGACAAGGCAGAAAAGCATAGCGATCTGCGTCAGCTTATCGGCCACCGGATCAAAGGCTTTTCCAAAATCGCTGACCATGTGACATTTCCGGGCAATGATACCGTCCACGATATCGGTGATGCCGGAAAGTGCCAGGATGACAGTTGTAAGCACCGGGTCTTCCTTGACTATGTATACCCACATGATCACCGGGATCAGCAGCAGCCGGAACAGGGAGAGGATATTGGGTATCGTAACGATTTTATGTTTATGCTTTTCTTTCATGCCTTTCAGCCTCCATGCGCAGTTTATATAGTAAATATAGGGTTCGATTTACAACTAAACTTCAATCTAGCTTCAACAATAGTTGAAAAACAGGGGTATCCGAGCAAATTCGGATACCCCTTTGACATGTATTTTCTTTATTTTGTACGAAGTGTTACGGTAAAACGGCAGCCACCTTCCGGAATGTTTTCAGCGGTGATCTGCCCTTTTTCTATGGTTAAGATCCGCTTGACCAGTGCTAATCCCAAGCCGTTGCCTTCCTGCTTGTGGGAAGCATCCGCCTGATAGAATTTATCAAAAATGTGCTTCTGGGCTTCTTCGGAAAGACCGGGACCTTGATCCTCCACAGTAAAGATCAGTTTCTTCAGCTTTTTGACAAGATGGATTTTGACAGCACCACCGCTTGGACTGAATTTGATTGCATTGGAGATCAGATTATCCCACACTTGACGCATCATCGGCTCATTGCCCAGATAGCTGACCCGGTCCAGCTCCACATCAAATTCGATGTCCTTCTTCTCCCAAGCAGGCTCCAACGCCACGATGGATTGCCGGATCTGCTCGTCCAGACGGTATTCCACTTGATGGGAAGGGATCTGCTGATTTTCCAGTTTGCTTAGCAGCAGGATGCTTCCGACCAGAGAGGACAACCGCTGAGTGTTAAACAGGATCTTGTCGATGTACTCCCGCTGATCCGCTTCTAAATTCTCGCTGTCCTGCAGCAAGGTGGAATAACCCTCGATGGCATTGATGGGAGTTTTAAATTCGTGAGAAACATTGGAAACGAAATCCGTCTGCAGGATCTCCGTAGAACTGAGTTCGTGAGCCATTAAGTTAAAGCCGGTGTATATCTCCATGATCTCCTTGGAGCTGGATCTCTCCTCCAACCGCACAGAGAAATCACCTTCTGCCACTTTATCCATTGCACCTCGAAGCTTTTTGATAGGGTTGAAGAAAAATTTGGACAATTGGCTTGTGACCAAAATTCCCACCAACAGGCACACGCCTACCAGTTCCAGCTCCAACGGGACCTCCCAAGGAAACACATTGTTGAAAAGCTGGTCTACACCGTAGGAGATCAGCACACAGACCAGCATTTCCATTGTGACCAAGGCAGTCAACCGGGTACGCAGGCTAAAGCGGTTTCGCTGTTCCTGCCGAACTTTTTCAAATCTTTCTCTGACCGTCATAGCTTCACCACCTTATAACCGACGCCACGAATGGTAACGATCTTGAAGTCCTTGTTGTCCCGGAAGCGGTCACGAAGTCTGCCGATATGTACGTCCACGGTATGGGTGTCGCTCTCGGAATCATAGCCCCAGATCTCATCCATCAGCTGCTGTCGAGTAAAGATTTTGCCGGGATAGGCCGCCATTTTGTAAAGGAGCATAAATTCCTTCTGAGGCAGGATCATACTTTCACCGGCAGCAGTAACGGTCAGAGAATCGCACTCCATAACAGTATCACCGATGGTCTGCCGCCGGTCATTGATCATCTGGGCGCGACGAAGCAGTGCCTGCACCCGCAGCACCATCTCATTGACATTGATAGGCTTGACCATATAATCATCTACACCGGACTGAAAACCCAGGCGCATATCGTCAAAGGCATCCTTGGCGGTGATCATCAGCACCGGTGTGGTGTTTCCCACGTCCCGCAGCTGCCGCACCAGCTCATAGCCATCCATTACCGGCATCATAATATCGGAGATGATCATATCATAGAAATCCGCATCCATGGCATCCATCGCTTCCTGGCCGTTGGACACACCTACTACTGTGTAGCCGTGCCGATTCAGTACATGGGAGAACAGCTGCCGCAGCTCACGGTCATCCTCAGCAATCAATATCTTCAGCATCCCGAACCCTCCTGAAAAGAGATTGTTAAGTATATTATAGCATACATTTTCAACTAAACTTCAACAAAAACGGAACTTCCTTTAAAAGTCTGTTGACATGTTAAATTACACGGAAGAATTTACAAAAAATCAATGCATTTTTATTGCGAGCGGCTATAATAATTGATATATTATAAATATAATCCCACACAGAAAGTGTAAAGGAGCAGTAAAGTGAACGACAATAAAGAACTGCTTGGTACCGCGCCGATTGGGAAGCTTCTGTTCAAGCTGGCTATTCCCACGGTGGTTGCCCAGCTGATCAATATGCTGTATAACATCGTAGACCGCATTTACATCGGCCATATGCCGGGAGACGGCAGCCTTGCCCTTACCGGTGTCGGCGTATGTATGCCGATCATTATGATCGTGTCTGCCTTTGCATCAATGATCAGTTCCGGTGGTGCGCCGAAGGCATCCATTAATATGGGTAAGGGTGACAACGAATCCGCAGAAAAGATCCTAGGAGGCTGCTTTACCTTGCAGCTCATTATTTCTGCCGTACTGAGCGCAGTTCTGCTGATCTGGAATGAAGACCTGTTGCTCCTGTTCGGCGCCAGCGAAAATACCATTGGCTACGCCACCGACTATATGAACATCTACGCTATCGGCACAGTATTTGTTCAGCTGACCCTTGGCATGGGCGCATTTATCACGGCCCAGGGCTTTACCAAAGTCAGTATGATAACGGTGCTGATCGGTGCCATCAGCAACATCATCCTGGATCCCATCTTTATTTTCGGTTTCCATATGGGTGTAAAGGGCGCTGCCCTTGCCACAATTCTTTCTCAGGCGATTTCCTGTGTGTGGGTCCTTACCTTCCTTTGCGGCAAAAGAAGCGATCTGAAGCTGAAAAAGAAGAACATGAAAATAGACGGCAAGCTGGTATTTCCCTGTGTCGCCCTGGGACTTTCCACCTTCATTATGCAGGGCAGTGAGAGTGTGATCTCCGTATGCTTCAATTCCTCCCTGCTGAAGTATGGCGGCGATATTGCGGTAGGCGCTATGACGATCCTGACCAGTGTGATGCAGTTTGCCATGCTGCCTATGCAGGGTATCGCCCAAGGCGCGCAGCCTATTTCCAGCTATAACTATGGCGCCAAAAATGCGGACCGTGTCAAGAAGACCTTTCGGCTGCTGCTCACATCCTGCTTAGTATATTCTTTCGTGATTTGGGGCGCGATCATGCTGTTCCCCAAGGTATTTGCAGGAATCTTCACCCCGGATGCGGAAATGATCGCCTTCACCGCAAAAGCCCTTCGGATTTATTGCGGTGTAATGTGCATTTTCGGTATTCAGATCGCCTGTCAAATGACCTTTGTTTCCACAGGCAACGCGCCTTGCTCCATTATCGTAGCCATCGTGCGCAAGTTCGTTCTGCTCCTGCCGCTGATCTATTTGATGCCCGATCTGATTTCGGATAAAACTATGGGCGTTTATATGGCAGAGCCGGTTGCCGATGTCATAGCAGTGACCTTCACAGCGGTGCTTTTTGCCGTTCAGTTCCGAAAATCCATGAAACAATTACAACCAAAGGAGATAATCAAATGAAAATTGCAGTAACTTACGAGAGCGGAGAAATCTTCCAGCATTTCGGCCATACTGAACAATTCAAAGTGTATGATGTCCAGGACTGTGCCATTGTAAAGGCAGAAGTCATTGATACCAACGGAAGCGGTCACAGCGCATTGGCAGGACTGCTTTCCGATCTCGGTGTTGATGTTCTCATTTGCGGAGGCATCGGCGGCGGTGCCCAGATAGCCCTTGCGCAGGCAGGCATCAAGCTGTTCGGTGGTGTCACCGGGAACGCGGACGATGCGGCAGCTGCTTTTATTGCCGGAACCCTTTCCTATGACCCGAACACAAAATGCGATCACCACGACCATCATAGCCAGGAGCATACCTGCGGTGACCACGGCTGTGGCAGTCACAATTGCGGCGGCCATAGCTGTCATTAAGATTTATAGAGTAGATGCAACGATAGATGACTCTTCGCCACATCCTGGGGCGGCCTCTTTGCCAGGTGCTTCTCGATCCAATCCGCTTTGCTCTCTGCAAACCGTCTGGCTTCCTCGACGCGTACCCGCTTGGGGCATCTGACCACAACTTGACCATCGGGCTTGATCTGGATCGCAATGGTTTTTCGGTCGCTCTTTATGATCTGATAAGGCACGTTCATACCCTTATTTCCTACATGAAAAATGGGTGGCCTTTTTGACCACCCAACATTAGCATTTTATCACAGGCAATATGGCACTGTCAATCACGATTTGTTCCGCAGGAAAAGATTCTCCCTTTTGCATTAATCCAGGGCTTATCCGGAACTTTTTGACACTGTTTTTTCGTTCAACATACCATCTTGAAAACAGGTTAAATATCGATTATTATATAGACACAAAGAGGTGATACCAATGATCTAGTCAATCATAGATTCCCATGAAAAACGGAATCGAAAGACGAGCTTCCCACCTCATCCCGATGACATAGATTTCTCAGAAACGAAACTAAAGGAATTGAACCGGGAGCAATTCAAAACATCGGAAGTTGCGTCTAATCTGTAGAAAGTAAGAGGTTACGTAAATGATGGAACCCGCATACTGTGTGAAATAACCCTCGACCAGTTACAAGACTTCAGTAACAAGTCGAGGGTTATTTCTTTTTTGCACGCTCCCAACTGGGGGCTGTTTTTTATACCCTTGCGGCCATAGATAGTCGCTCTCGAGCAACGGTTTATCGGATGCAATATAGATGCAAAAGCTCATATATTGCCTCCCATTAACCTTTTTGGATCTTATACTTCTTCACCTTAAAGTAAACACAGGCAATGAAAGCTGGCAAAAGTACCACATCCAATACGATCAGCAAAACACTTCCACTGCTGATGCCGACCCATAAGAGCAACCCAAACAATGCCAATGCAAGAAGCCCCAACACAGCCGTCAGAGCGATCCGTACAGGCATTGGAACTTTCTTGGATCCTGCTGCTTCCACCATGCCGTCCAGAATCAGCTCCAACACTACTTCGATAATGTCATCCAGCATGATAAATCCCTCCGGTCACAGTTTTATTTCTGGTCTTCCGTATCCGGTTCTTCAGGCACCGTGCGATTGGATGCAATGGTATAAATACCCCCGAAGATGCCGATCGCCAATCCCGCCAAGCCGGCATACACCATGATAACCGCAAAAGCACTATACTGGTTCCCGGAGAGGACATAAGCCAAAAGGATCAGCGCCGTAGAAGCTACGATCCAAAAGATATATACTGTAAGCTTCCAAATTCGTTCCATAGTGCTTCCTCCTTAAACCCGTGGCTGCTCAGGCTGGGCGTACTTGTATTCCGTGCCGGAGATCTCCCGATAAAAGGCTGCGGTTGCTGCCTGCTTGTAGGGGGTGATCCAGAGGCTGCCAATGCCAAAGGTCAGCAGTGCGCTAAGGATATCCCAGCCGATGAAGCTGATCTGCACACAGAACAGACGCCAGCGGTTGCCGGACATCATCCGCTTGGAGCGTTCGATAGCTTCGCTGGCAGTCAGCTCCGGATTCTCAGCCAGTATGTAGCTTGTCATAGCATAGCTATAGCCTGCAACAATACCTGGAATGATGAACAGAAGCGACCACAGCAGAACATACACACTCTGCAGAAGTCTGGCGCAGGCAGTCGTCTTCCAAAACTGGAAATAGCCGAACATGGTGCCTATCTCCGCTTCCTTCTGCCGGTCCACCAGATCCAAATTGAACTTCATGTAGCCAGCCTCTACGATACTGCCAAGAATAAATAAAGCAATACCCATAATAACGGCGAAGATGGCAATATAGGTAGCGATGCCCGCAAAGACAGGCCAGAATTCAAAGCCGCCATTGGAAGATACTACATCCTGCCCGAGGACCTGCAGGCTTGCGTTAAAATTCCCGTCGTTGAATTCCACATTGAGTTCCGGTCCGCCGGAGCCGATAGCACCTAATAGCGATGCGATCAGCCCGGCAACGACCGCGATCCCCCATTTGCCCTTTAGGGCATTGCGGGCAATACTTCTAAAATCAGCTGCGTATTTCATACTTTCACTCCTTTTCTTTCCCGGAGATCTCCGAGGCTCTTATCATACTGTGCCTGTGAAATGGCACCTTTTTCAAGGAATAGGTCCAGGGTTTGCTTCTGATTTAAGAACAACTGAACCTTCTTTTCTTCAGGGGAAAGGTCTGACCACTCTTTGTTCACTGGATTCATTTTCCGTTGATCCTTTCCTTCAGAATGTTGACTTCATACCCGTAGATGTCGTTTTCGTACAGAAAGCGGCGTGTTTTGCCGTGACGGTCAGTAAAGTACAAATAGAAGTAATGATTTCCGGTTGCACTTCGTCTGTAACGGTAAACTCTTTTGACTTCCCAGCTGCGGGTAATCTCTTGGTAGTTGAAATAAGTACCGTTAAAGGGATTTGTCTGATAATAAAATCCCTCTTCTTCGATCTTGATTTGGAAGCAGAAGTAAGTAAACAGTGTACTGATCAGTAAGTAACCGACAATCAAAAGACTAACCAAGCTCATAACAAGGGCGATACCACCCAATTGAAGCATTGGGAATGTAAAAATGCAAGCCATGCCCACTGCGACAAAAACACCAATCAGACTAACCATACCACTGGCTTTACCATCGATCCGATATTGCTGCGTTTCCTGCACTTTTCCGGCAGTTTCTGTCTGTATCCGCTTCACAAGATACTTTGCTGCCTTTTCATCATTGTAATAAAAAACAAATCGGGTAACCTTGCCATCTGCTGTTTCAAAATGGCACCATTTATTTTCGTGACCACTGAGATTTTGCCCTTTTGTGATCCATGCGTTTTTTAATTCTCCGTAGTTATGGTATATGCCGTTGCCAATATGGGTTTGATAATAAAAACCATCTTTTCCTATCAGCACCTTATAGAACATAAGGCGATAGCTGGTTGTTATCAGCACCGCAACCATGATTCCTGTTAGAATATCGCCGAAGAAATATGCGCCGTTATCCGTTTTGTGCAGCCATACACTCAGACTACCAAAAAGGATCGTCATACCCAAGGAAAGAACCACAGACATTTTCCCGGCACCAATTTTATATTTCCATTGTTTTTCTTCCAATGTATTTTCTCCTGTCAATCGAGGTTATTGTCATAGTCAAATGCGTCGATAATGATTTTCTTACATTTCGGGCAGCAGTGGCTTTCAATATGATGGGGTGATAGCATCGGCACTTCCAGATACAGGGCATACTTTTCTTTGCCGCCGGGAAGTGTGCTGATCCTGTGCTTTCTCTCACTCCATATGGTATTGCCACAGTTTAAGAAACCGGGGATCATTTCAGCATCACAATAGGGACATTTCATATTGCTGCCTCCTTAGTCTGCCTGCAGTTCGATCAGAATTACTTCCGGGCGGTTGTTGATTCGGAACGGAAGGATACTGTTTCCGACACCTCGGCTCACGAGCATATTGGTATTGCCTTCCGTGTAGATGCCTGCATCATATTCGGGGAATAAGCCCTGATTGGGTGCTACCACGCCGCCGATAAAGGGCAGGCGGAATTGACCGCCGTGGGCATGGCCGCTGAGGACCACGTCAATGTTATGATTTGCATAGGTGTCGAACAGCTCCGGCCGGTGGGACAGCAGAATGGTAAAGCCATCGTTTTCAGTATGGAGCTCTTCCAGCTTGGTGTTCATAACCGTTTCGGAGTCTCCAAACAGATATTCAGTCTGGAAACTGGGGTCGTTGACACCGATCAGCGTGATTGTCTCGCCCTCCATACTGATTTCAGTTTGCGCATCTTCCAGTACAATGACCCCCCCGGCCTTCATCCCTGCTTTCAGCTCGCCATACTCATTTACACGGGCTTCGTGATTGCCGGTAACATAGTAACACGGTGCGATCTTTACTGCTTCACGAACGAACTGCAGAGCAATCTCAATATCCGTATTACGCGAATCGATCAGATCTCCTGTGATGGCGATTATATCCGGATCTGCATCCCGGAGCATCGCCAAAAGCTTTTCGTTATCCTTACCCATTTCTGCGTTGTGCAGGTCTGAAACATGGGCAATACGATATTCATCAAAACTCACTGGCAGTTTCGAACTGCTAATGGTATATGTGTTCAGCTCCAATGCTGTGTTGTCCCAGGCAATCCAGATAACTAGAGCTAAAAAGACGGCCGCCACAACAGCATGGAATATGAACTTCTTTTTCTTTGCTGTCATGGTGGCCTCCTATTACTTGATAAAGAAAACAGCGATTGCACAGGCAAAAACGAAACCTGCGCAGCCGAGACTAAAATATGCAGTCTTACGGCTTGTGTTCCACTGTGTATAGGTTTGGCAGAGCAGATTAACGCCCATCAACGGTACGCATAGATTGATTGCCTGCGTCCATATATCAAACATCTGTAATATTGCCAGTGTTACGACAGCAAGGCTGACGATAACCGAGAATGCGGTAATAATTTTGTGCGACAGGGGTGTGTCTTTCCATTTTGTTTTCATCGCTTATTCTGCCTTTCTGTTGCCGTCCTTGTCAAAAGCCTTGTTAAGAGCTTTTTCTGTAAAGAAAACAGGGACAATCAAAGTAACTGTGTTTACAAAACTAACAATTAGTCCTACTGCGGCGACAACATTCTCGGCATTGCCGATCACAAACAGCATTGGGATCACAGTAAATGGGATGAGTAAGAAACCCAAGCGGAACCACAGCTTACCAATATACTTATGGGAAAACTCCCATGTAGCCCGATTCTTCATGGACATATCTGTACGATAGCAAAAATATAGTTGATTTTCTTCGGGGCCGTCTTCGCGAAAATCGCTCCGAACAAAATCATGATAGCAGGAAACAAGAGTCCCATCGCCAACATAAAGATCCAAAATCCCATAGCTCCCTCTCCTCGCTTTGTTAGATTGAGAGCACCTTGCTTTTACTTGGTTTGCTTTCATCGTAGAGTATCGTTACTTGCGTACCCACTGCCGGTGGCTGATCACAGGCTCGTATCCACTTCCGCTTAAAATACCCGGTTCCATTGACCACATAGCTAACCTTGATGATGTGCGGGAATGTAGCACCGTCCAGAGTATTCATTCTAATGGGCTTTGTGTTGACCTTCAGCCACCACTGCTTTTTAACGGACACAACTGTGCCAATTACTTTCTTTTCCATAGCAACCCCCTGCGATCAGAAATTAAAATGCACCACTAAGCCGACGATAACAAGGAACACTCCGGCAAGCCTAATAGCCAATAAGTTTTTCTTTGTGGGTTCCATATTCTTCGTACCGACAGGATGGATGATCCACAACAAGCCGCACAGCCACCATCCAATACTCGAAAGAATCCAATGGTGGAATATCGTATTCAAAATGTTAAACAAAAGAATTATTCCACACGACAATAACAATTGATTTTTATATGTAAGCTTCATAGATGCACCTTCTATACAGTCCTATGCATCATGACTCAGTCCATAACAACAGACTTTTTCTTGCCCTTTTTATTTCTCGGATACTCTCTGATTCGAATAACATAGTCGAGGTTAATTGCCTCGACAGTTCCGTTCTTTTCCACAAGGATTGCGCTGTTACTTACTTCCTTGATAACGCCCTCAAACTGATGATTACTGTCAAAGGAAGAAATCAAGCACTCTTTATCAATAAATCTTTTTGCAAGTTCTTTCATTTCGGTATTGCCCTCCATTTTCCTTTTTTTAATGATTTGTCTTGCGACAACTGCCCGCCGATTGCGGAACAGAACATAAAATATGATGACCCACAAAATGATTATCGGTATGTAGGTTGATGGGTTCAATTTACCACCTCCGGGATTCTTGCCAAACGGTATTGCGGTCTATCTGCCAAAATGTTGCTGTTGTGTAAGAAACCTTCTCTCTTATTTTAACATCCCTAAGCTGCAAATACAATAACTATGTTAATCATGAGATGCCGTTAATTGTAACGCTACATTTCCTCAAGCATGCTTTCTAAAATTAGGACTTGACAAACAGCAAGAAGTGTTGTAATATGTCTAGGCTGACTGAAAGCGACATGGAGAAGTCGCGTAGCTGGCCGAGCGCGCACGATTGGAAATCGTGTATACCCCAAAAGGGTATCGAGGGTTCAAATCCCTCCTTCTCCGCCATAAAATGAAGCCCCATCCAAACGGATGGGGTTTCATTTTATCAAGTGAAGAGGGTTTTGAATATTTCAAATGCAACCGTCCACCGGACTGTTGCTTGCCGCCAGCTGGATGGCGGCAACTCCTCTATTTTCATTTCCGCAGGAAATGAAAATGCAAACAAATCCCTTCTTCTCCGTTATAAAATTAATCCCCATCCATCCGGATGAGGATTAATTTTTTAATTATTTACACCGTGGTGCGCAGTTGGGCTGTTATACTCCAATGCTGCAAAGGTATATCCGTTTTCCAGACCCCATTGGATGATACCTTCCACCGCAGACACACTGCGGTCATAAATATCATGCTGCAAAACCACAGCCTTGCTGGTTCTTCTGATGCCGTTGATCACATTCTGACAGATCTGTTCCGGTGTCAGATTGGATGTATCATTGCTGCCAACATTCCAATCAAAGTACTGGAAGCCTTCTGCTTCCACGCGTTTGACAAGCTTGCTCATGATCCCTGGATTAAAGGAACTGACCTTATTGGAGCTGCCTCCGGGGAAACGCATTAAATAAGTTGTTACCCCTGTATGATCCCGAATGATCTTCTGCATCCCGTAAAGATCGTTCATAAACGCATCTTCGCTGGCGTAAATCTCCTTATATTTATGAGATATACTATGGACTCCCACCGAATGGCCTTCCCCCACAATTCGCTTCATTGCAGAATAGTTGCCTGTATTTACCAAGAAAAATGTGGCTTTTACATCATACTTTTTCAGTACATCCAGTAATTTGTTGGTATAAATACTTGGACCGTCATCAAATGTTAGATAAATCACTTTCCCCGCATTAGGAGATTGAACAACATGGACGACACGCTGGATCTGGGCAACATTCCCGTAATCGTCCTCAGCCCGGTAGGTTATCAAATAGCTGCCAACTGTATTGACATCCACACTTCCGGAAACCGTAATACGGCTGGCAATATCCTTGCAGGAATCGTCTGTACCTGTGCAGCCGGCCTCCTGATACGGTGTACCTTTATAAACCGTCACTACTTTATCGCCCAACAATGTCAGTTGGGGCGGCGTTTTATCGTCATACACGATCTTCCGGGTAACCGTGGCAACATTCCCTGAGGAATCCTTTACACTGTAGTAAACAAATCCATCCTCTTCCACTGAATTTACCCGATCAGTAATATCCCCATCACAGGCATCATAGGCGGTGAATCCTTCTTCCTGATAAGGCTGACCCGGCAATGTATAAGCTTCGGGATTCGAAGTCAGTGTAATAACCGGTGGCGTTGTGTCCACAACATAAACCGTGCGGACCGCAGATTTTTCTGCATTCCCAAACTTGGCGGTATAAACCAGCGAATAGGTGCCTATGGTATTTGTATTGACATAGCCGGACGCTGTAACATCCACACTTTCGGGTTTCTGCAGCAAAACATTTCCGGAAACATACGCCCTGGCCCCCGGATCAGTAAATTCCGAACCGTATTCCACATCCAGTTCTGCGCCCCCGTCCATCTGTATCTGGATCGTAAACTCATTGACTGCAATTTGAGCCGCGACTGTACCGGTAAAGATCAAGATCCCCAAGGGAAGCAACAGCAGAAGCAACCACAAATTCTTCAGGAATGAGACAATATTCTGTTTGATTCCCTTCTGCTCATTTTCCACAGCGCCTGCTCCCATCCATAAATCATGGAGCTATTATAAAACAAAACTGTCGAAAAAGATAGTATCCAGACGAAAAAAGATCAGCAGCAAGACATTCCTTACTGCTGACCTTCTTTTCGTACATAAAGACACATTTCATAGGCGATCCCATCTTCCTCGCCGGACTGCAGGATCTGAAAAAGCTCCCAATTTTCGTCTGCATCCAGATTTGGGAAAAAGGTATCGGAAACCGGCGTAGTATGAACTTTTGTGACATAAGCTTTATCGCAAAGAGGCAGCATTTGGCGATAAATACTGCCGCCGCCGATGACCATAGCCCGCTGGGCTGTTTTGGCAAGCCGTGCCGCCTCCTCCGGAGTATGGCACACCGTAAAACCGGGAATATCCCCTTCGCTTCTGGTCAGCACCAAATTCACTCTGCCCGGAAGGGGCTTTTTCCCAGGAAAATCCTCAATAGTTTTCCGCCCGGCAATTACCATTGCTCCACGGGTGGTCTCCCGAAAAAACTTTCTGTCAGCCGTTAAAGCAACCGGCTGTGTTCCGTCCCGACCGATTCCCCAATCATCATATACCGCAACGATCAGTTCCATAGAAGCACCTCAGATCGCCATAGGAATCTCAAAGTTAAACTCATGGAAACGGTAATTCTCCATAGCAAAAGAATCTTTGGTAAACTGGTAGAAATCGGTGATAGACTTGTCCATCTTGAAAGTGGGAGCATCAAAGCCATCCTTTTCCAGCATCGCCTTGACCGCAGGAATGTGCCGGTCATAGATGTGGCAGTCCGCTATCACATGGACAAATTCGCCCACCTCCAGGCCGGAAACCTGGGCCATCATGTGGGTCAAAACGGAATACTGAACCACATTCCAGTTGTTGGCCGTCAGCATATCCTGGCTGCGCTGATTGAGAATTGCATTGAGCTTATTGCCGGTAACATTAAAGGTCATGGAATAAGCGCAGGGATACAGATTCATCTCGTGCAAGTCCTGGAAATTATAAATATTGGTCATGATGCGGCGGGATGCCGGGTTGTTCTTCAGGTCATAAAGGACCCGATCCACCTGGTCCATGTCGCCCTCTTTATAGTGGTGCTTAATGCCCAGCTGATAACCGTATGCCTTGCCAATGGTGCCGTCCTCTCCTGCCCATTCATCCCAAACATGGCTGCCCAGATCGCAGATGCGGTTAGACTTTTTCTGCCAGATCCACAAAAGCTCATCCACAGCGCTTTTCCAATAAGTACGCCGCAGGGTCATAATCGGAAATTCCTCAGCAAGATTATAGCGATTGACTACACCAAAGGTTTTCATCGTATGCGCCGGGGTACCGTCCTCCCAACGGGGACGCACCTCTAATTCTTCGTCAGAATATCCTTCTTCCAGAATCTTTCGGCAAGTCTGCTTATACAGTTCATCTGCTCTGCTCATACAAAAACCACCTTTTTTCGATTTTAATTTAGTATAACATATCCCGATAACTTTGTGAAGCACCAAAAACATGGTATCCCTGTTAAAAAAAGCTCTCCTGTCGGAATGTCAAGGCATCCAGATCAGAAAGCGCATCCAGACCGATTTTTTCCGCACCCATTTGGGTAAGGCTCAGACAGGCGGCAGAATGGTCATCAAAGCAAAACACCGGACTCCAGCCACAGGAAAGATTTTTCTCCGTTCCGCTCCATGTGCCACCGGTTTGATAATCACATTGCGCCACAAACACCCGGCTTCCCAGGCAATGGATCACCCGGTTTCGGCTCAATGCTCGCTGGGCAGAAAAGGAAAGATCAAAGCTATCCTCACATAAATACAGGATCTGCTCCTCCGCGCACTTATCCATAAGCGCGTCTGCCACCACAACTACCACCCGCCCACCAGCTGCCAAACAGCTTTCCTGGGCGATCCGGTCAGCGCCCCTGGCATTGCCGGATACCAGCACATAGCCTTGACGCGCAGCCTGCCGGCCAACCGCCTCTGCAAACCGTTGATTCTCCGGACGGATATCCCGGCTGCCCACCAAACTGATCATGGGGCTGCTTAACATCGACAGATCTCCCTTTGCCCACAGCACACCCGGGGCATCCAGCTTCATTCGCCGCAAAGCGCCGGGATAACCGGAGCTGACTCGCGTGATCGGTGTGCACCCAAGGCGCTTGCCTTTTTGCAGATAGTAAGAAAGTTCCTCCCCCTGCTCCAGCAGCCTGAGGATCCTGTGCGACATTTCCCGATCAAAGCCCAATGCCAAGAGATCAAACTCGGATAGATCCCTTTCTTCCGTTGGGCGCTCCATAGCCCGCACCCTTTTGGTGAGAGTGCGCAATTGGGATACTGTCAGCGGGTGTCTTTCAGCATTTCCCAGGCTGGAGGTAAGCAAAAGGAATCCCCGTTCCCTTTCGTTCATCGAAAACGCCTCTTCACAGGTGCCGGCGCTTTGATCTCCTCCGGGGATAGCTCCCCATCGCTGCTGAGCACCATGGGAGCAATGTTGTAATGGGAGAATTTTGCGATCTCATCCAATTTCGCCTTTTCCGGGAAATTGCCGATGATGCTCCACGCCACGCCTTTGCGCTTGGCTCTGCCGGTACGGCCGATTCTGTGGACATAGTATTCATTCTCTTCCGGCACGTCATAGTTGATCACGCAGTCCACATCTTCCACATCAATGCCCCGGGAGGCCACATCCGTAGCGATCAGCACCGCCAGCTTTCCGTCACGGTACCGCTGCATGGTTTTTTCCCGTTGGTTTTGGCGGATATCCCCGTGGATACATTCACAGTCCAAGCCAGCCCTCTGGAAATCATCGCACAGCCGCTGACACATATGCTTGGTATTGCAGAAGATCATGACCCGTTCATAGCCTTGGCTGCGAATCAGCCGCAGGGTAGTCTCAGCCTTTTCCAAAGGCGTAACAGACAAAGAAAACTGGTCAATATCGGGCCTATCCTGCTGCTTAGGCTCTACCGTGATCTCCACCTCATCCCGCTGATACATCCAGGAGACTGTCATAACCTCCTGAGAAATGGTTGCAGAGAACAGGCCAAGATTTTTGCGGTTCTTTACCTTTTCGATGATCCGGGTCACATCTTTGAAAAATCCCATATCCAGCATCCGGTCTGCTTCGTCCAAAACCACCGTCTGGATCTTATCCAGACGGATCGTTTTGCGGTTATAGTGATCCATCAGCCGCCCGGGTGTTGCCACTACGATCTGGGGATTCCGCTCCAGCTGCTTGATCTGCCCGCCGATACCTGCACCGCCGTACAGCACCGCAACCCGGATCCCATTGTAGTAAGTCAGCAAGCCACGCAATTCATCACCGATCTGGATCGCCAGTTCCCGAGTAGGGGCTAAAACCAGCGCCTGTACCCCTTCTGATTCCGGATCGATGTGCTCGATCATGGGGATACCAAAAGCGAAAGTCTTGCCCGTTCCGGTAGGTGCCTTCGCAATCACATCTTTCCACTGAAGAAAATGCGGAATGGCTTCTGCCTGAATGGTCGTAGGATAGCCATAGCCTTTCTTTTCCAGCGCTTTCAACATAGCCTCAGAAAGACCGAGGCTTGCAAAAGTAATATTCTCACTCATGGTTTTTCTTCCTCTTTGCACAGATAATATTTTGTTTATTGTAACATTCTTTGGCGAAATATGCAACCGCCTGTTTTCAGTAACCGCTGATCAGGTTATCTTCTTGTGGACAAATGGGCAAAAATATGGTATCATAAAGTATCATGGAGATATTATAGGCAGGAGGTAATCCGCTCATGGGCAAGCTCATCGTTATCGAAGGGACTGACGGTTCCGGAAAGTCTACACAATTCCGCCGGTTAACCGAGCATCTTTCCCAGGATGACCGGGAATTTAAAACTTTAGTTTTCCCTCAGTATTCTGAACCCAGCTCCGCGTTGATCCGCATGTATCTGGGGGGCGAGTTTGGCAGCAAACCTACCGACGTGAACGCCTATGCCGCCTCCGCTTTCTATGCTGTGGATCGCTATGCCTCTTATAAAAAGGATTGGGGTCAATGGTACGAAAGTGGCGGTTTGATCGTATCTGACCGTTATACGACCTCCAATGCTGTCCATCAGGCATCCAAGGAGCCCGACGAAAAGCAGGCGGAGTACCTGAAATGGCTGTATGAATTTGAATATGACCGTCTGGGTCTGCCCCGCCCCGATCTGACCATCTATTTAGATGTCCCTACGGAATACACCGAAAAGCTTCTTCGTAGCCGGGAGGAAAAGACCAACACCCAGGCAGATATCCACGAGCAGGATATGGAGTATTTGGCTACCTGCCGAAAAACCGGAAAAGCCGCGGCAGCCTACTACGGCTGGACGGTGATTTCCTGTGTAAAAGACGGTATCATGCGTTCCATTGAAGATATTCATCAGGAAATTTATCAGCACGTGAGGCGTTGTTTGGAGGAGTAAGTATGGTTTATGTATTGCTTGGATCCGGCTTTGAAGAAGTGGAAGCCATCACCCCTGTGGATCTTCTTCGCCGGGCAGACATCCCGGTCACCACGGTGGGTGTCACCGGAAAGACTGTGTTCGGCAGCCACAACATTGGCATTGCGGCCGATATTACCCTTGACGAAATGAATCCTGCAGATCTGGAAATGATCGTCCTTCCCGGTGGTTTGGGCGGTGTCGCTACCGTGCGAGCCAGTCAAAAGGCCATGGATATGCTGCGCTGTGCCTGGGAAAGCGGAAAATTTGTCGCCGCCATTTGCGCCGGACCAACTGTTCTTGCCGATCTTGGCATCACCGACGGCAAAGCCGCCACCTGCTATCCCGGCTGTGAGGACGGCATGGGACAGGCGATTCTAGCCCCGAATGTCCCTTGTATCCGGGACGGCATGCTGATTACCGGCACTTCTGCCGGATGCGCTGTCCCCTTCGGACTGATGCTCATCGCCGCGCTGAAAGGCCAGTCTGTCGCGGATACTGTCGCGAAAAATTTTGTCATTCGCTAATTGGAGGATATACCCATGGATAACACGAAAAACCCATCGATCCCGGATGAAGACGGTTGGTTTGATGCATTACTGACCCCTCCCGGCAACGGAAGTGAGATCGGCCCGGACGAAGGGGCCATCTCCGATCTCCAGCTTCCGGAGATTTCCGACATGGAATTGGAAAAGATCCTGCAGGAAGCTCTGGCTGAAGACTGGCCGGCGGAAGACCCCGTAGAGGAAGAAACGCCAATCCTGGATCAGGAATATCGGGACGCCGAGGGCGACACCTTCGACGGTTACGAAGATAATAGCTGGGACGATTCTTATTCGGAGGATCATTCTCAGGGTGCGTATTCCGAACCGGAATACGCGGAGGATGATGCTGAGGAAGCACCGGATACCGATCCCGAAAACGCCTCATCTGTACGAAAAGTGCGTCCCCGTAAAAAAAGCGGCTACGGTCTGTTTGGTCTTCCCCATCTGCTTTCTACCGTGATTTGGTTTGCCATTGTCGTCGCCATCGGCGCATCCTTTGGAAAGCTCTTATGGGTATGTGCTTCGGATATTCTGGCATTCGGCAGAGAAGATCAGGCAGTTACGCTCACCATTACCGAAAGCGACACAGTGGATACCGTTACCCAGAAGCTGCACAACGCCGGGCTTATCCAATACCCCCAGCTGTTCAAGCTCTACGCAGAGCTTTCCCATGCAGAAAAGAAGATCAGCGCCGGTACCTTTACCCTCAACACGCTGTATGACTACAACGCATTGGTTCGGGGCATGACCGCCACATCTTCTTACCGGGAGACTGTGGAAGTTATGATCCCGGAAGGCTATAATTGCGCCCAGATCTTTGCCCTTTTGGAAGAGAAAGGTGTTTGCTCAGCTGCTGAACTGGAAGAATTCGCGGCAAACGGAGAATTCAATGAACGTTGGTTCCTGGAAGGGCTGGAGCGGGGCGATAAATACTGTCTGGAAGGCTATCTCTTCCCGGACACTTATGAATTCTATTCCGATGACACTCCCGCCCGGGTTCTGGGCAAAATGCTGGACGGCTTTGGAAATCGTCTGGACGAAGCGAAATTCCAAGAGATGCTGGTGCCTCTGAACCAGAGACTGGCGCAAATGATGGCAAGTCATGGCTATAACCAGGACTATATCAACAAAAACCTGATGGATTTAAAGCGCATCATCATTTTGGCATCTATTGTGGAGAAGGAAAGCGCAAGCTCCGCGGAAAGCTACACCATTGCTTCGGTTTTCTATAACCGTCTGACTCACCAATCCGCCCACCCCAAATTGGAAAGCGATGCCACTGTCTATTATGCCATCGGCGGCAATAAAGACGGTGATCTGACTGCATCAGATTTGAAATTTGACAGTCCTTATAACACCTATCTGTATCCCGGACTGACACCCGGACCTATCAGCAACCCCAGTCTTGCCAGTATCTACTCTGTGCTTGACCCGGACGATACCAACTATCACTACTTTATTTATGACAAAAACGCCGAAAAAACCCGTTTCTCCAGCACATTGGAAGAGCACAACGAATGGAAAAACATTTTGGGAGGCTAACGGATGGCAGCATTGGAACTTCTAAGCCCTGCCGGTGATATGGAACGGCTGAAAATGTCCGTTCTGTACGGCGCGGATGCTGTATACCTGGCTGGCACCAGCTTTGGCATGCGTTCCTTTGCCGGAAATTTCACGCCGGACGAGCTTCCTCTCGCTGTCAAATTCGCTCACGACCACGGCGTAAAGGTTCATGTGACCGTCAACACCATGCCCAGAAATGACGAGGTGCTGCACCTGCCTGCCTATCTGGAGCAGCTGGACAACGCCGGCGTCGATGCGCTGATTTTGGCTGACCTGGGTGCTTTTACCCTGGCAGGAAAGTATGCTCCCCGGTGTGAGCGGCATATATCTACGCAGCAGTCTATCGCCAATTACGAATGTGCCCAGGCATGGTATGATCTGGGCGCGAAGCGTGTGGTTTTGGCAAGAGAGTGTTCTCTGGAGGAAATACGCGCCATCCGGCAAAAAACCTCTAAGGATCTGGAAATTGAAACCTTCGGTCACGGCGCTATGTGTGTCAGCTACTCCGGCCGATGTCTGCTCAGCAACTATATGACCGGCCGGGACTCCAACCGGGGCGCTTGCGCCCAGCCCTGCCGCTACCAGTACGCCTTGATGGAAGAAAAACGTCCCGGTGAATACTTCCCTGTTTTCGAAGATGAACAGGGTACATACATCCTCAATTCCCGGGATATGTGTATGATCGACCATATCCGGGATCTGATGGATGTGGGTGTGGATTGCATCAAAATCGAAGGCCGTGCGAAATCTGCCTACTATGCCGCCATTGTTACCGGCGCGTACCGTCATGTGATCGATGATATTGCTGCCGGGCGTCCCGTAGATCCTATCTGGCGCAATGAAGTGGAAAAAGTCTCTCACCGGGTCTACTCTACCGGCTTCTATTACGGCGAACCGGGGCAGTATGTGGAAAACTCCCGGTATATCCGACAATGGCAGGTTTGCGCGATCGTAGAATCCTGCGATGAAAACGGACTGGCCCTTTGCAGTCTTCGCAATAAATTCGCTGCCGGGGATGAACTGGAGGTCGTAGGTCCGGACACCAAGCCTTTTCCTGTCACTGCCGGAAATATGACCGATACCGAAGGCAAATTTCTGGACAGTCCCAAAACCCCGCAGATGAAATTCTATCTTCCCCTGCCCCGCCAGGTTCCCGCCTATACCATCCTGCGCCGGGCTGTGGATCTGTCTGCCAAATAACCGAAGGCACACGCGGCTGGTTAAGATCGCCGTGTGTGCCTTAAAAAATTTTGCTATTGACACAGGAAATACAAATCCCTATGCTAACCTCAAGCTGAAAGGAGGGATTTTATGAAGAATCGGATCCTGATCGCAGAGGATGAACCCCGGCTTTTGGAGGTTCTGTGTGACTACATGATAAGCCGGGGAGATATCCCCTTCCCTGCGGAAAATGGAGAAAAAGCCTTAGCGCTTTCCCGGGAGCAGGAATTTGACGGCGTTTTACTGGATGTCATGATGCCCATGCTGGATGGACTGTCCGTCTGCCGTGCCTTACGGCAGCGCAGCAGTGTGCCCATCATTTTTCTGACCGCCCTGTCTGAGGAAGAGGATAAGCTTCTTGGCTATGAGCTGGGCGCTGACGACTATGTCACAAAACCCTTTTCTATGGCAGTGCTGTACGCCAAACTGACAGCCCTTATTAACCGCAGCCGCGGTAATCTCCTCAGCGGCGACCGTCTTTGCGCCGGGGATATCACCCTTGTGCTTTCCACCCGCAAGGTATTTCTTTCCGAGGTTGAAGTTAATCTGACACCTAAGGAATACGCGCTTTTGCACTGCCTGATGCAAAACAGAAACATTGTCCTCTCCCGGGAGCAGCTTCTGCGTAAATGCTGGGGCTATGATTATGAAGGAGATATCCGGGCTGTGGATACGCACATCAAACGCCTCCGGGAGAAGCTTGGCGCTTCTGGAGAAATGATCCGTACAGTTATCAAAGCCGGTTACAAATTGGAGGTGTGAGTATGAAAAAACGTAAAACCTCTCTATTCTCTGTTGTTGTCCTGAGAGTCATCATCATAACGATAATCCCCTGGCTGCTTCTCATGAGTTTGTTTACCTGGGCAGTGGCAAAAGATTTCTACCAAGGCTTAGAAATTGGTGCCGTACATTGGGCTAATGATGCGGGTAGCCGCGCCAATGACAAGACCCCTCTGCTTGGTTTATCCCAAACATTAAGTGATGGGTATATAATTATAAACAGCCAGAGGCGTTCATTACCAATCTTATATGATCTGCTGGACAATGGTTACGGTTCCAGTGACTGGTTTTGGGGAAACTGGGAGCTGATGTATGGTTTTCAGGCTGCTATTCAGATTGATGATGAAGAACTTGATCTTTCACTTCGAAGCGGCGACTATATTTTCTTCACAGATTTAGACGGCAACAATTATTGCATTGATTTAAGCCGGGTAGAAGGTGGAAGAGAATTCGCAGACAGGTATATTTCTGATGACCCTCGCGGTAATCATATTTCACCTAGCTTAACTCCTCAAACAACCTATACCGGTTACTTGGATGGGTACCTTTTTTATCCCACACAAATACAATCAAACCATCTTGACCACAGCTTTCCTGCACCGGATACAAACCAGTCCTTGCTGAAGCTCACCTCTCCAAAAAATAGCGGCATTTTTCAATTTAATTATGACCCGGGAAAAGCTTTTCAATGGCAGGGAAAAACCTATCAAAACGCTGCTAAACTTCTTGACGAAGAAAATCTCAAAACCGGTTTTAATCTTTTGAACAGTGTTATTTCTGTCAATAGAGCCTACAAAAACAGAACTGTAAAAGTCGTTGTATATTGTAGTCCACTCAAGCGAGCGTTCCTGCAAACCTGGCACATTTGGTTGATTTCTGTCGTTTTAATCGCTGTTTTTCTGATTCTACACATTCGCAGAGTCTATCAAAACATCATAACTCCCATAAAAATCGCAAATCAGCAATATGCTTTTAACAATAAGACCCTGGATATTTCCATCAACACCGGCACCTGGGAACTGGACTTACTGGGCAAACATATTGAGGAAGCGCAACTGGACAGACACGCTGCCCATAACCGTATCCAACAGTTAGAGACGGCCCTGAACTACGCCAAGGAAGCCGAAGAAAATCGCCGAAGACTCATCAACGCCCTGGCGCATGAACTAAAAACGCCTTTGGCTGTGGTCCATGGCTATGCTGAGGGTCTGCAAGAAGGCATTGCAGAAGATAAAAAAGCCCATTATCTTTCGGTTTTGCTGGAGGAATCGGAAAAGATGGATGCCATGGTCAAAGAAATGCTGGACTTTTCCCGGCTGGAAGCCGGAAAAGTGACACTGGATACCGAGCAGTTTTCCTTAAATGAAATGACCACGCAGGTCTTTGACCGATTAACACTTTCTGCCCGTCAGCGGGATCTGACTGTCCTGTTTGAACAGACAGAAGAACTTACTGTTATGGCTGACAAAAACCGTATCCGACAGGTGATCACCAACCTCGCCGACAATGCCATCAAATATACCACCCGTGGCGGCAATATCCGTGTGCTGGTATATAAAAAGTACGGCTCGGCATGGTTGGCAATCGAAAACGACTGCGAACCGTTCTCTCAAGATGCTCTCGAGCATATATGGGATAGCTTCTACCGCGTGGACGCTGCTCGCAGCAGCAGCGGAACAGGTCTTGGTCTTGCCATTGTAAAAAGCATCGTGACCTTACATCGTGGCAGCTGCTATGTGCAAAACACCAAAACCGGCGTGCGCTTCTCTTTCAGCATCCCCATGTAATAAAATATTGGGGCTGTTGCTTTATTTTGCAACAGCCCCTTATCTTTATTCCACATGAGTATGGTTATTGATATGATCAATACAGTAGCAGTAGTAACCTTTGCACCGGGAACAGTAACGGAATTCCAGCTCCGGGTTGGATGCATCCGTCCTGCCGCAGACTGTGCAGCGGTGGGTATACGGTTCTTTGGGCGTTGCCACCGACGCCTCATAAGAACCAGCTGTGGGGAACTGGATCACTTTGGCTTTCCCCTTTGCTGTTTTCCTTCGAAAAAGCCGCTTGACATTCATCCGCCAGGAAACGGGGATCACATTCAGCACGTCCTTACCAAAGAACAGCAGATAGTTGCAAATCGCCACCAATGGGAAAAGATTATGCGGGAAGCAAAACAGCGGATAAGAAAGGGTAAAAACATCATAAAGCGTCAACAGAAGGTCCAGAAGCGCGAAAATCCAAGCCTTCACAGGAATAATAAAGAACAGCAAAAAATGGGTATCGGGATATAGTGTGGCATATCCCAAGAACAGGCTTAAATTCAAATAATAGCCCATCCCATTGTAGAGGGTAGAAAAGTCATAAAGATAAGGTCCGGAGGGAATCAAGATTCCGCCAAATGCCATAGCGAACAGATCCATCATGAACACACCGGTCAAATAGTATAAATTAAACCGAAATGTTCCCCAGCTGTTCTCTATGGATTTGCCCAAAGAATAGTAACACAGATAACTGATGGCAACCAGCAACAAATTGGATGTGACGGAAAAAGATGTGAACACATAGCTAAAAAGCCGCCACACCTGTCCTTTCAAAATCAATTCCCTGTTAAAACACAAGGTATCATATACAATGTGATTTCCGGAAGTCATGGTGAATAAATATACCAAAGCATTGCCCAAAACGATGTAAAGCATCAAATTGGGAATCCCTTTGTCCCTGTTTCTAAAACAAAAGCGGTTAAATCGCGTACGCAAGTTTTTCACAAACTCAACTCCTAAAGTATACTAATAGTATTCTATCAGTTATTTCCATAAAAGTCCATCACAGATTTGTGAACAAAAACACGAAAAAAGAAGAAATTTACACTTGACAAATAGGTTTTTCTCGGTAAAATATAAACGAACTGCATACTAGCCTTATCAAGAGCGGTGGAGGGAACGGCCCGATGAAACCCGGCAACCTATCCTTATGGAAAAGGTGCCAAATCCGGCGGCAAACGAAAGATGAGGATTCGATAAATTTCGCACATCGGATCTTCCGTGTGCGGATTTTTTATCGTAGAAAGGACAAAATTATGGAAAAGAGACTGTTTACATCCGAATGTGTCACCTGCGGACATCCGGATAAGATCGCGGATACCATCTCCGACGCCATTCTGGACGCCTGCCTGGCACAGGACCCCGAATCCCGTGTTGCCTGTGAGACCACTGTTACCACAGACTTCTGCCTGATCTGCGGCGAGATCACCACAAAGGCTACTGTGGACTACCCGGCTGTTGCCCGGGAGGCTATCCGCGCCATCGGCTATACCCATGAGGGTGACGGTTTTGATGCTGACACAGTAGAAATCCTGTGCAAGATCCACACCCAATCCGCTGACATCGCTCTGGGCACCAACGACGAGGTTGGCGGCGCCGGCGATCAGGGCATGATGTTTGGCGGTGCCTGCACCCAGACTCCGGAGCTGATGCCCCTCCCTGCTGCCCTTGCCCGGGCGCTGGCTAACCGATTGACAGAGTGCATCCGCAGTAACGATCTTTTAAGACCCGACGGAAAGACCCAGGTTACCGTAGAATTCGACGAAAACGACAGCGTGGTAAACATCGACACCGTCGTAGTATCCGTCATGCACAGCGCGGACTTTGATATTGAAGAGCTTCGCAAGTACATTCGCCTGGGGGTAATCTCCCCTGTTCTGGAAAAGTACGGCTTTGATATTAACACCGTAGCGCACATCCACATCAATCCCACCGGAAACTTTGTGATCGGCGGCCCCAACGGTGACACCGGCCTGACCGGCAGAAAGATCATTGTGGACACCTATGGTGGCTATTTCTCCCACGGCGGCGGCGCTTTCTCCGGCAAGGACCCCACGAAGGTTGACCGCAGCGGCGCCTATATGGCACGGTATATGGCGAAGAATCTGGTAGCTGCCGGTCTTGCCAAGAAGGTCCAGGTTCAGCTGGCCTACGCCATTGGCGTGGCAGAGCCTGTTTCTGTCCGTGTAGATAGCTTCGGAACCGGTATTGTATCTGACGAAGATCTGACCCAAATGCTTCGCCGGGTATGTGATATGACCCCTGCCGGTATCATCCGCACCTTCCGCCTGCGCCGCCCCATTTATATGCCCACCGCTATGGGTGGCCATTTCGGTTCTGAAAACCTCCCCTGGGAGCAGACTGATCTTGTCCCGCTGCTGAAAGAGCAGCTGTCTGCTTGCCTGTAAATATTTTATCCGCGCTTATCGACGAAGTCCAATCCACCCTATCTGGAATTATGGTGAAATGATTATGAAAGCAAAATTAAAAATAATTCTCCCGATTTTTCTGTCTGTTCTGGTGCTGATTGCCGAGGCCATCCTGCTGTTTGCTGTCAATAAACTGCAAATGCTGCCAACGGAGTATTTTTTGATCCTTGCGGTTTTACTCTTATTGGTTTTGGCAGGCATTACCTTACTTTTGGTGCTGCCCGGTAAAAAACGCCGTAAAGTCAGAGCGATCATTGCCTGTATATTATCCGTTCTGGTCATCGCCGGCTGCGCCATACTCACCCATGTAGTTGGTCAGCTGTATGAAACCATGAATGTCATCACCAACACTACCTTCACAACAACGGAATACACCGTCTACGTAAAAGCAGAGGACCCTGCCAATCATCTTGCCGATGCCAAAAGCTACACCTTTGGTCTAAACTATCTGCCCGGTGACGAAACATTGGACAAAGCTTTGTCTTCTTTGAACGAAGAGCTCGGCATCTCTGTCAGCACCAAGAGTTATGCCTCCATCCCGGAGCTTATAAACGCCTTGTACTTTGGCGAGGTAGGAGCCATCATCATGGACAGCGCGTATGTTACTTTGCTGGAAGATTTTGACCTTTATGCGGACTTCCACAATCGGGTCAAGGCAATCCACATGATCTCTGTAACAGAAGAAGTGGAAACACCAACTGTCCCCCCCACAGAACCGGCAACCAATAACGGCGCAAATGACAACGATAACGATACTATAGCACCTTTCGTCCTGTATATCAGCGGTTCTGATACCAGAAGCGCTGTGCTTGCCAGAAGCCGCAGCGATGTAAACATTCTGGCTGTCATTCACCCCGAAACCAAACAGGTCCTGCTTATCAATACGCCCAGAGATTATTTTGTCCCGAACCCCTCCGGAAACGGTGTATTGGATAAGCTTACTCACTGCGGCATCTACGGTATTGACTGTTCTGTAAATGCCTTGGCCGGTCTGTATGATACCGAAATTGACAGTTACGCGCAGATCAATTTCACCGGTTTCAAGACCCTGATCGATGCCATCGGCGGTATTACTGTTTATTCCGACTTGGCTTTTACCAGCGACAAGTACAGCTTTGTCGTAGGCTTGAATGAAATGGACGGTGAAAAGGCGCTGGTCTTTGCCCGTACTCGTAAGGGTCTTCCCGGCGGTGACAGCGCCCGGGGCAAAAATCAAATGAAAGTGATCAGCGCTGTAATTGATAAGCTCTCCTCCACAGGCGCGCTCATCAGCAACTATTCCGAGATCATGTCCAGTCTTCAGGGAATGTTCCAGACCAATTTAACAACGGAGCTGATTTCCAGTTTGGTCAAACAGCAACTTTCCGATATGTCGCCCTGGAATGTGCAATCTTTTGCTGTAACCGGAAAAGGAAGCAGTCAGATCACCTACTCCATGCCCGGCCAGTATGTTTATGTCATGATCCCTAACGAGAAAACCGTGGAACACGCCTCAAACCTGATTGACCGGGTTTTGGCGGGTGAAGTGCTCAGCGCTTCTGATATGAACCTGCCTGCAAACTGATCTTTTAAAAAAACCGACGGCAAAAGGCGGTCTCCCATAGGGATTTATACGCTCCAAAGCGGTTCTTTTCCCGCAATACTGCACCAAAAAGCCACGGCAGGCGTCAGCCTTACCGTGGCTTTTTATCTTGTCTTACGGAAAAATCAACCTCTTTGGAGTGCTTCGCAGTTTTGAAGTTAAGATTTTTTCTCACAAATAATCTCAGAGGACGAAGAAATACTGGGTGTATTTCTAGGACGATGGATTCTTTGTGGGGAAAAAGATTTCTTCAAAACCGTGTAAATCCCTATGCGAGCCCGCCTAAGCTGTGGGTTTTTTTCATATTTTCTTTGCATTTTGCAAAGAATGTGATATGATAACTTTATCAAACTACCGGAGGGATTCCATGCTGGACTATATTCGTATCGCCTGTGCCGTCCCGGCAGTACGGGTCGGAGATGTGAAAAAGAATACAGAGGATATCTGCAGATTTATCGCGCAGGCAGATGCCGCCAAGGCAGATGTTGTTGTTTTTCCTGAACTTGCCATGACAGGCTTCACCTGCGCAGACCTATTTTTCCAGAATTCTCTTCACAATGCCGTAAGAGAATCCCTTAGCCAAATCCTCAAATGCTCTGCAGAGCATCCCAACATTATCGCCGTTGTGGGCCTGCCCGTACCTGTGCAGGATAAGCTGATCAATGGCGCCGCTGTCGTTTCCGCCGGAACTGTACAGGGAATCGTACCCAAAACTTATATTCCCAACTACGGAGAATCCAACGAAATGCGCTGGTTTTCCTCCGGCGGCGATCTACTGACAAGCGGCAGAATAGACGTCCCCGGTTACGGACCGGTAGATGCCAAGCTTCTCTTTGATTTGGGCGATGGGGCTGTCTTGGGTGTTGAATTGTGTGAGGATCTCTTCTCTCCCCTGCCTGCCTCTACCCAGCTTGCCTTAAACGGCGCAACTGTGATCGTGAATCCCTCTGCGTCTCACGAGACCCTTGGCAAGCGGCAGCTGCGCCGGCAATCTGTTCTGCGCCAGTCAGAAGCATGCCGCTGCATTTACGCCTTCTGCTCCGCGGGCTGCACGGAATCAACAACGGATCTTGTCTACTCCGGTCACAGTCTTTTCACGGAAAACGGAGAAATTCTCCAGGAAAACGAGAAATACCTGGACACTGACTATATGCTGATACAGGATTGTGATCTGGGTAAGGTTCTCTGGGAGCGGCGCAAGAACAGCACCTTCCGGGAAGCCGCTGCCTCCTGTGCAGATCCGGATTTCGTCACCGTCAGTACCTGTACGTCGCCGCGCGCTGATGGTACACTGTATCCCACGAGAAAATCACCTTTCCTCCCTGACTCCCCAATAGCCAGAAAAGAACAATGTCTGGAGGCGTTTCAGCTCCAGGCAGCCGGTCTGCGGCAACGTTTAAGTGTACTGGGCACCAATGCTGTCATCGGTATATCCGGCGGTCTTGACTCCACCCTGGCTCTGCTGGTGGCTGCAGAAGCCATGAAGCAGCTTAACAGGCCCGCCTCTGATATCTATTGTGTGACCATGCCCTGTTTTGGCACCTCTGACAGAACCTACCGCAACGCCTGGGCTTTGATGGAGGCCCTTGGTGTCAACGCCAAGGAGATCAGCATCAAGGAAGCCGTAACCCAGCATTTCCGGGATATCGGACACGATATTTCCGTGCACAACGGCACCTATGAGAACTCACAGGCCCGGGAGCGGACGCAGATCCTTATGGACTATGCCAGTGTGGTAAACGGCATCGTCATCGGCACCGGCGACCTTTCCGAGGCTGCATTGGGTTGGTGCACCTTCAACGGAGATCATATGAGTATGTATAGTGTCAATGCTTCTGTTCCGAAAACCATGATCCCCGAAATTATCGAAGCAGTTATGGAGAATGAAGCATTTGCACCGGCTAAGGATGTTTTACAGGACATTTTAAACACGCCCATCAGCCCGGAGCTGCTTCCCCCGGATGCTCAGGGAAAGATCTCTCAGCAGACGGAAGACCTGGTCGGACCTTATGCCCTCCACGACTTTTTCCTCTATCATATGCTCCAATACGGATTTACTCCCACAAAAATTTACGCATTGGCATGCCGAACATTCCAGCAGGAATTTGACCGGGACACCGTCAAAAAGTGGCTGAAGGTATTTTATCGGCGCTTCTTTACTCAGCAGTTTAAGCGAAACTGCGCGCCGGATGGCGTGAAAGTCGGCGCTTTAGGCTTCAGTCCCCGGGGTGATTGGCAAATGCCCAGCGATGCATCCGCAAGAATTTGGCTGGACGAAATCGAATCTCTATAAATAAAAATGGCTCCCTGCCAAACAGGGAGCCATTTTATTAGTTTTTCAAACTTTGAATAGGCGCTGGGATTCGGCCACCTCTGGCAACGAAAAGCTCGCTTGCCTCAGCATGCACCGGCATGACAGGGGCGCTGCCCAAAAGGCCGCCCATTTCCACCCGGTCGCCCACCACCTTACCCGGGGCAGGAATGATCCGAACCGCGGTAGTTTTGGTATTGATCATACCAATGGCTGCCTCGTCAGCAATAATGGCTGAGATGGTTGCTGCAGAGGTATCCCCGGGGACCGCGATCATATCCAGACCAACACTGCAAACGCAGGTCATGGCTTCCAGCTTATCCAGCAACAATGTACCGCTTTCCGCTGCTGCGATCATGCCCTCATCTTCAGAAACCGGGATAAACGCGCCGGAAAGGCCGCCAACATGGTTAGATGCCATAACGCCACCCTTCTTGACCGCGTCATTTAAGAGCGCCAGCGCCGCAGTGGTACCGTGAGTACCCACAGTCTCCAACCCCATTTCCTCCAGGATCCGGGCAACACTGTCCCCCACAGCAGGGGTAGGCGCAAGGCTCAGGTCTACGATGCCAAAGGGAATCCCCAACCGTTCAGACGCCTCTTTACCCACGATCTGACCCATACGGGTGATCTGGAAGGCGGTCTTTTTAATGGTTTCCGCAACAACGTCAAAGGGTTGTCCCTTAACACTTTGCAGGGCGTGATACACAACGCCCGGTCCGGAAACACCCACATTCAGCACACACTCCGGTTCACCAACACCGTGGAATGCGCCAGCCATAAAGGGGTTGTCCTCTACGGCATTGGCAAACACCACGAGCTTTGCGCAGCCTAAACCGTCATTTTCCGCAGTCAACTCCGCTGTTCTCTTGATGATGCGGCCCATTTCTGCCACCGCATCCATATTGATACCGGCTTTGGTAGAACCAACATTCACACTGGCGCAGACCCGCTCCGTAACAGCCATGGCCTCCGGGATAGAACGGATCAATTTCCAATCGCTTACCGTGCAGCCTTTTTGCACCAAGGCAGAAAAACCGCCAATAAAGTTAACGCCGCAAAACCTTGCCGCCTCATCCAGGGTCTTGGCGATCGGGACATAAGAATCCGCTTCACAAGCCGCTGCCACCAAGGCGATGGGCGTTACCGAAATGCGCTTGTTTACAATGGGAATACCGAATTCTTTTTCGATATCCTCACCCACACGCACCAGGTCCTTGGCGCAGCGGGTGATCTTATCATAGATCTTCCGGCAGCATACCTGAATATCCCGGTCAGCGCAGTCCATCAGACTGATGCCCATTGTAATGGTCCGGATATCCAAATGCCGCTTATTGATCATATCCAGAGTCTGGAAAATATCATTCCGATTGAGCATGTGTCACCTCAGATTCTATGCATGGCTTCGAAAATGTCCTCCCGCTGCAAGCGGATAGACAGTCCCTTTGCCGTGCCGGTTTCCTCCATGATGCCGCACAGCTGGGACAGCGGCACAGTACATGCAGACACATCCACAACCATCATCATGGTAAAATAGCCTTGCATGACGGTCTGACTAATATCCAGCACATTGACATTGTACTGGGCAAGCTGGTTACAAACAGAAGCAATAATACCAACCTGATCCTTACCAACAACAGTTACAATCGCTTTCATCGCTTAATCACACCTCATAGTCCGCGCAGTAGCGCTTGTCCAGCAGATGGGTAAAGTGGGTCTTTGCTTCCTGGTGCAGAGGATGAACAGCATAGTCAGCAAGTGCCTCCTTGCTTTCAAACTCGGAATAGAGCGCATAGTCGACCTCTTGGTAAGCCTGACGGATCTCCAAGTGCAGCAAGCCGGGGATCTTCCCCACCAGCGGCTCCAGGACAGATGCGATCAGCTTAACCGCAGCTTCCTTATCGACACCTTCTTTAAAGTTATACAGAACAACATGCTTAACCATAGTAACTCCTTTCATGCAAATACCGGGATCGGCTTAGGCCGATCCCGGTATGTAGCGTTCCTTACTCAGCCTCTACGACTTCTTCTACAGCTTCTTCAGCTTCTTCTACAACTTCGCCAGCTTCTTCATCAGACTCTTCCAGAAGCGCGCGGATAGACAGAGAGATGCGCTTATTCTCAGCATCTACATCCACGATCTTGACCTGCACATCCTGACCCTCTGCCAGAACATCCTCAGGCTTGCCGATGCGGCGGTTTGCGATCTGAGAAATGTGGATCAGACCATCAACACCGGGCAGGATCTCGGCAAAAGCACCGAAAGTCATCAGCTTCACGATCTTGGCATCCACAACATCACCAACGTTGTAATTGGTCATGAACTGGTTCCAGGGGTTCATCTCAGCAGTCTTGTAACCCAGAGAGATCTTGCGCTTCTCGGGATCAAAGGAAATAACGTAGACATCGATCTCGTCGCCGACCTTGACCACTTCAGAAGGATTCTTGATGTGATTCCAGCTCAGCTCAGAAACGTGAACCATGCCATCGACACCGCCCACATCCACGAAAGCGCCGTAGGAAGTCAGGGACTTAACGGTACCGTGGTACTTCTTGCCTTCCTCGATCTCAGCCCAGATCTTCTCCTGAGAAGCCTTGCGAGCCTCAGCGTTGACAGCACGAATGGAGCCGATAACACGGCGGCGGGGGCGGTTGACCTCAGTGATCTTCAGGCTGACAGTCTGACCGACCATAGCAGCCATGTCGCCGCCCTTGGCAACACCGGACTGGGAAGCGGGAATGAACACGCGGATGCCCTTGATAGTAGCTACCAGGCCGCCCTTGTTCTCCTCGGTGATAACGCCTTCCACAGTGGTCTTTTCCTCGGCATAAGCAGCCAGTTCATCCCACACCTTGATGCCGTCCAGCTTCTTCTTGCTCAGCTGAACAGTGCCTTCCTGATCGTTCACGCGAACAACGAAGACCTCGATCTCGTCGCCCACATGAAGAATGTCCTCAGGCTTCACAGCAGGATCGGTGCTTACTTCATCATAAGGGATGTAGCCGGCATGCTTGGTGCCCAGATCAACCTGGACTTCTGTGCCGCCGATACCGGTAACGATGCCAAGAACCTTGTCTCCTGTATTTAAAGTCTTGATGGACTGCTCCAGGAGTTCTGCAAAGTTTTCCTCCTGCACAGCATCAGCATTGATAATTTCGCTCATTGTCTTATTGACCTCCTTTATTATCCACGCAGGCGTTGAAGCGCCGGCGGTGATTCCAGCTTCCGTAATTCCACGGAAAAATTCGGGCTGCAGTTCCGATGCGTTATCCACCAGAACGACCCGATCGCAGTGCTCTCTGCAGATCATAGCTAACCGGCCGGTATTGGAGCTTTTGGCATCTCCAACCACAACCATAGCGCCGCAGCGGGCGCTAAGACTGGCCGCCTCTGTCTGCCGAGATTCTGTTGCTTTGCATATTGTATCAAAGATTTTCAAGTTAGTAAACAGTTTTTTTGCGATTTGTACGCTTTTTTTCCAGGATATTTCCGTAGATGTGGTCTGACAGACCATACTAACGGGAGAATTCTCCGGAATATGGGAGTTCTCCGCCCATTCCTGGAGCTCCTGGGCATTTTCAAAAATCTGGCAATCCTTGCACCAACCGGCTATCCCCTCCACCTCCGGATGAGAGGGTGTACCAATGATGATGGGAAGTCTACCCTCGGCTTCTGCCTTTTCCACAATGCCATGGATGCGTTTGACAAAGGGGCAGGTAGCATCCAGGATCTCAACACCGCGTTCTTCCAGCGCCTCGTAAACACTGCGGGCAACACCGTGGGAACGTATGATCACCGTTGTTCCCGGCTGCGCCTGAGACGGGTCCTCGATCACCTGAACGCCCAATTCGTGAAATCTGTTCACCACATGTCTGTTATGGATGATCGGTCCCAGGGTAACAACATTCTTGCCTTCCGCTGCCGCTTTTTCTACCAACTCCACCGCGCGGCTGACACCAAAGCAAAAACCTGCGCTTTGGGCAATGGTTACACTCATACGCTTACCTTCTTGGCAATGATTTCCCGAATGGCGGCAATAACGGCATCCACATCCATATCCGAGGTGTCCACCTTGACAGAATCCTTCGCCATTTTCAGCGGTGCGATGGGGCGATGGGTATCCTGGTAGTCCCTCTGCTGAATCTCCTTGAGGATCGTGTCGTAATCCGCTTTCTGACCCTTAGCCAAAAGCTCGTCCGTACGGCGCTTTGCGCGCACCTCGGGACTTGCCGTCAGGAAAATCTTCACATCTGCCTTAGGCAGCACGACAGTGCCAATATCCCGGCCATCCATGATGACATTGTAGGCCTTGGCCACATCACGCTGCATATCCAGCAGCATTTCCCGGACCTCGGGATGGGCAGAAACCAGGGATGCCTTCTGGGAAATATCCTGCGTGCGGATCTCACCGGTCACATCCATGCCGTTCATCAGCATATGCTGCAGGCCGTCGGCATCGTATTCGATTTGAATGGTCAGTTCTCCGATGTAACGGGACACACCGTCTGCATCCTTAGGACTGACACCCAAAAGATCCAAAAAATAAGCAACCGTGCGGTAGATCGCACCGGTATCCACATACTGATAGCCCAGTTCCTTGGAAAGTCTTTTTGCAATGGTACTTTTACCTGCGCCGGCAGGTCCGTCGATCGCGATCGCATAGGTTTTCGCCATAATTTCCATCCTCTTTCCCTTATCTTTCGTTTCGAAGCTTGGCAAGTGCCGCAGTTTCCGCGGCAATCACCTCTTCCGGGGTCATCCCCAAAACCTTTCCGGTCTCTTCCGGGGTTTTAGGCAGGCCGCCTTCCAGACCAAAGCGCATAGTCAAAAGCTTTGCTGACTGCTTATCCAACGAGGACAGCAGTTCCGCGATTCGCTGGCGCAGCTGGAAGTACGCGGTATCCTCCACCGCCTGCCGGTCTTCCTCTTTTTCTGTAACCGGGTCCGGCTGGGCTTTTGCTTTGCTGAGGCTGCGGGCGTTCTCCAGCATATCCGCAACTAGGGTTGCTTCCTCCACAGTCATATGAAGGCGCTGGGCAATTTCCTCCGGAGTCGGGTTTCTGCCCAGTTCCCCAAGAAGCTGTTCGTCAACAGACCGGTAATCCTCCACCGCCTGGCGCATTTTTTGTCCTACGCCGTTTGCTCTGGCCTGCAGCGTGATCTGTTTTGCCATAGACTGCGATATCCACCAATCCCGATGGGCTTCAAAATCACCGCTATCATAATTCAGAATACTCTGCCACAGACCCATGCTGCCTTCCTGGATCAGATCCATCAGCAGAACACCACGGCCTGTATTTTCACAAGCCAGCTCAAAAACTCTGCTTAAAGACAGATTTAACAGTTTTTCCTTTGCCGTTTCATCCCCCTTAGCCATTTGCTCTGCCAATATGGATATATCTCCAAAGGCGGGAATTTGACTAATTTCCTCCAGATACAGCCGCAGCGGATCTGTTCCCTCCAAATCCCTGAGAAAATCACCGTTTTTCGCCAGCTGTTCTTCTCTGCGCAGGCGCACCCCGGTTTCCCCGGCAAGGGTCGGTCTGGGAAGCTCTGCAACATCCAAAGTCACATGCATCCGCTCTAAAGACTGGAAAACATCCTCCAAAGTCTGCTCGTCCTCCCCTTCCAAAAGGGTCAGCAGGCGAACCGCACGAAGAGAACTGCCGGGCTGCAGGGATTGAACTTCCAGTTCCCAGGCTGTGGGTTCAAATATAAAATCATTCACGCAAAAAATCCTCCAATCCCATGCCGGTTCCCAGTTTTTGCAGCTTTTCGATCGCCTCGTGTTCGATCTGCCTGGCTCGCTCCTTAGAAATTCCCAAAGTCTTTCCAATGGCATCCAAGGAGTAGCTCTGTTCATCCTCCATGCCAAACCGAAGCCGCAAAACTTGCTGTTGGCGCTCAGTAAGCTGGGATAACAGTCTGTTGATAGACTGGACAAGCTCCTCCCGCACCAGATCTTCATAGGGCTGTGTTGCGCGACTATCTGTCAAAAACGCCCCAAGTGTGCCTTCATCTTCGCCAGCCGGGGCATCCAGTGAGCAAATTTCCGGAACCAGCCCCAATAACTGAACCACTTTTTCCTTCGGTATATGGCAAACCTCCGCCAGTTCGTCCATACTGGGCTGCGTCCCGTTCTTTTGCAAAAGCTCTGTATTCGCAGAAGAGATCATACGGATTTTTTCCGCAGTATGTTCCGGCACGCGGATCAACGCATACCCGGCAATACACCGGGTAATCCCTTGGCGAATCCACTTAGTAGCATAAGTAGAAAACCGATAATCCAAAGTGTAATCAAATTTCCGTGCCGCAGTAAGTAAACCAATACTGCCTTCCTGAATCAGATCCAGAAGCGGCACACCGCGACCGGCATACTCCTTGGCCATGGATACCACCAGCCGAAGATTGGCATTGACCATTTGCCGAATGGCATTTTCATCTCCGTCCGCGCAGCGGCGCGCCAATTCCCACTCTTCCCGGGGGGTTAACCGGGGGTACTGCCGAATCTCTGACAAATACTGACGCACATCATCCTCACCGGCAACAGCTGTCGGCTTCGGCTGTTTCGTAAGCAGCTGTGATGTCATGTCCTGATTCCTTTTCTTTCTTTGAGCTTATTTTGATAGGCCAAAAGATCATCCTCTGTTGTAACACCGGCCGCCTGATGCTCTGCAAGCACCGTCCGGACACAGTCAGAAAATGCCTGCTCACTGACAGGGCCTTCATGTCTTTGCAGCATCCCGGTAATATGAGAGATCTCTTCGCCGGTCATATCCTCCAGCACCGCGACAGAGACCTCCAAACCTTGGCTGGCTCTGCTACGCAGCTGACCGTAAACACGTCCCAGCAAACCGGAGGAAAAATGCTCAGCCTTCAGCTCCTCCGCCTTAGCCAGCAGCGCCGGTTCCCGAAGGATCTGTGTGAGAATCGTCTCCTCCGCCATTGCGGATTTCATATTGTCATAACGGATGGTTCGAAACTTAGGCTGCAAAGCACGTGCCGGAGCCAGATCGATCTTTTCCTGCTTTTTCTTCTCGGTGGAAAGACGCCGCTTGAAGGCTCTGTTTACCTCCAGCTTCATGGCTTCTACACTGATTTTCGCCGTTTCCGCCACCCGGGCGCTGTAAACCTCCCGCTGAACTGCGCTGCCAAGGGTACAAATCAGGTCGGCAGATTCCTGCAGGAACTTTACTTTCTGCTCGTCCTGATTCAGATCATATTTTTTAAAAATGGCATTGAGCTGGTATTCTACCCGGTTGGAAGATCCCTCCAGCAGGAGCTTAAATCTGTCCGCGCCGAATTTTTTCAAAAACTCATCCGGGTCTTTTGCATCCTGGATCTGGAGGACTTTCACATGCAGGCCAGCCTTTTCCAAAATGGGAATTGCCCGCTTGGTGGCATTTTGCCCTGCCTGGTCTCCGTCATAGATCAAGACAACCTGCTCCGTATACCGGGTAAGCAGCGCCGCCTGTTCTTCTGTCAGGCTGGTGCCCAAAGAAGCTATGGCATTATCAAAGCCGTACTGATGAAGCGCAACCACATCGATATTGCCTTCTACCAGAATCAGAAAGCCTTGCTTGGTTTTCTTGGCAAGATTCAAGCCGAACAGATTCTTCCGCTTATTAAAGATCATAGTTTCGGGAGAATTGAGGTATTTTGCGGCATCCGAATCATTTTTAATGATTCGGCCGCCAAAAGCAATTACATTTCCTCGAACATCGATGATGGGAAACATCAGCCTGTCCCGGAAACGGTCAAAAAGGTTACCGTTCTTCTGAGAAACAGAAACCAAGCCGGAATCCTTTAGTTCCTGTTCGGTATATCCTTTGGCGCGCATTGCCTTGACCAAAGAATCCCAACTGTCCGGCGCATAGCCGACACCAAAGGTGGTTAAAATCCCCCGGGACATCCCCCGGCCCAAGGCGTACTCCAGAGCTTTGGCGCCCACAGGCGCATACAGCTGGGCATGGAAGAACCGGGCAGCTTCCTTATGCAGCGCCCACAGGCGCTCCTGCTGCTGATAACGGCTCTGATACTGCTCATCCTCCGGCACAGTCATACCGGCTCGCTTAGCAAGCGCACGGACGGCATCCGGGTAGCTGAGGCCCTCCACTTCCATTTGGAAGTTAATTACACCGCCGCCCTTGTGGCAGCCAAAACAGTAATAGATCCCCTTATCCGGCGCAACGGAAAAGGATGCTGTTTTCTCCCCGTGGAAGGGGCACAGGCCAAATAGATTCGCACCGCTGCGTTTCAGTTGTATATACTGACCAACTACATCCTCAATAGGATTTCTGGTCACCAGCTCATCAATAAATGAAGGTGGAAATGCCATAAATGCCCCTCCTTTCTGTTAACCGAAATATTATATCATATTATTACCGAACTTGCCAACCATTCGGCACAAAAATCTCTGTAAATTTATCCACAGCATACTTATCTGTCATGCCGGCTATGTAGTCACACACCGTACGCTCCATGCCGTCAAAGCTCAGCTGCGGCTGGAAATCCTCCGGCAGTTCCTCTGGATGGCTCATGTAGTAAGCAAACATTCGCGAGAGCATATCTTTGGCCTTGCTCTCCTCACCCTTTGCCACAGGGTTGCGGTATACCTTTTCAAACATATAACTACGCAGATCCCGAAGAGCATTTTCCACCTCAGGAGAAATGGCAACCGCACCGGCTTCCCGAGAAGTTAGGATAATATCACAAACCAGGGTGTTGATCCGCTGGCTGTGCGTTGTGCCAAGAACTGCCGTTATTCCCTTAGGAATATCAGTATCGCAAAGGATCCCGGCACGGATAGCATCATCAATATCGTGATTCACATAGGCGATCTGATCGGAACGGCGCACCACCTGTCCTTCCAGGGTTTCCGGCAGTTCCTCGCCGGTATGACATAAAATACCGTTACGAACCTCGAAGCTCAAATTCAGGCCTTTTCCGTCATTTTCCAGCAGATCCACCACCCGAAGGCTCTGCTCATTATGCCGAAAAGGCTTACCAAGGCAAGCAGACAGCGCCACTTCACCCGCATGGCCGAAGGGGGTATGTCCCAGGTCATGGCCCATGGCGATGGCTTCCGCCAAATTCTCATTAAGGCCCAATGCCAGGGTAATGGTTCTGGCGATTCTGGTCACTTCCAAAGTGTGGGTCATCCGGGTGCGGTAATGATCTCCCTCCGGACGCAGAAACACCTGGGTCTTATGCATCAGCCGCCGGAAGGCTTTACAGTGAACGATCCGGTCGGTATCCCGCTGATAGCAGGTACGTACATCCATATCCCGGGGTTCCTCCGGCTGAAGACGGCCTTTGCTTTGATCCGAAAAAGCCGCGAGAGGATTGAGTCTTCTATGTTCCATCCGTTCCAGTTCTTCCCGTACTGTCATGCTTGTTCCTCCCATCAGTCATTTAGCACCGGAAATGCCCGGTATTCCTGTCCGGTTTCCATACCCTCCAGGGTGGCTGCGGACATATCCGTCAGTCTGTCCAAAAACGGTTGCGCCTGCGCCTGTGGCATCAGAATTTCCAGCTCCACATCCGCGGCAAACTGGGTATCCCGGATGATCCCCCCGAAGGCAGCCACTTCCAGCTTTACACGCTCATAAAAAGAATAGGGACAGGGTACATACAGCACCGTCCAGACACGCTTCATGGATTTGCCTGCGGCATCCACCGCGATCTTCGCGCCTTTGGTATAGGCACGAACTAAGCCACCAGCACCCAACAAAATGCCGCCAAAGTACCGGGTCACCACACAGACCACGTTATAAAGGCCTTCTCTTTGCAGCACCTGCAGCATAGGCATACCGGCAGTTCCTCCCGGTTCTCCGTCATCGGAGAACCGAACCGCGCCGTCCCGGATAATATACGCCCAACAGTTGTGCGTTGCATCGTAATGCTGTTTTTTCATCTGCTGGATCTTTTCCAGCGCCGCTTCCTCAGTTTCCACCTGCCAGATCCGGCCAATGAAACGGGACTTTTTTTCTGTAAATTCATCCTCGCCGTAGCCGGTAGGGACAAGATATTCCTCCAAGGTTTACCACTCCCCTGTGATATAATCCTTCAGTCTTCCGTATAGGATCGGGTCTAAAACCGCCTCCACCTGAATTCCTTCTGCCGTGTACTCTACCTGCAGTACCTGTGCGCTGCTGTGCAGGGTGTCGATCAGACCGCCGTTTGCATAAGGCACAACCAAGCGAACATGATGACGGCTGTGTCCCAACGCTTTTTCTACAGCAGAAAGGAACGCTTCCATTCCGTAGCCTTTGGCTGCAGATACCGCTACAATGTTTTCCCCGGTGGGAATCTGCTCACGGGTCACCAGATCCGCTTTATTATAGCACTGAAGCACCGGCGTGCCGGGCTTTGCCAGCTGAGAGATCAGCTTGTCCACCACCGCAATATGCTCTTCCCGGTTGGGATCGGCGCTGTCGATCACATGGATCAGAAGATCGGCATACTCCAGTTCCTCCAAAGTTGCGCGGAAGGCATCCACCAAGTGGTGGGGCAGCTTGGCGATAAAACCAACCGTATCGGTTAAAATCACATCCAGATTGTCAGAAACCGTCAATTGTCTGGATGTGGTATCCAGAGTGTCAAACAGACGGTTATTGGCAGGAATACCTGCGCCGGTGAGCTGATTGAGCAAGGTGGATTTGCCTGCGTTGGTATAGCCAACGATTGCCACTACCGGCACGGAATTTTTCATACGCCGTTCTCTTTGAACACCGCGGACATGGCGCACCTGCTCCAGCTCCTGCTCCAACCGGCTGATCCGCTCCCGGATGTGCCGGCGGTCGGATTCCAGCTTCGTCTCACCGGGGCCCCGGGTGCCGATACCGCCACCCTGACGGGACAAGGACGCGCCCATGCCGGAAAGCCGGGGAAGCAAATATTTGTACTGCGCCAGTTCTACCTGAAGACGGCCTTCCTTGGTTCTGGCCCTCTGGGCAAATATATCCAGGATCAACGCGCTGCGGTCCAGAACCGTAACGCCGATAATGTCCTCCAACGCCCGGATATTCCCCGGGGAAAGTTCATTATCAAAGACCACCATGGTAGACCCGGTTGCTTCCACAAGCATCCGCACTTCCTGCGCCTTACCCTCGCCGATAAAGCTATGCGGATCGGGAGTATGGCGATTCTGTAATATCTTACCAGTACAGAATCCTCCGGCGGTCTCCAAAAGGGCATCCAGCTCCTCCAGCGTTTCATCCGTGGCGGTTTGTTCCTTTGTAAAGCAGTCCGCGTTCAGTCCCACAAGGACCGCCCGCTCCTGCACCGTTTCAAAATCTGATTCCATAACGCCTCCGTTTTACTGCACCGTATAGGAACAAATACAAATTATATTGAATTATATCATATATTTCCCTATACAGGCAATCTTTTCGACAAAAATATACAAAAAATCCGCACCACGTTACGCAGTGCGGATTTTCGCTCTTACTTTATGCCAAAACGCTTGTTGAAGCGATCAACACGTCCACCGGTGTCAACCAGCTTCTGCTTGCCGGTATAGAAAGGGTGGCACTTGGAGCAGATCTCAACGCGGATGTCCTTCTTGGTGGAACCGGTAGTAAAGACATTGCCACAGGCACAGCGAATGGTGGTCTGTTCGTAATTGGGATGGATACCTTCCTTCATTTCGTTCACCTCTTTCTTATCAGGTAAAAGGGCATAATTACCCTTAGCAATCTTCAATCGCCCGGATATCATAACATATCCATACAGGAAATGCAAGTGTTTTTTTCGGAATTTTGCAGAAAATCCGGATTAAAATGCCCAGTTGCCATTCCGGAAGATGGGAACCACCTTGCCGTCAGCACAAACCGCATCGATATTCATACTGTCACAGCCAATCATAAAATCCTCATGGATCATGGAATCGTTAATACCCAGTGCGCGGCACTCCTCCAGAGTCTTGTCATGGTGACCCTTGATCGTGTCGGGGAATCCCATGCCCATAGCCAGATGGCAGGCAGCATTCTCATCAAACAGGGTGTTATAGAACAAAATGCCGCTCTGGCAAATGGGGCTGCGCTGAGGAACCAGCGCGCACTCGCCCAGATAGGCAGCGCCCTCATCCATGCTCAGCATGGTCTTCAGCAGCTCTGCGTTCTTCTCCGCCCCGGACTCTACGGCCTTACCGTTTTCAAAGCGGATGAAGAAGTTCTCAATCAGCTGACCCTGGTAGCTCAGAGGCTTGGTAGAATACACAATACCCTCAGCCTTACCCTTCATAGGAGAAATGAAGCACTCTTCGGTGGGGATATTGGGGTTGAAGCTGATCTTACGGCGGCTGACCTCTTCTCCACCGCAGAAAATAGCCTCAGGGATCATGCCAACCGTCAGATCGGTGCCGTTATCGGCAGTGTAGTGCAGCTCCCGGATGCCCAGATTGTTCAGGTAGTCGCAGCGGTTCCGCAGCTCAGCATTGTGGGCTTCCCATGCCTTCACAGGATCCTCTGTCACACGAGAAGTGAACAGAATCGCCTCCCACAGTTTTTCCATGGCAACACTGGTACGCTCACCGGGAAACACTTTCTTGGCCCAAGCCTTACCGGGAACGGCAGCGATGCACCACTGCTGCACGCCTTCCAGCTTGTCCATATAGGGCTTGAAGATAGGATACGTCTTCTGGCGGGCCTTGGCCAGCTTCGCCATATTCATGCCCTTCAGGCCATCGGGATCTTCGGAGATCAGATGGATGCGGGCAGGAACGGTGTCTACCATGTGCTGACGGCGGGCCAACTGCCACTCAGGAACGGTGGTCATAGTCTTCAGAGACTGATAGCGGACATGGACCTTTGCCAGCGGCTGATAGTTCCACTCCACCGTAACATGGGAAGCCTTTGCCTTATAGGCCTCCTCCACCACCATCTGAACAAACTCGGGCTGATCCAGATCGGCATAAACAATGACGCTCTGTCCCTTCTGAACATTAACGCCGCAGCGGACGATCAATTTGGCATATTCCCTTAAAACAGTCTTTTTCATAATATTTACACTCCTTTTTTCCGAATCTTTTCCCATTTTAACAGAAACTTAATCATTCGTCAATGTTTGTTGCAATGTTTTTGCCCTTGTTGTATAATATATTTTAGAATCTGTAAATCTTCCTCAGGAAAGGCGACACGATATGCTGACAAAAGAAGAATTACACAGCCGGATCGGATCCGGTCTGCGGTTTTTGGACGGCGCCACCGGCTCTAATCTGATGAAGGCCGGTATGCCCCGTGGATGCTGCACCGAAGAATGGGTGCTTGCGAATCCCGATGCTTTGGCAGCACTGCAGCGCGGCTACGCCAGAGCAGGCTCTCAGATCCTTTATGCACCAACATTTCAGGCACAGCCCATTGCTCTGGAACGGGTAAATCTCCACCGGCAGACAGAAGCTATCAACGCACAGCTGGTAGCCTTGACCCGCAGCGCTGCTCCCGGGTGTCTTGTAGCCGGTGATCTAACCACCCTTGCTGCCTACACAGACAGCTGGGACCCTGAAAAATTTGATCTGCTGGTAGAAAACTACCGCCGTCAGATCCGAGGCCTGATAGACGGCGGCGCAGATCTTTTGGCTGCAGAAACACTTCTCTATCCCCAGGAAGCAGAAGCAATCTTTACTGCCGCTGAGTTAGAGGGCGCAGAAGCTGTCCTGTATACCTTTACCATGCAAAGTGATGGCGCTCTGTTTTCGGGACGGGATGCCGGCCCCGTACTCAAAGAGCTGGAGGAAACCGGCGCTGCTGCTGTGGGTTTTAACTGTGTTGCGGCTGATATGCTGACGCCGAGCTTAGTTTCCAAACTGCGCCGGTATGTAAAAGGCCCGCTGGTCTGCAAGCCCAATGCCGGTGTTCCCGTTGTTGGAGAATCCGGTATCCCGGAATACTCCATGGACCCAGACACCTTTGCCAAAATCATGGCGGACTGTTCTGCTGCCGGCGCGACGCTCCTGGGAGGTTGCTGTGGCACAGATCCTGCCTACATTTCCGCCATCTCACATTTATAAATAAACATCGCGACAGCTTTTTTCGCTGTCGCGGTGTTATTATTTAGCCCTTGCTGATATTGCGTACACAGCTGTGGCAAATGTTCTTGCCCTTGAAGCTAACCAGTCCCTGTGTCGCGGAACAGAAAATACAGCTGGATTCATGTTTTTGCAGAATAATACGATTGCCTTCTACAAAAATTTCCATATCATCCCGTTCTGCTACGTCCAGTGTTCTGCGCATCTCAATGGGAATCACAATTCTCCCCAGTTCATCGACTTTGCGAACAATCCCTGTTGACTTCACAAAAAAGCCTCTCCTTTCCATTTGAATCCGTATAAATTATCGTCTTATTTTATTTATCATCATTATAGTTGCATTTCTTCCCTGTGTCAAATGTTTTTTAATGTTTTTTGTTATTTTTTTAATTTTTTTGTCACAAAAACATAGTCATTTCTTAAAATTTACAGCATAAAGTGCAGCACAGGGGGGATGTAGATGGTCATGAGCTGGATATGGACAGGGATTCTGGTGATATCCATGATATTTTCTCTGGTTAACGGCAGCGCGTCAGCGGTATCCGGCGCCATTCTGAGCGGCGCGCAAGCGGGTATTACCCTGGCGCTGTCCATGGCGGGGACGATTTGCCTGTGGTCCGGGGTTGCTGAAGTTATGCAGGGTGCGGGTCTTACCGCAGTTCTTTCCCGGATCCTCTCTCCGCTGTCAGAAAGAATCTTCCCCAGCACACGTAAAGATCCCATGCTTGCCCAGGATCTGTGCGCCAACATCTGCGCCAATTTTTTAGGTCTTGGCAACGCTGCCACTCCACTGGGGATTCGGGCAGTTCAGAGAATGAAAAGCTCCCAGGATATGACGGTAGCTACCAACGAAATGTGCCGTCTCATTGTTCTGAACACCGCGTCCATTCAGCTGATACCTGCCAATGTTGCCGCTGTCCGGGCTTCTCTCGGATGCGCAACCCCCTTTGATATTCTACCCGCGGTATGGATCACAAGCATTTGTTCCGCAGGGTTAGGTCTCACTGCGGCGTATATTCTGGGAAAGGTGTGGTCACATGACTGATTACATTGTCCCTTCCCTGCTGTTGGCTGTTTCTGTCGTATCCTTGCACAAAAAAGAGAACACCTATGATCGGCTGCTTACCGGCGCATCCCAAGGGCTGAAAATCCTGCTGTCCATTGTGCCTGCGCTGATCGTACTGCTGACGGCAGTATCCATGCTCCGTGCCTCCGGCGCCATAGAGGCTATGAGCAAATTCTTCCAGCCGGTCTTCTCATTTGTTGGTATTCCGCCGGAGACTGCCATACTGGTGCTGGTCAGGCCCTTGAGCGGCAGCGCCGCGCTGGCTGTTGGGGCAGAACTTATGGCGCAGCACGGTATCAATTCCCAAATTGGAAGAACCGCAGCGGTGATGCTGGGGTCCACGGAAACCACCTTTTACACCATCAGCGTTTATTTTGGCGCGGCAGGCATCAAAAAGACCAGATATACCATCCCTGCCGCTCTGATTGCAGACTTTACCGGTTTTTTCATGGCATCCTGGACAGTACGGTGGTTCTTTTAAACATGATCGAAATGAAGACCCGCTGCAAACGCAGCGGGCTTTCCTTGTCTTTACTTTTTTGCAAGATCGTTGGTATCCAGGCTATTTCTGTAGACCACAAAACGCTGGAATAGGAACTCGGTAATAAAGTTCAGCAGCATGTTGATCACCGTCACCAAGTATTCATTCCACCCAAGATTACCCGCCAGTTGATGCTCCAGCCAGGTAGATACGGGCGTAAATACGCAGTAATAGGCAAATACCAGCAACATTGCCCGGACAACCTTACCGTCGGACTTAAATGTGTAGCGGCGGTTGAAAGTGAAGTTCCACAGCACAGAGGCCACCAAGGCAATCAGATAGGAAATCCAATAATCCAGGTGCAGCAACTCATTGAGCAGCGCAAAACCGCCCAATTGGATAATGCCTGCAGAAACGGAAAACAGCAAAAACTTCAAAGTACGAAGCCATTCTTTTGATTTCATAAGTACCTCCTTAAAAATGCCGCAGCAACCGCTGCGGCATTTTTGTAAACGTCTTATTCCTCTTCCACATCGTCCACGGAGAACTCCAGAGTTTCACCGCAGTCGGGGCAGATGATAGATCCCTCTTCCAGAGTTTCCTCGTCAAAATTGATGACATTGCCGCAGGGACACTCTACCTCGTAGATGATGCTGTCCTCATCGCCGTACTCGAAGCCTTCGTCATAGTCTTCATAGTCATCGTCATCGTCATAATCATCATCGTAATCATCATCGTCATAGTCGTCCTCATCTTCGTCCATGATGAAGTCTTCGATGGCATCCAGATCTTCCTCGATCTCGTCCAGCTCATCGGAAATGGCGATGGTGGTATCCTCGATATCGGTAACCTTCTTGGCCATGTCGCCCAGAAGCTCTACCATAGCGCTGATCATCTTGCCCTCAGCAGCCTCGGTGTCCAGCTTCAAGCCCTCCATCAAGCCCTTCAGATATGCAGCCTTTTCAGAAATAGTCATGGTTATTCTCCTTTCATTAGGGGATCGCCAACAGAAATTCGATCAAGCCTTAGAACGGCCCAAGTACTCACCGGTGCGGGTGTCGATCTGGATCTTGTCGCCCTCGTTGATGAACAGAGGCACCTTCACCTCAGCGCCGGTCTCAACAGTAGCGGGCTTAGTGACGTTGGTAGCGGTGTTGCCAGCGAAGCCGGGCTCGGTTTCGGTAACAACCAGATCCACAAAGTTGGGAACTTCAACGCCGAAGACCTTACCCTTGTAGCTCATGATGGTGCAGATGTCATTCTCTTTCACAAACTTGAAGGAATCGTCCAGGTTGCTGGCATCAATAGGCTCCAGCTCGTAGGTTTCCTGATCCATGAAGTAGTACAAAGAACCGTCATTGTAGGAGTACTCCATCTTCTTTCTTTCAATGAAAGCAGTGGGGAACTTGGCAGAGGGGTTCAAGCTGGTTTCGGTCACACCGCCGGTGATGACATTCTTCATCTTGACGCGGACAAAAGCAGCGCCCTTGCCGGGCTTAACATGCTGGAACTCAATAACCTGCATAACCTTGCCGTCCAGCTCAAAGGTAATGCCATTGCGAATATCGCCTGCAGAAATCATAATAATATCCTCCCATAGCTCACCCAATAAATGGGTTATATTTAAGCATAGCTTTATCTCATATATCTTAACGCAAAACTTTAGGTTTTGCAAGAGGAAATCCATTATTTTGCAAGAATTCCCCAATTATTTTCTCACGAACACAGGACTTCCTGCTTTTCTTCGTCTTTCCTGCTTAAAAACACGAACCCGAAGAGTGCCCAGAAGCACACAACAACACTTCTGTACTGGAACCAGTAATGCACTGTCGTTGGTTCTGCGGAGACCGCAAACCAAATCACCGGCATGAGCCCAATCAACAGAACCGGCCAATTGCGGATAAGCAGCTTCCGCCGTACAAGGTTTACTGCCAAAACCCCCAGAGCCGCAGCCAGCAAACCACCAAGGAAGATCGCACCGTCCCGGTCCTGGCAAATTGCCTTTACCACTTGCCGCAATGCGGTAGCCGGACTATAAGCGCCATTTGAGAGCGCAAAGCCATCTGCTCCCAGCCACATCAGCAGCGAACCAAGACCGTTTTGAACGGCATCCTGTTCGGTCAAAAGGGATGTCAGAACCAGCTTTGACAACCACATCAAAAGATATCCGGCAAACCACGCCAAGAAATTCCGCAAAATCTCTTTAAGCTTTGGGGTATGTCCCTGTTTCGTCTGAAGCAAATAAAGATAAACAGCCGGAAGTCCAAAGGTAATGATCGGCGTAGAATAGAAGTCAAGAAACATGGTAACCATTCCCACTTCCATAAAGAACAGGCCGGCATGGCGAAGGTTGCGGCTGAGCCACGGCACCAACAGCATCGCGGCAAACGCGATCAGAAAGCAGCAGGAAAACTGCATACTGGCGCAGACGATTTGCGGTTTGACCAAAATCACGCTCAGGGCAAAGATAAACGCCGCCTTAGTGCCTGTATTTTTAGCCAAAGAGCATATTACCGCCGCAAACAGGCCGAAAAATGCCAGCGCCAAGTACCGTTTTATCTGGTAATAATTCAAGAAAACCAGCGCCAGCCGCAAAAAACCGCGGAAACCCATCCAATACCGTACATAGAAGCTTGCAGGCTCTATATTACTATCCACACAGTAACGGTACAAGTCTGAAACCGGGTTCGCGCCATTGGTATAAAGCGGGTTGGTCAAAATCGTTTCCGGGCGACGGATCGTGGTTGCCTTGCTTTCCATCAGCATGAGCGCATCCGTAAAATTGTCCAGCTGGGAAGTTTGTGCGCCGTCTGAAATATTGGGATAACACCCTTCTGCCAGCATGATGCTTGCGGATTGCATAACATGGTTATCAATGCGTGACTGCGGCAAGCATGCTCCACACAGCAGCAGAAGTAACGCCGCTGCTACGGTTGCAAGAAAAAACAGAACATATTTTGCTGGGCGTTTCTTTGGTGATCTCAACACAAATCCCTCTCGTTCCGCAAGCAAAAAACGCTTACACGATGATCAAATTTTTCGGACTGGCAGTGATATTCTCATGACCGTTCTCCCGGTAAATGATCACATCTTCAATACGAACACCGAATTTGCCGGGCAAATAGATACCGGGTTCGGCAGAAGCCACCGCACCGAGTGGCATACCTTCCTCATTGGCTGCGTTGGGGTTGGGGTTTTCATGGACCTGCAGTCCAAGGCTGTGACCGTAGCCGTGGCCAAAATATTCGCCATAGCCGGCATCGGTGATGACCTTCCGGGCTGCTGCATCGATGTCCTTACCGGGGACACCGGCCTTGGAGATAGCCAGAGCTGTCATCTGCGCCTCCAAAACCGTATTGTAGATCTTCTCCATTTCTTCGGTAACAAAGCCAACCGCAACGGTACGGGTCATGTCAGAGCAGTAGCCTTGATAGGAGGCACCAAAGTCCATCGTGATGAAATCGCCTGGCTGAATTTTCCGCTCCGCGGCTACGCCATGGGGCAGGCTGGTATTAGGGCCGGAGACCACGATGGGATCGAAGGCCAAACCGGTAGCGCCGTTTTTATACAGGCAGTAGATCAGCTCTGCCTGCAGTTCCAGCTCCGTCATGCCGACTTTGATTCGGGTAATTACTTCGGCAAAAGCCTTATCCGTAATGGACTGGGCTTTCCGCATCAAATCCAGCTCCCAATCCTCTTTCCTCGAGCGGAAGCTGTTGATCTGCTTATCGTAAGGCTTCAGCTCTGCGTGCAGCTTTTCCTGATAGTAATTGTACTGACCTACCGTCAAATCAGATTCCTCAAAGCCCAGCGCAGATACGCCAAAATCCGCGATCGCGGAATTCAGCAGATTGATATAGCTGTTTTGCCGATTTACTTCCAGAACCTCAAAACCTTTCAGGTTATTCTGCGCAGACTCGATATAACGGCTGTCGGTGAAATAGCGGCAGCCGGCCTTGGTGACAATGGCTACACCCTCGGCAATGTCAAATTCCGCGCCGTAGTGGCGGCTGAAACGGGAGGTCAGCAGCAGACCGTCCACCTCATCATTGAGAAGTGTCAAATACTTTTCCAGGTTCTTCATGTTTACAGTCTCCTTTTTCTTGCAAGATAGATAAAGGGCAATTCCAGCACATGCCGTGCCTTCAGCCAAAAATTATGATTGTCAATGGGTTTTACTAAGATAGAGATGATCCCTGCGCAGTTTGCGCCTAAGGTATCCGTAAAGATCTGGTCTCCTACCAAAGCGCAAACAGAGGGTGAAAGTTCAAACCGGTCCATACATTGGGTGATTCCTTTAGAAAAGGGTTTTTTGGCATGGGTGATACAAGGCAGTCCGTAAGCCTTACAGAAGCGCTTCACCCGGTCTCGTTTGCTGTTGGACACCACACACAGTTTCACCGGGGATGCCAGCATCATAGCGATCCAGGCTTCCACCGCGCCTGTGGGAGCATCTGTGGTGTAGGGTACGATGGTATTGTCAAAATCCAGCATCAGAAGCCGGATATTCCGGGCGGCAAGTAATTCCGGTGTAATATCCGTCAGCTTCTCCGTTATGAGGTTCGGCAATAAGGAAACAGACATATTCTTCCCCATACTTTCATAGAATATGGAAGAATTATACCACGGAAGGGGGAATTTGTCCATGGGAATTCCATTATATCTTTCCATGACATCGTCAGAATTTGCCCATTGTGGGGAATTCCCTGCCCATGCCGCCTGGATGGCCTGCCATTTTTCCTCTTACGGCACCGGTCTGACGAATCTTCCCACCCGCCTGCCAAAGGGAACCATGCTGATCCTCAACGACCGAACACCGGTACATGGCCACGACCCAAAACAGATCCGGAAAATGCTCGCAGATACTGTTGCCGCTTTGGGGTGCTGCGCAGTCTTGCTGGATATGCAACAGCCAAACTCCCCCGAAACGCAAGCAATTATCCGGGATGTACTTACACTCCCCTGCCCGGTATGTGTTTCTGACATTTACGCAAAGGATTTTGACTGTCCGGTATTTTTGCCGCCGGTGCCTTTGACACATACCCCGGATACATATTTTGCTCCATGGAAAGGACGGGAGATCTGGCTGGATGTTACCATGGAAAGTGCCGTGTTCACCGTGACCGAAAATGGCTGTCACAGCTGTTTGTGTGAGCCTGTGGGGGATTTCCCATTCCGTGATGAGAATCTATGCTGTCATTACCGGGCCGAGCTTCAGAATGACTGTGTCCGGTTTTATCTGCGCCGAACCAAAGAAGATCTTTATGAGCTTTTAGCCAAGTCTGCCGCCTATGGTGTCACCACGGGGATCGGTCTATGGCAGGAGCTGAAGTAGCAAAAACCGCCTTGCAGATGCAAGGCGGTTTTGAGCATAAATCAAGAGGGATATTTCATTAATAGAACTTTCTCTTGTTCTTACGGGCAGCTTCAGACTTCTGCTTACGCTTCAGGCTGGGGCTGACATAATGCTCGCGCTTCTTAACTTCAGCGATAACGCCCTCCTTGGCGCAGCTCCGCTTGAAACGGCGCAGAGCGCTTTCCAGAGACTCGTTTTCCTTAACGCGAATTTCAGACATTGTTTTCCCTCCCTCCGATGGCATCCGGCTAGATCCAGGATGCGTTCAGGGCTTGATACTCAAGCTAGAATATTATACGCCGTGATTTGTCAAATGTCAAGCAGGTTTTCTATTAATTTACCCACTTTCCGCAAAAAATCGGTTCTTTACTTTACGATCAGGTTGACCAGCTTATTCTTCACCACGATGGTCTTGATAATATTGCCGCCGTTCTTTGCCAGGAACGCTGCGATCTTCTCATTGGCAAGGACATTTTGGACAACAGCATCGTTATCCAGATCTGCGTCCATTTCCACGGTACCGCGCATCTTGCCATTGACCTGGACTGCAATGGTGACCTGGCTGTCCTTGCACTTATCCTCAGAGTAAGTGGGCCAGCTTTCGTAGGCAATGGTATTGTCATGGCCCAGAAGCTGCCAAAGCTCCTCGCCAACATGGGGAATAACGCAGGAGATCATCTTGATGAAGCCTTCTGCGTACTCCCGGGGGCAGCTTCCGACCTTATAGACTTCATTCACAAAGACCATCATCTGCGCAATGGCGGTATTGAAGCCCAAAGTCTCAAAGTCAGAAGTCACCTTCTTTACCGTCTGGTGATAGACCTTGGTGAGCTTGCCATCGTCTGTCTCGGTGATATTTCCGCTCTCGCTGAAGAAATTCCAAACACGGTTGATGAACTTCTTAGCGCCGGCAACACCGGTAGAAGACCAGGGCTTGGACACTTCCAGAGGACCCATGAACATTTCATAAAGACGCAGCGTGTCCGCGCCGTATTCCCGGACAATATCACTGGGGTTCACTACAAACTCAGGGAAGCGCTTGCCCATCTTGATGCCGTTTTCGCCCAGGATCATGCCCTGGTGAACCAGCTTTTTAAAGGGTTCTTTCACAGGAGAAATACCCTCATCATACAGGAAGCGATTCCAGATCCGGGAGTAGATCAAATGGCCTACCGCATGCTCCGGGCCACCTACGTACAGATCGACCGGCAGCCAGTGCTTCAGCAGTTCGGGGTCACACAGCGCCTTGTCGTTTTTGGGATCGATATAGCGCATGTAGTACCAGGAAGAACCTGCGCTGCCGGGCATGGTAGAGGTTTCCCGCTTGCCCTGGATGCCATCCTTGTTATAGAACTTCCACTGCTCGGCATTTTCCAGAGGTGCCTGACCGCCGCGGCCCTTATAATCCTCCAGAACAGGCAGTACAACGGGCAGCACCTCATCCGGCAGGAATACCGTTTCGCCGCTTTCGGTATAGACACAGGGAACAGGCTCGCCCCAGTAGCGCTGACGGGCGAAGATCCACTCACGGAAGTGGTAGTTGTTCTTGCGTCTTGCCACACCCAGCTTTTCCAGCTTACAGGTAATGGCTTCCTTGGCTTCTTCCACAGTCAGACCGGTAAATTCCTCAGAATTCATCAGCTTACAACCCTTGCCCAGGTAGTCCTGCTTCTCAAAAGCACATTCACTGACATCCCGACCCTCAATAACCTGGATCATGGGAATATTATGGGCGATGGCATACTCAAAGTCACGCTGATCGTGGCTGGGAACAGCCATGACCGCGCCGGTACCGTAGTTACCCAGAACAAAGTCGCCAATAAACACAGGAACTTCCTTGCCATTGACGGGGTTGATCGCATAGATCCCCTTCAACGGGCAGCCGGTCTTTGTCTTGGTAGCATCGGTACGGTCAATCTCACTCTTGCTTGCTGCTGCATCGATGTACGCCTGGACCTCTTCCTTATTTTCCACCCGGTCCATCAATCCCTGAACGATCTTACCGTCGGGGGCCAGCACCATAAAGGTGATGCCGTAAATGGTCTCAATACAGGTAGTATAGATAGAGAATTCGCCGCCGCCCACCAGCTTGAAGTCCACTTCCACACCGGTAGACTTGCCGATCCAGTTGCGCTGGATCTCCTTGGTGGATTCCGGCCAGTCGATCTCCTCCAGGCCTTCCAACAGCTTTTCCGCGAATGCAGGCTGGTCGATGACCCACTGCATCATGTTTTTCTTCACAACAGGATAACCGCCGCGCTCAGACTTGCCATCGATCACTTCGTCATTAGCAAGCACCGTTCCCAAAGCTTCGCACCAGTTTACGGGCATCTCGATCCGCTTGGCAAAGCCAGCTTCCCACAGCTTCTTGAAAATCCACTGGGTCCACTTGTAGAATTCAGGATCGGAGGTAGCGATAACCTTGTCCCAGTCATAGTCAAAACCCAGCTCCTTCAGCTGATTGGAGAAAGTTTCGATATTTTTCTGGGTAAACCCATTGGGATGGTTGCCGGTATCCACGGCATACTGCTCCGCAGGCAGGCCGAAAGAATCGTAACCCATGGGATGCAGCACATTGAAGCCTTGCATCCGCTTCATGCGGGACATAATATCCGTAGCGGTATAGCCCTCAGGATGGCCGGCATGCAGGCCCACGCCGGAAGGATACGGGAACATATCCAGTACATAGTACTTCGGCTTGGAAAAATCCCACACATCCGTCTGGAAAGTCTTGTTTTCTTCCCAATACTTGTGCCATTTGGCCTCAATGGCAGAAAAATCATAGTTTGGCATAGTAAAACACCTCTTATTATTTACGTTTCCTCAACGATAATATCATTCAGATCGATATCCTCACCGTCTGCCCAGAGCCGCTCCAGAGAATAGAACTCCCGGGCTTCCTCGGTAAACACATGGACCACGATAGAGCCAAAGTCCAGCAGCTCCCAAGAATTGCCTCGGTGGCCTTCCCGGCCCAGCATAGGCTCGCCCAGCTGCTCCAGAGTATATTCGGCATAATCGCAGAGGGTCTTAACATGGGTACTGGAAGTACCTGTGCAGATCAGGAAATAATCTGCCAGACTGGAGACCTCATTGATCCGCAGCAGGCGGATATCCTTCCCCTTTTTCTCATCCAGTGCCTTGGTTACTTGGTAAGCAACTTCTTTTGCAGTTAACATAATATCTTTTCCTTTCCAGGTAATTGTCTGTTTCCGTTCACCGCAGATTCCGGTTCAGATCATCCAGAGCCTCCAAGGATGCCGCAGATATCTGCGCGCCATTGCCACGAAGGATGGATACTGTCATTTCCAACCCCAGGCGCATCGCCCCATCCAAATCAGAAAATGCCAGCCGCCGCAGCTCTTCCACCCCGGGAAAATCCCGGTTTGGTTCCATATAGTCTGCCACATAAATGATCTTTTCCAGCAAGCCCATGCCTGCCCGACCTGTGGTATGGCTGCGGATGGCAGTTACCACCGCATCATTTTCTCCAAAGATCCGCTGTGCGACAAAACTGCCGGTAAGCGCGTGGAGAGTTTTGGGGTTCCGGGTGGAAAAATCATCCAGAATTATACCATGCTCACGGCACAAAGTCAATTGCAGCGGTCCATCCAGCGCCTTGGTAATATCATGGAGGATTCCTGCCCGGGCAGCATCCGTAGTATCTGCGCCCCAATGCTTCGCAAGCTCCACCGCCGTATCCCGGCAACCCAGCACATGGGCAACCCGTCCCGGCTTCAGCAAGCTGATAACCACCTGCTCCAGCCTGTCCATTGGCAGCTGCCACAGATCCCGGCCGGTTTCGTACAACCCCTGCTGCCGGATATATGCCAAAACACCCTCCGGGAGAAATGGACTCGCGCATTGGAAAGCCAGCATCCGCCGCAAATCTGTAGAGGAAATGGCAGTCACTTGATTTTCCACCAATTCTACCTGCGCCCCTTGGGCGCAAAGGGCATCTCGCTTTTCCCGAATGGCAGATTTCTCTCCCTTCTGCCCTCGGTATAGTACGGCAAGGGTCACATTTTCTATGAGCCAACGCCAATTTTTCCAGGATTCAAAGGACAGGAACATATCCGTTCCCATAATCAGCACCAGCTGTGCCTGAGGATAGCGCTGCTTCAGCGCTTCCACCGTCAGATAGGTATAGCTGGGGCCTTCCCGGCGCAGTTCCAACTGTGAAACCTCTGCCTGGGGTATATCCGCAGCCGCAACGGTCAGCATTTCCAGCCGCTGCTGGGGGGATGGAGAATTCTCCGGCAGCTGTTTATGGGGCGCGATCCGGTCCGGAATCAGCAAAAGCTTACTAAGGCGCAGCAATTTAATTGCCTGCCGCGCTGCCGCCATATGTCCGATGTGGGGTGGATTAAAAGTACCGCCATAAATACCGATCCGCTCCATACTCGCCCTCCATTCCACTTTCTAATCCGGAAATCGTGTAAATTTTAATCTTCGCTTCGAAGCTGCTTTTCCCGGGCCTTCTCGATAGATTTCTCGATTGCCTGCTGCCGGAAATACTGATTGCGCTGCTCACGCACCTTTTTAGCAGCCTGCCGACGGGCGCGGATACCCTTGCCAACCGGGTCGGACTTACTGACAGGCGTGGCTTTCCGCTTTGCCCTTCCGGTTTGATTCCGCTCCTCCTGGCATTTTTCGCTAAAACGGTAGATCACAAATTTTGTACCGACTACCGACACGCCGTCTGCGCCGGTGGCTTCGCAGATCATATCGCTGACCTCACGAGGGGTCATAAATGCGCCTTCCAGCACCTTTCCCTTTACCAGCTCACGGGCGGTCAGCAGATTTTCTGCTTCCGCGATGACCGCATCGGTCACACCGCCTTTGCCCACCATCAGGGTGGTATCGATTCCGTTTGCCTGAGCCCGAAGCTCCGCTCTTTCCTTACTTGTCAGCATAGCCTGCCTCCTTCAGCTTGCGGTTAAGCACACGCAGCGCATTTCCCCGGTGGGAAACCGCATTTTTCTCCTCGGGGGTCATTTCTGCCGTGGTCTTCCCATAGGGGGGGTAATAGAAAATAGGGTCGTAGCCGAAGCCGTTCTCCCCTCTGGGTTCCCGGGTCAGCTCTCCGTGAATTTCCCCCCGTGCCTGGATCGTCTGACCATCGGGCGTTACCATGGTAATGACACACACAAACTGCGCCTGTCGCTGCCCGTCGGGTACATTTTCTGTGTTTTTCAGTAGCAGCTCCAGCCGTCCCCAGTCATCCAAGGACTCATCGAAGCCGTAACGGGCGGAATAAACGCCTGGCTCTCCGTTCAGAGCATCCACAGCAATACCGCTGTCATCTGCCAAAGCCGGAAGCCCCGTTGCCTTCATGACGGCTTCTGCCTTCAGAAAGGAATTCTCCTCAAAGGTAGTGCCCGTTTCTTCTACATCGATATCCACCCCTAGCTGGGACTGGAGAATCAGTTCCATACCGAATTTTTCGGTGATCTTGCTGATCTCCACCAGTTTGTGGGGATTCTTACTTGCCAATACTACTTTCATTTTGATTCCTCACAACAGTGCGTCCACAAAATCTTTAGCCACAAAGGGCATCAGATCGTCCGCCTGCTCGCCAACACCGATAAATTTCACAGGAATCTGCAAAGCATCGCTGACGGCAATCACAATGCCGCCTTTCGCAGTGCCGTCCAGTTTCGTAAGCGCCACCGCGGTTACACCTGCAATTTCCTTAAACTGCTTTGCCTGGACAAGACCGTTCTGACCGGTTGTGCCGTCCAGCACCAGCAGCACTTCCCGACTGGCCTGGGGCAGTTCCCGCTCCACGATCCGGCTGATCTTATTCAGCTCGTTCATTAAGTTTTGCTTGTTATGCAGACGGCCTGCAGTATCCACAAGGATCACATCTACATTTCTGGACTTTGCCGCCTGGATGCCGTCAAACACCACCGCTGCCGGGTCTGCGCCCTCGTGCTGCCGGATAATATCCGCGCCGCTCCTATCTGCCCAGATCTCCAACTGGTCAGCAGCAGCTGCCCGGAAGGTATCCCCTGCCACCAGAAGCACCTTCTTTCCCTGCTTCGTCAGCTGGGAAGCGATCTTGCCGATGGTGGTGGTCTTACCTACGCCGTTGACGCCGATGACCAGCACCACAGCGGGCTTAGTATCCAGCTTCAGCTGCGGATCGCCCACACTGAGCATCCGCACCAAAATTTCCTTCAAGGCGGCTTTCGCCTCTTCCGGTGTCTTTAAGTGCTGCTCCCGGACTGTCTTGCGCAGCAGATCTGCCGCTTTCACAGCGGTATCTACCCCCAGATCAGCCAGAATCAGGCTTTCTTCCAACTCATCGTAAAAATCATCATCCAGCTGGCTAAAACCGGAAAATACACTTCCAAGAGTCGAGGACATAGCATCCCGGGTCTTCGTTAAGCCTGCCTTGATTCTCTCAAAAAAGCCCATGTTGCTTCTCCTTACATTATTCCACAATACCTAAGTATTCTTCCATTTGATTCAGATCCAGCCGCAGCAGCTTGCTGACGCCCTGCTCCTGCATGGTCACACCGTAGAGCACGTCAGAAGCTTCCATAGTGCCTCTTCTGTGGGTGATAACGATGAACTGCGTCTTTTGGCTCAGATTCCGCAGATACGACGAGAATCTTTCCACGTTACGGTCATCCAAAGCCGCATCGATCTCATCGAGGATACAGAAGGGCGTAGGCCGCACCTTCAAGATCGCAAAATACAGTGCGGTTGCCACGAAGGCCTTCTCACCGCCGGAGAGCAGCGTAATGGTCTTGAGCTGCTTTCCGGGAGGCTGTACCCGGATCTCAATGCCGCAGGTAAGCGGCTCCTGAGGATCTTCCAGAATCAGCTGACCCTTACCGCCGCCAAACATTTCGGTAAAGACTTTGCCGAAATGCTCGTCGATCTTACGGAATTCCTCCACGAAAATGACGGTCATTTCCTTGGTGATATCCCGGATGATGCCCTCCAGTTCTGCCTTGGAGGTAAGTACATCATCCCGCTGAGCGGCCAGATAGGTGTAGCGCTCGTTGACACGGGCGTATTCCTCGATAGCGCCCAAGTTGGGCGTGCCAAGCATGGTGATCTTCCGCTTCAGCTCGGAAATCTTCCGCTGACCGGCTGCCACCGATTCGATCTCCCCCCGGTGCTCCTGCGCCGTGCCGGGTGTCAAGCCATAGAAGTCCCACAGCTTGTCAATGATCTGCTTCTCCTCCATAGAGGCAGTAAGCTTCTTTTGCTCCAAAAGGGCGCATGCCCGTTCCATATTCAGGATATCTTTGCTCTTTTCCTGGCTATCCCGCTCGGTTCTGGTCTTGAGGGCTTCTGCCTCCGACCGACCGGACAGCACAGACTGCAGCTGGGTACGCTGGGCAGCAATATCCCCTTCGTTTTCCCCTAACTTTGCGGTAACCGCGGCGATTTGCTGCTCTATACGGCTGCTCTCTTCCCGGAAAGATACAATCAAAGCCTGCTTCTTTTCCCGGTCACCTTCCATGGCAGCGCGCAGGCCCTGCAGATCCTGCACATGGGTCAATGCCGCGCTCTTTTCCGCTTCCAGAGCGGCAGCCTCAGTCTTGATCTCGGTCATCAGTCCGGTCACCCGGTCTGCCGCCTGGGCAGCTTCTGTCTGGCTGCCCTCCAATGTCTGCAGTGAGGCCTCTGTCTGCTGCAGCTGCTGGGCAAAAATTTGCAGCTTTGACTGGACAGCGGCAGCACGCTGGCTGTCCGTAGCGCTGCGCTGAGACAAAGACTCCAGTTCCTTTTCCGCAGAAGCGGCTGCTTCCTCCACAGCCTGTACCAGGATCTCATGCTGCTTTTCCTGGCCCTGCAGACGAAGCACCTGATCCTCCGCGGCGCGAAGCTGATCCTTGGCAGCCGTCAGCTGGAATTCCACCTGATCAAACTGCCGCTGCGCCTCCTGCAACTGGGTCTCGGAATCCTGGAGCTTCTCAGACAGCTGCTTTTCCTGGGCGGTAAGTTTTTCCAGTTCGTTGGCCCGGGACAGGATGCCGGACTCCTTGTTCACAGAGCCGCCGGTCATAGAACCACCGGGGTTCATGACCTGTCCGTCCAGGGTTACGATCTTGAACCGGTTGCGGTACTTACCTGCCATAGCAATGGCGGCGTCCATATCCTGGACGATTACCGTTCTGCCCAGCAGATTTTCCACAATGCTCCGGTATTCCTGTTTGGTTTGCACCAGATTGGAGGCCACATCTACAAATCCGCGGCACTTATCCAATCCGCTTTCCTGTAAGGGTCTGCCCTCAATGGTGGTAAGTGGCAAGAAAGTCGCCCGGCCGCCACCGGTACGCTTCAGGTAAGAGATAGCCGCTTTACCGTCGGCCTCCGAACCCACCACGATCTGCTGCATGGCCGCGCCCAAAGCGATCTCCACGGCTACAGTATATGCATCCTCCGTGCGAATCAGCCGGGAAACCGGACCATGAATACCCCGCAGGCTTCCCCGCTGGGACTCCTGCATGACCATCCGTACAGATTTGTGATAATTTTCAAAATCCCGCTCCATCGCCCGGAATACTTTTGTCTTGGCAATGACAGAATCCAGCTGATTGGTCAATTCCCGGACAGTCTGCTGCAGTTCATCCCGGCGCTTCTGCCGTGAAGTCTGACGCAAGGTATAGCCCGAGATGGTATTGTTGGCAGCAGTCACGTCATCTTGCGCCCGGCGCAGCTGTTCACGGCACTGGGCCAGATCCTCCGCAGCAGTCTGCAGGCGTTCCTTGCCTGCCAAAAGATCCGCCTTCAGAGCAGCCATGCGCTCTGAAGTCTGGCCTGCGCTTTCCTCTAAACCGCGCAGGTCAGCCTCGCCGCCGGCGATCTCTGCCGTAAGGTTTGCCTGGGTACCCTTCAGCTCCATATACCGGCGGTTAAGTCCCTGGGCATTGGCAGTCATTTCCGCCAGCTGCTGCATCAGGTTTTGCAGCTGCAACTGCTTTTGCTCCAGCTCTTCATCGATCTGCTGAACACGCAGCTGCGCCTGTTCGATTTGTGCCACAACACCGCCGCTGCGGTCCTCGGCGCCCTGCATTTCCTCCTGGATCCGGGCAATATTGGCATCGTTATTGGCAATATTCCCTTGGAGGACCTGAATCTGGCCTTCCAGCTGCTGCCGGTTGGCCTCCAGCATATTGACTTTCAGCCGGACAGTCTCCAGCTCCTCGTCCTTCATCCGCAGCTGCTGCGCCAGGTCTTCTGCCTGGGTATAGAGGCTCTCCAGCTCCCCGTGAGCCTGCTCCAGCACAAAAGACGCGCTGGCATAGTCCTCTTCCGCCTTTTGGGCAGCAGAGGACAGCTTCTCCAGGCCGTCGAGCCATACCGCGACCTCGACGCCCTGCAGTTCTTCTTTCAGCTCCAGGTACTTTTTCGCCTTTTCGGACTGGATGCGCAAAGGCTCCAGCTGCAGCTCCAGCTCAGAAACCTTATCTCCGATACGAAGCAGATTATCCTCTGTGCGTTCCAGCTTCCGCTCGGTTTCTTCCTTGCGGTGTCGGTACTTGGAAATACCGGCAGCCTCCTCAAAGATTTCACGGCGGTCCGCGCTTTTCAGAGACAGGATCTCATCGATCCTGCCCTGACCGATATTGGAGTAGCCCTCCCTGCCCAGACCTGTATCCATAAACAGTTCATGGATATCACGCAAACGGGCAGACTGGCGGTTGATATAGAACTCGCTGTCACCGCTGCGGTAATAGCGGCGGGTAACCACGACCTCGTCCGCATCATAAGCCAGCGCCCGGTCAGAATTGTCCAGGGTCATGGTCGCCTCCGCAAAACCAACCGCAGGCCGCTTCTGCGTGCCGCCGAAGATCACATCCTCCATTTTTGCGCCACGGAGCGTTTTTGAGCTCTGTTCGCCCATGACCCAAAGGATCGCGTCCGAAATATTCGATTTACCGGAGCCGTTAGGCCCTACGATGGCGGTAATGTCATCGCCAAACCGGATCAGAGTCTTGTCGGGAAAAGACTTAAAACCCTGAACTTCCAAACTTTTCAGATACACAGCATAACCTCTTATCTTATTATGTATATAAAGTATCACTTTATTTTACATAAAAAGCAGGGAAAAAGCAAGGATTTCTTTCCATTTACCGATGTTTTGCCAAAACAAAACATCGGGAATTATCTACTCCCGCTAAAAGACAACGCATTTTTTCAAAACTCCCGACAAATTATACGGTTTTTCCCTTGTAAACCAAAAATTATTTTCCGTAAAATAATAAAAAAGGAGGGACAACCTTGAGAAAAATCCTTTGTCTGACCGGCATCTTATCTCTGCTTCTTTCGGCACTTTCCCTGTCGGGCTGTATGCCTGCGTCTGAAGCATCCCCATCCGGTACAACCACCCAACAATTACCGGAGTCATCTTCCACCACCCCGTCCACGGTCCTCCCGACCGAACCGTCGACAGCACCGTCTGCAACGCTGCCCACACAGACGCCTGTTACAGAGTCTACCTCCGATTCTGACGATTACATAGGCACTTTGTTCACGCGGGAGCAACTGGCCGCTTTTAACAACGAAATGCGCAGCTTTGGCTCCGGTCGATTATACAACGCCAAGCGTCCCCCCATCCCAGTGGAGGCCCAAATGGAGTTTGGTTATCTCAACGCCGCCTTTATTGGTGAGGATATACCAACTGTCTATCTCACATTTGACTGTGGCTATGAACATCAAAACCTTACTGCCAAGATTTTGGATGTGCTTAAGGAGAAGAATGTCAAAGCCGTATTCTTCGTGACCATGTATTACTGCAAAACGGAGCCTCAGCTGGTACGCAGAATGATCGAAGAAGGACATACCGTAGGAAACCACTCCACCAACCACCCCAACCTGCCCGAGCTAACTGTAGAACAGGTGGTTTATGAGATCATGAGTCTGCATGAATATGTAAAAACCAACTTTGATTATGAAATGACACTGCTGCGTCCCCCCAGCGGCTGCTACTCCCCCCGCACTTTGGCCATCGCCCAAAGCCTGGGCTACCGGTCTGTATTTTGGAGTTTTGCCTACAAGGACTGGGAAACAGATGCGCAGCCAAGCAAAGACGATGCTTTCCATACTGTATCCAGCTGCGCCCATAACGGATGTATCTACCTGCTCCACGCAGTCTCCGCTACCAACGCGGCAATTCTTGAGGATGTGATCGATGATCTGCGTCACCGGGGCTACACTTTGGAACTGTACCAATAAACATCAAACGCCCATTTGTCGGGGAGTTGCGTAAGGATTCGTAGGGCGGACTCATGAGTCCGCCGATCACTTCCCGGATTCTGAAAAGTTTGTATTTTGCAAAAATCCACCAAAAAATGGACGAAACCGCTCGAAATAATGCAACCTGGTCGGCGGGGTGGTGCTCCGCGCAGCGAATCAAAATAAATCGATTGCCTGTGGCAATCGCACCTTGATTCTTATGCCCCCGCCCTACGAACAAACTGCCCGTCAAATGGCAATTTAGTGGTCTTCTATAAGCCAAAAACCATCCCGAATCGGGATGGTTTTTTATTGTTCTTCCAGCATCCGGATCAGTTCGGGCAACACAGATTCAAATCGGATACCGTACCAATGTGCCGGATCATCGTAAGTATTTTCCACACAGCGGCAAGTCAGTTCTGCTGCTATAGAAGCAGCTTCCTCCACGGTTAGACCCCGCAGCCACGCGCCGGTGAAACAAGCGGCAAACAGATCTCCTGTTCCGTGATAGCTGCGCGCAATCCGTTTATGGCTGTACCGGGTTACGCCCGCATCCGTCCGGACTGCCACCCCGGTTTCTTCGGGGCTGTTCCCCACGCCGGTCAACACCACCGTTTTCCCTTCCAATCGGTCTAAAATGGCTTCGATTCCCGCAGAGTTTTCAGAATAAGGAAGATCGGTCATCATAGCCGCCTCTGTCAGGTTGGGAAGCACCACATCTGCCCGACTGCACAGCCGGAGCATCTGTTGGGCATAGTTTTCATCCAGGCCTGCGTACAGCTTGCCATGGTCTGCCATAGCCGGATCTACGATAAATACACCCCCAGGTGCCAGCATGGTATCTACAATTTTTTCAACTGCATCAATGGCTGCAACACTGCCAAGATATCCCGTATACACCGCATCAAAGATTATTCTCTGGGACTGCCAATGCCGCAAAACCGCCTCCATTCCGGCAGACAGATCCTGCACCGCCGGCATCCCGAACCCTCCCGTGTGCGTGGACAGGAGTTTGGAGGGCAAAATACAGGTTTCGTGGCCGCAGGCAGAAAGAACCGGCAACGCCACCGTCATGGAGCATTGACCCAAACAGGATATATCCTGAACTGTCAGAATCCGTTTATATGCCATGCGCATCGCCTCCGTAAATCATGATTATTTCAGCAATTTTGGATATTATATCATATACTTATTATTTTGCAACAAAAAGCCCTCACATACACCGGCTGCACTTGTGAAATCTGAAAAAAACGCAAAAGATCTGCAAAGAATTGTTGCATTATGAAGAAAATGTATTTATAATGTCTATATCAATTTTTACACGCCTATTTTAGAATATGGAGGATTTTTTATGGAAAACAATGTCCGTCCCGAATCCATGGCTCGTATTACCACACCTGAGCTTGCCAAAGCATTTATCGAAGAGCAGGTTGCACAGGTTCGCGCCCAAGTTGGCGACAAGAAGGTTCTGCTGGCACTTAGCGGCGGTGTTGACTCTTCCGTCGTTGCCGCTTTGCTGATCAAAGCCATCGGCAAGCAGCTGGTTTGCGTTCATGTTAACCACGGTCTGATGCGTAAAGATGAGTCTGAGAGCGTTGTCAAAATGTTCCGGGACGGCCTGAACGCCAATCTGATCTATGTAGACGCCACCGATCGGTTCCTGGACCTGCTGGCCGGTGTTTCCGATCCTGAGCGTAAGCGTAAGATCATCGGCAAGGAATTTATTGAAGTCTTTGCTGACGAGGCCCGAAAGCTGGAAGACATTACTTTCCTGGCGCAGGGTACTATCTACCCCGATATTCTGGAGTCCATTAAGGCTGCCGAGGGCAAAAAAGCTGTTAAGTCCCACCACAACGTAGGCGGTCTGCCGGAGGATTTGAAATTCGAGCTGGTTGAGCCTATCAAACTGCTGTTTAAAGATGAAGTCCGCGTGGTTGGCGAAGCTCTGGGTCTGCCCCATGCGATGGTCTACCGTCAGCCTTTCCCCGGCCCCGGTTTGGGTGTCCGTTGCTTGGGCGCTATTACCCGGGATCGTCTCCACGCACTCCGGGAGGCAGATGCTATCCTTCGGGAAGAGTTTGACATCTGCGGTCTGAATGAAAAGGTTTGGCAGTACTTTGTTGTGGTGCCGGACATCAAGAGTGTCGGCGTCCGGGATGAAAGCCGCTACGAAGGCTGGCCCGCCATCATCCGCGCTGTCAACACCAAGGATGCCATGACCGCCACCGTGGAAGAGATCCCCTACCCTGTTCTGCACAAGATCGTTGACCGGATCACCCACGAAGTGGAAGGTATCAACCGTGTGCTGGTAGACCTGACTCCCAAGCCTGTTGGCACCATCGAGTGGGAATAATACCAAAAACGCTGAAAACCCGCATAAACACTGGGTTTTCGAGGTTTCAAAAAGCCTCGTGACAACGTTTTGACAACAATTTCAGATTATTCATAAATAAAGAGCTAACAGATTTTTGTTACA
>JAFQCV010000021.1 GCA_017416325.1 Oscillospiraceae bacterium
ATGGATAATGGATAATTGACAATTGTGGTATTTCCTTCGGAAATGATTTAAAAATGTCGCCTTTGGCGACTCCGAAATTCTCCATTGTCAATTTTCAATTGTCAATTGGCAGCCATCGGCTGCCCGATAAACGGGAATTGGCATAAGTCCCGGACAAGGTTCATAGTCTGTATCACCTGAATAACGGAGGGGACAGCTATGAAACGGTTGGGGATTTTGTTAGCCATCGTGCTGCTATTGGGGACGCTTGCCGCGCCGGCCCGGGCTACGGATTTGCAGGTGGCAGGAAAGAGCGCGCTTCTGATGGATATTGCCACAGGCACGGTGATCTATGAGAATAACGCCCACGAAAAGCTGGCGCCTGCCAGCGTCACCAAGGTGATGACACTGCTGCTGATTATGGAGGCTATCGATTCCGGCCGTATCCGCTGGGAGGATACCGTCACCGCATCGGAAGCCGCCGCGGCCAAGGGCGGCAGTCAGATCTTTCTGAAGGCAGGGGAGACCATGAGCGTTTCGGATATGGTCAAATCCATCGCCGTCAGCTCCGCCAATGACTGCGCCTGCGCCATGGCAGAGCATATCGCCGGGTCGGAGACGGCATTTGTGGAGAAAATGAACGCCCGGGCAGCGCAGTTGGGGATGGAAGATACCCACTTCGTCAACTGTACGGGTCTGGACGACGGGGAGGATGCGGCTTCCCACCTGACCTCCGCTTACGATATTGCCGTTATGTCCCGGGAGCTGATGAAAAACCACCCGGACATCACAAAGTTTACCACCATCTGGATGGATACGGTCCGTGGCGGCAGCTTCGGCCTTGCCAATACCAATAAGCTGGTGCGGTTCTACCCCGGGGCAACGGGTCTGAAGACCGGGTTTACTTCCGCTGCCGGGTACTGCCTGTCCGCTACCGCCCAGCGGGATAGCTTTGGGCTGATCGCGGTGGTCATGGGGGCGGCAACCTCCCAGGAGCGGTTTAACAGCTGCAAACAGATGTTGGACTACGGCTTTGCCAGCTTCTGCCTGGCAAAGCCCCAGCTGCCGGCGGAAAATACCGTCCGGGTGAAGCTGGGAACGGCGACCCAAGTGAAAGCTGTTCCGGCAGAGAGTATAGAGCTGCTCATCGATAAGTCTCAGCAAAGCAGCATCACCACGGAGGTGACCTTGCAGGAGGAGCTGACCGCTCCCATCAGTGAGGGGGAGCGGCTGGGGATGCTGGTGGTGAAATCCGGGGAGCACATTCTGGCGCAAGTGCCTATGGTGGCGGAGAGCGCTGTCACCCGGCTCAGCTTCTGGGACATTTTTGCCAAGGTCCTGGGCAGGATCACCATGGCCGCCCCGGCATAAAACTCCCCGATAAACGGAAATTGGCACAAATCGAAACGGCACAGTGGAGTCTTTCCACTGTGCCGTTATCTTTATATCGCCCAAATCAGCTTCAGGAAAAACCGTTTCCAAACCGGGAGGGCGAGGATGGCCTTTCTCTGCCGCTGCAGATACTGTCCCAGCCGGAACAGCTCTTCTTTCGTCAGGGTGTGCTGGCTGAAGCGCGCCTTTTCCGCCAGAACCAGCAATTCCTCTGGGGGCTGCGCTTTCAGCAACCGTCCGAGAAGCTCGATTTCCTGCCAGCGCGCCAAGGCCCGGGCGTTAGGCTTGCCGGTTCGCTGCTTTTTCCGCCGCTGCCGCAGCCGAATGGTGTGCTGTCCCCACAGGACGGCAACACCGGCGATCAGCAGCCCCATATACCGCAGAACTGTCCAAAGCAGGTTCAGAGCCATCGGGGGTTCTTCCTGCTGGATCGGCTTGGTTGTGGGGGTCGTCACCGGATGGGTAACAGAACCGGAGGGGGTCGTGTTGTCCGGAAGGGTGGATTCCTGGGTGGAGGGCTGCGTCACTTCCGTAGGCTCTTGGGTCGGCTCCGTGGTTTCGTCAGGTTGGGTGGAGGGCTGGATCACCGGGTCGGAAGTCCATATGTCCGGGGTGGCCTCCAGCACCTGCCAGAAATACCCTGTTTCCGAATCGGCATACTCGACCCAGGCGTGAGCCATATCCTCCGTGACGGTTTTGGGTTTGCCCCGTTGGGTCATCACCGCATAACCGGTGACATACCGGGCAGGAAACCCGGCGGCCCGGAGCAGCACCGCCGCAGCGGTGGCGAAGTGGACGCAGTAGCCGGTTTCGCTGTTTTCCAGGAACCATATGGCAAAATCCTGATCGTCGGGGGGCATACGGCCGGTATCCAGATCATATGCGGCAGAGTTTTTTACATATTGGAGTATTTGCTCCGGAGTTTGCAGGTCATGCGCCTGCAGGATCCTTTGGGCAGCTTCCCGGGTATCTTTCGGCAGCGCCAAATAGGGAGAAAGGTCGGGACTTTTTGGGGGATAAGCACCCAAAAGCTGACCTGTAGAGATCCAGTATTGGGAAAGCTTCCCGGGGTTGGGCAGCTTCCCGTTTTCCAGCTGAAGATAGTTACCGCTGCGGGAATAGTAGGGGATAAACATTCCGTCGAAGGGATACTCGGTGGAGATGGATACAGGGCTCGTGGGGCTAAGATCCTGTTGGGTAGGCCAAAAGGCAGGATCTTCCGAAAGCCGCACATTAGACCATTGGGTGCCGCTGTAGCTGTCAAAGGACTGGTAGCGCAGATACAAAAGACCGGTGTAGCCGGAGCGCACTTCCATTACCGGGCGATCTGACTGCGTTTGCGGGCCGATATCCGCCAAATTTGTGCGGTTATCCCCGGGCATACCCGGCGCAGAGCCGATTATTCCCATGTTCTCTCCTTGAGAGGGCAGATGCTGCGTCAGGGATTGAAACATAGGAAGCTTCATCCAGTAGCCCTCCTGGGGAATGTTTCCCAGGAGAAAAGCCGACAGCAGCACCGCCGGGATCAGAGCAATGGCGGTGATGCGGTTGCCGTCGTGATGGCTTAACCGGCGCAGACTTTGGGACAGCACCAGTACCAAAGACGCGGCAAGGATCAGCAGGAAGCACCAGCTTTCCGGGACGGTATCGGTCACCACAAAACAGGGATACAGGGGCAGCAGCGCGATGCTCAGGCAGAAAGCCAGCTTTTTCCGGCGGCAGACTGCCCACGAGATCAAAACAGCCGGCAGCATTGCCAAAAGCCACAAGGCAGGCAGCGGACTGTGCTGTTGCGCCTGCATGGAAATATTCGGTACGCCCCAGCCATAGGCGGCATCGTAAAAACGGCTTAAATGATAGCTGACAGCCGCAACAGATCGCCAAAGACCGCCCCAGATCAGACAGCACACAACGAAGACACCCAGAAAACCCAGCAGGATCCTGTGTCCGTACCGGGTGGAGAACTCCCGGGCGCAAAGGCAGCTCAGGAGCAGGCAGTAAACGCCTAATCCGAATAGGGATACGCCGGGGAGGTCGAAGGCGGTGACTAAGGCAGCCACAGAGCCGAAGCTGACGGAAAAGCTAAGAGCCCAGGCGGAAAGCCAGGTTTTAACATTCATCCGGCTCACCTCCTATGGCGTACAGCCAGGGGCTGTAAAAAGCATCCGTTGGCGCATCCGCGGCAGCAGGGGGCGCTTCCAGCAGCTGATCGATGGCAAGCAGCAGGGCGTCGGGAGTGTCGGGGAATAGCTGCAGGATCTGCGTCCCGGAGCTTGCCCGGATGCAAAACCGCAAATTCTTTTCCAGCAGATGATTCCCCAGCCACAAGAGCCTGCCCAGCTTGCGATCCATTTCCTCCCGGGTGCCCCCCAGGGTCAGGGAAAGGATCGCCTGCATGCCGTTAGGCTCCATGGCTTCCCGGATAATGTACTTGCCGGCTTTCGCGGATAACTTCCAATGGATCTGGTTTAAGCTGTCCCCCGGGCGGTAAAGCCGCAGCTCGTGGTTTTCTGCCAGACCGCCGCCGGGCTTGGGACGCCAGGAGTGGCTCAGCCGCCGCTCCAGCTCCGGCAAATTGGAAACAGGGATGGGCTTGGGACGGACGAAAAGCCGGTGACTTTCCCGTCTTAGGGGGATCCGAAAGCACAGTCCCAAGCAGTCATAGATCCGCACCCTTACCGGGCGGCAGACAAGAACGCCGCAATGGTCGGTGGGAAGCAGGGAGTTTGGTTTCTGGATTTTATTTCCGGCGAGGAGCTGCCAGGAGAAAAGAGGCATGCCCAGGAAAGCGCGGATCTCCCCGGAGGCGGGGACGGGCTCGCCCATAGTGCAGTGGCTGGGGAGGGTAAGCCGCAGCTTGGTGCTGAGCATCATGGGAAGACTTACCAAAAGCCCCAGAGCCGGCAGACACAAGGCGGCAATGAGGATCACCCAGGCGTACCACCCCTGGTAGGCAATAAGAAATAATACGCACCCGGCAAGGACCGCCAGATACAATAGCCACCGGCGCAGCATGGTCAGCGCAGTCCGGGGGCAGGAACTGCCGCCAGAATGTCCTTGAGGATCTCCCCCACAGGTTTGCCGCTGCCCTCTGCTTTTGGGGATAACAGGATCCGGTGGGAAATGGCCTGAGAAAATACCATTTGCACATCCCGGGGGACTACATAGTCCCTGCCTTGCAGCCGGGCGGTCGCCTTGGCCAGGGATACGATGGACAAGGTGGCCCGGGGGCTGGCACCCCGGAGGATATAGTCGTTGTGGCGGGTGGCGTCCACTAAGGATACTACATAGTTTGCCACCTGCTCCTGAAGGTAGGTGGCGGCAACCAGGTCTTGCAGGTCAGACAGCTCCTGCGTGGTGAGGACCGGCGTTAATTTGTCCATGGGGTCACCCTCCCGGCGATCCAGCACCATGGTCAGCTCATCTTTCATCCTGGGATAGCCCAGGCTCAGCCGCAGAGCGAACCGGTCCATCTGGCTGTCCGGCAGCAGCTGCGTACCGGCAGCGCCGGTGGGGTTTTGGGTGGCGATGACGGTAAAGGGATGGGGGATCTTGTGACGAACACCGTCTACGGTTACCTGACCCTCTTCCATGGCCTCCAACAGAGCCGACTGGGTACGGGAGGTGGCCCGGTTCAGTTCGTCTGCCAAAAACAGGTTACACAGCACCGCGCCGGGCTGAAAGCTTAGCTTGCCGGTGGCGGGATCGGGGATGCTGTAGCCGGTAATGTCCGAGGGCAGCACGTCAGGGGTAAACTGAACGCGGTTGCAGGAAAGACCCAATACCTTGGAAAATGCCACCGCCATGGTGGTTTTACCAACGCCGGGGATGTCCTCCATCAGAATGTGCCCCCGGGCCAGAATGGCAGTCAGGACCCACAGCAGTACCGGCTCTTTGCCGGAAATGACCGTGCGGACCTGCCCCAGGATCTGCTGGGCATATTGGTTCAGTTTGGCTTCTTGATTAGACATGGGGATTTCCTCCTTTGCAAGCCTCAGAAAAAGGGTAAGATCAGACTGGTAACATACACAGCGCCGCAGGCAGCCAGAGCAACACTCGTAAGGCCTTTTCCCAACAGGGCAAGGACCAGGGCGGTGATAAAACCGGCAGCGGCAGCCAGGGGCGCATCCACGGCGTAAAAAATGGCAGGAACGGTCATGGCGGTGAGCACCGCATAGGGGATGTAGTGCAGAAATGAGCGGATAAAGGGGCTTTGGATCTTCCTGCGAACCAGTGAGAAGGGCACGGCACGAAGAAGATAGGTAGAGCCTGCCATAATGGCAAGGCAGATCCAGTAGTGGGTCATTGGTCCTCCTCCTTTACCGGAAACAGCGCAGCAGCCACGGCGGCTGCAATAATGGCGCAGAGGCTCACGGAAATGCCCGAGGGCAGCGCCTTCAGCCCCGGCAGCCAGGTGCATAGACAGCTGCAACCAGCGGCGATCCCCACCGCCAGCAGCACCGGCTTCTCCTTTTTGGCAACCGGCGCTACAATGGCGATAAACATACCGTAAAGGGCGACACTCAGGGCGTTCATCAGATCTTGGGGCAGGACGCTGCCAAGCAAGCCGCCGGTAAGGGTACCCAAGACCCAGCCCAGCCAGGGAAGCACCGTCAGACCCGCAAAGAACCGGGGCTTTACCACCGGCTCGCCGGCGGCAACGGCAAAGATCTCATCGGTCATGAAAAATCCCAGCAGCCACCGCCAGAGCCTCCCGAAAGTGGCGTCTGCCTTTTGGGATAGGGATACGGACATCATGCTGTAGCGGATGTTGATGGTCACCTGGCTCAGAAGCAGAGGGAAATACTGCCCCGGGGTCAGCATGGCCTGAAGCCCCGCAAACTGACCGGCAGAGGTGACGGTGAGCATGGAGATGAAGACCGCCTGCCACCAGGTAAAACCGTAGGACACCGCCAGAATACCAAAGGACAGGGATACGGAAAAATACCCTGCGCCAATGGGGATGCCGGCCCGAAGTCCCCGGAAAAAGTCTTTGTTGGTTAACATAACATTTATCGCCTCGGAATTTGCCGCAGCTTCTAAGAATAATTGCTGTTATTATAGCAAAGCAGCCAGGTTTCGTCAACATAAGCGCGAAAAGCCAGCCCGGACTTCCGGACTGGCTTTGATAGGTATTTGCCGTTTATCGTGCTGACGCACGAATGAATAATGGATAATTGACAATTGTGGTATTTTCTTCGAAAATGATTTCCAATATGTCGCCGAAGGCGACTCCTTCATTATCCATTGGCAGGCACCGCCCGCCCGACAAACGGAAATTGGCGACCTATTACCGTTCCTTAGGAATGGTGATGGTAAGAATGATCTGGCTGTCTGTTTCCTTCCGCTCGGAAACGGCAGCAATGCCGGACAGCTGGATCCGGGTGAGGGTCTGGTGCAAACTGTTCAGGAACGCGCCCACATTGACCCGGTTTTCCGGGGCTTTCTCCGGTCGCAGCAGCTCCTCTACATACCGCTCCGTCCGGGCGACGCTCATGCCCTGCCGGACGATGACCGCGATGGCCTGAAGCTTTTGGGGTTCTGTGGGGAGCTTCAGCAGCGCCCGGGCGTGGCGCTCCGTCAGGCCACCCTCCCGGAGGGCCTGCATCACTTCCTTGCTGTGGCGCAGCAGCCGCAGCTTGTTGGCAACGGCGCTTTGGCTTTTCCCCAAGGCTCTGGCAGCCTGCTCCTGGCTCATGTTGCAGCTGTGCATCAGACAGGCGATCCCCTCGGCTTCCTCGATAAAATCCAGATCCTGCCGCTGAAGATTCTCGATCATGGCGGCAACCGTGGATTCCTTTTCATCCATCCGCATGACGATGCAGGGGATATCCGTCAGACCTGCCAGCTGGGCAGCCCGAAGCCGCCGCTCCCCGGCGATGAGTTCGTATGTACCGTCTACCCGCCGCACAGACAGGGGCTGCAAAATTCCGTGGACCCGAATGGATTCTGCCAGCTCATCCAACGCCGGCTGCTGAAAAACCTTGCGGGGCTGAGCCGGGTTGGGCCGGATCGACTTCACCGGGACAAACACCACCCTTCCGGTATCCATATAGGTCTTCAGCTTTTGGCATTGCATAGCCATTCCTCCTTATGTATAATAGTGATATTCATTTTACTTTCCGGGAAATGGGAAACCCCACGAAAAGCGCCCCAAGTATAGAAAACTTTTCGTGGAAAATTGCCGGGAATACTATCTATTTCGGGGCGTGTGTGCTATAATCTAGTTAATTTTACAGAAAGAAGTGATATGCCATGCGTGCCAACGGCGCACAGCAGCAACAGGCGCGCCGCGCCATGATGCTGAACCAGCCTATTCCCAAGGTGGTCATCAAAATGGCGATTCCCACCATCGTGGCGTTTCTCATCAACTCCATCTACTCCCTGGCAGACACCTATTTTGTCAGCTCCTTGGGCACGAACGCCACCGCGGCGGTAAGCGTCAATGCCTCTTTGGACCAGCTGATTATGATGTGCGGCTCGCTGCTGGCCTTGGGCGCCAACAGCTATATCGCCCGGCTCATGGGGCAGGGCAACGATAAAAAAGCCAGCCAGGTGCTGTCCACCTCCTTTTTTACGGCTTTCGCCATCGGGCTTTTGCTGACAGTAGTTGGCTCTGTTTTTATGACGCCCATGGTGCGCCTGCTGGGCGCGACCCCCACCTGTGAGCAGTATTCCGTTGATTATGCCACCTATGTACTGCTGGCTGCCCCCTTTATGGCCACCAGCTTTGTCATGAACCAGTGCCTCCGCTCCGAGGGCAGCGCCACCCTAAGCATGATCGGCATGGGCTTCGGCGGCATTTTGAACTGTGTTCTGGACCCGATCTTTATTTTTGATCTCAATATGGGCGTTGCCGGCGCATCCTTGGCAACGGCCATTTCCAAGGTGGTGTCTTTTGCCATCCTGATCTTCCCCTATATTACCCGGCGGAGCATGCTTCGGCTTTCCGTGAAGAATATCCGCTACAGCTGGGATATCATTTCCAATGTGGTGAGTGTGGGTTCTTCTTCCATGTTCCGCAGCGGCCTTGCGGTGGTCTCTGCCATTTTGCTCAACAAGCTGGCAGGTGACATTTCCGACTCTGTGCTGGCAGGTATCGGCGTCTGCACCAAGATCATGATGTTCCCCTTCAGCATTATCCTTGGCTTCGGCAGCGGCTTCCAGCCGGTGGCAGGCTTCAACTGGGGCGCGAAGCGGTATGACCGGGTGCAAAGCTGCTTCCGGTTCTCGGCGTGGACGGCGCTGATCGGCGCGGGCGTTATGGCGATCGCCTTGATTTTTGGCGCGGACTGGCTGATTCAAAAGTTTGCCGGAGACGACCCCGAGATGCGAAAGATCGGTGTTCTGTGCATCTGGCTGCAGAGTATCGCCCTGCCCATCCACGCCTGGGTGGCGGTGGTGAATATGCTCTGTACCGGCCTGGGGAATGCCAAGGGAGCGTTTTTGTTGGCAACAGCCCGGCAGGGAACCTGCTTCATTCCCGTTTTGTACCCGCTGGCAGTGCTGTTTGCGGAATACGGCATCGCCTCCGTCCAGGCTGTGGCGGATGTGCTGACCTTGATCCCGGCGATCCCCCTGGCGATCCATATGCGCAGAAAGATCCGACAGGCTTATCAAGAACAGACGGAAAGCGTCACCACCATTCCGTAAATTGATCAATAATGTGGAAAGGAAGATTATGATGCGCACAGTTTTGTTTCCCTACGGTAAGCAGCGGCTTGCCTATGATTTCGCGGAAAAGGAGCTTTCAGCGGTTCTGACCTCTGCGCTGGAGGACTATAGCCCCAATGCCGGTGAGGAAGAGCTGGTAGACTGGGCCATGGAGGATCCCATTGATTCCGCACCCCTGTGGCAGCTGGCGCTGGGGAAGGAAAAGGTGGTCATCATCGCCAGCGACCATACCCGTCCCGTGCCAAGCAAAATCATCATGCCCCGGATGCTGGCGCAGATCCGCCGTGGCAATCCCCAGGCGGATATCACCATCTTAATCGCTACAGGCTGCCACCGGGGAACGACCCCGGAGGAACTGGAAGCCAAGTTTGGCAAGGAGATCGTCAGCCGGGAGCGGATCGTGGTCCACGACTGTGACGAATCCGAAGTGGTAAACATAGGAACGCTCCCCTCTGGCGGACAATGTTATGTAAACCGATTAGCGGTGGAAGCGGACCTTCTGGTGGCGGAGGGGTTCATCGAACCTCATTTCTTCGCCGGCTTCTCCGGGGGACGGAAAAGCATTTTGCCCGGTATCGCCGGCAGAACCACGGTGCTTGCCAACCATTGCTCGGAATTTATCGACCATCCCAAGGCCCGGACCGGCAGCCTGGCAGGCAACCCCATCCATGAGGACATGGTTTGGGCAGCCAAACAGGCAGGCCTCAGTTATATCGTCAATGTGGTGCTCAATGGGGAGAAGAAAGTGATCCACGCCGTGGCGGGCGATACTTTTGCCGCTCACAAGGCCGGAACGGATTTTCTTAGCAAGCTTTGCGGCGCGGAAGGGGAGCTGACAGATATTGTCATCACCACCAACGGCGGCTATCCTCTGGATCAGAATGTGTATCAAGCGCCCAAGGGCATGACCGCCGGCGAGGCGGTGGTGAAACAGGGCGGTGTCATTATCATGTTGGCCCAGTCTTCTGACGGCACAGGCGGCGACCATTTCTACCACCAGCTGGCGGACGAGCCGGATATGGAGAAGACCATGGCGATCTTCCGCAGCCGGAGCAGAGAGGAAACTGTACCGGACCAGTGGCAGACCCAGGTGCTGCTGCGGGTGCTGAGCCGGGCGCAGGTGATCTATGTGTCGGATCTTCCTGACGAAATGGTGCGGAAGATGCATATGCTTCCTGCCCATTCCATCCCGGAGGCGCTGGCCCTGGCGAAGGCACAATTGGGCAAGGAAACGGTCACCGTCACCGCCATTCCCGATGGCATCGGCGTTGTGGTAAACGCAAAATAACACAAGGGCGGAATCAACCGATTCCGCCCAATAAATTGCCATTTCTCGTGCTGACGCACGAATTGATAATGGATAATTGATAATTGACAATTGTGGTATTTCCTTCGGAAATGATTTAAAAATGTCGCCTTTGGCGACTCCATAATTGTCCATTGTCAATTTTCAATTGTCAA
>JAFQCV010000007.1 GCA_017416325.1 Oscillospiraceae bacterium
AATACCTTTTTCACATCTACAAAATCGCTTGTAAAAATTTCGACCGTAGAAACGGCGAAACCCCCGATAAAATCGGGGGTTTCTTGGGCAATATCTTTTTCATTGCCCTTTGATGGCAGGGGCACAAGGACTTGAACCCTGAGCCTACGGTTTTGGAGACCGCCGCTCTACCAATTGAGCTATACCCCTATATATAATAAATGGCTTTCGCCAAATAATTTGTGGTGGGCCTTCAGGGATTCGAACCCGGGACGATCCGGTTATGAGCCGGAGGCTCTAACCAACTGAGCTAAAGGCCCATAATTATCGCGGGTGCTGCGCACCATCACAAGGCGTATTGTAGCACTTTCCATGGCTTCTGTCAAGCAAATCCTTTGAAAATCCAGATGATTTTTCTCTCCATAACAAAGCCGCCGCCCCGGAGGGCGGCGGTCAGAATCATTCCTTTATTTGCTCCACAGTCCGGGGGCCGGATCTTCTGCGCCGGCGGCGGGAAGATTTACGAGGCTCCGGGTCTGCCTTCTCTGCCCGGTTGGCATAAGCCCGGGCCGCTTCCGAGGTAGCTTCATAGGTCAGCCGGCTGACCCTGACTTTTCCGTCGGGCTGCTCAGAAAGCCGGATACGGATCAAAAAGCCTCCATGCTCCGGGCATTGGGCCAGATCCATATACCGGTGTCCCGGCTGGGCAAACCAGCGTTTGCCTTCCAGCTGTCCGCCGCATACCGGGCAGCGGTTTTCTTCTTCTGTCATGGCCCGGATAGCTTCCTGCTTATCCTTATAGTCATAAAACACCTTCCGGGCGATACAGCCGGGAAGCTCTGCCCCATGGAAACCGTTTTCATGGTTTTTCAGCGCCTGCTCGTACTCCTCCGTACCCTTACGCAGGTCAAGCCGGGCGCAGATCAGCGCCGTATGGTAGGCATCTCCCAGGGCATCGTGGGCAGGTCTTGTTGCCTCAATGCCGAATATCTCCATGGCGGTTTTCAGCGCCTTTTGGGAATTGGAGTTGTCTGTCTGGGCGTTGAAGATCATCTGGGCATTATACCACCGGGCTGTCCAGTCCTCCGGCAGCTGATACAGCCGCAGATTCTCCCGGAGAATACCGATATCGTCAAATCCCCAGGTCAGAAAAATAACATCCTCGCCGCACCATTCCCGGAAACGCGCCATAGCTTCGGGGAAAGGGATCCCCTCCTCCTTCAGCCGGGCTTCCTTGATACCGGTCAGTTTACTGACCCGGCGATTCAAATGCCGGTAATATTTGGGGCGGATCATCACCTGAAACTCGTCCGCCACCTGCTGATCCTCCGTCACACGCACCGCGCCGATCTGAATGATCTCTCCGCGGATGGCGACCGGCAGAACTTTTTTGGCGGACGGAGAGCCGGGCCAGGGCTGATTCCACTCCATATCCAAAACGATATAATTCATTTGCCGCAACCTCTGTTTCCTATCCTAAAGAGTATAATATCATACAATACCCGTCTGTGTAAACAGTAAGTTGCGAATATCCTCACTTTTTCGAGATCAATTTCTTTTTGTCCAGCTGCCCTTCCTGCCAGCCTGCAGGTTTTTCGCACACCGGACAGGGATCGCAGGCGCGCTTGCCCTCATAGGTGTAGCCGCAATTTAAGCACCGCCATAGAATAGGTTTATTCTTTTCTGTCAGAGTTCCCTCCTTCAGCTGCTCCTGCAGGCTCAGGAAAGCATTGTGGTGTACCCCCTCGATCCGGGCGATCTGCAGCCACAGCCGGGCAGCATCATCCTGCCCCTCCCGGCGTGCCATTTCCGCAAAGGCGGGGTATGCTTCATCATGCTCATGCAGCTCCCCCTGGGCAGCATACCCCAGGTTTTCCAAAGTCGTACCCAACTGAAAAGGGTATCCTGCGGATACATCCAGATTTTCGGTGCTCCCGCCCAGACGGCAGAGCATTTCCAAAAACTCCTCAGCATGGACCGCTTCGTTGGCAGCTGTCTCCTCAAAGATCCGGGCGATCCACTCCCAGCCTTCCTTTCTTGCCACTTTGGCATAGACTGTATAACGGGTACGGGCCTGGGATTCCCCGGCAAAGGACCGGGCCAGATTCATCACGGTTTGGGTCATAGTATTTTCCATAGTATAGCCTCCTTCTGTACCAAAAGGTTTTCCGGAAAGTGCCAATTCTATGCAAACAAGAACACTGCAGGTGATGCCTGCGATCGCGCATTATAAGCCTACCAACAGGAAAAGGATAGAGAATTTGACATTCTCTATCCTTTTCGATATGATATTCGCCTAATACTTTTCTCGTGCGAAGCACATATCGAGTCCGTAAGGACATATCGAGTCCGTAAGGACATATCGAGCACAAAGTGCATATCGATCGCCGCAGGCGAATATCGATGCGTACCTGCTCTACAGCAGGTACGCCAAGCGGTGTTCCTGTTCTTATTTCTTGAACCACACCCGGGGATTGATGACCCGGGGATCGATACCGGTAAAGGCATCGTGCAGAAGCTTCATCTGCTCCTCCGTCAAACGCACAGTCTGATCGAACAGCTGGCAGTTGCTTTCCAGCTGGGCAACATTGTCACAGCCAAGGACCGTGGTGGTCACGCCGGGTACAGACTGCACAAAAGACAGGGCCAGCACCGCAGGAGACAGTCCAAATTCCTTGCAGAAGCCGCAATACTTCTCCAAATAGGGAGCGCAGAAGCTGATCCGGGGGTCCAGATCCTCTGGCGTATGGAATACCAGTCCCTGCAAAAACACGCTGCGAACAAAGACCATCATGCCGGACTTTTCCAGCTTTTCCATCTCACCGTCGTTGATCTTGACCCAGTCAAAGACATTCATAGGGATCTGGGTAGCATCGAAACCGGAATCGGCGATGACGCCGTAGTCATGTTCCGAATACGCAGAAATGGCGCTGTACTGATAGGCCTTCTGAGACTTCAATTCCTCAAACACCTTACGGACATTGTCCCGGTCATCGGCGTAGTCTTCATAGTTGTGCAGCATCAGACAGTCGATGGTATCCACACCCAAGGTTTTCAGACAGCCCTCGGTCTGACGCAAAATATCATCCCGGACGATATCAAAAGAGCCGTGCTTCAGCGGACCGATCTTCGTCACTACCCAGGGGCAGGCCTTGCCTTCTGCCTTGCGGCTGCGCAGCCAGCGGCCAATGACCGCTTCCGAATCGCCGTAATTATTGGCGGTATCCAGATTGTCCACGCCCAGCTCCATGGCCCGGTCCAGCAGCGCAAAGGCTTTTTCCTCCGAAGGCTTTGCCCGGTCGTCCCCGATGCCGTAGTTCATGCCCAGCTGGACAGTACCCAAAGAAAACATGGACAATTTTTGCCCTTTGGCAGTTATGTATTTCATGCTTATCCTCCTCAAGTGTTTTTGGCTGGCTTCATTTTATCACATTGGGAAAAATATACAACCCCAAAACAAAAAATTTGGTTGTCAATTTCATTTTTGAAAAACCGGGAATATCCTGGTTTTTTCCCATTCTATCCCTCCGGAAGGGTTGACTTATGTATCCAAAAAATGTATACTGAACGTGTAGAAAAACATACATTGCCGCCCGGCATCAACTCTGCAGACGGCAAGCCCCGCCGGTCTTTACTACACCGGACAAAAAATTTTAATCCCAAACATAAAGGAGACACTAAAAATGAAAGCTGGATTTGTACCTGCCCTGGGCACTCCCCTGGACGAAAACGGCAACCTGATGGTAGAAAGCTACAAGAAGCAAGTCAACGATATGATCGACCGCGGCGCGGTGGGTCTGCTGTCCATGGGCTCCATGGGTATTCAGGCTTTTCTGAAGATGGAGGTTTGCCCTCAGGTGGCTAAGGCCGCTGTGGAAGCTGCTGCCGGTCGCGTTCCCGTATTCGTAGGCGCTATGGCCTGCTCCATTGCCCAGGCAAAGCAGCGCATGGCTGCTATGGAGGATCTGGATATCGCCGCGTTTGTGTTCACCACGCCTTATTACCACGGCTGTAAGCCCGCTCAGATCGTCAACTACATCAAAAATGTTGCTGCCGCTACCAAGCACGGCATCCTGCTGTACGATCTGCCCGGCGTTACCAACTCCAAGATCACCTATGATGTGGTCAAAACTCTGATCAAGGAAGTTCCCAACCTCATCGGCATCAAGTCTGCCGACATGAAGCTGTTCCGCACTCTGAAGCTGGATCCCGAGGTTCCCGCTGACTTCATCACTGTCTGCTCCAATCTGGACCTGTTCGACGTAGCCTACAAGTGGGGCATGGACAACTGCCTGGACGGCATGCTGCCTGTCACCCCCGCCAACACTCAGGGTCTGTTCACCGCTATGGCCAACGGCGATTACGAAAAAGCCGCAAAGCACTTGGACAACATTGTCTCTCTGCGTGACCTGATGGCCGGCTGCGACCTGTGGCCCACTTACAGCAAGGGCATGAACCTGCTGGGCTACGAAGGCAACTTCGCTCCCGACTACATGCTGCCCTTCAACGAGGCAAATCTGGAAAAGCTGCGTAACAAGATGATCGAGATCGGCGAGCCTGTTGTCGGCTGATCCCCATAGGAGTGATTTTTCGTGAAAAACACAAAAGACTTGTTTGACCTGACCGGCCGTGTGGCGATCGTCACCGGCGGCCGGGGTCTGTACGGCGCGTCCATCACCGCCGGTCTGTGCGAAATGGGCGCCACCGTGGTCATTGCCTCCCGTAATGCCGCAAAGTGCGAGGAGCTGGCGGCTGAACTCCGGGAGCAGGGTTATCAGGCCTGTGGTATGGCGCTGGATCTGAATGATGACGCATCCATCAAGGCTTTGGCAAAAAATGTTTATGAGCGCTTCGGCAAGATCGATATTTTGGTCAACAACGCCGTGGATCGCCGTAATTTCACCTCTTTGGCCGATGCCACCCGGGAAAAGCTTCAGGCTTCCGCCAGCACCAACCTGGACGGCCAGATCCTGCTGAGCCAGGCTGTTCTGGAGTACATGATCCCCGCAGAAAGCGGCTCTATCATCAACATCAGCTCCATACGCGGTCTGGACTGTCCCCACTTCCCCCTGTATCCCGAAAGCTGGGGCGATCAGCCTGTAACCTACACCACGGAAAAATGGGCAATGGTAGGTCTGACCAAGTATATGGCAGGCCGCTACGGCAAGCACGGCATCCGGGTCAACTGTATTGCCCCCGGCGGTTACAGCCCCAATCTTGCCAACAACCCCGACAAGCAGGCTTTTGTAAAAAACTATATTGATAACTGCCCCCTGCACCGTTGGGCCAACGAAGACGATATCAAAGGACCCGTTGCGTTCCTGGCCAGCGATGCCGCAGGCTATATCACCGGCGCCACTCTGGTCATGGATGGCGGCTGGACCATTTGGTAAGGAGAAACTTTCATGATTTCCTGCAAAGATTTTATTCCTGTTTACAGTGAGGTTTTTTGCTACTTGGAGTCCCATTTTGGCCGCCAGGAAGTAGATAACTACTGGGATGCCATTTTCAAAGTCAATGCCGCGAAAAAAAGCCCCCTGCTTGTCTGCCTGGAAAAGGAAGGCCTCAAGGGTTGCTTTACCTATTGGAACGGCACTTTGAACGAAGAAGCTGCCGATTTTACCATGTACTTAAACGAAAAACGCGGCTTCTATAAGCTGGATATGCACCGCTGCCCCTCCAAGGGCCGCCTTGTGGATCTGCAGGAACAGGTGGGTTTGAAGCCCTACCCCGACTACTGCCTGCATTGCGACGGCTACCGTAACGCCTGTAAAGAAGTAGGCCTGGACTACATTTACAACTTCCAGGGTATGGACAAGGCCAGCTGCTCCATCTTCATTTACGACCCCAAGGTCTTCGACGGCCGGATCATCATGGACGAGGACACCCAGGTCATGCATCGGGATGCTACCGACAACGAGTACTACCATCCCAGCTTCCACCGGAGTCTGAACAACGGCTTGCATTATGTGGGCCAGACCCACGGAAAAGCCGGTATTCTGGAGATCATGTCCAACTACGTCAATCGGGTAGTCAAGCCCCTGATGGGCGAAGTGACCCTCGCTTCCATTGAAAAGATGATCCTGGAGGATTACGCCAAGGAAAAATCCTCTGACGCCGTAACCACCAACCTGACGGAAAACGGTTTGACAGTGTCTGTTCGCTATTGCCCGGCTGTGAAATTCATGGTGGAAACCGATGTGCCGGTTTCTCCGTGGTATCAGTATGCTACCACCGGTGTTATGGCAGAACTGGCAAAGCTGGCCGGCTGCACCTTCGTTATGGATTCCTATGACGATCAGACCGGCGCGGCAGAGTATCATTTTACAAAAAACTAACCTGATTCACCGGCTGCCGCAGCATTTTGTTTGACACTAAGCTGCGGCAGCTTGGTGTTCCTAAGACAACCATCCGGAAATACGAGGTGTAGTATGATCTGTATTGAAAACGCAAAAGTGGTGCTGGAAAACGGCATTTTATGGGACGGCATCATTTTAGTGGAGGAAGACCGCATTGTTTCCGTTGGAAAACGGAGCGAGGTGGAGATCCCCGAAAACGCGCAGCATATTGACGCGGGCGGTGCCTATGTAGGCCCCGGCTTTGTGGATATCCATACCCACGGCGGCGGCGGTCACGCATTTGGGCAGGAGCCCGCGGAAGCCGCAGAGTATTTCCTGCGCCGGGGCACCACCAGTATTCTTCCCACGCTATACCATTCTTTGGACAAGCAGGGCTTCCTGGATGCCATTGATCGGGTCAAGGCCACCATGGCTTCTGCCGGCGCGCGCAATACCATCCGCGGTTTCTATATGGAAGGTCCTTACATGAACCCTGATTTCGGTGCCAGCAGCAAGTACAACAAATGGCTGGGCCAGATCCGTCCGGAGGACTACAAGGATGTGGTAGACCGGGCTGGCGATCTGGTCAAGGTTTGGGTCGTGGCTCCTGAGCGTGAGGGCATCGAAGCCTTTGTCCGGTACGCCAAGTCTGTCAACCCCAACGTGGTCTTTTCCGTAGGTCACAGCCGGGCAACTCCGGAGCAGATCCGCAAGCTGAAAAAATACGGGCTCAATCATCTGACCCACTGCATGGATGCCACCGGCCGCACCAGCGCCTGGTTAGGCACCCGGGGCGCAGGGCCGGACGAAGCCTGCTTCCTGGACCCTAACATGTACGCAGAGCTGATCTGTGATTCCGGCGCCGTCCATGTCAACGCAGAGCTGCAGCGCCTGATCCTGCGGAACAAAGGCATTGACAAGGTTGTCCTCATTTCCGACTGTTCCGGTCGGAAGGAGGGCGAGAATCCTGCCCCGGAGGGTCTGCGCCACATGACCGACCTAAGCTTCGATGACCAGGGAAATTTGGGTGGCAGCCGTCTGTCTATGGATATGGCTTGCCGCAACATTATGACCCACACCAACTGCGGCATAGCCCAGGCATTTTTGATGGCTTCCCGCAACCCCGCCCGTGCCATTGGTATGGACGATGAGATCGGCACTATCGAGGCCGGCAAGAAGGCAGACTTGGTCTTTGTGGACGATATGTTCCATGTGCAGAAAGTCATGCTGGCAGGCCAGCTGCAGCAGTTTTAAAGGTCTTTGTTATAATTTATGAAGCAAAATTGCCTACCGTTTCATACGGTAGGCAATTTCTTATTTTACTGGGTTTTTCGCAATATAGTCATCCAGGATCTTGGCAGCCAGCGCCACCATCCGGGCGCAGGGCCGGGTCTTATAAAACTCCTGGGTCCTGGGGGTCGGATTGGGGTCTGACGGGGGGTTCTTCAGAAGCTCCCGGCACACGATGCTGCCCAATTCCTCCCGAAATTTTCCTGCCAGCTCCTGCACCAACTGATAATGGACCTTTTTGACAGTATCGTCACCGGGCGTATCGTAGCCGTACAGATAGCCTGCAACCATCAGCATACCGCTGACCGCGCCGCACACCTCCCGCATCCGGCCCATGCCGCCGCCAAAGGAAGAGGAAAGGCGGGCCGCCACATCCGGTTCCAGGCCTGTCACATCGCAAAATGCCACCATCAGCGCCTGGGCGCAGTTATAGTCCTTACAAAACAGCTCCGCTGCATATAGGCTGTGATCCATAGGTAATCCCTCCTGTTTATCTTGGCTCGCTGCGGTACGGTCCGTCGCAGGGATGGCCGCTTTGCAGCTTTTCCATAGCCCGGGTCACGGCGTCCCGGGAATTTTTCCAGTCAGCACCGGCGTTGCGGTAATCGAACTTATCCACAAACCAATCCAAGTCCCCTTTTACCCGGATCAGATTGTCCCGGGTCAAGGTAAGCACCGTCTTGTAGAACCATTCATAGCGGTTACTGGGTAATTCCTCCGGTGCCATTTCCAAAAGACGAATAAAATGGGGCATGCAAAAGCCCTTGCTTTCCTCCACCCGGCGGCAAAACGCCTCGTCCTTCAGCATCGCAAAGAAGGTTTGGAAATACCGGCTCATATTATACTCGATCTTGTCGCAGAGGAAGCAGCTGCTCAGGCGATTTTTCGCCCAGGAAACCAATTCGCTTTCCTCCGGCGCGCCTTTCGAGGCAAACAGCTTCCGCTTTTCCGGCGGCTCATAACAGTCCAGACGATTCTCCAGCGTCTCTAAAAAGCCTGCATAATAGGTCTGCAGGATCAGGGCATTTCCCAGATTGTTGCCGTAGTCGTGCATTTTCTTCATGTGCTCCCGGCAAAATCCCTGCCGGTCTGTCACGCCCCGGACATCCGGCTCCATATAGCTGGCGCAAGGCCCTACTGTGTAGCGGATGGCAGACTGCTCCGCCTGGCGCTCCAGCCAGCAAAACGGGCACTCGTCTCCGGATTCGAAAGCTTCATGGATGGGAATGGTATCGATTTGTTGGCGCATCATTCTTACCTCCCGCATTTTTCTCAGTGTATCACAGGCCGCAGCAAAAAGCAACCCGGAAGCTTTTGCTTTGTGTTCTTAACGGAGAAATGAAATAAGAAAACTGGCAGGTCGAAATAACTTGCCAGTTTTTCCTATGCTATCTAACATTCCGATACCCCTCTCCATCCCATTGCCACCCAGGAAGTATTGGCATCATAGCATCATACAGCTCATGTTCTAACGCGATTACCAATTCATCCACAGTCGGTTTGCTGTTAGGGAACAGGTCTGTCAACATACAAGAATGGGGTTGGGTAGTATCAACAACAATATTCTGAAGGGCCTGTTCCATCTGCTGCCGCATTACTGCCGATTCTACACCATTGGCATTGGCAATGCGTTCAATAATCTGATCTGCGGTTAATCCTGACATAATAAAGCACTCCAAGTTTATAATTATCGTATTGATAGTACGATAATTATAACGCTTTTAATGTGTGTATGTCAAATAAAATATTGACTAAACTAGTGGCAGTACAATTAGTTAGGGTGATTGGGCATGAATGACAGGAAAGATTTGAATGTTTTGGTTGGCACAAACATTAAACGGGAACGGGAAAAGGCTTGTTTCACCCAAGACCAGTTTTCCGAATTGCTGGGTATCGGTTCTAAAAGCCTTTCTTCTATTGAGCGAGGTGTTGTAGGCGTATCCTTGACTACACTCCTGAAAATCTGTGATATACTCCATATTTCTGCAAATGTGTTGCTCTATGAGCAGACCCAGAAAAACGCTGTGGACAGTATCGCATTGCAGTTGGAAAGGTTAAGTACAGAACAGTTCGAAATTGCATCTGATGTCATAACTGATCTTATTAAGGCGTTTTCGTTGGAAAAATAAATGAAGCAGCGGCTGCTAGCCGCTGCTTATTTTTTATACGGCGGGAGCAAGCCCCCGCCCTACGATCAAAACCCGACAGGAACGAAACCTGTCGGGTTTTAACATCCTTATCCGCAGCTGCCCTTCCGGGTTGCTTTTTGTTATCTCAAGATTTTCTCTTTTTTCTGCCAAACAGAACCCACGCGCCGCCTCCGGCTGCCAACAGAGCCGCTACCACTATCAAAGCAACGGGACTGCCGGAGGGTTCATCGTCCGTGGAAACATTGTTGATCTTGGTCGCGCCTTGGTAAAGGCCCTCCACATACCGGGAGATCTCCTCCGACAGATAGGCGTAGGCGCTGCCCTTTTCCAAAACCGCTTCCTCCGGGTAGACGATCTCGCTTTCTGCCAGATAGTCCTCCATATGCTCCTTTGCCGCGGAAATGGGGGACGCATAGCAGATATAGTCCATGTTCGCGCCGGAGATCTCCGGGTCGCACATGAAGTTGATAAACAGCTCTGCCGCTTCCTTCTCCTTGGCGCATTTGGGAATACACATGGCATCGGTAAACAGGTTAAAGCCCTGATGCTCCGGGAGGTAGAAGGCTAAGTCCTCATTTTCCTCCATCATCAGCATACAGTCACCTGCGTAATAGGCCGCGATGTATGCCTCTTCATTCTCCATGGTAGCATAGATCTGGTCCATCACATACTGCTGAACCAGCGGCCGCTGCTGCGCCAGCTTGTCGGCACAGGCCTGGAGCTGCGCTTTATCCGTGGTGTTTACATCATATCCCAGCAGGTACTGGGCGATGCCAAAAGCATCCCGGGAATTGTCGATCATCAGGATCTTGCCGGCATACTTTTCGTTCCACATCAGCTCCCAGCCGGTGACATCCGCTTCATCCACATACTTGGTGTTATAGAGGATGCCTACCGTACCCCAGGTATAGGGAACGGAATACTTGTTCTCGGGATCGTAATCAGGATTCTTAAACTGCTCATCCACATAGGAGAAATTGGGGATGTTCTGAAAATCCAGCTCCAGCAACATATCCTCCGCGATCATCCGGTCGATCATATAGTCCGAGGGAATGATCACATCCACCGTGATACCACCGCTGGAAAGCTTGGTATAAAGCACTTCGTTGGACTCATACTCCGACATTCTCACATCGATATGGGGATAGCGCTTTTCAAACTCTGCCACCAGGTCCATCGTGCCGTCGGTACCGTCGGCCATGTTCATGCCCCAGTTGTAGACATTGAGGGTGATTCTCTCCTGCCGACCGCTCATAAACAGGAAGCAGCAGCCCACAACCAGACACACAGCCGCCACACCGGCAATGCACCGCCGGGCGATCTTCCAGCCTCGGGAAGCCGGACGCTTGTTTACCTTTTTCCGGTCGCCGCGGAGCTGAAGCAGATTCATGGTCAGCATCAGCACAAAGATCAGGCCAAAGAGCAAGGTAAACATGGCATAGACCTTAGGATGGATGGGCTTTTTGGTGTAGGTGTAGATCTCCACCGGCAAGGTGACAAAATCTGAACCGGTGACAAAATAGCTGATGACGAAATCGTCCAGGCTCATGGTAAATGCCATGATGCCGCCGGAGACCACGCCGGGCATGACCTCATGGATGATCACCTTGAAAAATGCCTTCACCGGGGTGCAGCCCAAGTCCATAGCCGCATCGGTCAGAGCCGGATTCATCTGCTGAAGCTTGGGCATGACATTGAGGATCACATAAGGAAGTCCAAAGGTCACGTGTGCCAGAAGCAGCGTACCAAAATTCAGAGATTCCCGCTGATTCAGCAGCCCCGTACCCACAAAAACAAACAGCAGCGACAGGCTGACACCGGTAACGATATCCGGGTTTGTCATGGGGATATTGGTCAGGCTCATGACTACCTTACGCATTTTCGGCTTCAAAGAGTGGATACCAACCGCCGCCAAAGTGCCGAAAGCCACAGAAATGCCGGTAGACAGCAGCGCGATCAGTACGGAGTTGCCCAACAGGCGAAGCAGGTCCTGATCCCGAAACAGCTCCGCATACTGCTGGAGGGTAAAGCCCTCAAACCGGGTGATATCTTTTCCTGTATTGAAGGACGCTACGATCAGCACCGCCATGGGAATATACAGGAACACGAACATCAGGATGGTAAGAACGCGGTTTGCCTTTTTCATAGGATGACACCGCCTTCCTCATCGCCGCCAAGACGGTTCATAATGCCGGTGCAGATCAGCACCAGAGCCATCAGCACCAGGCTGAGGACCGCGCCCAGGTTGGGGTTGTCGCCCTGCTTAAAGAGCCGCTCGATCAAGTCGCCAATCAGCACCGTATCGGTGCCACCCAGCTTCTGGGAAATATAGAAGGTGGATACCGCCGGTACGAATACCATGGTGATTCCGGAGAAAATACCGGGAACGGACAACGGCAGCACCACTTTACCAAAGGTTTGCAAGCTGTTGCAGCCCAAATCCTCTGCCGCCTCGATGAGCCGGTTGTCGATCTTCACCAGAGTCGCATACAGGGGCAGGATCATATAGGGCAGATAGTTATACACCATGCCCAGGACCACCGCGCCGGGGGTGCGGATCAGCTGGATTCTTCCAATGCCGATCCATTCCAGGAAATTGTTAATGATGCCGGTATCCTGCAGCAGGCCTACCCAAGCCAAGGTTCTGAGCAGGAAGCTCATGCACATAGGCAGCATCACCAGCATATACAGGATCTTCTGCATGACCGGCGTGCGGTGGGCAATATAGTACGCCACCGGGTAACCCAGCAGCAGACACAGCGCCGCGGAAATGAGGCTATACATCACAGACTGCCCCAAGACCGGCAAATACATGCCCAGATCCCGAATGTTATCCAGGGTAAACGCGCCGGTATCCGGGTCTGTCAGGGCGTAGTAGCCTACCACGCACAAAGGGATCAGCGTAAAGGCCACCATCCAAAGGATGTAGGGCACACTGAGTAAAACAGACTTATTCTTCCCCATCGCCGGCATCCTCCGTCAACTCGTCATACTCGGCGGAGTAAGAACTGTAGTCACCAAACATACCGGAATACTCGCTCTTTTGCATGATGTGGATATCCTCCGGATTCAGGCGGATGCCGATTTCGGCCCCCACAGGATGGAAGTCTGTGGTCTGGATCAGCCACTTAAAGCCCTTGAATTCCACGATAATATCATAATTCAGGCCCTTGAAGGTAATGCCGGTAACCGTACCCACCAAGTGTCCTTCTTTGGGGTCCACAATATCGATATCCTCCGGTCGGATCACCACGTCCACCGGTTCATTGGGTTCAAAGCCGGCGTCCACACAGGTAAAGGTCCTGCCAAAGAACTTGACTTTATAATCCGCCAGCATAATGCCGTCCAGAATATTACTTTCGCCAATGAAGTCTGCCACGAAAGCATTCTTCGGCTCGTTATAAATGTCCTCGGGCTTGCCGATCTGCTGGATACGCCCCTTATCCATAACCACCACCGTGTCGGACATGGAAAGCGCCTCTTCCTGGTCGTGGGTCACATAGACAAAGGTGATCCCGGTAGCCTGCTGGATCCGCTTCAGCTCGTTCTGCATATCCTTCCGCAGACGAAGATCCAGCGCGCCCAAAGGTTCGTCCAGCAGCAAGACCTTCGGCTCATTGACCAGGGCTCTGGCAATGGCGACACGCTGCTGCTGTCCGCCGGAAAGGGAAGACACGTTTCGGTGGCCGTAGCCTTTCAGGCTGACCACCTCCAGCATATGATTGACCCGCTGTTCGATCTCTTCCTTGGGCTTTTTCGCCACACGAAGTCCGAAGGCGATATTGTCAAATACATTCAGGTGCGGAAACAGCGCATACCGCTGGAATACGGTATTGATCTGCCGTTTATATGGCGGCACCTCATTGATACATTCGCCGTCAAAAATCACCGTTCCGGCAGTTGGCGTAAGGAATCCGCCGATGATCCGCAACGTGGTGGTTTTTCCGCAGCCGGAAGGTCCCAGCAGGGTTAAAAATTCATGGTCATTGATATAGAGATTGATGCCGTCGAGAATACGCTCCCCGTCGAACTCCATGGTAAGATCCCGGAGCCTGATGAGTTCCTTGGACATTATCCTCCCCCGTTCCTTTGCGTAGATTTCGTCACAATACGACAAGTATACATATACTAAAAAATCAGCCTTTTGTCAATGGATTTTCTCCCTGGGATGAAAGAATATTTTACCCGTTTACTTTCCTGACAAAAGAAAGATTCCGCAGGCGCATTATGCGCCTGCGGAAACGGAAATTTTCCCTTACGCCAAATAGATAGCCTTGCAGGCAAGCATCGTTTCGTAGCAGTCCAGCTTGGAGACCAGCTCCAGAGGCGCATGCATGCTCAGCACGGGAACACCGGCATCTACGGTGACGATATTCCGGTTCGCCATATAGGCAGCCACCGTACCGCCGCCGCCCTGATCCACCTTGCCCAGGGTGGCGATCTGCCAGATGACACCGGCATTGGCAAAGGTGGTACGGATATGACCCATGGCTTCAGCAGAAGCGTCAGATGCGCCGCCCTTACCCCGGGAGCCGGTATACTTACAGATGGAGATGCCGTAATTCAGACGGGAATTGTTCCGGCTGTCGGAAACCTCGGCAAAGTTAGGATCGTAAGCATTGGAAACATCGGCGCTGAGGCAGAAGGAATTGGCAAAGCAATCCTCCAGCTTTACGCCCTGGGCATCACACAGACCACCCATGAAATGCTCAAAGTAATGGCTCTGCATACCGGAAATGCCCACGGAGCCGATCTCTTCCTTATCGGCAAGGATACAAACAGCGGTCTTGGTGGGAGTACCGATGTTAAAGATGGCTTCCAGCTCCGCATAGGCGCAGACCCGGTCGTCATGGCCGTAGGCGCTGAGAAGGCTGCGGTCAAAGCCCACTTCCCGACACTTTCCGGCAGGAACGATAACCAGCTCAGCAGACAGGAAGTCCTCCTCGATCAGACCGTACTTCTCGTTCAGCCACTTCATGATGTTCAGCTTCACAAGGTCGCTGCCTTCGCCTTCGATAGGCTCAGAACCAAGGATCACATTCAGCTGCTCACCGGCAATGACCTTGCCGGCAGTCTTCTGCATCTGATCGGCAGCCAGGTGAGGCAGCAGATCCGAGACCATCAGCACAGGATCGGCAGGGTCTTCACCGATGGTGATGGTGATCACACTGCCATCCTTGCGGTAGACAACACCGTGGAGCGCCAGCTCGATGGTGGGCCACTGATACTTCTTGATGCCGCCGTAGTAGTGGGTCTTGAAATAGGCGATCTCAGAATCCTCATACAGCGGATTGGGCTTCAGGTCCATCCGGGGAGAGTCCACATGGGCAGCGCAGATGTTGGCGCCTTTTGCCAGGGACTCTTTGCCTACAACAGCCAGAGCGATGGCTTTGCCGCGGCAGTTATAGAAGATCTTCTCGCCGGGATTGGCAGTCATACCGGGAGCAAAGGGCTTAAAGCCCAGCTTTTCCGCTTCCGCCACAGCCCAGGCGGTTGCCTCCCGCTCTGTCTTGCAAGCATCCATAAATGTCATGTAGCGCTTGCAGTACTCGTTCATTTCCGCTCTCTGCTCCGCAGTAATCCGGGTGTAGCCATTCTTAGGCGCGGCAAGCAGGCTTTCGCGCAGTTCATCGTTGGTCATAGGTAATTCTCCTTTACTGGTTTTCTTTCATTATACCCAAGCCACGCAAAAAAGCAAGGCATTTTGCTCGGAAATCATCCATTGCGCCATCGTTACACAGCACATAGTCACATTTTTCCCGAAACCAGGCATCCTGATGCTGGGCAGCGATGCGATTTGCCGCATATTCCTGGGAAATACCGTCTCTTGCCATCAACCGCTGTATCCGGGTATCCAAAGGCGCCGTGACGGCAACGGTCACATCACAAAGCTCTGCCAAGCCCCCTTCAAACAGGCCGATGGCATCGATGGCTGTGAGCTTTGATTTCTCCTCTAGTTTACATAACACTTCTTGTTTTACCGCGCTGTGGGTGATTCGGTTTAAGTCCTCCAAAGCGGTTTTATCGGCAAAGACGATGCTGCCCAGCTTTTTGCGGTTCAAACTTCCCTTTTCTACCGTACCGGGAAAACGGTCTTCAATGGCCTGCAGCAGCGCCTTATCCGTCTGCAGCAGCCGGTGGTAGATCCTGTCACAGTCAAGGACGCTCCCACCCTGCTCCCGGATCACATCCAAAAGGGTGGTCTTTCCCGAGCCTGTGCCGCCGGTGATGCCCAGGATCATACCTCCACCTCCGCATCCACGATTTGGAAAGCAGCCGCCTTTTTCAGCCGGTTTTGCACCGCGTATGCCACGCCGCCGCCCTCAGGGCACCGGGCATAGACCTTACGGACTGCCGGGTCATCCAACTCCCGAAGCGCGGCAAACAGGCCTGCAGACAGGGTGTTTACGTCCGCTTCCCTGCCGTAAGCCAGGGGTGCAAAGCTTTCATAAAGAGGAAGCTCTTCTTCAAAGCACAGCACCCGGTCGCCGGGGACAAAACATCTGTGAATGTAAGCCGCCGCTTTCTCCCGGGAGCCGGCAACGATCACCACCTCGCTCTGGGGCGCGTAATGCTTATATTTCATACCGGGGGCTTTGACCACCGCGTCCTGATCGATCTGGGCAGTAACCGCTTTGTCCACGATCAGATCGCCCAGCACCTGGAGCAGCTGTTCCGGCGTGATGCCGCCGGGGCGCAGCAGTCTGGGACGTTCCTCTGTCAGATCCACGATGGTGGATTCCACACCCACCCGGCAGCTTCCTCCGTCCACGATCATGTCGATCCTGCCGTCATGGTCGTGAAGAACGTGCTGCGCCGTAGTGGTGGAGGGCTTCCCGGAAATGTTCGCAGAGGGAGCGGCAACCGGTACACCGGCAAGACGGATGATCTGCCTTGTTACCGCACAGTCGGGACAGCGGACAGCTACCGTAGAAAGGCCGGCTGTGGTACGGCGAGGAACGGTAGGCTTGGCAGGCAGCACCATGGTCAGCGGACCGGGCCAAAATTTTTCTGCCAAAAGCCAGGCGGCTTCCGGAATAGAATGGCAGAATTTTTCCATATCGGCAGCTTCTGCCACATGCAGGATCAGGGGGTTGTCCTGGGGGCGGCCTTTGGCTTCAAATATCTTTGCCACAGCATGTTCATCCAAGCCGTTAGCACCCAGACCGTAAACGGTTTCGGTGGGGATCGCCACTAGGCCGCCCTTTTGCAGAATCTGCGCTGCAATCTCGGGTGTCTTTGGATCATCCGCGGACAGATAGCGTGTTTTCATTCTATACCTCCTTCCGGGCTTTCGCTGTTTGAAAAGGAGCAGCTGCGAAGACAGCTGCTCCCGTTGCGCATTTTGAATTAGACAGTGGGCTGGTTTGCTGCCTCGATGATCTGCACAAACTTCTCGGGAACCAGAGAAGCGCCGCCGATGAGGCCGCCGTCGATGTCGGGCTGCGCCAGCAGCTCGTAAGCATTCTTCTCGTTCATGCTGCCACCGTACAGAATAGAGATGGCCCGGGCATTCTTGGAAGAATACAGCTTCCGGACAACGGCGCGGATGTTCTCACAAACCTCCTGAGCCTGCTCGGGAGTTGCAGTACGGCCGGTGCCGATAGCCCAGATAGGCTCGTAGGCGATGACCACCTTGCGGATCTTCTCTTCGGAAACGCCAGCCAGACCCAGCTTGATCTGCATGGTGATCCACTCCTCGGTGATGCCGGCTTCCCGCTGCTCCAGGCTCTCGCCGCAGCACATGATGGGAATCAGACCGGCTTCCAGAGCCGCCAGGACCTTGGCATTGACATCGGCATCGGTCTCGCCCATGGCGCGGCGCTCAGAGTGGCCGATGATAACGTACTTACAGCCGGCATCCACCAGCATATTGGCAGCGATCTCGCCGGTGTAAGCACCGGAGGGATTGGCGTTGACATTCTCAGCGCCGATGCCTACCCGGGTCTCCCGCATAGCGCGAACAGCGGCAGGAATACAGACAGCGGGAACGCACAGGGCAACATCACACCAGCGGCCCTTGGGCATGATGGACTTGAACTGCGCCATAAACTCCTTGGTCTCGGAGGGGGTCTTGTTCATCTTCCAGTTACCGGCAATGACGGTCTTACGATATTTTCTGTTCATTTCTTTAACTCCTTTATATGTGGACACCGAAACATCGATGTGGTATTACAAGTTTATAAATACATTTTGGGTAGGATGTCTGTCAAAGCCTCCCTTGTGCAAAGGGAGGTGGCAGCCCGAAGGGCTGACGGAGGGATTGACAATCCCCCAGTCACGCTGTTCGCGTGACTGCCCCCTTTACACAAGGGGGCCTTACGCAATCAAACAATCTTATTTATCCTGCAGGCAAGCAATGCCAGGCAATTCCAGACCTTCCAGGAATTCCAGAGAAGCGCCGCCGCCGGTAGAAATGTGGGTGATGGAGCCGGCAAAGCCCAGCTGCTCGCAAGCAGCAGCGGAGTCGCCGCCGCCAACGATGGTCACAGCATCGGAATCCGCCAGAGCCTGAGCAACCGCAATGGTACCCTTCGCCAGAGTGGGGTTCTCGAACACGCCCATGGGGCCGTTCCAAACCACAGTCTTGGCAGCCTTGGCAGCCGCAGCAAACTCAGCGCAAGCCTTGGGGCCGATATCCAGACCCATCTGGTCAGCAGGGATAGCGGTGCAGTCCACATACTCCACAGGGATCTCCGCATCGATGGGGTTGGGGAAGGAAGCGGCAACGGCAGTGTCCACAGGCAGCAGCAGCTTTACGCCCTTAGCCTCAGCCTTCGCCATCATTTCCTTGCAGTACTGAAGCTTCTCGTTGTCTACCAGAGACTTACCGACAGTCAGACCCTGGGCAGCCAGGAAGGTGTAAGCCATGCCGCCGCCGATAATCAGGGTGTCGACCTTCTCCAAAAGGTTATTGATAACATTGAGCTTGTCAGAAACCTTAGCGCCGCCCAGAATGGCAACGAAGGGACGCTCGGGGTTAGCCAGAGCCTTGCCCATGATGGAAACTTCCTTCTGAACCAGGTAGCCGGAAACGGCAGGCAGGTAGTCAGCCACGCCGGCGGTGGAAGAGTGGGCACGATGGGCAGTACCGAAAGCATCGTTGACAAAGATGTCAGCCAGGTCTGCCAGAGCCTTGCTTAGCTCAGGATCGTTCTTGGTCTCGCCCTTGATGTAACGGGTATTTTCCAGCAGCATCACGTCGCCGTTGTTCAGAGCGGCGGCCTTAGCCTTGGCGTCCTCACCGGCTACGTCGGCAGCCATGATGACTTCCTTGCCCAGCAGCTCGCTGAGGCGCTCAGCCACGATCTTCAGGCTCAGCTCCGGCTTCCACTCGCCCTTGGGCTTACCCATGTGAGAGCACAGGATGACCTTAGCGCCCTTGTTCACCAGGTACTCGATGGTGGGCATAGCAGCCACGATCCGCTTGTCGGAAGTGATTTTGCCTTCTTTGGTGGGCACATTGAAGTCGCAGCGGCACAGAACACGCTTGCCGGCTACTTCAATATCTTCGATAGACTTCTTGTTGTAGTTCATAATGATTCCTCCATCATAGATTATTTCTGTCTCATTTTCCCGAAATCCTGCAGCCCCGGGAAAGAAAGCTGCCGCAGCGCTTCAAACACCGTAACCGCCACGGCGTTGCTTAAGTTCAGGCTTCTGGCAGCCTCCCGCATAGGGATGCGGACGCAGGCGTCGTAATGCTTTTCCAAAAAATCCTCCGGCAGTCCTTTGGTTTCTTTTCCGAAGAACAGGTAGCAGTCCTCCGAAAACTCCGCCTCGGTATAGCACCGGGGGGCTTTGGTGGACAAACACCACATCTGCTTTACATCATTCTTAGCGAAGAAGTCATCCAGGTTTTCATAGTCCCGGACATCTACCATATGCCAATAGTCCAAGCCTGCCCGTTTGACTGCTCTGTCAGAGATGTCAAACCCCAAGGGGCGGATCAAATGCAGGCGGCAGCCGGTGGCCGCGCAGGTGCGGGCAATGTTGCCGCAGTTCTGAGGGATCTCCGGCTCTACCAAAACAATATTCAGCATGCAATCACCTCAAACGGGATTTGCCGGAGCCAAAGGGCGTCCGTTTCCTATTGTATGCCAAAGTTTCCACAAAATCAATCCAAAAATTATATTTTTTTCAACTTTTTATAGGATATGCAGAATAAAGTACATCAAGGTCTGATTTTTGTGGAATATGCAAAAACCGCCTTTGCTCCAAAATCCTTTTGTGAGGTTTTTCCGGTGGGAATCTGCCTTTTTTATGCGGCGCTGATTGACTTTTTTCGCTTCTTATGGAATAATATATGCATTAAATTAATAGAAACAAGTGAGGCTTTACCTATGAAGCAATCCAGAACCCATAACTGCGGCGAGCTGCGGCTTGCCGATGCCGGCAAGCAGGTCACCATCGTCGGCTGGTTGGAAAATGTTCGTGAAGTGGGCAATAACTTCGCCTTCTGCGTGTTGCGTGATTTCTACGGCACCACCCAGGTGGTCATCGAAAACGAAGAGATGATGAAGGCCATCAAGCCTTTGAACAAGGAAACCACCATCTCCGTTGTCGGTACCGTCCGTGAGCGGGAGAGCAAGAACACCAAAATCCCCACCGGTGAGATCGAAGTCGTCCCCACCGAGATCAAGGTGTTGGGCAAGTGTATCCACAACCAGCTGCCTTTTGAGATCAACAAGAGCCGGGACGCTGACGAGAATGTGCGTCTGAAGTACCGCTATTTGGACCTGCGGAATCCCGCAGTCAAGAAAAATATCATCCTGCGCTGCCAGGTGGTAGCCGCCATCCGTGCCGCCATGACAGAAAAGGGCTTCCTGGAGATCACCACCCCTATTCTCACCGCTTCCTCTCCTGAGGGTGCAAGAGACTACCTGGTACCTGCCCGGAACCATCCCGGCAAGTTCTATGCCCTGCCTCAGGCGCCCCAGCAGTTCAAGCAGCTGCTGATGACCTCCGGCTTCGATAAGTATTTCCAGATCGCCCCCTGCTTCCGTGACGAAGATGCCCGTGCTGACCGGACTCCCGGCGAGTTCTATCAGCTGGATATGGAAATGGCCTTCGCCACCCAGGACGATGTGCTGTCCACCTTGGAAGAGGTCCTGCAGCCCATCTATGTGAAGTACGGTCAGTATGACCGGGTCTCCGCCTACCCCTTCCGGCGGATCCCCTTCAACGAAGCTATGGAGCGCTACGGTTCCGACAAGCCTGACCTGCGCATTGATCTGGAAGTGCAGGATATCACCGCGGAGGTTGCCGGCTGCGGCTTTGGCCCCTTCCAGAACGCAATCGTAAAGGCTGTGGCTGTGGATAACTTTGCCGAGGGCCGCAAGTGGATCGACAAGCTGCTTCTTGATGTGGAAGTACAGACCGGCAACAAGGTCTGCTGGGTGAAAGTAGATGAGAACGGTCAGCTGACCGGCGGTGTTTCCAAATTCCTTACCGATTACACCGAAGCTCTGACTGCCAAGCTGAATCTGAAGCCCGGCTCTTTCGTCTGTATGGCCGCCTCTTCCAAGAAGGTCGCCGCGCAGAAGACCGCCGGTGTGGTTCGCACCATGCTGGGCAAGCGTATTCCCGGTCACTTTGACGAAAAGCAGTATGCCTTCTGCTGGATCGTAGACTTCCCCATGTACGAAATGGGCGAGGAATCCGGCGAGCTGGAATTCTGCCACAACCCCTTCTCCATGCCCAAAGGTGGTATGGATGCTCTGCTGGCTGCCGAGGGTGACAATGAAAAGCTGCTGGCCATCAACGCCAGCCAGTATGACCTGGTCATCAACGGCTACGAGTGCGCTTCCGGCGCTGTCCGGAACCACGATCCCGAGATCATGATCAAGGCCTTCCAGATGGTGGGTCTGGGTGAAGAAGATGTGAAGGCCAAATTCCCCGCTATGTATAACGCCTTCACCTACGGCGCGCCTCCTCACGCAGGCGCAGCCCCCGGCATCGACCGTATGGTCATGCTGCTGTGCGGTGAAGAGTCCATTCGTGAGGTCATCACCTTCCCCATGAACAAAACCGCGCAGGACTTGATGATGGACGCCCCCACCTCTGTTTCTCAGAAGCAGCTGGATGATGTGCATATCCTCATCAACGAAGCTCATCTATGAATCATCTCAAAGGGACTGCTGCAATTTTGCAGCAGTCCCTAAATTCATGCACATACTCCCCGACAAATTGCCATTTCTCGGGCAGTTGGTTAGAACTTGACGGCGTAGCCGTCCTCGGCTCCCTCGTTTTGAGGGAGCCGAGACTTCTGGCGAAACTGCCCGATAAACGGAAATTGGCAGGCACACAACTGTATGTTTTTGGGGGGAAGATTTTCCCGCCGTCCCCCTTGCAAAATGGGATTCCTGTTATATAATATAATTAGTAATCTATACAAAGGAGCGCGGTCTTTCACCGCAAAACACCTATGAAAGCATTTATGGATAAGGATTTCCTGCTGGAAACCGAAACCGCCAAGCATCTGTTCCATGACTACGCCGCCAAACAGCCTTTGGCTGACTACCACTGCCATTTAAGCCCCAAGGAGATCTACGAAGACCGCCGGTTTGACAACATTGTGGCGGTGTGGCTGGGCGGCAAGCAGGCTGACGGCACTTACGCCGGCGACCACTACAAGTGGCGTCTGATGCGCTCTCAGGGCATTGAAGAAGCCTACATCACCGGCGGCAAACCTGCCTATGAGCGGTTTTTGAAGCTGGCTGAGGCGTTGGAGATGGCCATCGGCAACCCCATGTATCATTGGTGTCATCTGGAGCTGCAACGGTTCTTTGGGGTGTATGAGCCACTGACCGCAGAATCCGCTCCCCAGATCTGGGAGAAGTGCAACGATCTTCTTCGTAACGATCCCGATATGACTGCCCGGGGCTTGATCCGCAAGGCCAATGTTGCCATGATCGGCACCACCGACGACCCCATTGACTCTTTGGAGTGGCACGAAAAAATCGCCGCCGACCCCACCTTCTCCGTCAAGGTCTGCCCCTCCTTCCGTCCCGATAAGGCTGTGAACATTCACAAGGACGGCTGGGCAGGCTATATGCAAAAGCTCGCCAAGGCAGTCGGCAAAGAATCCCTTGCTACCATACAGGACGTGCTGGATGCCCTGGTAGACCGCATCGAGTTCTTCCACGCCCACGGCTGCAGAGCTTCCGATCACGGTCTTGACTATGTTCCTTTCCGGAACTACACCGTGGAGCAGGCCGATGCCGTCTATCAGAAGGCTCTCCGGGGCGAAGCTTTGACGACAGAAGAAGTGGAAGGCTACCAGACAGTCATTCTGCTGTGCCTGGGCAAAGCCTACCACCGGCTGGGCATTGCCATGCAGGTGCATTATTCCTGCCTGCGTAACAACAACGAGCGGATCTTTCAGGCCATGGGTCCCGATGCCGGCATCGATGCCATCGCCCAGAACACCTGCGGCGGTAACATCGCGAAGCTTTTGTCTTCTCTGGATCTCACCGGCGAGTGTCCCAAGACGATCCTCTACTCCCTGAATCCTGTGGACAACGCCCAGCTGGGCAGCCTCATCGGCTGCTTCCAGGATGCTACCCTCCCCGGCAAGATCCAGCACGGCTCTGCCTGGTGGTTCAACGACACCAAGTCCGGCATGGAAGAGCAGATGCGCTCCCTTGCCAATCTGGGACTGCTCGGCAACTTCGTGGGTATGCTCACCGACTCCCGTTCTTTCCTGAGTTATCCCCGGCACGAATACTTCCGGCGTATCCTGTGCAACCTTCTGGGTAAGTGGGTAGAAAACGGAGAATATCCCAATCATGAAGCTTCTCTGAAGAAGATCGTGGAAGGCATTTCCTTTGGCAACGCCGCCCGGTACTTTGATCTGTAATCGTTTTGGGGGTGTCTGTAGGCAGACACCCCCAAAAAAGCAGAAAACACCAAAAATAACTGTTGCAAATTTGGAAATAATATGGTATAATCTCATGCGTGTCCGATTCCGGGCGTAATCACATTGGGATGTCGCCAAGCGGTAAGGCACCAGACTTTGACTCTGGCATTCGTAGGTTCAAATCCTGCCATCCCAGCCAAAACAATCCCTGAAAGTTTTCTTTCGGGGTTCGCTCGATCCGCTAGCTCAGTTGGCAGAGCAATTGCCTTTTAAGCAATGGGTCCGGAGTTCGAATCTCCGGCGGGTCACCAAAAAAGCCAACACCCTTTCGGGTGTTGGCTTTTTTGCACGCCGGAGATTCGAACATTCTAAACGCAACATGCCGGTGGCATGTTGCTGCCACCAGTGCAAACACTGGTGGCTTCCTATATTTTCCCGAAGGGAAAATGCAAACGAATCGACGGTCGGGTCACCACACAATTAGTTTCCTTTTAGGCATCTACTTAAGACTCATACAGCAAACCGCCCATCTAAGCACATGAAGTAGATAGGCGGTTTCATTTATAGTAAGGTTTTGAGTTGTTGGTCAGGCCCAGAATATAGTCCGTAGATGTATTATATAGCAAGGCCAAGCGAATTAAAACATCCGTTGGTACATCCCGAACTCCTCGTTCGTAACGACTGTATTGGGGCTGCTTCATTCCAAGATAGTCCGCTACTTGCTGCTGCGACAAATCTTGATCTTCTCGTAGATCTTTTAATCTTGGATAGTAATTGTCCAAAACTACACCCTCTCCCATAACTGTTTGGTATTGACAATAGTAGCATAATTATGTTACAATCACCTTGGTTTATAACCATTTAGTTATATTGGGGGGATAAAAATGAAGAACATGTTCTCCGGCAATGACAAAAAAAGTATTCCAAATACATTAGATGAATGCACCCGTATTGATGCTGTTTCTAATAATTTATGGATTTGGTCAGAACGACTTGAAAATTGGGGTAGAATTTTATTTTTCCTATTGGTTGTCATCGGTATTATCTCTACTATTGCCGAGGGTGTTTCTACTCACGAATTGCTGCAGGAACTTGGAAAAGAGATCGATCCTCAAGAATTAGCTGCACTTGGTTATAAGATTCCCTCGGTATTTGATGTGGTGCTTGTTAGTCTTTTTATGTGGGGATTGTATGCATTTCTGGAATATTGTGCATATCACGTCTTAGCTCTATTGATCGGTGCCTTAGCCTCAATCACACAAAACACCATTATTACTGCTAATGCTGCACTGCTTACTGCTAATATGCAGCCTAATATTCCCAAAACCACCCCACAGGAGACCACTGCCAAAACAAATTCTGCTACAAGCACACAGGCCGCGCCAAAATCTGAGCCTCCTCGGAAAATTGTTACTCGCCCCACACCTCCCCCACCAGGTATGTGGCAATGTAAAAATTGCGGCACAAACAACAAAGATAATTATTCGCAATGTAAGCAGTGTGGTCAATATAGAAGTTAATAGTCCATCCTGGTATGTATTTTACAACACTGCTAACAATTTGCTTACAACCGCAAATAAAAACACCCCTCCCTAAGCTTATGCCTAGAGAGGGGTGTTCACATTATTCTACTTCCGGACGCTTCTCCTCGTCTGCTCTTCCAATATCTTCATTCTTTTTGCACGCCGGAGATTCGAACATTCTAAACGCAACATGCCGGTGGCATGTTGCTGCCACCAGTGCAAACACTGGTGGCTTCCTATATTTTCCCGTAGGGAAAATGCAAACGAATCGACGGTCGGGTCACCCATGGGTTTGCATCCGCGCCGGATCCCTTTATCCATAACAACACAACCGCAGGTCGCCTCTACAGATTCTAACCGACAGCAGCTTCCACTGTTGCCGTGAAGTCAGAAAGATTCGCAATCGGCAGCGGTGACACTATCGCTTTTTCCGTATTTAAGACTCCTTAACCTGCTTGCCGCAGATATGCTCCGGTTTCAATTTCAGCAGGATCGTCTCCCGGGCAAAACGGTCTATCTCGTTTTGGATATAGGTTTCATCCTGTGTGAACTTATAGCTTAGCTTTCTTGCCATGCTGCTGACCGCGTCAATACCGTCGATGATCTCAACCTTACCGAACACAATGACACTGCGAACCTTGTATGCCCAGTCACCGTCCTCTTTGTAGCCTTGCTCACACACGCAGAAGGAAACCTTATCTGATCTCTTTAGCGCATCGAGGCGATGTCCGTTTCTGCCACAGTGAAAGTAAATACATCCGTCTTCCGGGTCGTAGAAATGGTTCATAGGCATCCCATAGGGATAACCGTCATCTCCATTGACAGCAAGAACACCCCGGGTTTCCTTTGTCAACAGCGCCATACATTCTTCCTTGGAAATCTGTTTGTTCTTTCTGATCAGTTCTCTGAACATATTGTTATCTCCTTTAAGCTTTCCAAACAGCCTTAATGATCGCGCCAAGTTTGGGCGCAGTACCGTACAGCAGGACGCCGGTACGATAGATCTTGGCTGCCAGGAAGCCGATCCCTACGGTAGTACCGGCCAGGATGCCGATAGAAGCAGCGATCTCATACCAGGGCACTGTGCTCATGGCGACACGGGTAAACATGGCCATAGGCGAGGTAAACGGAATGTAAGAGCAAACCTTCATCAGCGGGTTATCCACCGTGGCGCTGGTCATAGAGAAAATGACCACCATAAAGCCAAACAGGAACAGGAAGGTCACCGGCTGGACAGCTGTGTTGATGTCTTCCAGCTTGGAGACTGTGGAAGCTATGGCACCGTACAGGAACGCATAGATCAGGAAGCCCAGCAGGAAGAATACCAGCATATAGCCGAGCAGCTCCGGCGGGATATTAAAGAAGGAATCTACAAGCTGGTTTCCGCTCCAGTATGCCTTGTTGATATTGAAAAACAGCAGCGCAGAGCCGAAAATGGCGATCAGCTGCGCCAAGCCCGCGATACAGGAGGCCAAAACCTTACCGAACATCATGCTGGTGGGTTTGGCGCTGGTGATCAGCACCTCCATGGCACGGGAGCTCTTTTCCGTTGCCACGTTCATAGCTACCATCTGACCGTACAGCAGGATGACCATATACAGCGCAAAGATCATAATGTAGGTGTAGAAGAAGTTCTGCATCTGATCCTTGCCCAGCATTTCCACCTCACTGGTGATCTGAATGTTCATAACCTCCCCTGCCTGCTCCGGGGTCATACCGCTGCCGATCATAGCGTTCAGCTGGTAGATCCGCTGCAGCACCTCACCCGCGATGGCTTCATTGGCATCGTACATCGAAAGGTTATTCACATAGTAGATATAAGAAGTAGGACCGGTCATTACGAACGCGCCCTCTGCATTACCGGAGGTGATTTGTTCCTTTATGTAAGAGGTATCCTCATTGGTTACCTGCACATCATAGTCGATAAAGGCTGCGGCGAAGGTCTGCTGCACCATCTCCGCTTGGGCAGGATCTTCTGCTTTCACCAGCAGGACAGGCAGATCATCCGGGACCTGGGCTGAATCGCCGGACCCAAACAGACTTGTAATTCGGGGGAAGAACATCACCACCGCGATGATGACCACCAGGAAGATCGTCACGCCCACAAAGGCTTTGTTCTTTAAATAGTTCTTTAACTCAAACCCCAGGATCTTTCCAAATTGTTTCATCTCTTAACCTCCGCCGCGGCACCGCCTGCATATTCCACGAAGATATCGTTCAGGGAAGGCTCATAGACCTTCACTTCGTCAATGTCATAGCACTCCACAAGGCGAGCCATCACTGCCTTTTTCTCTTCCGGAGAAGAAAGCTGGATCAGCAGAGCGCCATTTTCCATCACCTTGCAGGCAGAACCGAAATCTGTCTGGATCTGCTCGGGATATTCCGTGCGAACAGCCAGACGGTCCCGGGGATAGTCCCGCTTAATGTCATGCAGATCACCGGTTAGGACGACCTTGCCTGCGTTGATAATGGCAATGCTGTCGCAGAATTCCTCAATATAGCTCATCTGGTGGCTGGAGAACAGAACGATCTTACCCTTGCTGATCTGCTCTTTGACTACATCTTTTAAAAGCATGGCATTGACCGGGTCCAAGCCGGAGAAAGGCTCGTCAAGAATAACAATATCCGGGTCGTGTGCCAGGGCGGTCACCAGCTGGATCTTCTGCTGATTGCCCTTGGAGAGGGTGTCCAGCCGCTTGTTGCGGTACTCCATCATGCCCAGGCGTTCCAGCCAATGATCCACTGCTTTTACCGCTGCCTTGTGGCTCATGCCCTTCAGCTCCGCAAAATAGGCAAGCTGGTCGATAACGGTTTTCTTGGGGTACAAGCCGCGCTCTTCCGGCAGATAGCCAATGCCTACCTTGCGGTAGTCGATGGGCTTGCCGTCGATAAGCACCTCACCGCTGTTTGCGGGAAACACATCCATCAAAATACGAATGGAAGTCGTCTTGCCGGCACCGTTTCGGCCCAGCAGGCCAAAGGCCTTACCGCCTTCCGCTTTGAAAGACACCCCGGTAAGAACCTTTTTCTCCCCAAAGGATTTTTCTATGTTTTTGAGTTCTAATATCATTTTGATCCTGACTCCTTAAATTCCACATGGATCGCACCGACACCGCCGTTGATCTCCACTTTGTTCGTGCCGTTACCACTGCTGCCGTAATCGGATACCTTCTTTCCGTCAACAAAGATACTTCCAAGACCCTTTTCCAGATCCAGCTTGTAATCCTCTTTGCCGCCAATCAGCGTAATGTTGGACTCGCCAACGCCCAGCTCCAATTGGCAATCACCTGTCAGCGCGGAGGTCAGATTCAACTGTCCCACACCCATTTCCAGATCCAGGTCCTTGAGCGCGCCGCCGGAGACGGTAATGCGGCCTGCACCGCCCTCAATGTCCGCGTATTTTGTGGCGACCAGAGAATCAATGGAAACATCACCGGCACCCAACACAAAATCCAGTGTTCCGGAAGACAGGTTTCCAACGGTCAATCTGCCTGCTCCGGTTGTAAGGTTTACCTTGTCAAACACTGTTCCGGCAGGTACATAAACCGTAAGCACCGCGCCATTGTATGCACCGGTGAATCTCTTGGTTTCCTGAACGGTAAGCAGACCGCCTTTTTCTTCCACCTTCAGGTGCTTCAGGTTGCTTTCCACGGAAAAAGCTTCCCCCTCTATGATATAAAGGTCTGCGGCATGGATCTGGATATCGAGATTACGGATCTCAGCCGCCACAGAATATGTCTTCACTTCTTCCAAAACAGCATCGCCCGAAAAAAGCCCTCCAAGCAGGCCGACAGCACTCAGGATGCCACCTATGATACTGACAGTGAGAAAAACAGCAAATGCGATCGCCAGATACTTAATTACTTTCTGCACTGTGGTCATTTGATCTCGACACCTCCAAACATACAGGTGCCGCTGATATAGACGGTGGGTGCGTTCTGATGGACCGCGGTTTTGTTGGACACGCCGCCAAAGATGCTGTTGGAATTTACCTTTACATTGATGCCCGCGGGAACAAAAATGTCGATCCCACCAAAAATGGCAGATACAGCAATGGCGCAGTCCTTTTCAATAATGGCATTTCTCAGGTCACATTCCACACCGCCAAAGACAGCGGTAAGCTCTGCGCCCTCAAACACTTCGCCATCGTAGTTCATATCACAGCCGGAGAAGATGGCGCAGCCGGCTTTCGGCTTTTTTCCTTCCTGCTTCAGCTGCTTCATGATCTCATTGACCTTGTTGCCGAACAATCCGTTAAGCACCATTTTTACACCAACGATCACAATGACCGCGGGGACGAGCAGCTTCCAAAGCATGGAAAAGCTGAGAATGTCCTGACAGCACAGAAGCAAGAACACACCGATCACAACACCGATGATGTTGCCGGTCTTTTCCCGCTCTGTAAACAAACCGATGCCGCAGGGGACGATAATAAACAGCGTCCACCAGCCGTCAAAAAAGATGTTAATATCCGTAATATTAAAGACATTCAGCGCTAAGATCACACCCGCGGCGATCAATACGATTCCCCAAAGTACACGACTTGCTTTTTTCATTTTCTTATCTCCTTTTTTCGGTTTGCACTATTTATCATTAATCCCTTCTGGAACACTTCTCCGCATCGATAGCCAGCACCAGCATCAGGGCACAAAGTGAATCCTGCGGATCACAGACATCGATCACATATGTATCCGTCCAGTTCCACAATTCCTTTGTAATATTGGCCACAGGTCTGCCGGAGCTGTTTAAGATCTGATAATCCCACTCAAACAAATCTCCGTCTACATGCCAGCCGTTGCAGTCGATGTTATACTTCTGCAAAAAGAATGTGAACGCCTTGCTGATGCAGCCAATGTAACGGTCTGCTAAGTACATTTCAAATTTCGGAAGGAATGTAAATATCCGTTCTTTTACCGTTCCGATTTCAACACCCTGGGCATCATAGATCTTCAGACAGTGCCCCCAGGAAAGCTGTCCCCTGACGGTATAGACCGTCTGGCCTGCCTCGTTATAAATGTCGTAGCTGTCAAACCACGAAAAGAATCTTTGCTTAAATAACAGCTTCATAGATACCCCTCCTTATCCGTCTTTCATTATCCGTTACCATTTTAGCACCTAAAGCTTACAAATACAAGATTTTGCTTCCATATTGATCATATTCTATTTCCAGTTGGAATTATACGCGTTCACTCTGGGGTATCTGCTTTTGGGCGATCTGAACATTCTAAATCACATGCAAACGACCCACGATGCAGCAAACACGCTGTATCGTGGGTCTGTTATTATTTCCAGATAATCCGCCTTAATCAACAGATTCCGTTGCGCCGCTTGTAGATTCCGTTGTTCCCTCTGTGGGATATTCCGGTTCTTCCACCGTTACACAGATGGTATCCCCAACCAAGAGATCCGTATCGGCAGGCGCAAACCAGGATGCCTGGCAAGTCAAGCTGCACTGTTTCCCGTCAGGTATCTGAATCTCTATTTCCTGACAGTATTGATTTTCAGAATTCAGAATCGTATATGCCAATTTTGTTCCGTCTACGGTCAACGCTACATAAAGTGTGCTTTTGCACTGAAAATCATCCCCCTCACTCGCATGGGTAATGCTTACTCTGTGCGTTCCGCTTTGCAGAACTGTATCAGATACAAGATTTGAACCATTCACACTTATGGAAACTTTCGGCGAGCCGATTTGAATGGTATTCCCGGTATTCTCAACACTCACAGAAAACCACGCCCAGGTGGTACCAACCAGGCAGGCCATGCAAAGCAGAATACTGCAAACGGAGGAAAGCAGCACCCTGCCAAACATCTTTTCCGTTACCTTTTCCCCTTCCGGGATCGTAAATAATTCTTTGATACGCAAGGCGATTCCTCCTTTCCCGTATTACTGCATCGGGGCATCCGCCTGCTGTGCAAAAACCTGAATGCCCAGCTTCACTTGCGGCACACTAAAGCCCCGATAATTTGCTGCATCCCCCACATCCTCCGGCATATAGACAATGAGGGCGGCATAGCGGGCATTTTCCCCTATCTCATAGGGAGATATTTCTGACCATGTCCCCAACGCCCCCCAGTGGTTGGGCGCATGGCTTTTGGCTTCCAGCCGATCCTTCACCTGCTTCTGCACATCCGCCTCGGTTTCTCCAAACACAACGCCATATTGCAGGTAGTCAGGCAGGTAAATATCTTCTCCCATGGCATTTTTACCCTTGGTTGAATCCTTGACAGTGACCGCTATCTTATAGCGGAATGCTACATCACCGATATTGTCGATCTTCAGATAAACCACCTGGGTATATCCCGGCTCGTAAAGGGCATCATCACGAAATGCTCTGGTTGCGCCCTGTAACGGTGCATAATCGGTAACGATATCGTTCCGGTAGGACACATCCATTTTCAGCAGTCCCACTTGGAACTCATTTCTCACGGCATCCGTGTCGCTGAACCACGCCAGCGTTGCGCCGGTACCCAACGCCCACCAAAGAACAAACAGACAGGCAGAGAAGGCCAGCGCTGCCTTCGTCCATTTTCTTTTCTGCAAGGCATTGCGCCCCCTTTCCTAAAACTTATGCTTCTTCTTTCTTTTCCCGTTTCCTTACAAAAAGAAGAATGATGATCGCGCACAGACTTATCGCCGCCAAGCTGGGCCAAACCCAAGGCTGAGAGCCATCACCGGTTTTTGGTGGCTCCGGGTCCGTGGGCTCGATAGCATATTCTTCGATCTTAAACTCCCAATCCAAATAACCGATTCTCTGCTGATAAGTGTTATCCAGCTCTGCCGGAACATCCAGAATCACATTCAGATTGACTTTGCCGCCGGAGTAAAGGGTGCCCAAACACACCCATTCGGTAAGCTGGGCGGTCTCATTGGCAGCGGCATCAAACATATACGCCATGGTGTTATTGTTGCTCTTTTCCACCCGGAGGTGCAGCTTGGAAAGAAACTCTGCACTATCCTCATGGGCGCCAAGAGATCGCACATAGAGCTTTACCTTGACTTTGTTGGATGCATCATTCTTTACTGTAATGGGCTGTGTAATGCTGTCCCCAGGCATGACATCCTTGAAATTAGGGAACAGGTCTGTGGGCGAATACTCGCTGCCGGGAGCAAAGAAAAACTTGCGGGCAGCTCCACGATAGGTCACATTGCCGTCTGCCGCCATGACCGGCATAACACAAGATAGCAACAACAGGATCACCGCTGTCATTGCGAACCAGCCCGCAGGCTGGTGTGGCAATCTCCTGCATCTATTGGGGGGATTCCCACGCCAGTGTGAGCACTGGCTCGGAATGACACGATTTTTCGTATTTCTCATATCCGTTCCCCCTTAGTCTGCAGGCCAGCCGGAGGCATCCCAAGGATGCTCGGCAGGATTGTTTTCACTCTGGACGGCATAGGCGTTGACAGTCAGGCTTAGCGTAGAGCCAATATGGGTCTGGTCAACCTTGCTGCCCACGATCTCCACCTGTGTAAACAGCGCAGGGGTGGTTTCTCCAGGCCCAAGGACATTGTTGTAATAATAGTACCCATCCACATAAGTCCAATTTTGGGTGTCCAAATCCATTTTCAAGCAGTCATCCGGAGTCAGGGCTTCGTTATTTGTACCGCTGACAAGCTTTACCCGGAGGTAAAAGGGGTGTGAGCAGACATTTTCTACCGTTACCTGCTTAGATACGATATCGCCGGGGATGATATACACGCCCTCAGTGGGGAAATCGGAGCCGTCAGCGGTTTTTTCATGGATTTGAAGCTGAATACCTCCAGAGGTCACCACATTGGTAGCTGTGCCGACAACGGTATAGTAGGCCAAAGTTGGCTGAGTCAGAACCGTCAGCAAGATTGCAGCTAAGGCAACCAAGAGCAGTCTGGATTTTGCTTTCATTGGGTGTCCTCCTTTCAAAAATTTCAGTGGGTTTGGGAAAAGGGCTCTTGATTTTATCTTCGGAAAAATGGCAGAAGCGACAGCCATAGGCGGCGCTTTTCCCGTTTCCAATATTTCTGTTCTGCGCCCGTTGTGCGTCCAATCTCCCGATTGATGTAATCAAGCTCTCGGGAAAACTCATCGATCTTCATAGCAAGACCAATAAGGAGCAAAACTACGACGAAAGCAATGATAATAATAAGCAACAGGTTAGTAGCGGGGTCATTCTCGAGGGGCATGCTGGTTCTCCTTTTTATATCTAACGCAGGTTATATGTTTTACGGTTTCTCTTTTGCATCCGGCTCCTCTTCCGCTCTGGACCAGTTCCCGGAAGTCTTGCAACACGCAAGAACGATTACAGTAACGGCTACAACGATAATAATGGCTGCTCCGATCATATTTTCTCTCCTTATCGTTTGGGGTAATCGGGTTTCTCAATTCGCATTTCCACGAATAAAGGGAGGCTTGATGCTTCCATCTAAGAGAGCCCCTCCGGATCCTGTTAGGAACAGAACAGGCTGCATCGCCAATTCAGCGATCAAACGGCACCGCATGCAAGGCTTCTCCTGGAGGAGAAGCTGTCAGCGAAGCTGACTGATGTGGTGTAGGCTGCGAAGCAGCCGTAAGCGCAGTTAGACGCCGCTGTGCGGCTACACCTCATCCGACCTCGCTATCGCCCGGCCACCTTCCCCGGAGGAGAAGGCTTTTGCGATGTCCTTTGATCGCCGCCCAAGGGCTTTCGCCCTTGAGCCGGCATTGTTTAGTTAGTTACTCAAATAGGTTTCAATCAGTTTCAGGATTCCTTCGTAGGTATAGTCTCCTCTACCCACAGCGATCTTGAAATAAGGAACATTGAATGCTGCGAATTGCTCGTAAGTCAAATACTCTGCAAAGTCTGCATAGGTGTACAGACCGTACTTAGCAATGTCTGCCTGCATCTTAGCTTCGTCGAACTTCATGTTCTGTCCCACTTCAAAGTAGTTAAACAGATCGAAATCTTCCTTCATGAAGTCAGCGGAAAGCATACCTTCCACAAAGATGTTGTAATGCTCGGCGGAAATAATGCCCCATGCCTCGCAGTATTCTTCGGTGATGGTGTAATCCACCAGCTTAACGGTCTTGTAGCCGTTGCCGTTCTGCTTGACGAACTTGTGACCCACATAATCCGCAACGCTGTCAGCATCGATGCTAACCAGCTTGTTCAGGTCTGCATCGAAGAACTGGTGCAGATTGACAACCTTAACAGATGTACCATCGCTGAAGTTCAGCTTGATCACAGTATTGTTGTCATAGCCATGGTCGAAGATGATTGCAGCAGGTACGGCTGCGTATTCGCCTTTGTAGAAGTTCCAAACAAGCAGCTGATCGGTATAAGCTACCTGATCAATGCGCTTCTGAGTACCATCTGCCAGGGCAACCAGGGTATCGGAAGTGACACAACTGCCAGAACTTGTTGCATTGATAGTAACGTTCTGAGCAGGCATATTAAAGGGCGACGTATAAGTAGTGTTATCGGTTCCCTTAATGGTAGTGGATTGGTTATTCGACTGAGAGTAGGTCACTTCAACGGTCACCTGTGCATCATACTGAATCGATACAGTGCCATTATTGTTGACGGTTGTTCCGTTCACCTTTACAGTTGCATTGTTTGTAGTAACAGTAATGGTGTAGCTGCTGATCTGCCACTGCGCATACAAGGTGATGTTTGCGCTGGGAGTGTAGCTAGCACCGGCATCACCAATCTTAGTACCACCGGACGTAGCGGTATACCAGCCATTAAATTTATAACCGGTTCTGGTGGGAGTAGGCAGAGTCAGTGCGGTGCCCTGATAGGTTGCGCTTGCCGTGCCACAAGTACCGCTGTTTGCGTTATAGGTAACGGTATACTCTATCTTCTCCTGCCAGTGGGCATACAAAGTGATATCGCTGGTAGGAGTGTAGTTTTCGCCTGCGCCGCCAACCAGATCGCCTCCGGAAGCAGCAGTATACCAGCCGCTAAACCAATAACCATCGCGGGCAGCGGAGGGAAGTTTCAGCACAGTGCCGGTGTACTTCTCGGAAGTTGTACCGCAGCTACCACCGTTGGCATTGTAGGTAACGGTGCAAGGCTTGCCCCACTGAGCGTATAGCGTGATGTTAGCAGAAGGCGTATAACTTTCCCCTGCGCCGCCAACTGGATTACCTCCGGAATCAGCAGTAAACCAGCCAGTGAAGATGTAACCGGAACGAGTGGGCGTGGGCAGAGTTACCGCAGCACTTGCAGAAGTAGCATAGCCGGTAGTCTGACCGCAGTTACCGCCGTTGGCATCATAAGTCACGGTGTACTTAATAGTAGTACCGAAGTTACCGGAAGGTGTTGATGCGCTGCTGCCAGTAGAATAGAAGGTCTGCTGTGCGGACTGGATCGCCACACCGTTATTACCGGTAAACTTGTAATAATCAACATACCAGTAAGCCGCAGTAGTTGTGGACTCCTTGTTACTGGTACCACTATCTGTCACAAAGTAAATAGTGTTGTTGCTAGTTTTGATCTTACCGGTGTAGGTAGAGCCGCCACCACTGTTTGCACGGGCAAGGAATTGGGTGTTAATCACACCACCATCAGTCAGCTTTACTTCGACAGCAGCTTTGTTGCTGCTATAATCCGTGATTGTAATGGAAGCAATCTTGTTGAAATCAGCATCTCCATCAAACCGCAGGTAAGATGTCTGGCCGTTGTAGTCATAAATCTTTAAGCCAGCCAAGAAGGGCAAATACTGCTTTACATCACCCCAAGTCGGCTTATAGTAACCCATCTTCTGGCTGTCACTATTAAACTCAAAATATGCATCGGGGACAGCACTGTCCTTTAGAGAAACATCCAAGGTAACATTCCAATCATACTCGACTTCCTTTTCAAGCGTTTCTCCGTTTTCATTATAGAACAACGCATCTTTGACAGTATAGGTCACGGTGTACTTGCCTGCTTCAGACAGAGAAATCTTGCCACCAGTAACAGTTACACTATTGTTGTTTTCGTTCTTGCAAGTGATGCTAAGATCCAAATCCTGTCCCGAATATTTGGAGATATTTACCAACGTTGCCAGATTCAGCTCCTTGCTATCACCAGAGGGGAACATGACGTAAATGGTATCACCTTCGCGGTAGCAGTATTTGTCACAACCATCCGTATTTTCAATGTGCTGACCGCCAAGATCGGCACTATACTTGAACTGGGGTGCATAGTAGCCGTTAGTTGTGTCTTTGTCAGCATTGACATAGTCACTATAAATTTGATTCTCGGTTGCTCCCTGCAACGAATACACTTGACCATCCGCGCTACTGATACTAACCGTTGCCAAGGCATAGGGCAAACCAGTGTTATTGGTTATAGGTGCATCATAAGCGTTCATATAAATGATGCCCAAATTGGAAGCAGTCTTGCCGTTGACAGTGTGATTAAACTCCTTTGCTTCCAGCGCAGTTTTGATAATGGTTTGAGTTGTGCTATCCGATACAACAGACTGATCCTCCGCGGTAACCCAGTTGTACTGCTTAAAGTCACCGTTCAAAACAATACTGGGATTATCGTTGGTTTCAGGTCCAACAATAACGCCAGCGCCCAGCATCACCTTAGAAGTATCACCAATGTTGGAATTCACTTGATGCTGAATGGTGGTTACATTATTGAAAGTGATCGTATGGCTGCTATTACTCTGGATCTGCACATTGGCAACTGTGCCACACTCCAGTACGGTGTCCGTGATAGTCACATCACCGGTATTTACAAAGATATTGTTTCTACCGCCGTAAATATAGCAGTTGGTAATGGTTGCGTTACCAGATGCTGCTACCGCAGACAGCTGATAGTGATATCTGGTTTTGTCCCCCTCAACAGTAGAAGGTCCTCTCTGGACATAATCTCCTTGGCTTGTCGTACCATAGTACATATATGCTTTGGGATAGATACTTGCTACAATTCTCAGGTTATCCAGTGTGCCGTTTTCGGAAACAGTAACTACGCCCTGCTTCAGACCGTTGTTCAGATACTGACCGTTGCCAATGTAGTTTAATGCAAAGCCGTTACCATAGAAGGTATAGCGACCGGAAACAGAGAAGCCACTGCTAATATTATTCAACAGAACAACATTGTTTGCTGTTGCGGAGGTTGCTTTTACTGTATTCACCGCATCAACAACTTCCAAATAGTACTGAACACCATTGATCTTAACACCAACTATACCTGTTCCATCGAAGTTAACCTTATCATTCTCCACCTTATATTGCAGTACAGTATTATTCAACTCGATAGAAGTGTACTCCTCGTTTCGGGTCAAAACTCTTGCAATATCCTTGTAGGTAACATCGTAACTTGCATTACCTTCATAGCCGGCATTACCAATTCGGTAGAGCGTTCCGCTACCTTGGACATTCACAGTAGCCGGTGTTTCTTTACAATAGAAATAGTCAGTAATTTTGATCTTCGCTTCGCCTTGACCATAGAACTTCAGAGTACCCTTTGTCCAGTCAGTAGTATTGGGAGTATATTCCACATAAACCATCTTGCTGGAATCCTCAGGAGAAACGAAAACATGGACATTATCGGCATCAATTTCTACCTCAACATCATCCTTTGCGTTAAAGAAATCACCGACAGTATATTCCTTACCGGCAACAACATTCGGGAATTTAACTGTTTCAAACTTTTCAACAGCATTTTCGTGATCGCCCTGGGTGACATCCAGTGCGGTAATGCCATTCCACTTATTGATTGCCATGCTGGAAACGCCCCAACCGTAGCCGGTGAAGAGGTTATTGAACTCCAGATACAGGTGCTGCTTGTCTTCCTTCAGGTCGTCCTGGCCGTCACCGTTTTCGTCAATGCCGGTTTGAATGCCACCCATGTCGTGGGTCCAAACAGCGCCGTCCTTGAAGTGATAGCAGGTTGCGTTATTCGTTCCGTGACCCTTGGTGTAGTCAACAATTACATAGTTCGCTCTGCCGGAAGCAGGAACTGTGCCGGTGGTGCCATCAAGGTAAGTGATGGAAGTTCCATCGATTGCCTTAATTTCCACCAGACGGCTCATCTGATAGTCGTGCGTATAGGAAGCTGTGGTGTTGTCCACCAGCTCACAGTAGTAGTAGTCATTCCAAGTACCGAAGTGAACGGTACAGCCGGACGCAGAAATACCCGTCATGTCGGGGATCGTTCTTCCCTCATCATTGGTGGTATTCTCTCGAATAGAACCAATCATCATACCGGCATAGCGGTAAGCATAATATTGGTAGTTAGCGCAGACGTCGTTATACACATCCATCTGGGCAGAAACATGGCAGTTCTCCATGTGGATACCGTCATTCTTAGGGGTATCGGCGCTGGTCTGGCCGCTGGTGGGATAATACTGACCCACGATGCCGCCGCAAGCCACATCGTAGCTGCCCCACAGAGCGGAGATCTTGTTGGAATTATCCACGGTGATGTTCTTAAAGGTGGTCTTCAGGTTCGCTTCCTTTGCGTACCAACCGACGCAGCCGACGATACCGCCGTTGCCGATGTTGTACACGCGGGGGTTACAATTGAAGATAGCGATGTTCTCGAAGGTTGCACCATCTGCGTAAGCGGCGATACAGCCGGTAGTGGCGATTTCGCCGTCAGACTTAAAGTTATTGATAGTCAGGTTCTTGATGGTAGCTTTATAGACTCGACCGAACAAACCCATGCCGTCACGGTAGTACTGTTCCTCAGGAGAGTACCAGTTGTGGTCGCCCTTCATTTCCCAAGTGTTCTGGTAGAAGTTGGCAATGGTATGACCCTGACCATCGAAAGTACCCTCGAAATATCTGAGATCACTAGTGATGGCAGTATTGGTTTTTTCATATGTTCCCTCAGAGTTGTAGTAACCAATGGGGTAGAAAATCAGATTAGGATTATTCTCAGCTTCTGCATCGCCAAGGTCGATATCGGAGACCAGCTTAACGGTCTTCCCCGCAAAGCTATTCTGAGTCTGACCATCCATACCGCCAACGATTGCACCAAATGCAGCCAGCTGGTCAGCATTGGCAATGGTCAGTTCGGTCTTGGAAAAATCATACCAAGTATAGTCAAACTTGCCTTCCCACTTAGCAGGCTCGGCAACCACCGCAACCTCAGAGAAGGTCGCCATATACAGCACCACGTCGCCGGTGGCAGGATCGTACTTGAACTGGTTATGGGCAGTGAAGTCCGCGGCGGAATCCACCAGGATCATCTCATTGGTGCTGCCATTTTCCACGTGGTAGAGCTTATAGTTGCCCATGTTCAGGCCGATGGGGGCAACTTCCTTTAGAGTGACGATGATGGGGGTGGTATTGGCGGGGTCAACTCCCTCGATATGCACATCCAGAGAACGCATCGCCTCATTATCGCTCAGGGAGATGTTTGCACCGCTGGCATCCATCAGGGTAACAGCCAGAGTCAGTTGGGTGGTGCCGGGAGCCAGCAGCACACCTGCGGGCACAACAGCAGATACCTGTCCTGCAGATACCGTGACCTCAGCACCAGTCTTGTTCTCGGCGTTAGGGGTCACAGGAACACTGGCTGTACCACCAGAAAACTCCGGGAACACATCTTGCTTGGCAGTTTCATCATAATCGCTGCCAAAAGAATCGTTCTCGAACTGCTCCTGGGTTGCGATCAAGCGGATGCCCAGATCGATGGACAGCACATCGCCCTCGCTGAGCTGCTTGCCATTGTTCAGATTCCAGAGATTGTCGTTTTCACCGGGTTCCCAGTAAATAACGACACCCCATATTTTCTCGGATTCCCCTTTCCCCTCCGGGAGCAGAGAACCGCTGCGCAGGAAGTTTGCAAGGGTTGTCCAGTTGGCCTCTTCCACAGACGCGACGACACCTGCGCGGTCGGTAGCGGTGATGCCGCCTTCCACAACGCCGACCTTGAGGATCTGGGACAGGCCGTAGAGGTTGCTGCCGTCCACAACAAAGTTTTCGTTGGCAGTGTTGATGGCAAGCTGATAGGCCAGTGCGAGGTCACCCTCGTTGGTAATACGCAGGTTCTCATAGGAAACCACACCGGGTTCCCACAGAATGGGATTGCCCTGCAGATCCATAAACAGCTTGGTGCTGGAATCTACCTGCTCATTGGAGACTGCTGCATTGCTGTGGTATAGCTCTACATCCAGATTGCCGGCAGCGATGGTATTAATGCCGGTGGACACAGAATCTGTAAACCACGCAAAAGTCGTACCAATGAGCATAGAAACGCACAGAAGCAGAGCAATACTGCTGTGGAGCAACGCTGTTCTTTTCTTTTTCATCCTCGCCTTTCCTCCTAACAACCGGCAGTGAGCGGAACTCACCGCAAAATGCGTAGATCAGGAGGCCATCAAGTTCTCTGGGTAGAGAACTTGGAAAAGGGTCTCCCTTTTCGTAAGAATTTTTGCCTAACGGTAACCAAAAGGCACCGTAGACCGATCCCCTTTGATCGCCGCCCAAGGGCTTTCGCCCTTGGGTCGGCTGTTTGTTTGATTTTTACTGTGGATCAATTTACGTTCACTTTTAGCTGATTGTAATGCCGTCCCAGTAAGCTTTGTCTGGTTTATCAAGGTTGCTTGCTTTACATGTGGAACAGTCACATTTACCGGTATATTCGGTCTTCAATGCTTCTGTTACTGCTTTCGGAGCAGACCAAGAGCCGCTATGCGATTGCCACAAGCCATTACCTGTGTGTGTGTACTCTAAGTATCCCTGAGAGGGATCTACCTGCTTATTACCATTAAGGAAGAAAATGCGAGACCCTGTGCCCAAGCCATTGTCCCATCCATCAGTAAAGCCTGCTTCTTTGTTTACCCAATCAGAATAACTGCCTGCATAATAAATGGTAACTGTTTCTCCAGAATCGAAGAAGCCCCAATTTTCTGCCAGTACATTGCTACCAACTGTTGTCACCGTAGTAGGAATAACAACAGCATGGACACCATCATAGCCAGAAAATGCCTTTTCTGCGATAGAAGTAATCTTAATACCATTAACAGAATCGGGAATTTCTACCAAGTTTTGGCCATTAGGATCGCTGTATCCGCCGACCTGATATGCATCGGTAACACCGTCGCCATCGTTGTCAATGGGAACCAAGTTCACATCACCGTTATATGTGTAAACAGGATAAATGGTGATGTCTAAGTTATCCGCAAATTTGTATTCGGACAGCTTGGTCTTTGTCACAGTTCCATTTTTATCGACACGGACTTCCCAATAGTCGAATTCGCAATCTGCCACCGCAGGTGCTGTAACCGTTTTTCCTTGAACACTAGAATAATCATTCTTTGTATAGGTATCCCAAGCTAGAATGTTACCATCCAAATCAACAAACGTGGCAGTATATATACCGACAAAAGAGGGATATAGCACAACATTTTGTGTATTACCATCGGCAACGTTTTCGACCTTGGTAGAGCCTGCGTTCATCCAATGGCTGAACGCATACCCGCTGCCCATTTGTGCAACCGCTATCTCCGCAGCCTTAGTGTGCGTTGTAGAAACTGCCTGACTATTATCCGTGACATAAGTCACATCCAGAACCTTACCGTTGTTGATGTAGGTAATGGTATACAGCACATTGGTGGTGTATAGGCCGTTTGCGGTGGAGGTAGCACCCCAACCATAACCGGTCAGAATCTGATCGAACACAGTATGGACACACTGCTTGTCTTCCTCAACAGTATGGTCATACTTCTCCAGAGTACCGTTATTATTTACGATATGGTAGCAGGTCTTGTTTTCACCAGACAGTAATACAAAGTTGCCGGCCATCTTCCAGCTTCCATCGGTATTTTGAATCTCGGACAGGCTGTAAATTTTGTCAAGACGGCTCATTTGGTAGTCTTCGGTATAGGATGCAGGAGAGTTTGCTTCCAACTCACAATGGTAGTGGTTTACCCAGTCACCATAATGAACGGCACAATTGTTAAAGGTTATGTTACCGTTTGTCAGCTGATCGGAAGGGTCGCCGTCCTTGCCGACAGTGCCGATCATCATACCTGCATAGCGGTAATCATAATACTGGTAGTTAGCGCAGACATCGTTGAATACATCCAACTCACAGCCAACTTCGCAGTTTGTAAAGGTAACCTTACTCGCATCATTCTTGTAACCCAGGATACCGGCACAAGCCACGTCCCAGCTGCCCCACAGAGCGCCAAAGGTGCTGGTGGGGTCAATCTCGATATTGGAGAAGGTCAAATTACTGCCAGTCTCGCCAATCCAGTCATAGCCAACGATACCGGCAGTACGACAGTTGTAACTGTACATAGAAGCATTGGAGATACGGATATTATCAAAGGTACAGTTTCCACGGGCATAGGCAGTGACACAGCCCATATCTGCAAACTCACCCTCGCAAACCATGCTGTCGATGACCATATTCTTGACTGTACCGCCATCAATCAGGCCAAATAAACCCATGGCCTCATTGTAGTAGCCTTCACTGTAGTGACCCTTCAGCATCCAGGTGTTCTGATAGATATTGGAAATGGTATGATTATTACCATCGAAAGTGCCGCTGAAAGCAGAAATGGCATCGGATTCGCCAGACACATCCACACCGATGGGATGGAAACAGAGCTTTCCGTCCTTGAGGACTGCATCGCCGCCCATGTTGATATTTGCACCCAGTTTCACGGTCTTACCTGCGAAGGTATTGCCCCCAGCAACAAGTTGCGCAAAGCCAGCCAGATCGGCTGCGCTGTCCAAAGTGTACGGGCCGTCGCCACTATACCAGGAAGTATCTACATCTGTGCCATTCCAAGGATTACCTATATCAATAGCTGCGTACACTGTGGAGAAGGTTGCCATCATCAGGGTAACTTCACCGGTCAAGCCATTGTAGTAGAACTCGTTATGGGCATCCAGAGCATCCATATCTGCAACCTGAGTCATGCGGATGGTCTTGCCGTTTTCCACATGATACAGAACGATGTTTCCATCATATAGGCCAGTAGGAGCGATCTTGCCCAGATTGATCACAATTGGTACAGTATTGTCTCCCGCCGTACCCTCAAGATGCACATCGAGGCTCAAGCCAACCTGGCCTACTTCCAACTGCACATCCGCTTTATCCTCAGTTGTGGTGCTGACAGTAAGAGACAGTTCCTCCACACCGTCAGCTATCTTAACACCTGCAGGAACACTGGCGGTAAAGCGGGCGTTTGCTCCGCCAATCGTAACCGTTTCGGCGGAAACGCCGTTCTCTACTATGACGGGAGCGGAAACCGTCCATGTACCGGCAAGCGTAGGCATTAAGGATGCGGAAGAATCATAGTCATTACCTAAACTATCACTCTCATAGACATCCTGAGAGGCCACCAGCTTGATACCCAGATCGATGGACAGCACATCGCCTTCGCTGAGCTGCTTGTCGTTATTCAGATTCCAGAAGTTGTCGTTATCACCGGGTTCCCAGTAGATAACGATACCCCAGGTTTCCTCACTGGTACCAGCACCTTCCGGAAGCAGAGAACCGCTGCGCAGGAAGTTTGCAAGGGTTGTCCAGTTGGCATCTTCCACAGACGCGACGACACCTGCGCGGTCAGTAGCTGTAATGCCACCTTCCACAACGCCAACCTTCAGCACCTGAGACAGGCCGTAGAGGTTGCTGCCGTCCACAACAAAGTTTTCGTTGGCAGTGTTGATGGCAAGCTGATAGGCCAGTGCGAGGTCGCCCTCGTTGGTAATACGCAGGTTCTCATAGGACACCACACCGGGTTCCCACAGAATGGGATCACCCTGCAGATCCATAAACAGCTTGGTGTTGGAATCCACCTGTTCGTTGCTTACTGCGGCATTACTGTGGAACAATTCTACATCTAAATTACCCGCAGCAATGGTGTTGATGCCAGTCATCACGGAATCTGTAAACCATGCGAAGGTTGTACCCATCAGCATGGAAAAACACAGAAGCAACGATATCAGGCTTTTAAACAATGCACTCTTTTTGTATTTCATCGTACCTCTCCTTATGCTTTGCAAAGTACCTCTGCAAACAAAACTGTTCAAACATCCTCATCTTGCCTTACGGCAAGATGAGAGGGGTTCCCCTCTGGCCGAACCCGGAAAGACACGGGAAGAAGGGATAATTTCGCTCATACAGCGATCAAAAGGTACCGCATTTAAGGCTTCTCCTTGAGGCGAAGCTGACTGATGTGGTGTAGGCTGCGAAGCAGCCGTAAGTGCCGTTAGACGTCGCTGTGCGGCTACACCTCATCCGCCCTCGCTATCGCTCGGCCACCTTCTCCTCTAGTAACCGCTGATTAAATCGGCAAGAGTAAGTGGCGAGAGATTTTGACGCAAATTAAAGTTCAGAAAACGAAGGAATACTGTATGTATTTCGAGTTTTATGAACTG
>JAFQCV010000037.1 GCA_017416325.1 Oscillospiraceae bacterium
AAATTGCCATTTCTCGTGCTGACGCACGAATTGATAATGGATAATTGATAATTGACAATTGTGGTATTTCCTTCGGAAATGATTTAAAAATGTCGCCTTTGGCGACTCCGAAATTCTCCATTGTCAATTTTCAATTGTCAATTGGCAGCCATCGGCTGCCCGACAAACGGGAATTTGACTTTATCGACAGTCAGAGGCGGCAGGAAATTCCTGCCGCCTTGCTTTGTCTTACTCTAAGCTTTCTGATGTAACACTCTGCACATACAGAACATTGTCCGTTAATGTAAAGCAAATCGAATACATCGTCTCATTCCGGGAAATATAAACTAATGTCTTATCGTCCGTTTTGGAATATCCATACGGCGTTCCAACCTTTTGAAAAACCTGAGATATCGTCATGCCCTGTGTTATTTCCTCAAAACGGGAATCCTTCGTGCTGGTTTTGGATGCATCGATAACCTCAACCCGGACAATTTTATTCTCTTCACAACGAACCAACACCGGAAAACCGCGGTCATTGGCGAAAAAACTGTAGCTCCAGAAGTCATTGCGTTCCTCTTTCGGAATCTTGGCAGTAAATTCCGTAAAGGTCATGCCTTCTTCCACACCGGCTGTGTCCTGAAGGCTGAAATAGAGCGTAGCTTGATTTCCCAATAAAGTTATCGCAACAATTATGACTGCAATAATGATCAATGTTCTTGTCTTCATTTTATATCCTCCACTTTGCAACAACATCCTGCTTTTATTTTACACCATCCCCTCCTGTGCGTCAACCATACTTTGCCACGAAAAAGCCTCCGGCCCAACCGGAGGCTTTCGCTTATTTGGAAAGAATGACTTTATCGCTGGAAAAAGCGCTGCCGCTGGCTTCCTCAAACAATCCAAGGAGCTGGCTGATGGTCAGTTGTTTCTTGGTTTCCCCGGAAACATCCACCACCACCCGTCCCTCATGCATCATGATCAGCCGGTTGCCGTAGGCAATGGCATCATGCATATTGTGGGTGATCATCAGGGTCGTCAGCTTATTTTCCGTTACCAGCTTATCCGTGATCTCCAGCACCTTAGCCGCCGTCTTGGGGTCCAGCGCTGCCGTATGCTCGTCCAGAAGCAGGATCTTGGGCTTGCGGATGGTTGCCATCAGCAATGTCACCGCCTGGCGCTGACCGCCTGAGAGCAGTCCCACCTTGGAAGAAAGCCGATCCTCCAGACCCAGCCCCAGCTGCGCCAGCATTTCCCGGTAGGTCTCACGGTCTTTCCGGGTGCAGCCCCAGATCAGCTTCCGTCTGGTGCCGCGCCTTGCCGCGATGGACAGATTTTCCGCGATCTCCATGTCCGGCGATGTTCCTTTCATGGGGTCCTGAAACACTCTGCCCAAATAACGCGCCCGCTTATGCTCCGGCATATTGGTGACATCCACGCCGTCGATCTGAACTGTGCCGTAGTCCGGCTTCCAAACGCCGGCAATGGCATTGAGCAGTGTACTTTTACCTGCGCCGTTACCGCCAATGACCGTAACAAAATCACCCTCTGCAATATGCAGGTCAAATCCGCTTAAGGCGGTTTTGGCATTGATGGTGCCGGGGTTAAAAGTTTTCTGCAGATTGGTAAGCTTAAGCATGGCCGTCACCTCCTGCATCGTGCTCTCCAGGAAGCGGGATAGGCTTTCGCTTGGTAAAATACTCACCCTTTAAGTAGGGAACCGCCAGGAACAGCACCACGATAATGGCAGAGAGCATCTTCAAATAGTCTGTCTTCAGACCCATCAGAATCACAATGCTGTAAATGATATAGTAGACGATCCCGCCGCCAACCACACCGATCAGGCTCACTACAAAATTCGGCTTGATCTTCAAAGACACGGAAAGGCCGATAAAGATCGCAGCCAAGCCAATGACGATGGCGCCCCGGCCATCGTTGATATTGGCAGAGCCCTTATACTGCGCCAACAGCGCGCCGGCAAATGCCACAAGGGCGTTGGCGATCGCCAAGCCGATCACCTTGTTCAGCTTCACGTTGACGCCCTGTGCCCGGCTCATGTCCGGGTTATCGCCGGTGGATTTCAAGGTCAGTCCCACTTCGGTATAGAAGAACAGCCACAGCACCACGATCAAAAGCGCAACACTGATAGTGCCTACCAAAATAGCGCTGGGGTTGTTGCTCATGCTCAGCAGCAGGTCCTCCCGGTTTCCCGCTAAGGAAACCATGGATTTTCCCCCAAGGATCGCCAGATTTACGGAATACAGGATCAGCTGGGTCAGAATACCTGCAAGAATCGAGGGAATTCCCAGAGCGGTATGCAAAAGTCCCGTCAGGACACCGGCTAGCGCGCCTGCCAAAACAGCCACCAGCATCGCCAGCCAGACCGGAGCGCCGCCCACTACCATCACCGCGCAGACACAAGCGCCGGTACAAATAGAACCGTCCACCGTCAGATCCGCAATATCCAAAATCTTATAAGAAATATACACACCCATAGCCATAATGCCCCAGATCATCCCCTGGGCAACGGCACCGGGCAAGGTGTTAAAAAACGCACTCATCGTATTTTATCCAATCAAGTCTCAGGAATCTCAATGCCCAGCTGTTGGCAAAGCGCCTCATTGTAAACAACACTGGGCGTCAGGGTCATGATCTCCAGATCGGCAACGGTCTTTGTTCCCAAGAGAACCTGCGCTGCCATCTTACCGGTCTCATAACCCAGCTGGTAGTAGTCGATAGCAAGACTTGCATAGCAGATCTTTCCGCCATAGCTGGTGTATACAGGGATTTTTTTCTCGTTACAGATCATACCAACAACAGCATCGTTATCGGCTACCGTATTATCCGAGGGAATATAGATCGCCTTGCACTCACCGGCAGCCTTGGTCACCAGCGCCTGAAGCTCTGTTGTCTCAGAGAAGGTATAGGCCTCCACCACAATGCCCTCGGCTTCGAACAGGGCCTTTACGGCTTCATACTGGATCCGGGAGTTGGACTCGCCGGTGCAGTAGATCACGCCCACCTGATCTCCGGCAACCAGATCCAAGGTCTCGATCATCATTTCTGCCTGCTCATCAAAGGGAACAGCATCCGAAGTACCGGAAACATTGGCAGGGATTTTACCGCCGAAGGTATCCTGGTAATCCGTTACGGAAGTGCCCAAAACCGGGATCGTGGTAGTGCCGGTAGCAGCCGCCGCCAGAGCAGGGGTTGCGTTTGCCATGATCAGATCCACATTTTTGGCTGTAAAGGCGTTCACAATGGTGGTGCAGACATCGGGCTCACCGGCTACCTGCACATCGATCGTAACGGTCTTGCCGGCCTTTTCCAGTTCCGCCTTCAGCGCGTCGGAAAAGCCCTTGGTCGCCTGATCCAAAGACTCATGCTCCATCAGCTGGCATACACCCACGGTAAAGTCCGACTTCTGGGCACAGCCGGTCAAAGCCAGACAGCCAAGGCACATAACCAGCGCCAAAATGATAGATACTAACTTTTTCATATGAATTTCTCCTTTACATGGAAATATATTTGCACAGATAACGCTGTGAAAACCAAACAAAAATCCCTGTTTCCCAAACAGGAAACAGGGACAGTTATTGCATAACCGTGATACCACTCTGCTTCGCCCTATCCTCACGAACAGAGCCTCATTAGGTGCAAGCACACCCTGGCGATATAACGGTCGCACCCGGAAAAGCCTACACAGCATACTGCCTTCAGCCAACAGCTCACAGAAGGAATTCCCCGTTATTTACATTGCTGCTTCACACCAACCAACAGCTCTCTGAAATGTGATCAAACGGTTACTGGTTTCTGCTCAAACGCTTTGTCGATATTGGGGTTATTGTAGCCCACATGCGTACATTTGTCAAGAGGGAAAATACATTTTATTTCTGGACATGTTATGCTCTGCATAATGATGTTTCTCCCTGGGGTCGCAATATTGCGATGTTTGCCAAAAACATTAGGCGAAGCCGACATCATTAGCGTCAGCGGCATCATTGGTGAAACGACATCATTTGCCGCAGGCAAACATCATCCAAAAAGACCTCTTTTGTCAGGTAGACAAAGGAGGTCTTTTTGTTGGTGGACTTGAAGGGATTCGTTTGCATTTTCGCCTTTGGCGAAAATTATGGTTCCGCTGCGTCCAGCCGCAGCGGGCAACGCTCATCCGCGTTGCATTTTGATCTTCGAATCTCTTTCTCACACCTACCAAAAAAGAGGTCACCCGATGGGTGACCTCTTTTTTGGTGGACTTGAAGGGATTCGAACCCTCGACCCCCACAATGCGAATGTGGTGCGCTCCCAACTGCGCTACAAGCCCGTAAGCCGCGGATTTCCCGCAGCTAAAATTATACTTCTGTTCCTTGTTTTTGTCAAGTACGGATTAGCGGCGGATGGCTTTTATCATAAACTTACTCAAAAATTATGCATATCTTCTAACTCAGCATCAATTGCCGCTATTTTCCGTTGCAAGTGTTCGATCTTACGCATCAAGAGATTGCGGTTTGTACGCAATTCATACTCTCTGGAGAGGATCCAACGCTTGCCAGCGGTATCACAATTATAACAATCCCCTTTCGGACAGTTCTCACATTCTTTAGGCATTGGGTTTGCTTCCTGCCACTTCATTGCATTGCCTCCTATATATTCTGTTTTGAATAGTATAGGCAAATTTTTGCTAATATTCAAGAAGTAATTTTTTGTAGATAATATATGTATCTACAGGAAAAGGGGTGGTGCATGCGTGATTAGCTATAAGCCGCTGTGGAAGACAATGAAAGATCGTGGCATAACTACTTATACGCTGATCTATAAGAATGGTTTTAGCGCATATACGATTACCAATTTAAAGCGCAACAAGTCCATTACTATGAACACACTGGAAAAGCTGTGCGCAGTTCTGAAATGCACGCCCAACGATATTATTGAGTTTACCGAAGACTAAACGCTCTTGCCGGAAAGCAAGAGCGTTTTCTATATATTTAGCTATTAGCGGCGGATGGCATACTCCACCGGCTCATCTGCCGGCATTTCCAGCAGCCAGGGGTGTTCCAGCAGTTCCTGTACCAAAGCCACCGTTCCTGAATAATAGTATCCGTCGGCGATCCGCTCATCCAGGGTGATCCCCAGAGGGATCACCTCATGCAGATCCGGGTTGCCGTCCTTGTCATACTCCATTTTCTGATACTTCTTGCCTACCACGATAAAGCAGGAATTGGTACCCCAGTTCACCAGATGGTGGTATCCCCCGGGCAGACCGATGGATCCTAAATTAGACAGAAAGATCGCAGCATGGTTGGGGTCTGACCCAATGAGAAAATCCGGTGCCCAGCCATGCTTATCCAGCCACAGTACAAGCTTGACGATCGCCGTAATCATAAACTGCGGCAGCTTGGTAACGAGATCCATAGCGCCGGTGGAGGTGTCCTTTTCCTCATAGCTCTTGGTCGCGTGGATCACCTTCATGATCTTTTCATGGTAGCTTTCCAGGGTTTCCTTAGGATCGTAGGTAAAGAATGCCAGCGCTTCTTCCGCGTGGTCGTCAAACTTTTTCTTGACTGTAAAGGCTACGGTAATATCCTTGCGCTGATAGAGCTTATTGTTGCAGACAAAGCGGTTCATTTTCGGGCGCAGCACAAAAGCCTTGCCAATGGCCGCGCTGATCAAATGGAAGAATGTATATTTATCCTCTGTCCGTCCTTCATTCAGCTTTTCCAGATAGGCATTGAGCGGCCGGGCATCAATGTCGATGCTGATATGGGCTTCGTTATCTGCCCGGTTGGGCATCAGCGGCGGCATAATTCGGTTCATGGCAGGAATATCCTTCAACCAGATACCGTCTTTCCGGTCACCCCATTTTTTCTTCCCCATGGAGATTACCCCTTTCTGCTTTGTACTTAGCAAGATTATACCAAACCGCGTCGAAAAATGCAAGAAAAAGGCTGCCTTTGCATAAGATCCACAAAAACAGCTTTGTTTTATTTTTGAATCAAAGGCATCGCCAGCATCATCGAGGCGATCCGCGCTATTTCACCGGGTGTTTCCCGGTAGTTATGATTATGCCACTGAAGCACCATAGACAGCAGACCGCATACCGTAAAGGTTAAGGCCATCTGCTGCACCTCCAGGGGCTTGGACAGCAGATATTGGGGCATCATGCGTTCATGGATCGCATGATAGGTAGCCCGCTCTACCAGTATGCCGACCAAGCGGCTGCGAACCAAGGCTTTTATCAGATCCCGATGGGCATACCAAAAAACAAAAAAGCTTTCTAACTCCCCCATGGCGGTGGATCGGTCGCCTTTCCTGAAATCCTCCTGAACAAACTCCAGCAAGGTATGATCCAGCAAAGCCTGCAGCGCCCCATCCTTGCTGGAAAAATACCGGTAAAAAGACTTGCGTGGAACTTGCAGCTGGTCACACAGATCACTGATGGAAATATCCTCATAGTCGCGGGAAAGCATAGCCTGCAGAAGTCTCTGTTCAAACATTTTTTGCCGGGCGGCAGATTGCTCTGTCCTGCATATTTTATACATTTTACTCCTCCGCTGCAAAATACTGTAAATATTATAACAAAATCTAAAAAATAATCAACCGTTTTGTGGAATATCTCCAAAAAATACAGAGAACAAATCGGCACAACATGCCACAAAAACGGCATTTTGTCCCTAGCTAACTCTGCGTTAACAACTTATAATTAGTATGATTGATATGCAAGTGCGTATCCAAAATTAAGGAGGAAAAAGTAATGGCAAAAAAACCTGTCACTTTGGATGACAAGGGCTACCGCAAGTTCGGTATGCGCGACAAGCTCGCCTATGCCGCCGGTGACCTGGGCTGCAACATGAGTTTTGCCCTGAAGGGTACAGTCCAAACCTTCTGGCTGGTCTACATGATGCTGGAAACCGGTCTGCTGTCCATTCTGCTTCTGGTCGTGCAGATCTGGGATGCCGTCAATGACCCGCTGATCGGTTCTATGATCGACAACGATAAGCGCAATTATAAACGCGGAAAGTTTAAGCAGTACATTTTCATCGGTGCTTGCGGTCTGCTGGTAGGCGGCGCTGCCGTATTCCTGCCCTTCCCCAATGCCCCTGTGGTCTTGAAAGCGGTTTTGTTCATCCTCGGCTATATCATTTGGGATGCTTTCTATACGATCGCAAATGTCCCCTATGGTTCTATGCTGAGTCTGGTCACGGAAGACCACGGTGAACGGGCACAGCTGTCTACCTGGCGCTCCATCGGCTCCATGATCGGCAACCTGCTGCCAAATATTCTTCTGCCCATGTTGATCTGGAACAAGGTCTATTACGATGGGTCTGACAGCTTCCTGGATAAGATCGTTATTCCCGAAGGCTTTACCAAGGAGCAATTTCTTTCCAATCCCCTCACTGGGGAAGCGTATCAGATCGGTGATGAGATCCTGAGTCCCGAAACCGGCAAGCAGGTAGAGATCCTGCTGGGCGAGCGTATGTTCTGGGTTGCTCTGATCATGGGTATTCTGGGCTTCCTGGCCTTTATGTTTATGATCAAGAACATCACCATTCGCGTTGACGAAAATACCGTCAAAACCAACGAGGGCGGCGAAAAGTTCAACATCCTCAAATCCTTTGGCAACTTTATGAAAAACCGTCCTGCCGTCGGTGCCACCCTGGCTGCTATGGGTATGTTCCTGGGCATGAACTCTGCCACCACCGCCAACACCATCATGTTTGCCACCTATTTCAACATGGCTTCCATGTCCGGTGTTGTTCAGATGATCGGCTTCCTGCCTATGTTCCTGTTCATGCCTTTCATCACCAAGATCGTCAAAAAGTACGGCAAAAAAGAGGCTTCGGTTGCCGGTACCATCGTATCCCTGATCGGTGGATTGGTCATGCTGATCTTCCCCTTGATCGAGAATGTCAACCTTGCTTTGATCGTGTATCTGATCGGTCTTGTTATTTTTGGTCTGGGCATGGGCGTTTACACCTGCGTTTCCTGGGCGCTGATGGGCGATGCCATCGACTATAACGAATGGAAATTCGGAACTCGCGAAGAGGGTACTGTTTACTCCCTGCACTCCTTCTTCCGCAAGCTTGCACAAGGTATTGGCCCCTCTATTGTCCTGTTACTGATGGGTGCTTTGGGTTACGCATCCAACCTCGGCACCATCGGTCAGAGCGCGCAGACCTCCCACAACATGTGCTGGCTGGTCGCCGGTCTGTACCTGTTCAGTGCCGTACTGCAGTTCATCGGCATCGCGCTGATCTACAACATTGATAAGAAGACCCTGGACAAAATGACAGAGGAACTGGCTGCCCGTAAGGCTGCTGAGTAATTCTTCCCAAAAACAATTGATCCCGGAACTGCCAGGCAGTTCCGGGATTTTTCGTTATAAACCATTTCCACGCAGTTCGATGATCTGGTCACGAAGCACAGCCGCGTATTCGTATTCCATCATCTTGGCAGCTTCCTTCATCTGTTTTTCCAGACGGGCGATCTCCTTTTCCTTTTCCGCCTTGGTCAGCTTGATGCCGCTTCTTCCCTTTCGCTCGGCGGTAGGCGAAGAAATTTCGATCAGATCCCGAACAGACTTGATAACCGTCTTCGGCACGATGCCGTTGGCTTCGTTATAGGCATTTTGGATCTCCCGGCGGCGGGCGGTTTCGTCCATGGCGCTGCGCATAGAATCCGTAATGTTATCCGCGTACATGATAACCTTACCGTCCGCGTTTCGGGCCGCGCGGCCAATGGTCTGGATCAGGCTGGTCTCCGAGCGGAGGAAGCCTTCCTTGTCCGCATCCAAAATAGCAACCAAGCTCACCTCCGGCAGGTCAAGACCTTCCCGGAGCAGGTTGATACCCACCAACACATCGAATTTCGCCATACGCAGGTCCCGAATGATCTCCATCCGCTCCATAGCGCCAATATCGGAGTGCATATAACGCACCTTGATCCCGGCTTTTTGCAGATAGACCGTCAGATCCTCCGCCATCTTCTTGGTCAGGGTGGTTACCAGCACCCGCTCTTCCCGGGCTGTCCGGGCATTGATCTCCCCGATGAGATCATCGATCTGGCCTTCAATGGGGCGCACCTCCACAACGGGGTCTAGCAGTCCCGTGGGACGGATCACCTGCTCCACAGTCTGGCCGGAGCGGGTCTTTTCGTATTCTGCAGGGGTGGCAGAAACATAGATCACCTGGTTGAGCTTGGAATCGAATTCCGTAAAGTTCAGGGGGCGGTTATCATAGGCTGACGGCAGCCGGAAGCCATAGTTTACCAGGGCGTCTTTCCGGCTCCGGTCGCCGGCATACATAGCACGGCACTGGGGAAGCGTGACATGGCTTTCATCCACAAACAGCAGGAAATCCTCCGGGAAGTAATCCAGAAGTGTCGTGGGCGGTGTGCCCGGTGCTCTTCCCTGAATGACCCGGGAATAGTTTTCGATGCCGTTGCAGAAGCCGATTTCCGTCAGCATTTCCAGGTCGTAAGCTGTCCGCTGGGCAATGCGCTGGGCTTCGATCAGCTTGTCATGGGCGCGAAACCAGGCGACCTGCTCGTCACACTCCCGCCGGATCTCCAGCATAGCCCGCTGCAGCTTCTCTTTGGAGGCCACATAATGGGACGCAGGATAAATCGCCACATGATCCAAATACCGCTCCGCTACGCCGGTAACAGCGTTGATCTCGCTGATGCGGTCGATCTCATCTCCAAAAAACTCCACCCGGATCGCCCGTCCGGACCAGTAAGCAGGATACACCTCCAGGGTATCTCCCCGTAACCGAAACTTGTTTCGGGAAAAATCCAGGTCATTGCGCTCGTACCGGATCTCCGTCAGCTTCTTCAGTACCGCATCCAGAGGATACTCGTTGCCCACACGCAGAGAGATCACCATGCTCTTATAATCAATGGGGTCTCCCAAGCCGTACAGGCAGCTGACGGAGGATACCACGATCACATCCCGGCGTTCAAACAGTGCCGAGGTAGCGCTGTGCCGCAGCCGGTCGATCTCTTCGTTGATAGAAGCGTCCTTTTCAATATAGGTGTCCGTATGGGCAATATAGGCTTCCGGCTGGTAATAGTCGTAATAGGAAATAAAGTATTCCACCGCGTTATCAGGAAAGAACTCCCGAAACTCACTGCAAAGCTGGGCCGCCAAAGTTTTATTATGGGCCAGCACCAAGGTGGGGCGGTTCAGCTTCTCGATGACAGAGGCCATGGTAAAGGTTTTGCCGGAGCCGGTAACACCCAAAAGTGTCTGCTCCCGCAGTCCCCAGTTGACACCGTTAACCAGCGCCTCAATCGCCGCCGGCTGGTCTCCGGAGGGTTTATATTCCGACACTAAACGAAAACAGTCCATGTATCCTCCTTTCACAGAAGCACCTGGCAGCGATTGGGGTCATATACCCCGGACTGCCGCATGGATACAAAATCATCCTCAGCAACTACCATATGATCGATTAAAGTGATCTCCACCGCGCTGAGTGCCATAGCCAGGCGGCGGGTCGTCTGAATATCCTCGTTGGAAGGAACCGCCACACCGCTGGGATGGTTATGGGCGATCACCACACTGGTGGCATTGGCGCCCAACGCCATTTCCACGATCCGGCGGATGGGAACAGCGGCGGAATTTACACTTCCCTCTCCCACTTCTTTGCAGCAAAGCACCTTGCATTTGGCATCCATGCACAAAATAAATACCGTTTCGTTCCGGCGTCCGTAGAATCTGGGTACTAAATATTTTCCGCACGCATCCAGGCTGGAAAGGATTTGCACGGATGCTGCCCGGTTTACATTGTAGTAACGGCCAACAGATGTAACAAGGGCAAGGAAAGTTGCCACGGCATCACCGATCCCGGGAACCTTTTTCAGCTCCTCCGGCGTTGCTTCCAGCACTTGCGTCAAAGAACCGAAGTGATCCAGCAGCCTGTGGGCAACGGGATTGGTGTCCTGCCGGGGGATACAATAAAACAGCAACAGTTCCAGAACCTGAAGCTGCTCAAAATTATCCAGGCCCTCATTGAGAAACCGTTTTTTCAGCCGTTGCCGATGACCGTCATGCATGGACATTATTTTCACCTCAATTATGGATTTTCCTTGCTATTTCCTGATTTTTTGATAGAATACATATGTGACGAATTTTGTCGAATCTTCTGAGGAAATATTTGCAAAATTCTGCGCATGATAAGCTGGTAAGGAGGATCATTATGGAGCAACAAGATACCCTCACCGGGATGCTGGATCTGATGATGTGTCCTGCTTTCTGTGTAAAGGGCGGCGCGATCGTATACGCGAACCGGCCTGCCCAGGCATGCATGCTGGCAGACGGCACTCCCGTTTCCCAAATCCTTTTTACCGGCGCGGAAGAGTATGCCGCGTTTCCGGGCGGCTGTCTGTATTTGACATTGCGCCTTGGGGGCGCTTACCGGGGCGCTTCTGTGACCCGTATGGGAGAATTCGATATTTTCGTTTTGGAACCTACCGATGACTTAGCCGCTTTGCAAGGTCTGGCCCTTGCCGCCCAGGAGCTGCGGACGCCCCTTTCCAATGTTATGACGGTAACGGACAAGCTGTTTCCCCAACTGGAGGATGTCACAGACCCCAATGCTGAAGAACAAATGGCGCGCATCAACAAGGGACTGTTTCAGCTGCTGCGCATCGTCAGCAACATGTCCGATGCCCTCCACTACAGTCAGCTTCCCTCCCAGGGACAGGAAGTTGTGGACATCTGTGATTATCTGGAGGAGCTGTTCCGCGCTACCGCGGAACTGGCACGGGAAGCCGGGATCACCCTGCGCTTTCAAAACCTAAATGCCCCTGTCTACTCTTTGGCAGATCCTGACAAACTGCAGCGGGCCGTAAGCAACATTCTTTCCAACGCCATGAAATTCACCCCAAAGGGCGGCGCGATCGACGCCAAGCTTTCCCGCCGGGGCAACATGCTGTATCTGACGATCCAGGACAGCGGCAGCTGTGTTCCCGAGAATCTTCGGGGCAGCATTTTCTCCCGTTACCAGCGGTCCCCTGAGCTAGAAGACAGCCGAAACGGCATCGGTCTGGGCATGGTGCTTGTCCGCTGCACCGCAGCCATGCACGGCGGCACCGTGCTTCTGGAGTACCCGGAAAACAGCGGCACCCGGGTCACCATGACCTTAGCCATCCGGCAAAAAACCGATCCTATGGTGCAAAGCCCCAGCTTCCGGGTAGATTATGCCGGAGAACGGGATCATCGGCTGTTGGAGCTTTCCGATGTTTTGCCCCACGCCCTATATAAACCCAATAAAATCAATTAACCTGACCCGGTCTTTATACAATGTCATTAAGTTAGTGTCATTGCGAAGCCAGTGCTCACACCAATTTCGGTATGCTTGCCACCGGCAAGCATTGAGATTTTAGATTCGCTGCGCGGAGCACCACTGGCTGTGGCAATCTCCATCGTACGAGGGGGATTC
>JAFQCV010000038.1 GCA_017416325.1 Oscillospiraceae bacterium
CAGTTGGTAGAGTACCCGGTTCATACCCGGTCTGTCACCTGTTCAAGTCAGGTCGCCGCTACCAGGCCCGTTGGTCAAGCGGTTAAGACACCGCCCTTTCACGGCGGTAACATGGGTTCGATTCCCGTACGGGTCACCAAAAGAAAAACCACTCCATTCGGAGTGGTTTTTTCTTTTGCCCGTACGGGAATCGAAAGGCCGTTAAGAAAACATGCCGGTGGCATGTTTTTAGGCCGTGGGAGATTCCCCTGGCTTCCAGACGCATCCTTTTGGATGTGGATGGAAGTCAGACTCGTCATCGTACCTTTCCGTATATTGCATCCAAATGGGTGGTGTTATTTTTTGCTCCCTACGGGAATCGACAGGGCGTTAAGACCCCCACTCCGTTTGGAGTGGGGGTTTCCTATTTCAAATATTTTTACACACTATCCCGGGTGAAGAAACCGATATTCAAATCCACATTGCCGCCGATGCCCGGCACACTGCCCTTGTTGGTATACTGCCACATGTCCACCCGGTAGGGGAACATGACCTCCGTATCGTACTGGGCCAGCCAGAAAGGATATTCCGTCAGCTCCGGCAAAGACAGCTCCTCCAGCGCCTGGGTAGGATTGAAATAGATCATAGCCTCCCGTTCCCCGGCGCGGATGGTCTCGCAGAAAGCAATGGCGCAGTCCGTCACCGTTCTGCCGCTGACATTGGCGGTGCGGGAGTCGCTACTATAGCGTTCCCAGTCGAAGGTGATGGGCAGGTCTAACTGGATACCATCCAGCATTTCCAGCAAAAACTGCGCTTCTTCCACAGCTTCCGCCACATTCACCGCCTGAGAATAGATATACACACCCACCAGCAAACCTGCATCCTTAGCGCCCTGAATATTCAAAAGGGCGTTGCTGTCCGCATTTACCTGTCCGTATTTATAGCCCCGGTATGCGGCCCGGATCATGACAAAATCCACGCCGGCTGCCGCCACCTGCTGCCAGTCAATGACACCCTGATGGACAGATACATCAATGCCCACCAGACTTTCCGCTGCGGTACAGGTCAAAAATCCGTCCTGATACACAAAATCTTCTACCCTGTAGGGATTCGCCTCCGGTTCCGGGACAGTCGGCTCCATAGGCGCGGTGGGGTAGGTTTCCGGCTTTACCGTCGGGAGCGGTTGGGTGGCAGGCTGGGTCTGTGGCTCCGTGTCAGGCTGCGTGCTTGGTTCTGTAGCCGTCTGGGTGGTAGGCTGAGTTGTCTCTTGGGTACTGGGCGCTGTTGTGACCTGGCTGGTAGAAGCCCCTGTAGACGCCGTACTGCCCTGAGTAGATTCCGGTTTCCCGGAAGCGCAGCCGGTGAGCACCAGCAGCGCAAGGCTGAGCGCGGCTATTTTTTGTATCAACTTCATCACAGCAGCCTCCTCCTGAATCTTTTTCGCCAGTATATCACAAAAAATCCCGTCTGCCAAGAGGAAACCCATTCCTGCCTGACGAATTGCCATTTCTTGCGCAGGCTACGCCTGCTAATGGATAATGGAAAATGGATAATGGACAATGAAGGAGTCGCCTTCGGCGAAATATTTTAAATCATTTCCAAAGGAAATGCCACAATTATCCATTATACATTATCAATTATCCATTCGCGCGTCAGCGCGACAAACGGGAATTGGCACACCCTTAACAAAGGAAATCCCCCGGAACTTTTCGTTCCGGGGGCGTAACATTTACTTCCAAAGACCCTCGGGATACAAACCCTGTTCGGTCTTTTCTTTCAGGGCTGCCACAACCTGGGGCTTGTCCGCCGCATAGGTGACACCGTGCCACTTGTCCGCAGAGGACAGCACCTGCATCCGGGCCTTGCCGCTTTGCAGCATACCATTGACGATGGTAGGCAGCAGGTATTCCTTCTTGGCAGGATTCTGGGGAACTTCCTTCTCCAAAAATTCCGGGAAGCCCTCTGCCAAAGCAGTCAGCAGGCTGGGTGTAAAGCCAAACATATTCATAGACACCAGGGTATCCGCGCTCAGATCCTCCCAGGTCTCCCCGTCCTCTGTAAAGTGGATGCCGCCTTCATACTTCTCGATCCGGGTGCGCTCCACAATGTTGGTCAGATAGCCCTTATCATCCACCTGGCACACGCCACGGGCCACGCTGCCTGCATCGGTGACGGTGTTGCCCAGCTGATAGCCCACCATGCAGAATTCCGCCTTGTCCGTATCCTCCCGGCCGCTCAGCGCCTGATACATGGTACGGTAAGCAGACTTTCCGTAATAATCGTCCGCATTGATGACGGCAAAGGGCGCATCGCCGATCTCCTTAGAAGCGCACAGCACCGCATGGCCTGTTCCCCAGGGCTTCGCGCCGCGGATCTCGGGAACCGTCATACCTGCAGGCAGCAGCTTGTCCTGCTCCTGATAGGCGTAGCGGATCTCCATGGGACACTTTTCCAGCCGCTTGCCCACAGTCTCCATAAAGTCCTTGCGGATCGCTTCCTTAATAATAATCACGGCAGTTTCAAAGCCGGCTTCATAAGCATCAAACAGAGAATAGTCCAGAATCGCCTCGCCGCAGCTGCCTACGGGATCGATCTGCTTCAATCCACCGTAACGGCTGCCCATACCGGCTGCCATCACCACCAAAATGGGTTTTTCGCGCATGGGGTCATCCTCCTTATGTATTGAAATTTCTTCCATTATATTAAATTTTTATATTTTTGCAAGGGTTAGGGGCAAAAATGGTCGATATCCACGAAAACATCCTCTTTTTTCACCCGTTCCCAGGAAAAATTTTGTGCCAATTCCCGGGCGGATACCGGCTCGGGCGTGTCTATCAGGCCTGCGGCATGGGCAAGCCAGCCGATCAGCTGCTCCGGAGTGACCCGGCTGCGCAGCTGTCCCAGATCCAGATCCTTGTCCCGTTTGCTCAGCCGGCGGCCGTCGGCGCTCAGTAACATGGGCACATGGGCATATTGGGGCTTAGAAAAACCAAGCAGCTCCTGCAGATACATCTGCCGGGGCGCAGACTCCAGAAGATCCCGACCCCGAACCACTTCCGTGACCCCGGCAAGGCCGTCATCCACCACCACCGCCAGCTGATACATATAGACCCCATCCGCCCGGCGCACTAAAAAGTCGCCGCACTCTTGGGCCAGATTCTGCCGGAAGCTGCCGCAGCACCGGTCCTCCAGGGTATATTCCCGATCCGGCACCCGCAGCCGCCAGGCAGGCTTTCGGGAAAAACTCTCCCGCTGCGCCTGGGTCAGATCCCGGCATGTGCCGGGGTAGATATAAGTACCGTCAGAAAGATGGGGCGCGTTGACGCTGTGCAGCTGACTGCGGGTGCAGTAGCAGGGATACAGCAGCTCCCTCTCCGCCAGCCGGTGAAAGAAGTCATCGTATACCTGATTTCTGGTGCTTTGGGCCGGGGTTTCCCTGTCCCAGGTAAGCCCCAGCCAGGTAAGATCCTCTCTTAAAACCCGGGCAAACTCCGCGCTGGTGCGCTGGGTATCCAGGTCTTCCATCCGCAGCACCATTTCTCCGTCCCGGCTGCGTACCGAAAGCCAGGCCAGCAGCGCCGCAAATACATTCCCTAAATGCATCCGGCCCGAGGGCGTAGGGGCGAAGCGCCCCACCAAAGGTATGTTCTCTTTTTCCATATTACATCCAGGCCTGCAGCCAGTACAGCATCACGCAAATAATACCCAGACTCAAAATACTGGCGATGAGCATCAAAACGGTGATGATGCTGTCATTTTCCTCCTCCTGCACCTGGCCGCCGTTTTCCGCAAACTGGGTAAGCTCTCTGCCGTAATCGTTGGCAAAATTACTGTATACCTCCGGCTCCGGTCCTGTTTCCAGAACGTCCGGGTCCTCAAATGCCGGGCCTGCCTCCTGCTCCTCCAGCAGGGCCTCCCGCATCAATTCCTTTTCCATTTCCTCCAGGATCTGCTTGGTATCCTCTTTCAAGATACACACCTCCTTTACTTAAGCTGAGGGGATTCGAACCTCTACAGCTTATTTATTTTACTGCAAAGTCCCCACAGTGTAAAGCCCTTCTTTCAGGATGTGCCAATTCCCGTTTATCGGGCTAATGCCCGAATGGATAATGGATAATTGATAATGGATAATTGTGGTATTTCCTTCGGAAATGATTTAAAATCGTCGCCTTTGGCGACACAATCATTATCCATTATCCATTATACATTTTCCATTATCCATTGGCAGGCGCAGCCTGCTCGAGAAATGGCAATTTATTGAACTGTTCGCATACCCTCCGGAATCCGGGACACTCTAATAGCACACAAAAAGGGGGGATCTGTTTGCTTTTATCCTATGTCCGCACCGTGATCCTGTATCTGATCCTGATATTCGTGATCCGGCTGATGGGAAAACGGCAGGTAGGCCAGATGGAGCCGTCGGAATTTGTGGTGACGATGCTGGTTGCCAACCTGGCATCTATCCCCATGCAGGACGGGGGCATCCCGCTTTATTCCGGCCTCATTCCCATTTTGACGGTGCTGGGCGCAGAGCTGGTTTTGTCGGCTGTTTCCATGTATAGCATCGGTCTACGCAGACTCCTCTGCGGCAAGCCGGTGATCCTCATTGAAAACGGACGGATCCTGCGGCAGAACCTCCGCCGCACCCGGATCTCTTTGGATGAACTGACAGGACAGCTCCGGGAAAAAGATGTGCTGGACCTGTCCTGCGTCCAGTACGCTATTTTGGAAACCAACGGACAGCTTTCGGTTTTCCCCTTTCCCAGCTGCCGACCCGCCTCTGCCAAAGAAGCGGGCATCCAGGCGGAAAAGCAAGCTTTGCCTGTGACCATCATTGCAGACGGACACCTGTATCCTAAAAATCTGGCTGCGGCAAAAAAGGATCTTGCCTGGGTCAATAAAGTCCTCCAGGCCCGGAAAACCGATATCCGGGACACCTTTCTGCTCACCGTTGACGGACGGGATCAGGTGTTTTTTCTGGGAAAGGAGGATGCCCAATGACCAGGCTTTGGATCGGGGTGGGTCTGTTGGTCGTTCTGCTTTTGGGGGGCATCGCCCTTTGGATGGGGATCGTTCCCTTTCATGAAACTTTAGCCCAAGAGCTGGACACGGCGGCGGAGCTTGCGGTGGCAGGCAGCTGGAAACAGGCCCAAAATACCGCCTTCTCTGCCCGGGCCCGGTGGCAGCGGCATCAAGACCGTATCGCTGCCGTTACCGACCACGAACCCATGGAGCAGATGGAGGCCATGTTTCAGGAACTCAGTATGTTGGATTCGGACCGGACGGTGGATTTTGCCTGTATCTGCGTTCACCTTGCCCAAACCGCCCGGGCCATCGGAGAGACGCAGGCCCTAAAATGGTGGGGTATTCTGTAGTGCCTCCCGCCCGAATTGCCATTTCCCGGGCAGTTGCAATTTATGCGTGCGTAGGGCGGGGTCATGACCCCGCCGACCATGTTGCATTATTTTGACCAGTTTCGTCCATTTTTTCAGTAGATTTTTGAAAAATACAAACTTTTTAAGATCAGGAAGGTGATCGGCGGACTCATGATGTATAGTGTAGTAACATAGTCCACAGGTGTGTAAAGACATGGTACACAGTTTTATAGTAGAATAAAGGCATTAGAAAAAGACACAAAGGAGTGTTTTAAGATGCCGTGGGAGTGTAGAACTGTGGAAGACCAAAGAAGAG
>JAFQCV010000039.1 GCA_017416325.1 Oscillospiraceae bacterium
ACCTCCGCTGAAGCATGCGACATCATCTCCGCAGCCGGTGTTGTCCCTGCTTACAGTGAAGGAAACTAAGAAAGAAGCAGATGCGACGGTCATGCTACTGGCCGTCGCTCATGCGCTATGAGGGACAGACTATGAAAAAGAATCAATTGTTGGAAAAAGTCATCCATGGGATCTTTCTGCTGCTGGGATTGATTACGGTCGGCTGCGTTCTGCTGATTACCATCTATCTGGTGATTTCCGGTATCCCCGCGATCCGTGAGATCGGTTTGGTGGACTTCCTGTTCGGCAAGGAATGGGCATCCACGGCATCTGAACCGAAATACGGTATTTTACCCTTTATCCTGACCAGTAGTTTCGGAACTGCAGGGGCTATCCTCATTGGTGTTCCGGTTGGCTTTATGACTGCTGTATATCTGTCTAAACTGGCATCCCCCGGAGTAAAATCCGTGATGCAGTCTGCAGTGAGCCTGCTTGCCGGTATCCCTTCCGTGGTTTTTGGCCTGGTGGGTATGCTGGTACTGGTTCCGGGTATCCGAAAGATATTTCTTGTGCCTGATGGCGCGAGTTTGTTGGCGGCGATCATTGTCCTGGCAATCATGATTCTGCCGTCCATTATCAAAATGTCCATCACCGCACTGGATGCGGTTCCCAAGGCATACGAAGATGCTTCGCTTGCGCTTGGTGCAACGCCTATCGAAACCTATTTCAAGGTTTCTGTCCCTGCTGCAAAAAGCGGTATCGCGGCAGCTGTTGTATTGGGTGTGGGCCGAGCGGTCGGTGAAGCGATGGCAGTAATGATGGTAGCAGGTAATGTGCCGAACATGCCAGATTCGCTGTTTCAGAGCGTTCGCTTTCTGACAACTGCCGTATCCAGCGAGATGGCTTATTCCAGCGGTTTGCAGAGACAGGCACTGTTCTCCATCGCACTGGTATTGTTCCTGTTTATTATGCTGATCAATGCCACGCTGAATTTCTTCCTCAAACGGGAAAAGGAGTAAAATATGCACAATCAATCATTATCCCGAAAGAGAAGCGGCTTTGAAATGCTGATGAAAGCGCTGATGCTGTTGTCAGTTGGCTTGACTGCCGCTCTGGTGCTGTTCCTGCTGATCTATGTGCTGGGGCAGGGCGTACCCAATATCACGTGGGAACTGCTGTCAACCAAACCCAGCTACCTGACTGAGCGCATCGGTATCCTGCCTGATATTTTGAATACGGTCTATGTTGTGCTGGCAACCTTGCTTATCGTCCTTCCTTTGGGCGTGGGTGCAGCCATCTATCTGACCGAGTACGCATCCAATAAAAAAGTGGTTGGCATCATCGAGTATGCCGCCGAGACCCTTTCCGGCATCCCCTCTATTATCTACGGTCTGGTGGGTATGCTGTTGTTCTCCAACAGCATGGGAACCTGCTTGATGGCAGGTGCGCTGACTCTGGTAATTATGAATCTGCCTACCATTATGCGTACCACGCAGGAGAGTTTGAAAACCGTTCCTCAGTCCTACCGTGAAGGTGCATTCGGTTTGGGTGCCGGTAAGTGGCGTGTTGTCCGTACTGTAGTCCTTCCCGGTTGTGTGGATGGTGTCATCACAGGTTGTATTTTATCTGTCGGTCGCATTCTTGGTGAGTCTGCAGCACTGCTCTTTACCGCAGGCTTTGCTCATGCGGCGGGCGGAATGATCGATGGACTGGCAGCGCCGGGTGCAACGCTGACCGTTGCTCTCTATGTATACGCAAAAGAACAGGGCGAGTTCGGTGTGGCTTTTGCCATTGCTGCCATCCTGATGGTGTTGACTGTTCTGATCAACTTTGCAGCGACTTCGGTGCAGAAGCACTTTGCAAAAAGGAGAAGTTTATGAAGTCTGTCATTACTGTAAACGATATGTGCCTGTGGTACGGCGACCATCAGGCTCTGAAAAATGTAAATATCGAAATCCCTGAAAGGAGCATTACCGCCTTTATCGGCCCTTCCGGTTGCGGCAAGTCTACTTTCCTCAAAACCTTGAACCGAATGAATGACCTGATTCCCGGTGTGAAGATCACCGGCGACATTCGATATGAGGAAACAGATATTTTCTCCAGGGAAGTGGATGTGAACAATCTCCGAAAAGAAATCGGTATGGTGTTCCAGAAGCCGAATCCATTCCCTATGAGCATCTACGACAATGTGGCTTACGGTCCCCGCACACACGGCATTACGAATAAAGTGCAGTTGGATGGGATCGTGGAACAGGCTCTGCGTGATGCGGCGATCTGGGACGAGGTGAAGGACAGATTGAAAAAGAATGCCCTTGGTATGTCCGGTGGTCAGCAGCAGCGTCTGTGCATTGCAAGAGCGTTGGCTGTGCAGCCGAAGATACTGCTGATGGATGAACCAACATCTGCGCTCGACCCAATTTCTACCTCCCACATCGAGGAACTGGTTATGGAGCTGAAAGAAAAGTATACCATCGTTATGGTTACACACAATATGCAGCAAGCGGTTCGCGTGTCTGACTATACTGCGTTCTTTTTGCTTGGCGAGTTGGTAGAGTTTGGAAAGACAGATGACATTTTCTCACAGCCTATGGATAAGCGCACTGAAGATTACATTACCGGCAGATTTGGTTAAGGAGGAAATATGAGAAACCGATTTGAGCAGCAGCTGTTTGAACTGAACAGAGAGATTATTGAAATGGGTGCCTTGTGCGAAGAGGCGATCGAAGCCGCCGCAAAAGCCCTTATCGATGGTGATGTGATTTTAGCGGAAACAGTGAAAGAAAACGGTTCTGCCATTGATCAGATGGAGCGTGACATTGAAAGCAGATGTATGAAGCTTTTGCTTCACCAGCAGCCGGTGGCAAAGGATCTTCGTCTGATTTCTGCGGCGCTGAAAATCATCACGGACATGGAGCGCATCGGAGATCAGGCTGAGGATATTGCGGAAATCGTTGCCTTTCTGAATGGTCACAATATGGATGGCATGAAACTGATTACGGAAATGGCCGGAGAGACAACTCGAATGGTTACATCCAGTGTAGATGCCTTTGTGAAAAAAGATGTGGAACTTGCCCGAAATGTGATTGCTCGGGATGATATTGTTGACACATATTTCTCCAAGGTGAAACGGGGCATTATCACATGGATTGCGGAAAACCCGGAGGACGGAGAATTCGCTCTCGACCTGTTGATGATTTCCAAGTATTTTGAACGGATCGGTGACCATGCAACCAATATTGCGGAATGGGTGATTTACTCCGTAACAGGAATCCACAAGGAGGTGTGAACATGATTTGGTGCGTGGAAGATGACGCAGGTATCCGTGACATCGAAATGTATGCATTGAATGCTGCCGGATTTGAAACCAAGGGCTTTGAAGACGGTCTTTCCTGCTGGGAAGCACTGCAAAAGGAAAAGCCAGAGTTGATCGTTCTGGATGTGATGCTGCCCGGTATGGATGGTATCGGGATTTTGACACAAATGAAAGAATCTGTTGAATATAACAGGATTCCTGTGATTCTGGCAACTGCAAAGGGACAGGAGTATGACCGCGTCCGTGGCCTGGATTTGGGTGCCGATGATTATATTGTGAAACCATTCAGCATTATGGAAATGGTATCCAGAGTAAAAGCGGTACTCCGCCGCAGCCAGCCACAGCAGGTATCCAAGCTGCTGAAGGTGGGTGGTCTCGTGGTCAATTTGGATGAGCATACAGTGATTGCGGATGGGTGTAGAGTTCAGCTTACATATAAGGAATTTGAGATTCTCCGGATGTTCCTTTCTCATCCCGGAATGGTTTACACCAGAGAACAGCTGTTTTCTCAGGTATGGAAACAGGATTATATGGGGGATTCCCGCACCCTGGATGCCCATATCCGTACCTTACGCCAGAAGTTGGACGGCTACGGCAAGATGATCGAAACTGTTCGGAATGTAGGCTATCGCTGGGAGGCTCATTATGACAAGTAAAATTATGAAGTCCATCCTTTCTGTGGCAATCGCAGTGCTGATGGCGAGTTTGACGATAATTACTGGAATACTGTATCCGTATTTTGGGAGTGTGCAGGAATCACAGCTAAAAGATGAATTGAGCCTTGCGGCAAGCGCAACGCAGCAGCTTGGTAAAGGATATCTGGAAAAATTGAACGCTGACCGCTACCGTTTGACATGGGTAAATGCTGATGGAACTGTCATTTACGACAGCCATGTAGATGCAGCAACTATGGAAAACCACGCAGACCGCGAAGAAATCAGGGAAGCTCTTGCATCCGGTACAGGAAGCAGTACACGTCAATCCTCCACATTGACTGAGCAAACTATCTATGAAGCAACCCGGCTGAATGACGGCAGCGTACTTCGTGTATCCGTGAGCCGTGCAACCGTGCTGGTGTTGGTGTTGGGAATGCTCCGGCCAATTGCCATTGTTCTGGTGATTGCCATTGTGCTTTCCGCGTGGCTGGCACACCGTATGGCAAAGACGATTGTTGCGCCGCTGAATAACCTGAATCTGGATAACCCCATGGAAAATGAAGCATATGAGGAATTATCCCCGCTGCTTCACCGTATCCATGCGCAGCATTTGGAAATCAAAAGCCAGCTCCGAACATTACAACATAAGCAGAATGAATTTGAACAAATTACGGGAAATATGAAGGAAGCACTGGTTCTTCTTGACAGTACCGGCAGGATCCTCAGCATCAACCCTGCCGCAAGAACGCTGTTTGGTGCTGGCATTACCTGTATCGGAGAGGATTTTCTTACGATTGACCGCAAGCAGAATATGCGACTGGCACTGCAGACTGCAAGAGAGCAGGGTAGTGCTGACTTCCGGGCCAGGGAGAACGGCAGAGAGTATCAGTTTGATCTGAGCAGAATTGACTCTGACGGAAATCATCATGGCATGGTGATCCTTGCCTTTGATATCACGGAGCAGGTCAATGCAGAAAAGAACCGTCAGGAGTTTACCGCAAATGTGTCCCACGAACTGAAAACACCGCTGCAGTCCATCATTGGTTCCGCAGAACTGATGGAAAACGGCATTGTGAAGGCAGAAGATGCACCACGATTTGTGGGCCGCATTCGCAAAGAGGCATCCAGACTGGTTACACTAATTGATGATATTATCCGTTTATCTCAGCTGGATGATGGAACGGATATGCCCCATGAAGAAGTATCCCTCAAAGTTCTTTCTGAGGAAGTCTGTGAAACACTTGCAGATGCCGCAAAGCTGAAAGATGTATCTCTGGAAGTGACCGGCGACGATGGCGTGATTAACGGTGTACGCAGATTGCTGTATGAGATTGTTTACAATCTCTGTGATAATGCCATTAAGTATAATAACCCCGGCGGTAGTGTGAAAGTGACCGTTGCTCAGAAATCCGGGGAAGTGCTGCTGAGTGTACAGGATACTGGTATCGGTATTTCTCCTGAACATCAGGAAAAAGTGTTTGAACGCTTCTATCGTGTGGATAAAAGCCATTCCAGGCAATCTGGCGGCACTGGCCTTGGTTTGTCTATCGTGAAGCACGCTGTACAGTATCACCACGGAAAAATCACTTTGGAAAGTGAAGAAAACAAAAGAACAATCTTTTCTGTAATATTTTCTACAAGAGCATAATGAAGAACCATAGTTATGGTGATTCACGACTTTTGGGATACTTATTTAGGAGATTTATATGTTAGGCGTCCCGCAGAGCTATCGGATATTTCTTATGCAGAAACTGTTTGTGAAGAGCGCGGCGAAATCTGCTTCAGCTGAATGTGAAGAAGTACTGACTGCTTAGTACACTTTATTATCTGTGAATATCCGTTGTGGAATTGCAAATACAGCAGAATTAGATGAATGTATGAGCAGAGAGAAAAATTGCAGAATTTACTAAGAATCAATTAAACTGTAATTTCTATTCGTTAAAAAGAACAATTTGCTTAATCAATGGTCTTGACTCATCCTGAAAAAGTGCCTTCATGCTAAGTACTCAAAAGGTAGACGCAGCATTTGTTTCTGAAAAATGATGTAGAAATAACTTCCATTTTCAGGAAATACTTTGTTGGTTTTTTCGCTTGAAAGAGCTTTTTAGCAGTGCTAGAATACGGGACGTTAAATATGATCTAAAGAGGCCGCCTCTTTTGAGACAACCCCTTCGGACCGATCTTATGGAAAAGAAGGAATCAATTCAATATGGAAACTTATTTGATTTGTCTGGCCGCCGCACTGATAGGTGGCTTGATGCTGTCACGTGTGACGAAGCTGGTGAATCTTCCTGCTGTTACCGCTTATCTGGTGGCAGGCTTGATCCTTGGACCCTTTTGTCTGGGAGCTTTGCAGATCCCCGGCCTGGGCTTCAACTCTCTGGAGCAGGTAGAACATTTAAGCATTGTCACCCAAACTGCCCTGGGCTTTATTGCCTTTACCATCGGCAATGAATTCCGGCTCAGCCAGCTGAGGGCCATGGGTAGTGCTGCGATTATCATCGGTATTCTCCAGGCAGTGATCACGACCGTTGTGGTTGATATCGTGCTGATCGTACTGGCTTTGCTGCTGCCTGGCATGATCTCCATTCCCTGCGCCATTACATTAGGTGCAATTGCTTCCGCAACCGCCCCTGCAGCAACCTTGATGGTTGTTCGGCAGTATAAGGCTGACGGTCCTTTGACACGGCTTTTGATGCTGGTGGTAGCCATCGATGATGCTGTGGGTCTTCTGCTGTTCTCCGTGTCCTTTGGCATTGCCACTGCTTTGGCCCATGGTCAGATCAGCGTGATGGCAGTGATCGTTGAGCCTATTCTGGAAATTGTACTTTCTTTGGTTCTCGGCAGCGCCATGGGATGGCTGCTGAACTGGGTGGAGCAGTTCTTCCACTCCAGAAGCAAGCGTATGACCATTTCCGTAGCCTTTGTCCTGCTGACAGTTGGTCTGAGCAGCATTGAATTTACCGTTGTCGGTATCCACTTTGGTTTTTCTCTGCTGCTTGTGTGCATGATGACCGGAACGATTTTCTGCAACATCTGTTCCACTTCCGAAGAGCTGATGGAGCGTATCGACAACTGGGTCATGCCCCTGAACATTCTGTTCTTCGTTATTTCCGGAGCAGAGCTGGATCTGGAAGTGCTGTCTCATCCGGTTACGATCCTTGTGGGCGTGATTTACATCCTTGCCCGCTCTGTTGGTAAGTATTCCGGTGCGGCAATCAGCTGCAAGCTGACAAACCAGAGTAAACCCATCACAGACAATTTGGGAATCACCCTGTTGCCCCAGGCCGGTGTGGCCCTGGGTATGGCGCTGACTGCCGCAACCCTGCCCGATGGCGCTCTGGCAAGAAATGTGGTGCTGTTTGCGGTGCTGGTCTACGAGCTGATCGGACCTACCCTTACCAAGCGTTCCCTGTTGGATGTTGGCGAAATCAAACCCGAAGGTCGAACCAGCGCACGGCGGCACAATAAGCCGATAACACATTGATCGAATACTCCATCACTCGGGTTGCTTCTAATCAGACAGTATGAATATGGCTGATATTGAGTAGCTGCCTAACAGGGCGCGACAAAAAGGAATGCGTGATAC
>JAFQCV010000040.1 GCA_017416325.1 Oscillospiraceae bacterium
AAATTGCCATTTCTCGTGCTGACGCACGAATTGATAATGGATAATTGATAATTGACAATTGTGGTATTTCCTTCGGAAATGATTTAAAAATGTCGCCTTTGGCGACTCCATAATTGTCCATTGTCAATTTTCAATTGTCAATTGGCAGCCATCGGCTGCCCGACAAACGAGAATTTGATCATTCCTAAAAAGGAGACACTATGTATTCCGATATTTTGCTGACAGTAGACTATGACCGTACCCTCACCGGGACGGATTCTGTCATTCCCCAGGCAAATCTGGAGGCAATCGAATATTTCATCGCCCATGGGGGTACATTTACGGTAAATACCGGCAGAAGTGTACCCATGAGCCGGTGCTACCTGGATAAAGTGCCGGTAAATGCGCCGTTACTGCTGTATAACGGCAGCGGCTGGTACGATGCCAAGGAAAGAAAAATGACCCAAAGCCACCCCATCCGGCTGGATCCTGCCGCCATGCTCCGGGAGCTGATGGAGCGGTTTCCCAAGCTGTGGGTGGAGGTGCAGGGCATAAAGCATCATTATTTGTTCCGGGAAAACCGGGTCTGGGAGGCTTACTGCCGGCATAACGGCGCATCCTGTGCCTATGGGGACCTGGACGCCGTAGAGCAGCCTTTTATCAAGGCGGCGCTTTACAGCGATTTTGAGGATATTTATCAGGCTTCCATGTACCGGGTCGTGCCGGAAGAAATGGCGCTGATGGATGAGGTTACAGCTTGGATCTCGGAAAACTGGGGAGAAGATATCGACAGCTTCCGGGCTTGTCCCCGGATCGTGGATCTGCACGCCAAGGGCTGCAGCAAGCTCCGGTCTGCCCGGGAGCTTCAGCAGGCTCTGGGGAAGAAGCTTTTGGTCTGCGTGGGGGATGCGGAGAACGATCTGGTGATGCTGGAGGGGGCGGACTATGCTTATTGCCCAGCCGACGGCATCGTGGCAGACCGATTTGAGAATGTCTGCCCCTGTTCGGAAGGTGCTGTGGCGGAGGTCATTCGGAAAAAAATCCCGGAGATCCTTGGATAAACGCGGATTTAATCCGCATTTACCGCAAAATAGACCTTGACATTTGGTGTTTCCTATGCTAAAATTTCCTAGCTGAAACCGTCATGGACTTGCGGGTGTAGTTCAATGGTAGAACACCAGCCTTCCAAGCTGGATACGCGGGTCCGATTCCCGTCACCCGCTCCATATCATATGCGCCAGTAGCTCAGCTGGATAGAGCAACTGCCTTCTAAGCAGTAGGTCAGGGGTTCGAGTCCCTTCTGGCGTGCCAGAAAAAACCGCTGGAGCGGTTTTTCAACGAAATAAATCCTGACGGATTTGTGAAATAACGCTGCGCGTTGTGAAATAGCTGACGCTGTGAAATGCCTGCGGGCGTGAGTGGATTTATTTTATTTCACTTTCTGCGTTTAGCAGAAAATTTCACAATGGCTAACGGTCATTATTTCACATTTGCCGCAAGGCAAATATTTCACTATTCACATACACATATGGTGGATGTAGCACAGTTGGTTAGCGCGTCAGATTGTGGCTCTGAAGGTCGTGGGTTCGACTCCCATCATCCACCCCATAAAAACAGAGGATACCGCCCGGTATCCTCTGTTTTTATATGGTATTCGGTGGATGATGGGAGTCGAAAGGGCGAAAAGAAAACAGTCCGGTGTTCTAAGAGAACGCCCCAATGCCGGGCGCTGTCTGGGAAATGGGATAAGTTGGAAACATAGGATTTACTTTTGGAATCCGCTGTGCTATGATAGCAAAAAGGAGTGATATTATGCGGAAAATATGGATTTTGGCAGCTTTGGTTATCCTTTTGGTTTCCTTGAGCATTTCCGCTTCTGCGGCATCCGATACCTATGATCTCCCCGAACTGGAGCTCCAAGTGGATATCCCATCGGAATATACGGTCATTACAAGAGACACTCCCGAGAACAGCCCTATATTCAGCCAGATCGGCAAGACAAAAGCGGAAACCATGAAGCTTTTTGAAGAAGAAAAGATATATTTGAAAGCGATTTCTAATACATACAAAGAAGAAGTTATTGTTGACATGGTGGAAGACGATACAAACAGTTTGAGTATGTATAGCGACAGTGAATTGTTGGGATTTGCTGAATCATGGGTAGATTTATTCCGCAGTCTCGGTTACCCTATTTATAAATATGATATCTATCAACACGCTCAGACCAGGTTTATCAGACTGTATTATACGAATACTGACCAAACGCTGCATGCTTTGCAGTATTATACAGTCTACAACAATAAGCAAATAAATATCACATTCAGATCCTATGAGGGCAGCTTGTCATCCAGACAGGAAACAACCATAAAAACCATTGTGGATGGTATTCAATTCGACAATGCGCCTTCCTCTACCGTCTCCGGGGAGGATACCAAGCCTTTCGTATATACCGATCAGGAAACCGGTACGACCTTTACTGTTCCGGCAAACTGGAAACAGGCAGAGTTTTCGGAAGAAAGAGAGTTTCTCGATGTCAAATTTGCATCCACAAAAGAACCTGGCTACATAATACTCTATAGCAGCTCAGATTTGTGGAGCGAACTGACACCTGCTGAAAAAATAGGGTTTACCCGGGAAGATATCAACAACTCTATGCTCACCAAGGAGCTTGTCGCGCAGATGTTCTCAACGACGCCGGATAAAGTTTCCGTTGTCTATTATAACGGCAAGTCATACTGCAAATGCGACATCGAACAAACCGTGGAAACCGCCGGGATAAAGGTTCCGGTTGCCATGACGATATTGGTATATATGGATAACGGCTGGTTGTATGCGTTCCAGTTCGGGGGGACAAGTGACGATGCACGATATTCTGACTTTGAGAGCTTGGTAAAAAGTGTGAAATATCCCGCCGTTTCTGCTGAGACAGGGGACGATGGATCAAATGCTGAATACGATAAAGATTATAACACCTCCTATAATAATCCAGGTGACATTTTGCTTGTAGTGCTGCCGATTGTTGCTGTTGTGGTGATCGGCGTGGTGATTTACCGCAAAATACAGGAGAAAAGACAGGAAAAGATGCTGGATTACGGTCCCTCTGCGCCGCAAGCTCCGGCAGCAACGGAACAGAGAGATTTCTGCAGGAAATGCGGACAGTTGTTGCCGTCAGACAGTGTATTCTGCCATTTTTGCGGCACGAAAATTGAAAAGGAGAGTTAATTATGGAAATTGGAACTTTGCTTGGAATAGCGTTATGGGCGTTAATACCTGGCTTCATTGCAAAAAGGAAAGACAGAAGCTTTTGGGGATATTACTTTTTGAGCTTTCTGATATCTCCGTTTATTACCACGATAATTACATTGTGTGTTTCCAATAAAAGGCGTGAATATTATCCTACGGAATCCATTTTCGTGGAGGATTATTCTGGCTACCAAGGAAAGATGCAGTTGAAGGATCGAGATATTTACAACACACCGGTTTCTGATTCCCAATGGCTGTGCAGCTGCGGCAGAGTACATCCCAAATACGAAACCTCCTGCGTTTGCGGAAAATCAAAATTTGACAACCTGAACAGCCCCAAAACGGAGGGAACATCCTCTGAAACAGCAGAGAAACCTGCAACAGGCAACCAAATCCTTTTTTGCAGAAAGTGTGGAGAAAAGCTGATGGAAGACAGCAAGTTTTGCGGTAGGTGCGGCACGAAAATTGTGAAGGAGTAAAGATCAATGGATTATGAAGTATTTCTGCAAGGGCCAGAAGTATATATCCCCATTATCCTCCTTTCGTTAGCCATTACGCTGATCGCCTATGGGGCTTTTCCGCTTATTTTTGCAAAAATACGGAAAGCGCCTATCACAAAGAAAAAATACAGATGGCTCTGTTATGGTATTAACCTTGCGGCAATGTTTGTTTTTATCATATTGAATGGTGAAGCCAACGGTTCTCCTTACCTTTTGTGGACATGGATATTTTCCAATCGCGGTGTAAAGATATTGAGTTCAAGAGGGGTTTTGGCAGATGGCCCGCATATTTACGACACGCCTGACTCTGTGGTGGAGACAGGATCGTCAATTATCAAAACGAACAGGAACTTCTTTTGCAGAAACTGCGGCGAAAAACTGATAGAAAACAGCAGATTTTGCCGCAAATGCGGTACAGAGGTCCCCAAAACCTGAAAAAGCAAAGCCGGCGGAGTGAAATTCACTCCGCCGGCGTTTTCTCTTTTGTGGCAGATGTTTTGCAGGCAAGGCGTTTTGCCTCCCGTGGGGACGGGAAACCCGTCCCTTACAGAGAGATCCGCAAACAAAAACCGCCCCACCCGGGCAATGTCATTAAGTTAGTGTCATTGCGAAGCCAGTGCTCACACCAATTTCGGTATGCTTGCCACCGGCAAGCATTGAGATTTTAGATTCGCTGCGCGGAGCACCACTGGCTGTGGCAATCTCCATCGTACGAGGGGGATTC
>JAFQCV010000041.1 GCA_017416325.1 Oscillospiraceae bacterium
AAATTCGCATTCGGGATTTTTGGAAAGTAAGAAGTAATAGTGAATAGTGAAGAAGTATTGCGGCTCCGCCGCTTTTATGCTATAATACATTAAAGGTGATGATAAGATGAAAAAAATTATTGCTATGATTACTATTACAGTGTTTGCTTTAACACTTTGTTCTTGCGTAAAAACCGATAATAACATTGAGAATTATTCTGATGATATTAAAGCTTATGAGGCAAGTTCTTTTATGCCTGGTTTGGACAAAATAGGTAAATATAACGATGTTGAATATTTTTCAAAAAAAGATGAAGGCATTTTTCCAGAATATTCGATGCAATTGGTTGTAAAGTATGATGAAGAAGAGTATTTGAAAGAAAAAGAAAACCTTAATTCAGCATACACTTATCTTGAATCACCGCAAAAGGCTGATTTTGATGATACAGTCTACACTATTCCTATTGAAAAATTTTCCGCAGTTGGATTTGATTTTAAAATAGCAAAGTTTGAAGATACAGTTTATCCTAAAAATTTTGGAATGGTTGGAGTTTCTGACGATAACTTTGAAATTGTATATCTGTGGTTATATGCCCCGGACCTTGACTATATTTGCGAAACAAACGAAAATGAAATTAAAGGAATGAACGAATTTATTGAATATCATTTTTCTTTGAAATAATCACAAGAAAATCAGGTTTTTCGACCGGTTCCATTTTGAGTGTCGGTCCCATAAGAAAGCCTGAAACTCCACCGAGTTTCAGGCTTTCTTCTTTTTTGCGCCATATGGTGCCCACCCCAAAAACCGACACGGCTTTATTTTCATATGCAAAAATCTACTATGATCGCCAACTATGATGTCAAAATGGGCACCTTCATATCGAGAGGAATGTTATGCAATAAAAGTAATTATCCCACCCTTGTCTTAACAAGCACGGGTGGGATAATTCTATATCTAAAAATCATAGGTTTTCCGGAAATCCTTAACTGTTTTTTGTAGCGTTCCTGGTCTACGCAGTAGCCCATAGCATGGTCTGCGCTGTGAGCAAACAGCATCGGCTCTTTCATTGCTTTATTATTTACCAAGAAATTGCTCAGCTAACCCTAAAGGCAGTGAGCGAGAAGCTCACTGCCTTTAAAGGATAGATTCTTAGTAGTTTTCTGCCCGGACCTCGAAGAATGCCTGGGGGTGGGCACAGACAGGACATACCTCCGGTGCCTTCACACCCATGACCAGATGACCGCAGTTGCGGCACTCCCACAGGGTAACGCCGCTCTTTTCAAAGACAGCCTTTGCCTCCACATTGTGCAGTAGTTTCCGATAGCGCTCCTCATGGGTCTTCTCGATAGCGGCAACACCACGGAACTGCTCAGCCAGCTCATGGAAGCCCTCCTCGTCCGCATCACGGGCCATACGGTCATACATGTCTGTCCACTCGTAGTTTTCACCCTCTGCAGCGTGCAGCAGGTTTTCTGCAGTGTCGCCCAGCTCACCCAGCGCCTTAAACCAGAGTTTTGCGTGCTCCTTCTCATTTTCAGCAGTCTGCAGGAACAGGGCTGCGATCTGCTCATAGCCGGCCTTCTTAGCAACAGACGCAAAGTAGGTGTACTTGTTCCGAGCCTGGGACTCACCGGCAAAGGCATCCCACAAATTTTTCTCTGTCTTGGAGCCTGCAAAGGGATTCTTGGCAGGTGCTTCCTCTACCTTCACAAACTTATCTGCGCTTTGCTTGCAGAGCGGGCACTTAAAATCAGGGGTCATAGCACCTTCATGAACATAACCGCAAATACTGCATTTCCATTTTTCCATTTTCTTAGCCTCCGTTTTCTCATTAAACTGAATTGTTGTCAAAAGGGTTTCTACGGCATCCACCGGGACACCGGGATAGCTTCTGACTGTTTCCAGAAACGCTCTGGTGTTCGCGCTCTGGGGCAGCATAAAGCCTGCCTCTCTGCAAAGGTCCTCCGCCATCAGGCGGGAGGATCTTTCCACTGCGACACTCAGGGCATCCGGCAACTGCGAGGCAATGCCTTCTGCGGCAGCCTTGCTTTGAATCAGCACTCTCAGTGCCTCCACAACAGCTTCCTCCTTCGGCTGCTGGGGCGGCAGTGTTTTCGGCATCATGGAGATAGCACTAGAGGGACAGGCCTCTGCACATTTGCCGCAGCCGATGCATTTATTCGCATCAATAATACTGTTCTCTGTGTCTGTTGCGCCGGTAGGACACACATACAGGCACAAACAGTCCTTTGTGCAAAGACGAAGGTTTCTTACTGCATACTTTTCCGCCATATTTATGCCCTCCCTTCCATCTTGTCGAACTTCCAGCTGGGGACTTTGCAAACAGGGCACATCTCCGGTGCTGCATCGCCAACATAAACGAAGCCGCAGATACTGCATACATACACACCGGTGTTTTCCAGCATCCTGTCGCCCTCCGCTGCGTAACGGGTCAGCAGAGATTGGAGCATCCGGGTCACACGCTCGCTCCATACCTGACATCGCAGAGCGCCCCGATCCGGTTTTTCAGAAGCCGTCGCATTGGCGTAGGGATAGCCAACATTCAGATCCTGTTCCAGCTGCTTCAGCAGTTCCTGCACACCGGCTGACGGCATTGACTCTGCCTTGGACTTGAAGAAATCCGCAAGCTGCCGGAATGCCTTTTCCTGCTCCGGAAGATACTGCTTTTCACAGCCTCTTGCCAGATTGGAGCAGATGATGCTCATTTCCATGGCGGAGAGTTCCTTCTCTACATAGGGCTTTTCTGTCGGCTGTACAGGAGAATCCTCCGCCGCAGCCTCCTTATGGCGAAAGGCGTCCTTGCCAGCACCGCACCAAGGGCATTTCCAATCAGACGGGAGATCCTCCCATTTTGTCCCTGGAGCAATGCCCGCTTCCGGTATTCCAGCTGATTCATCATAGGTATACGAACAGATGGAGCATATCATTTGTTTCATAGGGTTTCCGCGCCTCCCCATTGATTTTATTTTATCTCTTATCAAGAGAGAATCACGGGTTTACAGATAGGAAAATGATCCGTATTATTGATCCATTCCGCAGCTATAAGCGCTTTCGATCAGCGCACGGTCATTGACCACCGCATCGTAGAAGCGGAAGCCACCGGAAAAGTTATAGGCGGTAAAACCGTTGCCTTCCAGAATGCGGCTGGCGATATAGCTGCGAAGGCCGCTCTGGCAGATCACATACACAGGCTTTCCGGGATCAAGCTCTTCAAGCCGCTGCCGCAACTCATCCACGGGAATATTACGAAAGCCGTCGATATGACCCCGTTTATATTCGCCTGCTGTTCGGGTGTCCAGCAGTGTTACACTGCCGTCCCTGGGAAGCGCATCCGCATTTTTCAGATGCCACTGCTTCAAAATGCCCCGAGCAATATTGTCGATCATAAAACCTGCCATATTGACCGGATCCTTGGCAGAGGAATAGGGCGGCGCATAGGCAAGGTCCAGATCCTTCAGATCAGTTGCCTTTATTCCCGCATGAATGGCGGTAGCCAGCACGTCGATCCGCTTATCCACACCGTCGTAGCCCACGATCTGAGCGCCCAGCAGGCGGTAGGTTTCCTTTTCAAATACCACCTTCATAGTCATTAGCTTGCCGCCGGGATAGTAGCCTGCGTGGCTCATGGGAGACAGGATCACCGTGTCCACGTCCAGACCGGACTTTCTTGCATTGGTTTCGTTAATGCCGGTGGTGGCTGCGGTCATATCAAAAATCTTGATTACAGAGCTGCCCTGAGAACCTAAGTACCGGCTGTCACCGCCGCAGATATTGTCAGCAGCGATCCGTCCCTGCTTATTGGCAGGGCCTGCAAGGGCGATCAGTGCATCGTGGCCTGTAACATAGTGCTTTACCTGCACCGCATCGCCTACGGCATAGATATCGGGGATGGAGGTCTCCATCCGGTCATTGACCAGAATGCTGCCCTTCATGCCGAGAGCCAGACCGGCATCCTTTGCAAGACTGGATTCCGGGGTGACACCGATAGCCAGCACCACCATATCCGCATGGATGGAAGGCTGGTCTTTCAGCAATACCTCCACACCGTTGTCCTTCTCTGCGAATCCCTCCACACTGTAGCCAAGTGCCAGCTTTACACCGTGCTTGCG
>JAFQCV010000042.1 GCA_017416325.1 Oscillospiraceae bacterium
AGTTGGTAGAGCAACTGACTCTTAATCAGTGGGTCCCCGGTTCGAGTCCGTGAAGGTGCACCAATGGCCCATTGGTCAAGTGGTTAAGACAGCGGCCTCTCACGCCGTTAACATCGGTTCGAATCCGGTATGGGTCACCAATTTTTCTCTTGACAAGTGCCGACTACGGTGCTATAATTCTTATGCTGTTAGAAGCCATCCGGCTTTTGACTATAAAAGATGGGCAAAACCCATCCATATGAGTTGGTATTGATTGCAGCGAGGGTCCACCTGTTCCCATCCCGAACACAGAAGTTAAGCTCGTTTGCGCCGACAATACTTGGCGGGCGACTGCCCGGGAAGATAGGTAATGCCAACACAAATATTCCCCCTTAGCTCAGTCGGTAGAGCGACGGACTGTTAATCCGCAGGTCGTTGGTTCAAGTCCAACAGGGGGAGCCATGAAAAAGCACTTGCGAAAGCAAGTGCTTTTTCAATGATGTTTGCCTTCGGCAAATGATGTAGGCTTCGCCTAATGATGTTCACTTCGTGAATGATGTCGGCTTCGCCTAATGATTTTGGCAAACATCGCATCATTGCGGCAACGCCGCAACATCATATTTGCGAAGCAAATGCATCATATCGCCGTAGGCGATGCATCATTTCATCTTGCCACTCCACCGCTTTTATGCTATAATACATCTAAGGCGGTGATTTTATGGAAATTAAAGCGAAATGCAAATTTGATTTTGATTCTATTAGAGCATTAGCACATTTGACAATGTTCAAAAAAGCAGACCCTAAAAAACGATTGATATTTTGGTCTGTTGCTTTTGCCATTCTTTTTGTAGTTATAATTTTAGAAATCATTGCTTTTGGTATGGATTTAATTTTATTAGTTTTACTTGGTGTGGAAATGCTTTGGCTTGTGCTGATGTGTTTTTGGTATTTTATTATACCTAAAATACAGTATAAATCATTAGCAAAAATGAAAGAAACTGAAAATGAGTATGTCTTTTGCGATGATGTGTTAAGAACTTTTACAAAAAGCCAAGAATACAACGGCGAGGCTGTAATTGAATATTCTTTATTTGTTAAAGTGTATGAAACATCAAAGTATTTCTTTATGTATCAAACCAATAATCAGGTGTTTATTGTTGATAAATCTACCATCGAAGGTGGAACAGTTGAAGAAATTAGAAACAAATTATCTGCTTTCGTAAAAGATAAGTATATTCTTTGTAAATATTAAGAAAATCAGGTTTTTCAACTAGTTCTTTTTCGGACACGAGAGACAGAAAACAAAAAGCACTGCTTTCGCAGTGCTTTTTGTTTTCAACGAAATAAATCCCTTTCGGGATTTGTGAAATTGCCTTCGGCAGTGAAATATTGCTTCGCAATGTGAAATGCCTGCGGGCGTGAGGGGATTTATTTTATTTCACTTGATGCGTTAGCATCAAATTTCACAATTCGCAAAGCGAATTATTTCACATTTGCCGTAAGGCAAATATTTCACTATAATCAAGGTTATATACTGGTTTGCATTTTCGTTGTGTAAGCCCAAAAAAACTCCTTGAGATTTTCTCAAGGAGTTTTTTAATGATGTTTGCCTTTGGCAAATGATGTCGGCTTCACCTAATGATGATCACTTCGTGAATGATGTCGGCTTCGCCTAATGATTTTGGCAAACATCGCATCATTGCGGCAACGCCGCAACATCATATTTGCAAAGCAAATGCATCATATCGCTGTAGGTGATACATCATTTTATCAGATTTTGATCGGTTTGTATTTTCACATTGTTGCATAGTTTGCGAAATATTCCCTTGAATTTCCCCCGGAGAGTCAAGTTTAAGATTTGCTTAAACATTCCTAATTTTCTTTTAACGTCCTTGACTTCTTGTTAAAAACTGGGTATATTGTGCCCGGAAAGAAGGCTATTGTATATGATTATAGAGATGTTTAATTTTTGGTATTTCTTTTGGCTGATCCTTGCAGCCGGTTCTATAGTAGGATTATACTTCTTGCTGAGAAACCGCTCGGAAAAGACACAGAAGATAGTGTTATTTGCGTTTCTTGCTTTTGGATTTATGCTTCACTTCCTTAAAATGTATATTCCCCCGTATAGTGTCGATCAGGCAAGATGGTATCGGGACAGCTGGTTTTCCAATATCTGCGCTGCCAATATCGCGCTGTTCCCCTTTTTGTTTCTTTCCAAGAAAGATACGATGAAGGATTATATGTTCTATATTGGCGTATTAAGCGGTCTGATCGCCCATGTTTATCCGCAGGAACCGCTGGCCAAAACTGACCAGTTAGGGGAGCAGCTGGACATTATCCGTTTTTACTATCATCACTGGATGCTGATGGCGGTGCCCCTTTTGATGGTATTACTGGGTGTCCACAAGCTGTCCTATAAGCGCGTATGGGTAGCCCCTGTTGGTTTGCTGGGCTTGATGCTGTTTATTATCCTGAATCAGATATTCCAATCGGAGTTGGGATTTGTGCCATTGCGGTCTCAGCAGGATTTCTTTGACATTGGATATAAAAACTCCTCGTACATTTGGGGGCCGGGAACCGATGATGCCATCGGCAGCTTTTTTGCCCTGTTTACACCGAAGTTCTTCAAAACTGTGCCGGTGGGAGAGTTTGCCGGACAAGAGAAATATTGGCCTTGGTTCTGGATGATCGTGCCTGTATTTGTGCTGGTTACCCCACTTGCTTTCTTGCTGTGCATGATCTTTGACGGTAAAAACTTCCGTCGGGATATGGGGAAGCTCAAGGCGAAATTTGCAGGCAGAACAAAAGAAAAAGTATCATGAGATATTGTCAAAGGCACCGACTGGGTCGGTGCCTTTTTATCGGTGCTTGCAAATGAGGAATCGGTGCTGTATAATAAATCCCAAGGAAACAATCTATGGCAAAACAAAGGAGATAGCGTTATGAAAATTCTTTCTATTGGCAACAGTTTTTCTCAGGATGCGCAACGGTATCTGCACCGTTTGGCTAAGGCTGAGGGGGAAAATATCAAGACCGTAAACCTGTATATTGGCGGCTGCAGTCTGCGGCAGCATTATTTAAACATTCTGGACGACAATGCCGCCTATGATTTCGAGTTTAACGGAGAAAAAACCGGCCTTAAGGTATCTGTGCGTCAGGCTTTGGTCAGCGACGAGTGGGATTATGTGACAGTACAGCAGGCCAGTCAGCTTAGCGGAAACATCGATTCTTATGACCCTTATTTGACAGTTTTGGCAGAGTATGTTCGTAAATATTGTCCCAAGGCAAGCTTGCTGGTTCATCAGACCTGGGCCTATGAGGCAGGGTCGGACAGATTGCTGAAAACTGGCTACGAAACCCCCGAGGCAATGTTTGCGGATATTCGCAACGCTTACCATCAGGCAGCAAAGGCGATTCAGGCTGAGGGAATCCTTCCCTGTGGAGAAGCCATGCTCCAGGCGGTACACAACGGAATGGAAAAGGTGCACCGGGATACCTTCCATGCTTCTCTTGGCGCAGGACGGTATTTGCTGGCGCTGACTTGGTACAAGTTCCTTACCGGCAACGATGTGACGGGAAATAACTTTAGCGAGCTGGACGATCCCATCACCGACGAGGAGAGGGAAATTATCATCCGGACAGTGAACAGCCTGTAAAGCGGAAGATATCAGAAAAAGCAGGGATTATGTCCCTGCTTTTTTGTTTTGGGGCAAGCTGCCATTGGCAGGGCCGTCTAAAACCCGTCCGTCCTCAGAAAACCGGGAGCCGTGACAGGAACAGTCCCAGGAGTGTTCTGCCGGATTCCAATGGAGAGCGCAGCCAAGGTGAGGACACCGGGGCGCGGTGGGGCGGAGCAGATTCCCGGTAGTCTCCAAAAGATTGCCAAACAGCTGCGGCCGCAGAATTCCGCGATTGGGGGCAAACACCGCTTCCCAGGGGCTGTGTTTGCCTTGCAGAAGATCTGTCAGCAGCGTGGCACTGACCATGGAGCCGGTCATGCCCCATTTATTAAAGCCCGCTGCAACATACAGGTTTTGACTGCGGCTGCCATACCGGCCGATATAAGGGATATCATCCAAGCTCATACAGTCCTGAGCGGCCCAGCGGGCAGTTTCTCTGGCATTGGGATACCAGTGCCGCGCTGCCTGTTTGAGTTGATTCCAGTTGCCGCCGGATTTTCCTGTCCGGTGAGAACCGCCGCCTAACAGCAGATGATCTTCATAATTTCGAAAGGAAAACCCTTTTTGACTGGCATCTACATACATGCCATCCAGATCCGGCGCGCCTTTCAGCGCCAGCACATAGCTGCGGTGCTGGTACAGCTTGATAAAATAGCCACCATGCTTGTTGAAGATGGGAAAGTGGGTGGCGACAACGGTATGCTGGGCTTGGATCTTATGGCTGCCGGAGTAAAAATACTGACCGTCAAAGCTTTGGATGGGTGTTTGCTCATAGATATTCAGATCCGCGGCAAGCGCGGCAGCCAGCTTGAGAGGATGAAACTGCGCCTGCTGGGGAAAACGCACAGCGCCCAGGGTGTCCAAGGGGAGCGGGAGAGCGGAGACAAACTCTGCGCCGTAGCTAAGCTTTTGCAAGGCGGACAGCTCCCGCTCCAGCTTTTTAGAGGAGGAACATTCGTAAACAAAGTTGTCCTTCTGCTGAAAGTCACAGGGATAAAGCAACGCCAGTTCCCGGTACTGCGCCAGAGCATCCAGGTTGGCCTGCAGATACATCTGCGTTCGCTCCAAGCCAAAACGGCCCAGCATAGTGTGATAGATCAGACCGTGCTGGGCGGTGATTTTAGCGGTGGTATTGCCGGTAGTTCCGTGGCAGAGCCGGTCGGCTTCTACCAAAGCACAGGGGATTCCGGCGTTGGTTAGATAGTGGGCGCAGAGGATACCGGTCAGACCGCCGCCGATGATCAGCACATCGGTTTTGATATCGTGATCCAACTTGGGAAAAGTGGGCATTGTTGCAGTTTGCAGCCAGATAGATTTCATCATTATTTCACCGAAGTTAGTTTGACTGAAAACAGGCAAAGTATGCAGCGACCTGGCTTTGAAACGGCTGCTATGCAGCCTACACCTCATCAGTCATTTGCTCGTTCCTCGCAAATGACAGCTTCCCCTGGAGGGGAAGCCTTTGCTTGTTGGATTCAAAAAGGACAGATGCCTTTGGCATCTGTCCTTTTTGAATCCAACAATAATTATCTCTTGACTCTTGCGTTGCCGCCCCAGACGCTCCAAACCACGTCTTCGTCAGCGGGCTGCGCATAGTCGGTCAGGAAGGTGGTTGCCAGTGCGCCGGAAGCCCAGCCGAACTGGATCCACTTCTCGGATTCCCAACCACGGAGGATACCGTAGAGCATACCGCCTACGAAGCCGTCGCCGCCGCCAATGCGGTCCAGCACGGTGATGCGGCGGGGCTCGACTACGTGCCACTCGTCGCCTGCCAGCATAATAGCGCCCCACAGGTGGGAGTTAACATTCTCAACCTGGCGCAGTGTGGTGGCGAACACAGAGGCGTTGGGGAACTGGGCCTTGACCCGCTGGATCATCTCCTTGAAGGAGTCGATCTTGGCAGCAATGTCCTTGCCGCCGGCCTCGGGGCCCTGAACGCCCAGACACAGCTGGAAGTCTTCCTCGTTACCGATGAGGATATCGGCAACAGAGGCGATCTCGGTGAAGATGTCATGCAGCTCCTGCTCACGGCCCTTCCAGAAGGAAGCCCGGTAGTTCAGGTCGAAGGAGATGAGCGTGCCGTACTTCTTGGCGGCTCTTGCCAGCTCCAGGCAGAACACACTGGTGTCGTGGGACAGAGCGCCGATCAGTCCGGACAGGTGCAGGATGCCAACACCCTCCTGGCCGAAGATACGGTCCAGGTCAAAGTCCTTAATGTTCAGGGTGCGGCCTACTTCGCCGGCCCGGTCGTTGCAGACCCGGGGACCGCGGGAGCCGTAGCCGGAATCAGCAATGTTGAACTGATGGCGGTAGCCCCAGGGATCGCCCTGCGCCACTTCCTTGCCTTCGTAGTCCATACCACGGGAGCGCAGGTCGCGCTTGATGAAATCCGCAATGGGGCTGTCCTTTACGAAAGTGGTCAGCACCTTGGTGGGCAGACCCAGGTAGGCGGAAATAGAGGCAACGTTGGTTTCCGCGGAGGTTGCCTGCATCATGAACATATTGGAGGAGGCAACGGGCTGACCGTTGGGAGGGGTGATACGAACACCCATACTGGTGGGAACGACCAGCGCGTACTTGCAGTTTTCACGAAGTTTCATAGTAATGTCCTCTCTTTCGTTATGTTACACGTCGTACTGGGTCGCGGAGGTGTTGCCACCGTGGCCGGTCCAGTTGGTATGGAAGAACTGTCCTCTGGGGGCGTCGATACGCTCGTAGGTGTGGGCGCCGAAGAAGTCGCGCTGTGCCTGCAGCAGGTTGGCCGGCAGGCGGTCGCAGCGATAACCGTCATAGTAAGCCAGTGCGGAGGAGAATGCGGGAGTGGGCATACCGGTCAGAGCGCCTTGGGCAACCACTTTACGCCAGCCGGGCAGCAGCTCGGCGATCTTCTTGGTGAAGTAGGGATCCAGCAGCAGGTTGGTCAGCTCGGGATTGGCATCGAAAGCTTCCTTGATCTTGCCCAGGAATACGGAGCGGATGATACAGCCGCCGCGCCACATCAGAGCGATGCCACCGTAGTTTAAGTTCCAGTTGTAGGTCTTGGCCGCGGCACGCATCAGGGTGTAGCCCTGGGCGTAGGAAACGATCTTGGAAGCCAGCAGGGCGCAGCGGATATTCTCGATCCACTGAGCCTTTTCCTCTTTGGTAAGCTGAGGAGCAGCTTCAGCAGCGCCGGGGAGAACCTTCGCGGCGTTGACACGCTCGTCCTTCATGGCGGAGAGGCAGCGGGCAAACACAGCCTCGCCGATGAGGGTCAGGGGAACACCCTCGTCCAGAGCGGAGATGCCGGTCCACTTGCCGGTGCCCTTCTGACCGGCGGTGTCCAGGATCTTCTCCACGATGGGCTCGCCGTCGGTATCCTTGTAAGCCAGAATGTCCCGGGTGATCTCGATGAGGTAGCTGTTCAGGTCGCCCTTCATCCACTCGGCAAAGACCTCGTGCATCTCATCGTCGGACATGCCCAGCATGTTCTTCATCAGGTGATAGGCTTCGCAGATCAGCTGCATATCGCCGTACTCAATGCCGTTGTGAACCATCTTGACAAAGTGACCGGCACCGTTTTCGCCAACCCAGTCACAGCAGGGAGAACCGTCCTCCACCTTGGCGCAGATGGCCTGCAGAACATCCTTCACATAGGGCCATGCGGCGGGAGAGCCGCCGGGCATC
>JAFQCV010000008.1 GCA_017416325.1 Oscillospiraceae bacterium
TTTTTGATTAGGTTTAAGAGGGGGGCAAAACCGAAAAGTGCTAGAGTCGCAACAGTTTTTTGGATACCAAGCACTCAGCAAAGTAGTTGTTTTTGTGTTTGAACCAAATGTATAAAGCTTAGTATACAATCTTTCGGATGGAATCCACGGACAAGTTATATTCGTCCGCTAATTCTTCTATACTACACCCATTGCGGAATTCTCCTCGAATTTGCTCGTTTCGTTTTTTATAGTAGTTTCGGGCACCGGAAGCTTCACCCCATTGCTTTTTTTCTTGTGCATTGGGAACATAGATGGTCTCACCTGAAACATACTGCTGCAATTCTTTCAAAAGTCGGTCAGGTAAAATCTCCTGAGCATTCTTATACTTCATGGAGAAATTCCTCGGGAGTACGGTATTCGCGGATGTTACCACCGTGGCTTGTGATAATGCTGCGCATCTGATCTTCCAAGGTATTTGCTCGTGCAACAAACCGGGACAGATCAGCATACTCAAATTCGCTCATAAGTTCCATCTTATCTAATCCAAAATCGCTGCATACTTCATTCAGCTCGTTTTGAAGCATAATACCCCACATATGAACTTTTACAGTATCATTCTGCTGACCGTAGTGACGAATGCGCAGCCAGGTGTAAGAAAGCTCTGCGTACCAGTCCGCCAAGTCCTGAAAATTATGTTCGCAATTCTCACTGTTTTCTTGGATCAGAAAATGCCCTACCATAGAAATCAATTCGTGGCAAAGCTGTTTTCTGTGAAGATCATCCGAAGTACGGATAACTGCAACGTATTTCTCGGCAAAGCTGCAGGGAACATGCTCCATGGTTTCCAACTCATCCAGTTGTTCGATCTGAGATTTGCAGAAGTAGCTGTGATTGGCAAAGGCAATTGCACGAGCAAGATAGTCCAGCACATAGCCCGCACAGAGACGGATACCACTGCCTTCTGCAAATAACAGCTCCGTGTAGAGATTCTTAGCTGTAGCATAGGATTCCAATGCGTGTTTTCTTGCCTGAATGGGATCACGGAGATTATCCAGTTGCGCATTCTTAAGCATCTCAAACCGCGTGGCATCTTCGGGAGTGCGGGCATACAGTATCTTGCTGTCGGCCAATACAGTAATATTATATTCATCCAAAGCGGCAAAGCGCTCCAACCGCTCCCATTCGATACCCCAAATATCGTATCCTCGGCCCTCTAAAATGAAGGTCTGGGCAAACTGCCTGCCCTTGTCGGTAACGGGGACAAAATAACTCACAGTATCAGCGTACGAATCAATATTGAGTGTGGGGTGCGAAATAACCAAAGCAATGTCTTCTGCATACTTTTCCTTTACGGTATTCAGCACCCAGTTAGTAATGAACAAATCATTTTTCATATAAATGTCTCCTCAATTTAGTTTCCAGTCGACTGTAATTACAGTATATCACATATTTTGAGAAGGGAAAGGGAGTAAATGATTCCATATTGTTCTTTCCAAAAGGATTCCTCGGTCGTTCGAATCTATCATGTAGGTGTTTTGCATCCATGAAAATCGAGCGATTATTTTGGGTATAAAAACAGGAAAACCGCTAGAGACTCTAGCGGTTTTCGGGTTGTAGTCATTTAGACCACATGTGTTGGTTGTTACGAACCATTTAGATGCCAACTTAAAGGTTGGCTTTTCCATCCAAAATTTGATGTTTTTTCACGCTTTTTAAAACAATTAATCCAACAACTAATATTATGGGAAACAATGTAGCAACAAATAAACCTGTTTTTAGATTGCCGCCTGCCATTTCGGAAATACTTCCCACCATAGTAGGGCTTGCCGAAGCCCCCAAGTCACCAGCCAATGCCAGGAATGCAAACATCGCCGTTCCGCCTCTTGGACATTTCTGTGCGGATATGCTGATTGTTCCAGGCCACATAATACCAACCGCCAAACCGCAAAGTGCGCAGCCTGCAAGTCCAAGGATTGGTGATGCCGACACAGATGCTAACAGATAGCAACCGGCGCACATCACGCTGCAAACAAGCATCACCTTGGGCAAATTCAGTTTTTCGCTGAATTTGCCGTACAGCATGCGGGCTATACCCATAAACATGGCAAACAAACACGGTCCTGCTAAATCGCCTACGGTTTTAGAAACACCAAGTGCCGATTCGGTAAACGCTGATGCCCATTGCGTCATAGTTGCTTCAGAGGCACCCGAACATACCATAAGAAGTATCATCAACCAGAAAATCGGTGTTTTCAGCAGTTTGCCAATGCCCATGCTCTTGCCGTCTTCCACCAACCGTTCTATGGGGCAGGTAATAAAGTTGAAGGTGTTATACAGTGGCACCAATGCCCAAATAAAAGCAAGTATCTTCCAATTTTCCACACCAAATATGGAGAAAAACAGCGTAGAGCCCAAGATAACCCCCACTGCGCCCCAGCAGAAGAAGGAATGTAACAGGCTCATCACACCGTCTTTATTTTCAAAAGGACAAGCCTCAACGATAGGGCTTAACAAAACCTCAACCAGTCCGCTTCCCATCGCATAAAGTACTACCGAAATCAGAATACCTATAAAGGGGAGGGGAAGTACTTCCGGCAAAATCGCCAGCGAGACAAGACCTACAGCCGACACCAATTGAGATGCCACAATACAGGCGCGGTATCCGATTTTGTCAGCAAATTTGGTTGCTGCAAGATCAATCAGCAATTGTGTTAAGTAGAACACCAAGGGAATGATTGCAATCTTTTCCAGTGTAATTTCGTAGATGCTTTTGAATGTTAAAAACAGTAGCGGTGTAAAATTGGCGGTTATCGCTTGGGTGATATAGCCAAGATAGCAAGCTGTAAGTGTCTTTTTGTAATTCTTCTGTTTTGTCATGATAATTCCCTTCAAGATTGAAACAATAATTTCTTGAATTATATTATAATTTCAAAAAGGAAATAAGCAAGACTCAAATCAAAAAAATCACTAAATGTTTCCTTTTTGGGCTTGGTCAGTCGAATCCATATTGACGGAGATTATGGTGAAGTGCAAGGCTTTGTTTTGCGTGAAGTTAAGTGTGCCACCCACGCCCGTAGGTACTTCACTTGCCGAAGGCATGCTTCACGCACCAAAGATGCACTTATCGTGCCCAAAGGCACACTTGGTTCCACCAAACAAAAAAGACTTGCCATAGCAAGTCTTTTTGTTTGGCTGTTACGAACCATTATGATGTCACTTTGTTTTAAGAAATTTATCTTCCTCTATATTCCTGTTTTAAAACCTCTGCCATTTCCTCGGGAGATTCCTGACAACCACCCGCAAGCCATAACTTAATAATGGCATTTAGACCATTTCTAAAAAATTCAATATGATACTTGATGTTGCTATCAATATGTTCTTTTTCGGCTCGTCTTGTATCATATATAGAAATAAGGTGTTTGTCATCATAGCACAGTTTGAAATATGTTTTATAAAAAATTTGATTTTCCTTGATATGTGTAAACATCTTAAGTGCACCACTGCGCTCATTAAAATAATCGTAATCAGCAAACAGATTGCTAAAATCATTTTCGAGTTTTTCTCGTGTCTTATCGGCAAGGTCAAATATATCAATGTAGTTTGCATAGAAGGTACTGCGGTTCAATTCTGTCACTTTAATGAGGTCTGAAACAGTAATATCCTTAATTTCACGGGTTTGAAGTAACTCTATAAACGTCTTTTCGATTTTCTCTTGCGACTCCCTGCGTCGTTTGTTGTTCTTTACATTCATGGCTGGGCTCCATTATTCCGATACTTGTGACCAAACTGATGGTCGCACTTTCTTTTATTCCAACACTTGTCGTTTAATTGTTGATTGTTTTGCTTTGGCAAAAATATTATACTATAAATGCATTAAAAATACAAGTGTTGGTTTAATGAAGGGAGATTTCAAAATGAAAAAGAGTAGTTTTGTTGCATTGATATTAGGAACAGTAAGTGGGGTGTTTTTCGCACTCGGTATGTGTATGGCACTTCTGCCGGAATGGAACGCCTTTAATGAAGGCATAGTTTTCGGTGCTATCGGCATCGTGCTTGGCATTGTCACGGCACTTATCTGGTGCAAAATGGAAAACAAGAAACTGCCGAAAATGAGTGGTAAAAATCTGTTCCGTATTATTTACGCCGTCATTGCCGCTTTGGTACTTGGCGTGGGTATGTGTATGTGCCTTGTATGGCAGCAAATCATTTGGGGCACACTCGTCGGTTTGCTTGGTATCATCATGCTGATTGCGCTTATTCCGATGATTAAAGGTATCAAATGAAGGTATTAAATCTTGTAAGAAGTCCTTATACAAGTCTTGCGTTTAATGTTGCTTATGCACTCGGCAACTGTATTATAGGTTTTCTTGCACATTCGTGGTGGTTTATTACAGTAGGTGCGTATTATACCGTGCTTGCAATTACAAGGTTTTCTGTGTTGCAGGTCAGACGAAAAGCAAGTGGCAATTATGATACCGAGCTTTTTGCACGACGCATTACGGGAATTTTATTGGTTGTGCTTTCTTTCTGCATAGTAGGTGTGAACATAATGTCTGCTGTTAAAGATAGAGGCACCGCTTTTCACGAAATTGTAATGATCACCATTGCCACATACACATTTACTAAAATCACCATTTCAATTATCGGTATGGTAAAAGCAAAACGTTCCGCTTCTCCGGTATTAAAGATACTCCGTAATATATCGCTCGCTGATGCGTGTGTTTCCATTTACACAATGCAAAGATCAATGCTCGTGTCTTTTCCGGGTATGGAAGCTGCGGAAATCTTATTACTAAACATATTTACAGGAACAGCAGTTTGGATTGTTGTACTGCTTCTCGGAATCAATCTGATTGGAGGAAAATATACAGATATGGCTAAATCAAAAATTGTAAAGGCAAATGAAAAAATCGCCGAAGCAGTAACCGGCGGTTACAAAAAAATTGAAAAAGGTGTAGTTGAAGGCTATAAAAAAATCGAGCAAGGTGTTGTTGATGGTTACACCAAAATCGAAGATAAGTTTGTAGATGCTTATCTCACCAAGGACGGTGAAACTGTTGAAGAAGCAAAAACAAGATTGAAAGATAAAAACAAATAGAAAAAGGGCTGATTTAGCAAAACAATTGCTAAATCAGCCCTTTATATTTTGTTTAGGTGGTTCGAATCCACCTTGTAGGTCGTTGGCATCTATGAAATTGCAACTTAAAAAATAGGGGTAAAATTAAGAAAAGCCTTGATTTCTCAAGGCTTTTCTGTGTGGCATCTAAATAGACCACAACACTTGGCAGGTTTGAACTAAATGTATATTTTTGATTAGAACTTGGATGCGGCAAAACGCAAAATCCTTAGAGCCACAACGCTTTTTGGAAGTTCAGCACTGAAAAATATGGTCTATTGTGTGTTTGAACTAAATGTATATTCCCTATTTTGTTGATTGACGCACTTATGGTTTCATACTCTTGGGGTCATTTTTACCAAAATACAACGGACTAGCATTATCATGCTCCTTAAGCCATGCCTGATACCCTTCAATACAAGGACCACCTAAATTAATAGCAAACTCCATACCCCATAGGGCAACAATGAAGTATAGTTCGGCTTGGACCGGGTTTTGTCCATCATACTTGGTGATGCCAGGCATAAGAAAATCAGATTCGTGGATGATTTGATATGTTTCACCATCACTGTCAATCCACGATTTACGATGTGAGTAAATCCGTCTTATGTGACAAGGCCAAGCTCTAGGTGAGCCTCTACGTACATGATTTCTTATTGGATCAAATTGCTTATCATCAATTAACTGATCTAAACTATCATCCAAGGAACTAAGCTTATGAGCTAATGCTTCTAATGCAATTTTTCCAATGAAGCGTGAAGTAATCGAACCCTGTGGTGGAAGAAGAACATCGGTATATGCTGGTACAGTCATTTGGTAATGTTCTTGGGGATGTAATAAAATTTTAACCAACAATTCTGGTGGCATGCCTATACTGGGGATAACTTCTCCGTTGTGTATTTCTTTTTTTACTTCTACTGGAATTCCATCCCAATTGCCTTCCAACAGGGGGAATTTATTTTTCTTGCTAGGGATATCTTCTTGGAACCGCAGCAAACGCATATCTTCTCTTTCGAGAAAAGGCTTTTCTACTTCACGTGCCAAATAGTTATTGCATTTGTCGCAAACATATCCACGGGGAAGAGTAAGAGTCTTATTTCCAAGAGATTCAGGAATAATGTGTTCAATGCTTTTGGCTGAAGAAGAGTCTTCTTTGCAGAATAGGCATCTCATAATATATCACCAGACTAGGTTAGATTAGTGATTCGCTCCGACCAAACGTAGAAATTGCTCTTCAGAAATATATCGATAACTTTGAGGGGCGAAAAAATCTTCTGAAATTACAGACAGGGGCTGTGGGGATGAAAGAGTTTTTATGTCTTTTAGACATATTCCAACGCCTTCTTTTTTTCCAGCAAAATAGCTTTCAAATGCACTCCAGGCAATGCCTGCCTTCTCCTTGACGACTTCCCAGAGCTTAGCCGGTGGCATTGATATAATAGAATCAATTTCACAATAAGCAGTAACTCTTTGGATGGGAGAGCTTTCGTAAATAACTAGGACATCACCTGAAGATACTTTTGGAGAAGAGCAGCGAAGTTCAATCGATTTTTCCTTCGCCTTGATTTTTTGTGCATACACTGGCTTTATTGACATAAGTAAGTATCTTTTTTCAGCCATGACTACCTCCATAAACACCCGCCGTGTATATCTGTGTAAAGGCAGGCTCGTCTATTTTTGTATAAGATTGGAACGTTTCTGTGGGATTATTTATGAAATTGCGTACTTGCGCTAAAGGAATAGGATGGTCAAAAAGCTCAGTATAGCTAAAACCATACGCACTGATGAGATCGGATTTTCCGCCAACGGCTAACAGCTCAGACCAATCCAGCACACCTAGACGATGATATTTTTTGAACAGAGTTTTCTTTGTATCCGTTTCAACGTTATCTAAATAGGAACATGCACGAATGGCGCCAGTCTGCATATATTCAGATTGACTAACATACCACAGAATTCGTGCAGGGCCGCACGGGACACTGTGACGCTTGGATTTGAAATACACATTTTCAATGCTAAGTGCGGGTTCAGTTTTTGTGTTGGAAAACAAAGATACATGATCGTTTGCAAGGTTCTCATCGAATAATTGAACGGCATACTCTGCTCGGATAGGCACGATATAGCAAGGAATACCAGAAGAAGTAATTTTAAGGGGCCACAGAGCTTTTTCCAAACTGAAGACAAGATCTTTGCATTCCTTCCCAGCACTGCGATCTTTTTGGTATCTGGAAATTGCAATCTGCAACGGATTGTCAGCGTGAAGAAGCGGAATTGGGCGGACCTGTTCAGGAGAAATCACACGGCTGTCAATAATACGGAGAAGTGTGGTGCCATTATTAGTAAAACCACATGCCATCAAACTCTTAACAGTATCGTCTGGTATTTTCTCTGTTGCAATCTCGATTTGCGCAATGCCATCTTTTCTTGCACTATCCAGGATTTTAAATGCGACCCGCTTTACAAATGTGTCCAAAAGAGATGGGCGAACGGCACCGGTGGCCACCAGAAGTGTGTTAACATATAGTCTATTCTCGGATCTAGTAGTGACAACAAAACAAAGCGGCGTGGTGTCGCTCTTAACAAGGAGAATGCTGTGCTTTTCGGGTGATGCCATCCAAGTTCTCAAAGCTAGATCAAACTCGTTTTTCTTTTCGCCATACTTATCAAAGAACGTGTTGAGTACAGTGGGGTAATCACTATGCTGCATTTTGGAAAAATCCAGGTTTAACCCGGCTAACTTTATAGGTGCATAATCAGAGGGGGATGCCAGCTCATCAACAGAGTTGACGAACTCTCCAGGACTCATAATATCCAGATTGTATTTTGCAAAAATGTATTCTGAAATATTAGTGTTGAGCCACGCGGAATCTCTAGTAATAAATACGACAGCGCCAGCGGCAATGGCATCAGCAATATGGCAAATATCAAACCATGTGTTGCTAAATTCAACGGATGGTTTTTGTAAGAGAAGATCTGCCTGGATTGTCTTGAATAGGTCACTGTCAGTTGACTCAGTTAATGCAAATTGTGCCTTAGCGTAGTCTCTATGGGCTTTTCTTACGGTAGGATTATCATTGCGATTGATTTCATCCAGAGCATACTTGGAGATTCGGAATTCTGCGTAGCCGGCTAAGAAGCTTTGCGTTAATGTTTTGGTTTCGTTGTTACTACCATCGTATAGGTCAATTACGATGTTAGTATCGACTACTACCTGAGTTCTTTGCTTGTCAACTTCGGATAACAGCGCAAAAATATCCTGACATTCAGTATTTCTCCGAATCCATGTAGTTAAAACCGTATCACGCGTAGTTGCGCGTCCCTTTCGTTCATCTATGGGAGTAAACCCCAAAGACATCCAAAAGTTTTCAAGATTGTAGTCTCTCCGGCAAGAAAGCTGCATATGAGAAATACAGTCTTTTTCTCGTTCAAACAATTCATTTACAAGAAGCTTTGCGAACCCCTTTCCTTTATGCAGCGGAGAAACACATAATTGAACGATCACAATGGTATTCTTTCTGTACCGATACATAATGTAAGCAAGAAGTTCATCATCTTCAGTCAACGCAAGAATATGCCCCTTTTTGGCGTAGTCCACAAATGCTTCACGAGGCAGAAAGCCAACTGTGCTACTGGCACTATCTCCCAAGTTTTGCACTTTCTTTAGTAGTTTAGATCTTGCAGAAACAACGGTATAGTCCATACAGTGACCTCCCTTGCACCATAATTATCAGAGTAATTATAGCAAAGTATTTCCATTCTTTCAATGAAATCCTTTAAAGGTGAATTCGAATTGATTGTTTTGTTGTTAAGACCTGGCATAGACAATTATACGGTTATTTCCGTACGACTTAATCTAGAGCAATTATGCTTTTGACCTATCCCATAATGCGTTGCTTCTATCGAGCTACAGATGTAATCCTAACTCGCAGGAAGTTGGGTATGAGCTACAACATAATGTCCTAGAGAGCAAGAAATGTGCTGCTAAGAAACCACTATGTGCATTGTAAAAAAACAACCATAGTTATCTAACACCTGGGTGTTCGAATTACTATGGTTGTTCCAAAAATTCATTTGTGTTCTTTACTAATCGTATGAATTGGCTGAGAAGAAAAAACCGGAAGCCCACAGGATGCCGCAAGAGCTTCAATATAAAGAATCAACGATTCTTTAGTTAAATCTTGATATTTCAAACCATATACAAAGTCACTCAACATGGCTTCGGTGGGGTAGCAAAAATTAGCCGGCTTAGTCTCTCTGCGTACTTTTTCAAATACGGAGATAACCATATGGAAAGCGTACAATTCATTTACAGATGCACACAGTTTCGAAGCTTCGTTGGTAATAGTAAACGGTTTAAGCTTTGTAATCCAAAAAACATACAATGCAGTTTCTTTGAACTCGGATATGTGAGGAAGTTTATGAAAAACTTCAAAATAGAACTTTCGCTTGCTGACTCGTTCAACAACCTCTGCCAGAGACCGTTGATTAATGAATACATCGTCTTTATTTAGTGTAGGTTCATTCACTAGAATAAAGTCATTCCATACTTTCAATAACTTATCAACCTGCGTCTGGCGTTCCTTTGGTGTCAGCATGACATATTCCGATGACTTTGTGTTTCCTTTTTCACTCATGAAAACTTCTCTCCAATAGAATTCAGCACACTAATTTTTTCACTACGCACAAACTCAGAGCCTTCGACAATGGCTTCGGAAAAGTGCGTTTTTCCAGAACCTTTTAAAACTCTAGAATTATCTTTATATTGCTGCGGCATTCTGGCAATATAGGCATTAACATTAGGATCGGAATCAATATCAACTTCAAAAAGTGGGGCAACGACATGTGGTTTCCTGTGACTTTTTTGAATCATTGCGTTGATTGCATAAAACAGGAAGCCACCAGTCAAAAGAACAAAAAGTAAAATATAAACTTTCAAAAAGCAACTCTCCTGTCTAATGATTGATTTTTATAAAAAGATTTTTATTCGCTAATACTACCGTTAGGCGCACAATCCACTGCTTTGGGTGGAACATCGCTTTTGTCGTGTAAAACTTCGATAAAATTTAAAATAGCAATCCCGCAAACGGCAAACGATACCAAAAAATAAATCCACTCCCAAATAGTGAACTCTTGAGGAAGATTGTTGGCATCGTATGGGCGAGAAGTATTCATTATGCCAATAGCAAGAACTGCAAAACCAGCCAGTGTCAAAATAATTTTCGCAATATTCAGTTTTAGATTGTCTAAACTTTGCTTGAACTTAGGGATCTCACTGATAAACACACTGGCAATATTGATTACAACAGCTCGATAAAATGATGAAATCGTCGTGTAGTCACCAGGCCAGCACAATACAGTCGTAAAGATAATCACACCAGTGCTAATCAGTGCTGCAATCTGTTTATTTGTCACGATAAGCCTCGTCCTTCTATTTGTTCTTTATGACAGAAAAATGCATGGAATGACAGAAAACACACAATATGGACACAATATAATTTCATCCATTATACATCTTTGGTAAGAGCATTGCAAGACTTTTTTGTAAATGAAAGCTATTTTTTATGAACTGGCATATTTTTTTGGATATATTGGGCACGGATGTTAAGTAGATACATGAACATAGAGGTGCTGAAATGGGCATACTCCGTGTTGGTTGTGGAAAACAGATACAGTAATATATGTACGAGATACCATTTTGGTTATGACACTATGCTCACAAATGGTTTTAAATCATTAAAAAGTTGCATAAACTGGGTCAGAAGAAGGGAAACAGACCGTTATATTGCAGGAGAAGAATTTAATATCTTTGTGTTGCTGTGCCTTGCATGCGCTCGATATAATTGTTTGGGTATTGTCCCAAAGAACTATAGGAGGTCATATTGTGCAACAAAAGAACTCAGATATCAAAACTAAGGATCAGCTGCTTCAGCGGAAGCTTAATGGCGAAAGCGTGGCTTCAATTGCAGCGGACACGGGCATCCCAAGGAGTACAGTATATTCCTGGATTGCGGCGGCGCGGGAAGCAAGGGAGGAAGCTGCTCGGAAGAAGGGGGAGATAATAGCATCAGACCCGCGAACCTATTTCAAGCAAAAAGAACATATTGATAAGTTGGAGGGGATGCTTGAAGTTCTCAAGGCGGTATTTGATGTGACAGAAATGCCCCTGGACAAGAGGCTTAAGGTACTTGAGGACTTCTATCACCAAGGCCAATATAGCGTGCGGCTTATGTGTGAAGCACTGGAGGTTCCGCGGGGAACATTTTACAACTACATAAACCGGGGGTTAAAGGGCAATACACAAGCTGCAAAACGGCGTGAGGTGATGAAAGCCAAAATTCGTGACATCTATTATGACAGCAATCAAATATATGGTGCTGCGAAAATTCACGCAATTCTGAAAGATCAAGGCGAAGCGGTGACAGTTGCGTATGTTCGAGAGTTGATGCGAGAGATGGATTTGCAGAGCATCCGGATAGGATCTAAAAAGCGCCATTATGATGAAACACGAAAATGCCAAAACATTGTAAAGAGAAATTTCACAGCAGAGCGACCAAATCAAATTTGGGTGAGTGATGTAACATACTATCGCTTTGATGAGATGCAGTATTTTATTTGTGTCATAATGGATCTGTATGCCAGACGGGTGATCGCTTACAAGGTGGGATACAGCAACAACACGCACCTAGTTAAAGAAACTTTCAGAATGGCATATGAATCCAGAAAACCGGAGCCGGGTCTGATTTTCCATACAGATCAGGGAGGTAATTACAGGTCGAGAGCTTTTGGCAATTATTTGAAAGCACGAGAGGTTACGCAGTCGTTCTCCAAACCCGGCGTACCTTACGATAATTCTGTGATGGAGACTTTCTTCGCTTCCATGAAACAGGAAGAACTGTATAGATACAAATACCGCTCTGAACGGGAATTCAGAGCGGCGGTAGATAGATATATTGATTTCTATAATACACAGAGACCTCATAAGACGCTACATTACAAAACACCTCAGGCGAAAGAAGAATCTTATGAAAAAGCACGTAAGGCAGAAAGTAATGAGTGAAGCATATAATGTCCAAGAAATAATGTGCAGATCTCATAGAAAAACTGGTTTCTATCCGCAAGTCTAAGTTTGAAAAAGCTCACTTATTCACCCCAAAAGCGAAGTATGCAGAAAAGATAAAAAGTGTAAAATTTCGAACAATTTAGGCGAAGTCTGGACAGAGAAAATAGTCAAACAAAAATATGCTAGAGCCGCAATGACTTTATGTGATTTGCATCTTAGAAAAGGGTGTTCGAATCGCACAATTTTCTGACTTTCTGCACGGGTTTTCCGAAGTTTGAAAACAGGTGTCCAACTGAATAAGAAAAGTGCGGCTTGAAAAAGCCGCTATTTGCAATGCAAAAACAAAAACAACCATAGTCGTCCAACACCTGGGTGTTCGAATTACTATGGTTGTTTCAGTTGGTGGGGGATGGTGGATTCGAACCACCGAAGGCATAGCCAGCAGATTTACAGTCTGTCCCCTTTGGCCACTCGGGAAATCCCCCATATTCAATTGGCTCGATCAAAGCCTGTCAGTGCGGTTTGGAGCCGGTAGACGGACTCGAACCCCCGACCTACTGATTACAAATCAGTTGCTCTACCAACTGAGCTATACCGGCGTCTCGAACCGAACACGCTTATTATAGCGATGTGACTGCTGTTTGTCAAGCATTATTTTTGCTTTTTCCGGAAAAAGAAAGGGGATATCCATGAATTTGGAATATGCCGTTGTTTGCCCCCTTGGGATGTGGTATACTAACAAAAAAGGGGGGATTTTCCGTGGCAACGAAGCTGGAACGTGAATTTTATGACAGGCCTTGTTTGGCGGTTGCTGAGGCACTGGTGGGGAAAGTCCTTGTGCGGCGATTGCCCTCGGGGGAGCTTTTAAAGCTTCGTATTTCCGAAACGGAAGCCTACTGCGGAGAAGCCGATACAGCCTGCCATGCCCATAAGGGCAGAACCAAGCGGACAGAGGTAATGTATCAGGCCGGCGGCACTATCTATGTCTACCTTTGCTACGGCATGCATTGGCTGCTGAACATTGTGACCGGAGAGACAGACCAGCCGGAAGCTGTTCTGATCCGCGCCTGTGTGGACGCGTCCGGCCCGGGAAAGCTGACCAAAGCTCTCTTGGTTACCGGGGAACTAAACCGGGGCTGCATTTGCGGTGAAGAGCTTTGGATCGAAGATGACGGCTATTCCTGCTCTGTGGTGGCCGACAAACGGGTCGGCATCGGCTATGCCACCCAGGAAGATCAGGACAGGCTCTGGCGTTTTAAAATGCAATAAAAGGACCGCCCTTGGGCAATGTCATTAAGTTAAGAAATCTCTGTCATTCCGAGCCAGTGCGCACACTGGCGTGGGAATCCCCTGAATTGAAGGAGATTGCCACAACCAGTCTGCGGACTGGTTTCGCAATGACACTAACTTAATGACATTGCCCAAGGGCGGTCCTTTCGTATTAAAGCTCGATGTCCAGTTTCGCCATAACAGCAGCGCAACGGGGGCAAAGGCCCTCGGTATTCGCCTGTAAAGAGTGCATCCAGCAACGGGGGCACTTTTCGCCCTTGGCTTCGGATACACCAATGGTCAGTTCGGGATAGTTAATGCCAACACCAACCTCGGCGCCTTCTTCCGGCTGTGCCCAATCGCAGGCGGAAACGATGCAGATCTCCGCAAGATTCAGGCCTTCGCACGCAGCCTTCAGCTCATCGCTGCCCTGTAAGGTCACATGAGCCTCCAAAGCCTTACCGATCCGCTTTTCAGCCCGGGCCTTTTCCAGAACACCGTTGACATCCTGGCGCAGCTTCATAACGATTTCCCACTTTTCCATAGTTACGCTGTCCAGACAGTAGGCTGCAAAGCCCTCAGGCATCTGGTTCAGCAGCACATTCCGGGCATCATCGGCTTCTAAGTGGGGCATGGCCTGCCAAATTTCATCACAGGTAAAGGCAAGAATGGGGGAGAACAGCTTCGCCATGGCATCCAGGATCAGGAACAGGGCCGTCTGTGCAGAGCGGCGGCGCAGGCCGGTGGCTTCCTCACAGTACAGCCGGTCCTTCAGAATATCCAGATAGAAGGAGCTCAGCTCAACCACGCAGAAATCGTTCATAGCGTGGGTGATCACATGGAACTCATAGCCGTTGTAGGCCTTACGAACTAAAGAAACCAGTTCGTTCAGCTTGGTCAGCGCCCACTTGTCCAGCTCCTCCATGTTTTCTGCCGCCACCATATCCCGGTTGGGATCAAAGTCAGCCAGGTTGCCCAGGCAGTAACGGGCGGTGTTGCGGAACTTCAGATAGTTCTGGGCGATCTGCTTGAAGATCTCCTTGGAGCAGCGAACATCTGCGTGATAGTCAGAGGAAGCCGCCCACAGACGGATGATATCCGCGCCGAAGTCCTTAATGAGGTCGGCAGGGTCTACACCGTTGCCAAGGCTCTTGTGCATGGCGCGGCCCTGTCCATCCACCACCCAGCCGTGGGTCAGGACCTGCTTGAAGGGAGCGCCCTGATCCAGCGCGCCCACAGAGGTCAGCAGGCTGGACTGGAACCAGCCACGATACTGGTCAGCGCCCTCCAAATATACATCCGCAGGCCAAAGCTCAGGGGTGCGGTGCATCAAGGAAGCATAGTGGGTAGAGCCGGAGTCAAACCAGCAGTCCAGCGTGTCGGTTTCCTTGGTAAAAGCCTTGCCACCGCAGTGGGGGCAGGTGAAGCCGTCGGGGATCAGCTCCATAGCTTCCTTTTCGAACCAGACATTGGAGCCGTGCGCATCAAAGAGCTTGGAGATCTTCTCAATGGATTCGGGGGTGGAAACGGGCTTGCCGCAGTCGGAGCAGTAGAACACAGGGATGGGCAGACCCCAGCGGCGCTGACGGCTGATACACCAGTCGGCCCGCTCCCGGATCATGCTGACCATCCGGTCTTCGCCCCAGGCGGGATACCACTGGACGTTTTCAATGGCCTTTACCGCGGCGTCCTTGAAGGATTCCACAGAGCAGAACCACTGGGGAGTTGCCCGGAAAATAACAGGCTTCTTGCAGCGGTCGTGGTGGGGATAGGAGTGGATGATCTCTTCAGAAGCGAACAGCATGCCGCTTTCTGCCATATCGGCCTTAATGACGGGATTGGATTCCTCGGTCTTCATACCGGCATACTTGCCTGCGTAATCCGTGTGGCGGCCGTAGTCGTCCACAGGCACCACCAGCTCCATGCCGTAGCGCATACAGGTTTGATAGTCATCCGCGCCGAAGCCGGGAGCGGTGTGGACACAGCCGGTACCGGAGTCCATGGTGACATACTCGGCGTTGACCAGACGGGAGGTCTTGGGGAGGAACGGATGCTGCGCCAGCATATTCTCAAAGAACTGACCGGGGAAGGTTGCCAAAACCTCGTAATTTTCAAAACCGCCCATCTTCATGGTCTTTTCCATCAGAGCCTCGGCCATGATGTAGGTTTCGCCGTTTTCGGCTTTGACCAAAACATAGCTGTCCCGGGGATGCAGGCAGATAGCCATGTTGCCGGGGAGGGTCCAGATGGTGGTGGTCCAGATCACGAAGAACATCTTGCTCGTGTCAAAACCTTCCAGCTTGCCAAGATCGTCCTTCATAGGGAACTTAACGTAAACAGAGGTGCAGGGATCGTCCTTGTACTCGATATCCGCTTCAGCAACCGCGGTGGCGCAGAAAGGACACCAGGTAACGGGCTTTAAGCCCTTGTAGATAAAGCCCTTATCAAACATCCGGCCAAAGACCTTGACCTCCTGGGCTTCAAAATGCTTGTCCATGGTGCGGTAGGGATGCTCCCAGTCGCCCACGACACCCAGCCGCTGGAAGCCGCCCATCTGCTTCTGGATAAAGTCCTCCGCGAAGTCTTCGCAGGCTTTCCGGAACTCGGGGACGGACATATCCTTGTTCAGCTTCTTTTTGGAGTTCTCAATGGCCCGCTCAATGGGCAGACCGTGGTTGTCCCAACCGGGGACATAGGGGGTGTAGTGGCCCATCATAGCCTGGCTGCGGATGATAAAGTCCTTCAAAGTCTTGTTCAGAGCATGACCCATGTGGATATAGCCATTGGAGAAGGGAGGGCCGTCGTGCAGCACAAAGGGGGGCAGGTCCTTGTTCTTCTCAAGAAGAGCGTTGTAAAGATCCTGTTCCTGCCAGCGTTGCAGCATACCCGGCTCCCGGGCGGGAAGACCGGCCTTCATGGGGAAGTCGGTCTTTGGGGTGATAATAGTGTTTTTGTATTCCATTGGAATGTTACCTCCGTTTAATGTTCAAATTGAAAGAATGTCTACATAGCCTTCCCCTTTGGGGAAGGTGGCAGCCCGTAAGGGCTGACGGAAGAGGTGATCCTCTCCCGCCCCTACGGGGCACCCTCCCCAAAGGGGAGGGCAAAAAACGCCTTTGTCTCTTTCGCAAGAGACAAAGGCGTAAATATACCTCTGCGGTACCACTCTCGTTCTGCCTGATGGCAGCACTCAAATGCGCGGTATCGGGCGCAGACCGGCGCAGCCTACTTTGGTTCGGTGCGCTGCTCGGAGGGGATATCAACGAATACCTGCTTTACTGCCTTGCACCAACCGGCAGCTCTCTGGAAGCGGTTTATCCGCTGGCGTGTCCTCGTCATAGCATAAGGGAGATTTACTTGTGGGTGGGATCGTAGTTGCGGCCAAACTGCAGGTTGCCGAACTTGCTGGTGGTGGTGTCATTGGCAGGGTGCTTCGGCTCTGCCTTGGGGGCAGATTCTTCCGTAGTACCAACCAATGCTTCCAGGTTGGAAGAGATCTCATCAGCGACAGCGTCGGTAGGGTCTGCAGCCTCGGCGTTGTCCGGGTCGCTGTCATAATCAAAGATAGCGCTGTTTCCGGCGGCAGGAGCGGCCTTGTGGGAAACGGGGCGGTTTGCCTCACGGATCCGAATCAGAGCCTGGATGCAGGCCTGCAGCTGGTCTTCGATCTCCTGGATCTTAACAGAAGCAGCCTGACGGGCTTCTTCCACCCGGGCGTTCTCCTGGTCGATCAGGAAACTGGCGTTCTTAGCGTTTTCAGCAGCGGCGGCGTTGGCATCGGTAAGCAACTGGGTACACTTGGCTTCCGCTTCCTTGACCATCATGTCGCAGGTCTTCTGTGCGTTGACCATGGCGTCTTTCATGCTGGCTTCATTTTTGCGGTACTCCTCAAGCTTACTGACCAAAACCCGCATTTTGCTTTTCAGCAGGGCGTTTTCCTTATACAGAGTTACATAGTCTTCTGTCAGCGGCTCCAGAAACTCGTCTACAGACTGCATATCATATCCGCCGAAGGTCTGACGACCGAAAGAAATCTGTTCAATTTGCTGCGGTGTAAACATAGCTTATCCTTTCTGCGAAGCTTAGATGTAGCTTTCTACTTCGCTCTGAAGAGTTTCCAGGTCGCCGACAACATCCATGTTATAGGGGCAGAACAGGTAGGTGGACTGTGCCACCTTTCTTACCTTGCCGTCCAGAGCATAGGAGCAGCCGGACAGGAAATCCACCACACGGCGAGCCATGGCCTTGTCCACATTCTCCAGATTCAGGATGACAGCCTTCTTGCTGCGCAGGTCATCAGCAGCCTTGGAGGTGTCGTTGAAGTTGGAGGGGTGGAACAGAACCACTTCCTGCTTGTTGCTGTTAGAAAGCACCTTGCCGCTGAAGCCAATGGGAGCGCTGGGGGCGGAGGTGGGGGTGGTGTCGATTTCAAAGGAATCGTCTTCCTCTTCTTCGACATTTAACTTAAAGGGGTTGGGGCGGCGGCCGCCGCGGCTGGAGCGGACAGGCGCGTCCTCTTCCTCGAACATATCCAGCTCGTCTTCGTCCTCATATTCATCATAATCGTCATCTGCGTAGGGTTGGGTAAACTTCTTAATGTTATCCCAAAAACTCATAGTAGTGATTCCTCCTGTATGTTCACATCATTGGAAATGTTACTTATCATAATTTCTCCGGCCAAAGATCGCAGTACCCACACGGATCATGGTACTGCCGCAGGCAATGGCATCGGCGAAATCGTCAGACATTCCCATAGACAAAATGCCCATGCATACATTATCGCTTTTTTTTCTCGTTATGTCAACAGAAAGGTTGCACATTTCTTGAAAAAATTTACGATTTCCTGTCGGATTTTCGGAGATTGGGGGAATAGCCATAAGTCCTCGGACACAGATGTTGGAAAAAACAGGTATTTTATCCAAAACCGACCAGATCTCATCCGGATCAAAACCGCCCTTTGTTTTCTCCCGGCCAATGTTGATCTCCAGCAAAATATCCTGGACGGTCTCCTGTTTGGCAGCCTCAGCCTGGATTGCTTCCAGCAGCTTCATCCGGTCCACGCTTTGGATCAGCGCCACATTGCCTACCACTTGCCGTACCTTGTTGGTTTGCAGTCGGCCGATAAAATGTAAAGGACGACCCTCATAAGCGTTCTGCGCCAGCTTCTGGGTCATTTCCTGAACCCGGTTCTCGCCACAGCAGTCGATGCCGGCGGCAATGGCCTGACGGACGGCGGAGGCGTCATTCATTTTGGTAGCGGCGCACAGGGAGATCTCCCCGGGGTCCCGGCCGGCAGCCAGAGCGGCAGCGCGCATTTGGTCGCGGATCGCGGCAATATTTTCGGCAATGGACATAATATAACCTCTGTATCGTTAAAAAATTTCACACAGCAAAAGGCGACGGTGTTTGTCCGTCGCCTTTGCGTGCATTATGCGGTGGGGGTGGCGGCCTTCAGCGGCTTCATGGGCGCCAGGGTAGAGATGGCATGCTTGTAGATCATTTGCTGCTTGCCGTCGCTAACCAGCACCACCACAAAGCTATCGTAGCCTGTGATAGTTCCCCGAAGCTGAAAGCCGTTCATAAGGAACAAGGTGACCGGTATTTTGTCCCGGCGAACCTCACGCAAAATGGCTTCCTGTAAATTGATAGTTTCTGACATATGTATACCTTCTTTCTTTGAGATATCCATATGTTAGCATTTTTCAGTTGTCGAATTCACGCAGAATTTGTTCGGTTCTCGTAAGAATTTCTTTTGTATTATCCTCCGGCTGACGAATCAGCCAATGGACCTTGCTGTTGCGTCGAAACCAGGTTAGCTGTCGCTTGGCGTAGTGGCGAGAGGCCTTTTTCACTTCCTCAGCAGCCATGTCAATGCTGCACTTTCCCTGAATGGCAGCAACAAATTCCTTGTAGCCAATGGCCTGCATGGCGGTGCATTTTTCCGGGATTCCGCTGTCCAGAAGGCCGCGGATCTCCTCGGTAAGTCCCTGCTGCAGCATCAGATCCACCCGAAGATTGATCCGGTCATAAAGCGCCTGGCGGTCAGAAAAATCCAAACCAAGCCAGAGAGGCGTATATCTTGGGGGGATCTGCTGGGTTTTGCGGTTGTGTTCTGTGATCGTCTCGCCGGTTTCATAATAGACTTCCAGCGCCCGGATCAGCCGCTTCCGGTCGTGGATTCGATCAGCCGCTTCCGGGTCAATGCTTTGAAGCAAGGCGCGCATGGCGTCCAGGCCCTCTAAATCGGCTTGGGCTTCCAACCGTTCCCGGACACCGGTGGAAGGGAAGGGGGCAAAGTCGTTGCCTTTAATCAGACTGTCCATGTAAAGCCCTGTGCCGCCGGCAATGATGGCTGTCTTTCCCCGGGAAAGGATGTCCTCTACAATGGGCGCAGCCATGGCGCAGTACCGGCTGACAGAGAAATCTTCTTCCGGCTCTGCCACATCCAGCATGTGGTGGGGAACACCTTGCATTTCTTCTTTTGTAGGCTTGGCAGTGCCGATGTCCATGCGGCGGTAGACCTGCATGGAATCGCAGGAGACCACCTCACCGCCCACCAGCTTGGCAAGCTCCACCGCCAATGCGGTCTTGCCGGAGGCGGTAGGCCCGGCGATACATATGATGTTGTTCATGGGCCTTGACCTCCTTTGGATTTATCGCTTAAACTGCTTCTCCAACTGCTTTTTGCTTAAACTTACGCAGATAGGTCTGCCGTGGGGGCAGTATTTCAAATCTTCTCTGGTCATCACCTGTTTGACCAGCGCCAAAAGCTCCGGCTCACTGGTGGTCCAGCCGGCCTTGATGGCAGCCTTGCAGGCAACAGTGTGGAGCATTTCGTCACGAACCTTCGTTTTTTCCTCCCGGCGGCCAGCCAATAGGTCGGCTGCCAAAGATTCCAAAGCATCGGCGGCATCCTCGGGACTTAGATCCATGGGGATCTGCCGGGCAAGAATGGTATGATCGCCAAATTCGTCAATTTCAAAACCCAGTTCCTCCAATAGACCCTTGTTGGCAAGCAGCTCCCCAACAGCGTCGGCGTTCAAGGTGACGGGGACGGGGGTTAAAAGGATCTGGGAGGAGATGGCTTCCTGGTTTGCTTTCAGTTTTTCAAAGAGGATACGCTCATGAGCGGCATGCTTGTCGATCAGAAAAGCGTCTTCCCCTTGTTCCACAATAATATAGGAGTTGTAAAGCTCACCCACCATCCGCCAAGGAATTTCGTCAGCCATGGGCAACGTTTGCTGCTCAGCTTCCGGTTCGGGCATAGGCGGCTCCGGTGCAGGCGGGGGCGTAACCGGCTTGGGCGGGGTATACATAGGGGGAAGCTTGGTCATACCCGGCAGAAGAACGGATTCTTTTAAAGCATCCTTTCTCTGACTGTCCACTTTTACGGCGGTGGCAGCAGCGGCTTGTGGCTTCGGCTGCGGCGCGCTCTTAACAGCTGTGGAGAAATTCTTGTATTCTTCCGCAGTCATAGTGCGGAAAAAGTCGGTAGGCTCCCCTTTGAGGGGAGCTGTCGCTGCAGGCGACTGAGGGGTGAACGCCTTTTCACGCAAACCGTCCTCTTTACCTGATGGGAAAGCTTTAAATTGCACCTGAGGCCGGTCAGTCTGCTTGTTCAGCGCGCCCAGCACACCGTAGTGGACGCAGTCAAAAGCGGATTTCTCCGAGAGAAATTTTACTTCCGTCTTTGCCGGGTGGATGTTCACATCCACAGCATTTGCCGGCAGGTTCAGATGCAGCACGCAGGCAGGAAATTTGCCTACCATGATCTGATTGCGGTAGGCTTCCTCCAAAGCTTTGATCAGCAGCTTGGAAACCACGGGCCGTCCATTGACGAAAAAGGTCTGCAGATTTCGGCTGGGCCGGGCATCGGTGGGCTTGCTGACAAAGCCTGTCAGAGTGTAGTTATCCCACCGGCTTTCTACCGGGAGCATTTTTCCGCCGTCCCGTCCGTAAACACAGTATACTGCGTCCTTCAGCTGTCCGGTGCCGGGAGTGGACAGGATTTGCTTCCCGTCCCGTAAAAAGGTGAAAGCGACTTCCGGGTGCGCTAAGGCCTGCAGCTGCACCGCCGCGGCAACCCGGCCACCTTCTACCGTGTCGGATTTCATGAATTTCATCCGGGCAGGAGTGTTAAAGAACAGATCCCGGATCAAAATGGTGGTGCCCACAGGACAACCGGCTTCTGTTTCCTCGGTAATATTTCCGGCTTCCAGATGCAGGCTCACACCGCTGATGGCGTCCTTCGTCCGGGTCAGCAGGTCAATGCGGCTGACAGAAGCAATGGCGGCCAAAGCTTCGCCCCGGAATCCCATAGTTTCGATGGCGGCAAGATCCTCGGCTGTGCGCAGCTTGGAGGTGGCGTGACGCAAAAATGCGGTTTTGGCATCCTCCGGGGACATGCCGCAGCCGTTGTCGGTGACCCGGAGAAATGTCATACCACCATCTTTAATTTCCACAGTGATCTTGGTAGCGCCGGCATCTACGGCGTTTTCCAGAAGCTCTTTTACTGCGGAGGCAGGGCGTTCTACCACTTCACCGGCAGCAATTAAGTTGGCAACATGCTGGGGAAGCTGAATGACTTTAGGCATACAATCACCTCATACTTAACACACCCACAGTATTAACTGCGGCGTGGATCAGGATCGGACATAGCAAAGAGCCGGAAAGCCGGTAAGCCGCTGCCAGGCAAATGCCTGCAGGGACATATTGCAGAAAGCATAAAAGCAGGGGAAGCGGGGGGATCACCCCAACATAGTTCATTACATGAACAAAACTGAACAACGCTGCAGAAACCACCCAGGCAGCCCAGGGAGCGCGGTCATAAATTCCCCGAAAAAGCACTCCGCGGAAGAGACATTCCTCCGTTATGGGGACAAAAATAACCGTACACAGAGCCATTACCGGGAAATTCTCCCGAAGCAAGGCGGCGATAGACTGGTCGTTGATGTTGGAAAAATCCGTAACCACAGAGGAAAACAGCTTGCCCAAAATCCGGGAGCAGCCTTGATTTAAGATAAAAAAGAGAACCCCAACTACCAAAATGCGGAGCAGCTGCCTACCGGAAATCGGGAAAAATCCCTTTAGAAACCGGTGAAAGATCCATAGGACCGCGCCTAAATTGATGCTGAAAAACAGCGCGTTCAGCCATACTGCGGATAGGGGAATTGGCAATAAGCCATTGGCGACTGAGAGCAGGCCCGGCAGGAAAATGGCTTGAAACAGCAGGTAACGCATGCCATGGGACAGTTCTTTTCTCGTCAGGTAATTTTGGGTAAAGGTGTTGTTCATCGTCTTGTTCCTAAGTGGGTCTTATAGGGAATCTCCCAGCATCATTTTCAGCTTATACAGCTCATTCATGGCTTCAATGGGCGTCAGAGTTTCCACATGGATAGCCGCCAAAGCCTGGCAGACCTGCTGGGAGCTGAGATCCAGCATGCTGATCTGGTCGGATGGCTGGGCAGCTGCCACGGCAGGACGGGCAGTAGCGCCCTCAGCTTCCAGTTCAGCCAGGATCTCCCGGGCGCGGCTTACCACAGTGCCCGGAAGACCTGCCAGCTTGGCCACTTCAATGCCGTAGCTGTCATCGGTAGCGCCGGGAACGATCTTTCGCAGGAAGATCATTTGATCCGCGCGCTTTTTCACAGCAATGTTGTAGTTTTTGACATTGGGAAGCTTGTCCTCCATGGTGGAAAGCTCATGATAGTGGGTGGCAAACAAGGTCTTAGCGCCCAGCTTTTTGGGGTTCGCGGCATACTCTAAGACAGCCCGGGCAATGGCCATGCCGTCGTAGGTAGAAGTGCCCCGGCCGATCTCGTCCAAAATCAGCAGGCTTTTTGCGGTGGCGTGCTTCAAAATGGTGGAGACCTCCGACATTTCCACCATAAAGGTGGACTGACCCGAGGCCAAATCGTCGCTGGCGCCGATGCGGGTAAAGACCCGGTCCACGATGCCCAGCCGGGCGCTGCGGGCAGGTACAAAAGAGCCGATCTGCGCCATCAGCACGATCAGCGCTACCTGCCGCATATAGGTGGATTTGCCCGCCATATTCGGGCCGGTGATAATGGCGACCTGATTGCTGCCGTTATCCAGCCGGGTGTCGTTGGGGACAAACAGGGTGTCTTTCAGAACCACTTCCACCACAGGATGGCGTCCGTCGGTAATGGAGATCTCATTGTCCAAAGTGATTTCCGGACGGCAGTAATCCCGCTGTACGGCAACGGCCGCCAAAGAGCACAGGGTATCCACAGCGGCCACGGCGGCAGCGGTGAGCTGTACCCGTGCGGCCTGGTTTGCCAGGAACTCCCGCAGCTGGGTAAAGATCTGATATTCCAAAGCTGTCAGCCGATCCCGGGCGCCCAGGACCTGGTCTTCCAGCTCTTTTAGCTCGGGGGTGATGTAACGCTCGCAGTTGGCAAGAGTCTGCTTGCGGATGTAGTGCATGGGAACCTGATCCGTAAAGGACTTGGAAACTTCAATGTAATAGCCAAAGACCCGGTTGTAGCTGACCTTCAGAGTGCGGATGCCGGTTTTTTCCTTTTCAGCAGTCTCGATGGCAGCCAGCGTTCCTTTGCCGCCGTTCATAATATCCCGCAGCCGGTCGGCTTCGGCATTGGCACCAACGCGGATGATGCCGCCCTCTCGAACCGTCAGGGGAGGATCGTCCACAATGGTGCTTTCGATCCTGTCCGCGCAGTCTGTCAGGGGGTCAATGGTTTCCTGAAGCTTTTGAAGCAATGGCGCGTCGATTTCCCCCAGCAGCCCCTTGATCTCCGGTAAAGCCCGGATACCCCGGGCAAAGCCTAACAGATCCCGGCAGTTAACGCTGCCGGTGACGATCCGGGTCTGTACCCGCTCCAGATCGGTAATATCCTTAAGGGCTTCGATCAGCTCGCTGCGGCGGATGGTGTCATTCACCAGCTTTTCCACAGCGGTCTGCCTGTGGGTGATCTCCAGAGGGTCTAATAGCGGTTTTTCCAGCCAGGACCGGAGCATACGGCCACCCATGGCGGTGCAGGTCTTGTCCAGTACCCACAGGAGTGAACCTTTTTTGTCCTTGCTGCGCATGGTTTCCACCAGCTCCAGATTCCTCCGGGCATCCAGATCCAGCTCCATAAATTTTCCGCTGGTATAGTATTCCAGAGTCCGGATATGGGCAAGATCGTTCTTTTGTAATGTTAAAAGGGTTTGCAGCAAAGTACCGCTGGCAACGGTAGCAGCGGGAAGATTTCCCATGCCCATTTCTGCCAAAGGCATACTAAAGTGGCTTTCCAGCAGGTTTTGCGCCTGCTCTTCGGTAAGCTGTACCTGCCGGCCATCACTGATGCAGCATTTCAGCCGCAGAGTCAAGGTGTCGTCCAATTCCTGACAGTGTACGCCCTCACCGAAACGGATCACCTCCGTGGGGGCAAAGCGACCCAGCTCGGAGGCGGTAGCGGAAGCGTCCGGGCAGGTGGTGGCATAAAAAGCGCCGGTGGAAACATCACAGAAGGCAAGACCGTACTGCCCCTCCTGCCCATAAATACAGGCAAAATAATTGTTTTTCCGTTCTTCCAGCATGCAGCTTTCCGTGACAGTGCCGGGGGTGACGATCCGGGTGATATCCCGTTCTACCAAGCCTTTGGTGGTGGCAGGGTCCTGCATCTGCTCGCAGATAGCCACCCGGTAGCCTTTTTGCACCAGCCGGGCAATGTAGGCGTCAACACTGTGATAGGGGACACCGCACATGGGGGTCTGTTCTTCCTTTGGCTTACCCCGGTCCCGGGTGGTCAGGGTCAGATCCAGCTCCCGGGAAGCGATCCGGGCATCCTCGTCGAACATTTCGTAGAAATCGCCCAAGCGGAAAAACAGGATACAGTCCTGATTGCGTTCTTTAATTTCATGATACTGCCGCTGCATGGGGGTCAGTTCGTTGGCGGATTTTGCCATGGCAGATACCTCTTTCTATTTGAAATAAGAGAATTGCTCAGTTTTCCAATGTGCCTGTGAGGCTCCAGGTGGTTGCGCCGGTGATGCGGATGTTTTGGAAAGAGCCGATGAGCCCGGGATCTCCTTCAAAACGCACCAGCCGTCCACCCTCTGTCCGGGCGGTGAGCAAGTCTTTGTCTGTGCCGTCTACCAGACAGCGGAAGACTTTGCCGATATAGCCTTCGTGGATTCTCTCCGAGATTTGGTTCTGAACAGCGCAAAGCCGGTCAAAGCGGCGGTTCTTTTCTTCCTTGGGGGTAGGGTCTTCCATCCTGGCGGCAGGTGTGCCCACCCGGGGAGAGAAAATAAAGGTAAACAGGGCATCGTAATGCACCGCTTCGATCAGGGAGATGGTTTCCTCAAATTCCTCCTCTGTTTCTCCGGGAAAGCCGACGATGACATCCGAGGTCAGCACCAGATCCGGCATAACCGATTTGGCATAGCGTACCTTCTCCAAATAAGTTTCTCTGTCATAATGGCGGTTCATGGCTTTTAAGACCCGGGAAGAGCCGGACTGGAAGGGAAGATGCAGCTGCTTGGCGATCTTCGGGTGCTTTGCCATGGTATCAAAAAGCTTTTTCGATGCATCCCGGGGATGACTGGTCATAAAACGAATGAGAAAATCCCCTTCTATGGACGCGATTTGCGCCAAAAGATCAGAAAAGTCCACATTTTCGTCCAGATCCTTGCCGTAGGAGTTCACATTTTGTCCTAACAGAGTGATTTCCTTACAGCCGTTTTCGACAAGTGAGCGGCACTCTGCCAAAATATCCGCCATTTTGCGGCTGCGCTCCCGGCCACGGACGTAGGGGACGATACAGTAGGTGCAGAAATTGTTGCAGCCATACATAATGGATACCCAGGCTTTTAACCGGGAGTCCCGCACCTGGGGGATACCCTCGGCAATGGAGCCGGGTTCGTCTTCAATGTAAAATTGGCGCTTCTTCCGGGTCAGTACATTCCACAGGATCTCCGGGAACTGCCAAAGATGATGGGTGGAGAAAACGCCGTCCACATAGGGAAAGCTTTTGTAAACCCGATCGGAGACCTTGGTTTCGCCGGCCATACAGCCGCACAGGAAGATCTTTTGCCGGCTGTGGCGGCGCTTGGTGTGGGTCAGCGCGCCTAAGTTGCCGAAAACCCGCTGCTCCGCATGCTCTCGAATGGCGCAGGTGTTGAGGATCACCACATCCGCGCCCTCAGCCTCCCGGACGATGGCGTAGCCTGCCTGGGTCAGATAGCCCCGAAGCTTTTCAGAATCCGCTTCGTTTTGCTGACAGCCGTAGGTCTCTACATAGGCGGTGGGGGTAATATTTTGTTCGTACCAGAAACCGCGGATCTGATCGCAGAAAGCAAACTGCGCCGCCAGCTGGTCCGGGGTAATAACCGTTGTTTTGCTACTCATGGGAGTGTCCTCCGGGAAATACTTTCTCAATATGAGATCATAGCATTTTTTTTGCCTTTTTGCAAGTGGGAGATGGATGCACCTTGCAAAATGGCGAAAATGTGACTTTATCACAGATGTGTTTTACCATTTCGGTTATACTAAAGCCACAAAGAAACAAGGAGGTAAACAATATGAGATTACACAATAAAGTTGCGGTCATTACCGGCGGTAGCCGTGGCATCGGACTTGCCACAGCAAGAGCATTTTTAAGAGAGGGCGCTACCGTTGTGATCGCGGCCAGTACCCAGGAATCTGCCGAAAAGGCAGTTGCAAAACTGAAAGCCGAATTTCCCCAGTCTTCCGTTGGCGGGATCAGCCCCAACCTTGCCTCTTTGGAAGAGGTAAGAGAAGCATTCCGGTATGTCCGGGAGAATTTCGGCTGTGTAGATATCTTGGTAAATAACGCCGGGGTTTCGGAAAGCACACCCTTTACGGAATACACTGAGGAAGCTTTCGATAAAGTAATGGATCTGAATGTAAAAGGTGTGTTCAATGCCACCAAGGCGGCTGTGGAGTGTATGATCCGCAAGGGCAGCGGCGTCATCCTCAGTACGTCTTCTATGGTCAGTATCTACGGACAACCCAGCGGATTGGCTTATCCGGCTTCCAAATTTGCGGTGAACGGACTGACCTTATCCCTGGCAAGAGAGCTTGGTCCCAAGGGAATTCGGGTCAATGCGGTAGCCCCGGGAATCACGGAAACGGATATGATGCGGGCAGTTCCCAAGGAGGTTATCGAGCCTATGGTTAAGCAGATCCCTTTGCGCCGGCTGGGACAGCCGGAGGACATTGCCAATGCCTTCGTGTTCCTGGCATCTGACGAAGCATCCTATATCACCGGCGTAGTGTTGAGTGTAGACGGCATGGCAAGAAGTTAAGTAACAAAGTTACAGAAATAATCCAAAATACATGGTATCCTATGGATACAAAACAAACAAGGAGGAACAGAAAATGTCTGCTATTAAAATTAACGAATCCAACTTCCGTGAAGAAGTGTTGCAATCGGAAAAGCCTGTTTTACTGGACTTTTGGGCATCCTGGTGCGGCCCTTGCCGTATGGTGCTTCCCATTGTGGAAGAGATCGCCGAAGAAAACCCGGACATCAAGGTGGGCAAAGTCAATGTAGACGAGGAGCAGGAACTGGCCGCCCAGTTTCAGGTTTACAGTATCCCCAGCCTGTTCGTCATGAAAAACGGGAGAATCGTGAACCAAAGCGTCGGCGCAAAATCCAAAGAAGAGATTCTTGGGATGCTCAAGTAAGCAAGACAACCCCTCCGGCTTGCCGGAGGGGGCGTCTCAGAGTGTCAAAGATAGCCGCCAGCCGTCAAAATGCAAACAATGAAATCGGCACCGCATCTAAGCCTTCCCCCTGGGGGGAAGGTGGCAAAAATCTTTGATTTTTGACGGATGAGGGGTAAAATAGCTTGCTGCGCAAGGCATTTTGACTTACTGCACAACTTGAACCTTACCGTATCCGCATACGCCTACAGGTTCAAGTTGTTTGTCTTGGCGTCTTTCCGTAGAGGAGTATCCATATATCAGGTGCGCAGCAGGTGGAACTGAGAGCCCTTGAAATCCAAAAGACCTGCTTTTTTCAGCTTGCTCAGCTCTGCGGACATGGCGCTGCGCTCCACGCCTAAATAGTCAGCCAAAGCCTGACGGTCAAAGGGGATGGTAAATTCCGGACTGCCGGTTGCTTTGGCCTGCTCTAAAAGGTATGCCATCAGCTTTTCTTTGGTGGTCTTCTGGGACATAAACCGGATCTTGTCGTTGAGATTCAGATTTTTCTGCGCCACCACCCTCAGCATGTTTTTCACCAGCTGATTGTGAAACAGACAAGCGGAGGAACAGACGGTGAGCATCTTTTGGCAGGATAGGATCAAAAGCTTACAATCCCGGACAGCATAGCCGCTGACAGGCATGGTGTCGATTTCTGCGCAGGCAAAGGCTTCGGCAAACAGCTCCCCTTTGACCGCGTGGGCCAGGATGCTGCGGTTGCCGTAGAAATCCTCTTGCACCACCTGCACACTGCCCTCCAGCACAACGCCGATAAATCCGGCAGCATCCCCCTCCAAAAACACCGGGTCTCCCTTGGAAATACGGACAGTAGTTGCCCCCAGACAATGGAGCATAGGTGCCAGATCTTCCGGGGTGATCCCGGCAAACAGGGGAGTAGCCAGTAATAAGTCAAAATATTCTCTCATAAAGGCTCCTTTGTTGGAAATCCAACATACTTTTTTTCTGTCAGTATAGTAAAATACACTTAGAAAGTCAAGAGGAGGGATGTATATGATTATGGAAGGCTGCCAGGCGAGACCGAAAACGCCTACGATCATTGAAAAGGTATGTCCCCAATGCGGACATGAGATCGAACTGTTTTCCATCGACACCCAAATGCCCTGTGAGCATTGCGGCTTTGTGGCCTATAACGATACCTTAAGCTGTGTCCAGTGGTGTCAATATGCCCGTAAATGTGTGGGCGATGAGATGTACGAGCAAATGATGGCTGTGCTGGCAAAGCAGAAGGAAAGGGAGGAGACCGCATGATCCGGCGAATTATCGAGATCGACGAAGAAAAGTGCAACGGCTGCGGTGCTTGCGCCGCGGCTTGCCATGAAGGCGCTATCGGCATGGTAGAGGGAAAGGCGAAGCTTCTCCGGGACGATTACTGTGACGGTTTGGGCGACTGCCTGCCCAAGTGTCCTACCGGGGCGATTTCTTTTGTGCAGCGGGAGGCGGCTGCCTATGACGAGGCGGCGGTTTTGGCTGCGAAAGGGAAGCACAGCTGCCCCTCCGGCGGCTGTCCCGGTTCGATGGCAAAAACGCTGGAACGGAAACGGGAGAATCAGCCCTCTGTTCGGCAGGAATCCCAGCTGCGTCAATGGCCGGTGCAGATCAAGCTGGTGCCTATGCAGGCACCGTGGTTTAATGGTGCCGATTTGCTGATTGCAGCAGACTGCACAGCTTACGCCTATGCCAACTTCCACCAGGATTTCATCAAAGACCATGTTACCCTTGTGGGTTGCCCTAAGCTGGATGCCATAGATTATTCCATGAAGTTGTTCCGGATTTTGGAGAATAATGATATTCGCTCCGTAACCGTGGCGCGGATGGAAGTGCCCTGCTGCGGCGGCATTGAGTATGCGGTTAAAAAGGCTGTAGAGGACAGTGGTAAGCAGATCCCCTGGAATGTGGTGGTCATTTCCACCGACGGACAGGTGATATCTGACAGCCGGTATTGACTTTATTTCCTTAATATGGTAATATTTGTATATAAAGTATATCCGTAAATTTGAACCGACAGACCGTTGTGCGCAAGCGACCTTCCGCGGACAAAGCCTGTTTGATGATTGTGGCGGTAAATAGGAATCGTGCGCATAAAGCCAAGGTGTCTTTTGGTTTTATGCGCTTTTTTGTCAGTAATTTTGAAGGAGGGAGAAGAATCGTAAACAGTATTATTCTACGTTTTTCAACTGTTGGCCGCTTGTTTTTTTGTTTGTAAGCTCACACCTAGGTTAGTACATTTTTACATCTGTTTATGAAAGGAGAGTTCATGATGTTTAGGAGAGTTGTAGGTTGCCTATTGGTAATTGCATTGGCACTGACTGTGGGAAATGTGCAGTTGGTTTCAGGTGTCAACGCGGTAGATGTCGGAAAAACGGAGGGTAAAGTTTTTGACACAGCAACTGCAAGGGATGATTTTGTGGATAACCATGTTATGGTCGTCTTAAACAATGCAGCAAGCTTAAAATTCCGAAACTATACCACATCGGATTTTCCGGAGATTGCTTGTAGATCTGTCCGGAATTTATCTACCGCAGCAGCGGCAAAGGTGCAGGCAAAACTGCGGGGAGAAAAACTTGCGGAAACTGACATCGGGGCCGCCTTTATGAATAAGAATGTAAAAACGGAAACATTTAAAACGATTCTTTGCCTTGAATTGGAAACGCCGGGGAAAGAGAATGTACTTCACGCGATAGAAGCCTTGGAGCAGCGGGGAGATATTTATTATGTTGGTCCGGACTATATCATGTCTCTGGATATGTCCCGTGGACCTGTTGAGCCAGATGCATCCACTGACATTGGCTGGCACAGAAATGCGATTGAACTAAACTATGCCTGGCAGATAGAAACAGGAAGCAATACGGTTAAGGTGGGAGTGCTGGATATGGGAATTGATGCATCCCATCCTGATCTGCAAGGGAAAGTGAACACAAGCCTTTCCCGCAATTTTGCACCTGACTCTGTCAGCGCAACAACCGACTCTAGTGGGCACGGAACGCATGTGGCAGGGATTATTGGCGGGAGTGGGAACAACTACTCTGGCATACAGGGCATATGTCAGGATATTACTTTGGTTTCGTTACGGGTTCTTTCTGAAGATCCCTTTGATCCAAGCTCGCAGAAGACGACAGCAGGAATTTTGGCGGAGGCTATTAACTATGCGGAACAAATCAACATACCCGTTCTCAATATAAGTATGCATACTAATCCTGTAGGACACTTATTTTTAGCTGAAGCATTGGCAAACTATTCAGGTCTTGTTGTTTGTTCTGCCGGAAATCATGGCGTTGATTTGGATTTCGCTGGAAGCCATATGCCTGCTACTATGGATAGCGAAAATATTATTTGTGTAGGCGCCTCAACAACACAGTATGCTATAGCATCGTTTTCTAATTACGGAAGCACGAAGATTGATTTGTTTGCACCTGGGAGCACGATAGCCAGCTGCTTTTCCACAACGGTATGCAGAGCTTCGGGCTGTACGGTTCAGGGACACTTAAGTCATGGGTATCATATTTTTGATGGAACATCTATGGCGACGCCGATGGTGGCAGGTGTTGCTGCCCTAATACTTTCTGCGGATAGCAGCCTGACCTGCAGTGAAATAAAAGACCTGATTCTTAATAATGTTAAAGAATATGCGGCTTTTACAGGGAAGTGTGTTTCTGGGGGCTTGCTGAACGCAAAGAATATTTTTTCCTTACACACTATGCATGGGGATGATTACTACTATGTACCGGTTGGTACGAATAGACACCGGCGATGCTGCGAACATTGCGATGTTGCGGTTTTAGAACCACATGCATGGGACGGAGCAGGCGGGTGTATGCTGTGTGGCTACTCCAGTTAGCACGGGAAGAGGAATTTACTTGAAGGAGGTCGTTGTTATGTTAAAAAAATGGAGTACCGTTTTGATTTCAGCGGTTTTGATCGTTGTACTGGTCTGTGGCTCGCTGTTGTTTCATTGGATATCCGCCAAAGGCGATTTCTCACCGCTTACCGAAGAAGAAAAAGAGGCGATAGAGGAAGCGTTTCAAACAGAATTCCCTGGCTTGTGGTATGAGTGGTTTGAAGAAAACGGCGGCAAGC
>JAFQCV010000043.1 GCA_017416325.1 Oscillospiraceae bacterium
GCTGGCGCACGAATTGATAATGGATAATTGATAATTGACAATTGTGGTATTTCCTTCGGAAATGATTTAAAAATGTCGCCCTTGGCGACTCCGAAATTCTCCATTGTCAATTTTCAATTGTCAATTGGCAGCCATCGGCTGCCCAACAAACGGGAATCGGCATTTCCCTGCCACAAAAAATGCACCCCGAAATGGGGTGCATTTTAATAAGCAATTTTTACTTCGCGGCGTTGACCAGCTCAGCGGTATCCTGGGCGATCATCAGCTCTTCGTTGGTGGGGACGACCCAAACCTGAACCTTGGAGTCGGGAGTAGAGATCAGCATTTCCTTGCCCCGCTTGCTGTTCAGCTCGGGATCGATCTTCACGCCCATAAAGCCCAGGTATTCGCAAACCTTGGCCCGGACATTGCAGTCGTTCTCACCCACACCGGCGGTAAAGGTCAGCACATCGATGCCGTTCAGAGCGGCAGCATAAGCGCCTACATACTTAGCGACCTCGTAGCAGAACTTTTCACGGGCCAGAGCGCAAGCCTCATTGCCGTTCTTAGCGCCGTCTTCCAGATCCCGGAAGTCGGAGGAAACACCGGAGATGGCCAGCATACCGGACTTCTTGTTCAGCATATTCAGGCACTCGTCTACGCTCATGCCGTACTTGTTGCAGATGAACTGCACCACAGCGGCGTCGATATCACCGCTGCGGGTACCCATGGGAACACCGGCCAGAGGAGTCAGACCCATGGTGGTATCCTGACACTTGCCGTCCTTCACAGCGGACATAGAAGAGCCGTTGCCCAGGTGGCAGTTGACCATCTTGAATTCCTTCTTGCCAACCAGCTCAGCGGTACGCTTGGCAACATACTTGTGGGAAGTGCCGTGGAAGCCGTAGCGGCGGATGGAGTCATTCTCATAGTACTCAGTGGGGATGGCGTAGCGGTAAGCCTTGGAAGGCATGGTCATGTGGAAAGCGGTATCGAACACAGCCACCTGGGGGGTGGTGGGCATAACCGCCTGGCAGGCACGGATGCCCATCAGGTTCGCGGGGTTATGCAGAGGGCCCAAGGGGATGCACTTCTCGATGGCCTTGATGACCTCGTCATTGATGATGCAGGAATCAAAGAATTCCATACCGCCGTGGAGGACACGGTGACCCACAGCATCGATCTCGGCAACGGACTTGATAACGCCGTGTTCGGCATCCTGCAGGATCTCCAGAGTAGCTGCGATAGCTTCAGAGTGGGTGGGCATGGGAATGTCCTTCACGACCTTATTCTCGCCGACCTTGTGGTTCAGGCGGCCGTCGATGCCGATACGCTCGCACAGGCCCTTGGCGGAAACGACACCGGTTTCGGGGTCCATCAGCTGGTACTTCAGGCTGGAGGAACCGGCATTGATGATCAAAATGTTCATGGGAATCTGCCTCCTAAAAATAATATTTTCTTTTTTCATTCTTTGTGGTATGATAACCGTAACTGGTATTATTCTACTGTATTTTGTTCCATTTCTCAAGCCCTGAAACACAAATTTTTTGAAAGGAAGGAAATATTTTGAAAATAATTGGTATTATTTGTGAATATAATCCCTTCCATCTGGGGCATCAAAAGCAATTTGACCTTCTCCGGCAGCAGTACGGGGAAGACTGCGCCATCGTTTGCCTCATGAGCGGCAATTTCGTACAGCGGGGCACACCGGCGATTTTCGATAAAGCCTACCGCGCCGCCGCGGCGGCTGTGTGCGGTGCTGACCTGGTGCTGGAGCTGCCGGTAACTTACGCTCTGTCCTCTGCGGAAGGCTTCGCCGCCGGTGGTGTGAGAATTCTTTCTCAAATGTGCGACGGTCTTTGCTTCGGCACAGAAAACGGAAACGTAGAATCCTTGATGGATACCGCCCGGGCGCTTTTATCCCCGGAGTTTTCCCAGCAGCTTCACCGGCAGCTGGATACCGGTATCTCCTTCCCTGCCGCCCGGCAGGCTGCGTTGGCAACCATGGGGGCAGATACCAGTCTGCTGCGCTGCGCCAACGATATTTTGGCTGTAGAATATTGTAAAGCCATTGTGGACCAAAACAGTCCCCTTCAACCCATCCCTATCCACCGGGAAGGCAGCTACCACGCGGAGATCCCCGATGCCCAGAACCCCTCGGCTACTTCTGTGCGGCAGCTGCTTCTTGCAGAAAAGCCTTGGCAAGACTTTGTCCCGGAAGCCGCCCGGCAGCATTTTGAAGACGCACCGATTCACGACCTTTCCCAAGGGGAACAGGCCATTTTATACCGGCTGAAAACCATGACGGATGCGGAATTTGAAGCCCTTCCCTACGGCGCAGAAGGTCTGTGGCGGAAGCTGATGCGCGCCAGCCGGGAATATGCTTCTTTGGAGGAGATCATAACCGCCACCAAATCCAAGCGCTACACCTACACCCGGTTAAGCCGCATGATCTTATGCGCTTTTTTGGGCATTACCGCTCAGGATCTACAGGGTAAGCCTCCCTATGTGAGAGTTCTGGCTTTCCGGGAGCAGGGCCGGGCAATTCTGAAGCAAGCCCGGGAGCAAGGACAGTTTCCCCACATTGGAGAAAAAATGGATGATCCCTACTGGACCCTGGAGCAGCGGTGTGACCGGCTGTATCCCCTCTTCAGCGAAGCTTCTCCTCAAAAAGGAATCTTATCCAAAGACCGCCGTATCTGGATTCAACCGTAAGTGCATAAGTGTTCGTTGTTAAAAGCCTCCCTCTGATGAGGGAGGCAAAATTTTTATTCTTGATGGATACCTCTCGCCGGAAAATTGCCATTTATCGGTGAGTTTCTTCGTAGGGCGGGCTCATGAGCCCGCCGTCCCGGTTAAACATTTTGTACGGCTGGGACAATGCTTTTTTGAAAAATCTTGCAAACACAAACTTTTCAGAAAACGGGAAGTGATCGGCGGACTCATGAGTCCGCCCTACGAATTCTAACGAGGCAAAGCGATAAACAGGAATTGGCAGACATCGTGGCCGTTAGGATTCCTTTTGAGAAAAATATTCCACCAAATATTCCCGGTAGGCCGTGCAGAGCCGGGACTGGTTTCTGCTGCCGTTCCAAAAGACATAGGTAGAACGGTTCACTGCCGGCACCGTCGGCAAAAACGCCACGCTGTCATTTTTCAGCCCCTGCCAGGAGATCTCCGGTCCCAGGGTGACACCCATTCCCGCTCCCACATATTTTATCAGGCAGTGCAAGTCGCCGCAGACCATGGAGATCCGGGGTGTAAAACCCGCCTGCTGGCACTGCAGCAGGGTCTGCTGCCAAAGCTCCGTCTTCCGGGAAATGATGGCAAAGCTTTCTTCTTTCAATTCCGAGAAGCAGATACTGGTTTCTTTCGCCCCGGGGTGTTCCCGGGAAACCACCAGCATCAGCCGTTCCGTAATCAAGCAGGCGCTGTTATCAAAGGTATCCTCCGGCGGCGCTGAGGAGATACATAGATCAAACTCGTGGTGATCCTCCGTTTCCAGTTCGTAGACGAACTGGAAATCCACCTCCGGATGCAGCTTCTGAAAACCGATGATGCTGTCTACCACAGCATTTCGGTGCTGCTTTACCAGCAGCTTCAGCTTGCCCCGCAGCGGAACATCCGGAGCATGGATCTGCTCCAGCGCGCCGTCCAGCTCCCCAATGGAGGCGGCTACCGAGTGGTAAAAAGCCTCCCCCTCCGCAGTCAAGCTCAGTTTGTTTTTATAGCGGTCAAACAGCGGTGTTCCGATCTCCGCTTCCAGCTTGGAAATGGTCTTGGACATGGCCGGCTGTGGGATCCGGTGGTGCTGCGCCGCCCGGGAGATATTCAGCATCCGGGCCACCGTCAAAAAATACCGCAGCTGCAAAAGTTCCATAGGTATCCCTCCTTTTTTTAATATATCATACAATATATATTTCCTATATGCAATTATGTATTTTAAAATATTTTTATATTTTTGTAAAATAAAAGCACTAATATAGAAAGGAATCTTACATATGAACTTCGATTTGATCTCGCTGCTGGTTTTGTGCGCAACCATCATTGCCGCGTTTCTTTTGAAGATCAACACCGGTGTGGTCGCCATTGCGGTTTCTCTGGTGCTGGCGCGGATCTCCGGCATCTCCGACAAAACCCTGATCTCTTTTTTTGACAACAACCTGTTTATCATGCTTTTGGGCGTGATGCTGCTGTTTGGTATCGCTCAGGAAAACGGCACTCTGGAGCTGCTTGCCAAAAAGATCCTCGCCCTGTGCGGCGGTAAGGTAAAGTTATTCCCCCCCATCCTGTTCCTGGTGGCTGCCCTGATCTCTGCCATCGGTCCCGGCCCCATCACCGTCAGCGCTTTGATTGCGGTCATTACCATCGCCCTGGCAAAGGAAACCAATGTTCCCGCCATGCGGTTGCTTCCTTTTGGCGCCTTGGGCTCTTTTGCCGGCGGTCTGTCCCCCATTACCCCCACCGGAATTGTTGGTGTCAATCAGTCTGAGGCCATTGGCCTTTACGATATGGGCGGCCGGATCCTGCTGGGTCTGGCAGTCGCCAATTTCCTGTATGCCGTTATTCTGTATTTCTTTGTATTCCGCTGGCATTCCTACAAGGTTGCCCCCCGGGAGATCGCCGCAGCGGAAACCGGAACTTCCCAGAAGTTTAACGCCAAGCAATGGTTCACACTGGCTGGCATCGTGGCAATGGCCTCCCTGTCCATTTTCTTCAAAATCAATATCGGTCTGGCTGCCTTTGCCGTGTCCCTGGTTCTGATCATTCTCCGGGCAGGCGATGAAGGTGTTGTGCTGAAAAAGCTCTCCTGGGGCACTTTGATTATGATTACCGGTGTCGGCATCCTCATCAGCCTGGTAACCGAATTGGGCGGTATTGATCTGCTGTCTGCAACGCTCAATAAGTTTATGACTGAAAAGACCGCCGCAGGCATCATCACCGCCCTGGCCGGTGTCATGTCCTGGGTCTCTTCCGCCTCCGGCGTGGTTATGCCCACATTGATCCCCACAGTACCTTCCCTGGGTGCCAGCGCGCCGGCTCTGGTCATCGGTATCTGTGCCGGTGCCCACGCTGCCGCCATTAGTCCTCTTTCCAGCTGCGGCGGTTTAATGCTGGCCGCATATTCCTCCGGTGATATTACCGCGGAGGAACGAAACAAGGCCTTCGGCCAGTTGTTCCTTATCTCCGCCAGCGGCGTTGCCTTCAGCGCAGTGCTGGGCCTGCTTGGGCTTTATAACATTTTTTAATAACTTAGGACGCGTTGCTTTCCGGCAGCGCGTCCTTTCTTGTGCGCAAAAAGAGGAATGGTACGAAACCATTCCTCTTTCGTATTTTCGTCAACACATAACTGCTCTCGCCCTCTTGAGAAACCATCCGTTCATTCCGGGATCGGTCCTTCGAATTCGACCCATCCGTCTGCCTGCATGATATCGTTAGGCACGGAATCCACCTGCTTTGCCGACAGATATTTGTTCGGCTGCCCATTGGAACGGTTGTATTCCACCGCAAAGGACCAGTAAGCTTCTTCCGTTTCTTCAAAACCGAAATCGGAATAGGAATAGTAAGTGGTATACTTATTTCCACCGTCGTGCTTGTAGCCTAAGAACAAGAAATTTCCGGTCTCAGCATTATACGGCAGGAAGAAGGTATCGGTTGTCGCATCGTATCCGTATTCCCCTTGTGCGCTTGCTTTGAATACGGTTTTGATATCATTTTTAATTTCTTCTGTGAGGTTAAAACACTTGGCAAGAAGCGCAAAAACATCCTCTGCGGGTATGCCCGGTTGCTCGATATATCCATGGAATTCGTGGCAGGCGTAGGGGTACATTGCATAACCATTCAGGTTACCACCGCTCCAAATAACATATTGCAGACCGCCATCTTGGAACGAGTTGGCTGCGGCGCTTTCGGTTCGTTCTCTCGTTTCCGCAGCGGAACAGACGGAACAAACCCGCTCATCAGAACCGGCTTTGTCAATAAAAGCGTAGGTCTTTCGCGCCCAATCGCCCCAGGTATGTCCTGTCGCCGGGATCTCCTCTGTGTAAGTATCACCGCAAGGGCAAGAAAAGGTTTCTAAGCCCTTTTCTGTGCAGGTCGCAGGGATCTCCGTGGAGGAGTAATTATGGGTATGGGACAACTCTGTTGTAGACGGTGTCTCCGGATTCTCTCCACAGGCAGCCAGGCAGAGCAGCATAAGCACAGCGAGAAGCAGTACAAGGCGTTTTTTCATATTTAGCCCTCCGTTAAAAAATGTTATTCTCCGTCAAACTGTTGGTTTTCGCAAGAAATTCCGTTTGTATTCTTTTGCTTTCTCCTGCGGATAAGCTCAATCGCCAGTAAAACAATCCCGTAGCCCACCGCATAAAGAGGCGCCATGACCCACGCCGTTAATGGTGTTCCCGGAAGAATAGGCTCGGCAATATGAAAAGAATCCTCAAAGCCAAACACCGACATTTGGAACGCGCCAACCGTCAAATACGCGGTAAAGCCAAAGAAAGTACAATACCATTTTTTATAGGTGATCTGAATTTGATTGAAAATAAGCAACGCTCCCACCACCACCAACGCCAAGCTGTGATGTAATAAGCCTGAGATTGTAGGTAAATAAAAAACCGATGGACCTTGGCCCAAAAATGTAGGGTTGAACACAGTAATCAGTGCGCCAACAAGTCCTAAAAACCAGGTAAAATGGTATGCACAGTTATCTTTTTTGCCAAGCAGTACGGATAAGGCCAAAACCAAGCTCGTCATTCCGCAGAAGCTGTCGGGTATGATTTGTTCCCAGCGAACATCGGAATATCTGTAAACCTGAGAAAGTCGGTTGAGGATAATCCATATCAGCAACAGTCCGCCCAATGACTTCAAAATAATGCTTTGTGCTTTTTCCGTTTTTGCAAACTTCTTCGCCAGAAGCAACCCGATCACGGACAACGGGACAGTAATTGCCAAATAGATCAAATGAACAGTTCCAAACACACGCAAATCCATTTTTCTGTCTCCCATACAATGAAAATGAACGGATGCACCACCGCTCAATAACAGGTCACATTATAACACAAGGCGGGGAATTTGTAAATAATGAGACCTCATTGGAACTTTCAAGTCCTTGGCTCTGCATAGAAAACAGCGATAGCAAAAGCTATCGCTGCTTTGTTAACACAGGGGACGGTTCTATGTGTTAAACTACCATCACATAGCACCATTCCCTGTGTTAGGGTTTCCTTTATATGATTTAGATTTTGCTCCCACGAACTTTTTCCCAAAAACAGAATGGACAACCGCCCGCACCCGGTATGGGTGCGGGCGGTTGTCCACGGACTTTCCCACGGGCTAAAAATTGCTCGTCAGCTCTCATTTTTTGCCGTTTTGCGTATGAATTCAACCTCTCACAAAAATGATGCATCGACTTCATCGATATGATGCATTGCGCTGTGCGCAATATGATGTAAATTCGCTTCGCTCATTTATGATGCGAAGCGTTCCTTA
>JAFQCV010000044.1 GCA_017416325.1 Oscillospiraceae bacterium
CTTGCTCCCGCCGCAAACATTACAAACATAGAATCGTTTCTAGATGTTTCACCGGAAATTTGACACAAAATACAAACTATTTAAATATTGTCATGTAAACGGCGGGAGCAAGCCCCCGCCCTACGATCTAATCGACAAACGAAATTTTGACTGTATCGATAATTGACCCCCGGCGGGAATTCCCGCCGGGGGTGTTGTTATGCAAGTTTATTCTTCATACGGTGCAACTCAGCATCAGAAGGGCAGGAACCGGCCAGCTACAGAGAAGGCGTTCTCAGAGATCCATCTGCCATTGACCTTAAAGACACAGACGGTAATTTCTTCCTCTTCCGGCTCTTCCAGCTCGCTGCCGGTGGTAATTACCGTAACCGTAAGCTCATAGCCCTTGGTCACCTTGGCTGACTTCATTTCCTTGTAAAGAGCCTCCACTGCCTTCACAAGCTTTTTAGCCTGAGACTTGGAAAGACCCATCTCATCCGCCATGTCCTCCCAATCATCGGAATCCCAATCTTCCGTCTCTTCCACAAGATTTCTCAATCCTTTGGCCGTATCCTTAAAACCTTCTTTGATCTCTTTCAGCTCGTCTTTGTCCAGCTTTTCCTTTTCTACGATCTTATACTTGATTTTATAATTGCTGCCATACTCATCTTCATAATCTTCTATGGCATCCTCAAAGGATTCTTCCATTATTTCCATTCTATCCTCAAAATTATCGGTTTTCTTCACGATGTCGATAAGGTTCTCGACCTCATCCTCACAGAAGCCGTTGAGCATCTTTGTGCTGTAATCCATAAGCTTGGATACTTTCTTATTGTTGGCATGCTTTTCCAGCATGTTGACAGGTGTTTTATAAGTATTGCCCACTACGCTGCTCAGAATCACAATCAATGCGATCAGCAGAACAGCCGCGCCGGAAATCGCGATCCACATCTTCGGCGGGATCTTCTTTGCCTTTTCCAGCACAACATCCAGAATATCCGATGTCTTCTGCAGGATCTTGTCTACTGCCGTATTCTTTTCACCGGCGTTTTCCACTTCGTTTTCAGCCGTGACAGCTTCTGTGTTAAGGGTTTCTACTTCGTTTTCAACCGCAGCATTTTCTGTATTGGGGGTCTGTGCTTCGTTTTCAACCGTAGTATTTTCTGTGTAGTTGTTTTCCATTTTTCTGCCTCTACTTTCTTTCTTTTGCGCCTAAAATGATATCTAACACAACAGCAACGGTTTCCGTTACCCGAAGTGACAGATCCTCCTTCCAACGCTCCGCCAAGACTTCCATTCCCTGCGCCTTGGATACCTTTATTTTACGGGCTTCCCCGCCAAATGTCAATAGCTAACAAACATTTAACCGCTCCTCGCGGACAGTTTGCACAAAAACATCTGGATTTCAACGGTGCCAAATAGATCTTTAAAAATCCCGCCGTTGGTTACGGCTCATAGCAAAGGGTACAGCACCGGCTATTGACACTGCCGTCGATATAGGCAGCCTGCTCCGAGATCCTTTGGAAGCCGCAAGCTTTGTGGATCGCCAGAGAGGGCAGATTCTTCTTATGGACATGGGAGTAGATCCTTTCCGCCGGATACCGGGCCAGTACCGCCTTTATCAGCTGCCGGGCATAGCCCAGTCTACGGTATGCCGGGGCTGTTTCCAGCGCTTCCAGCAAAAGCCCATCTTTATAGGGCTCCAGCCGCAAAGCGGCGCGGTATTCCCCATTTTCTTCCCACACAGCGCAGACCGCTCCGGGCGTTACAAAGAAAATCTGCTGCAGATACCGGTAAAAATTCTCCTCCTGGAGAAACAGCTGCCTGTATTCCGGCTCATCCGGGTAGTTATCCCGGCCGTTTTCCCGGTTACCTTCTTCATAAACTGCCATCAGCCCGGCAAAATCCAGCTCCTTCAAACCGCTTACAATTTGTAGCACAGCTACCTCCTATGGTCCAAATTCCCGTTTATCGGGCAGTTGCGATATTGCGCCAAAGGCTTCTCCTTGAGGAGAAGCTGTCACACACCGGCACTTCGGAACCGGGGTGTGACTGATGTGGTGTAGCCGCGCAGCGGCGTAAAAGCCGGAAATTTTCACAAAACTGCTTCGCAGACCACCTCATCCGTCAAAAATCAAAAATTTTTGACACCTAGGAATCAAGGTATATCTGCCACCGGCAGATATGTCAATTTTGATTCGCTGCGCGGAGCACCACCCGCAAGGGGAAGCCTTTGGCGAACTGCCCGAGAAACGGCGATGTATCCTGCCGCGTATAAATTACGAGAATCTTACCATGCTTGCCGGGGTTTGTCAAGGTAACGCCGCGCCGTCCCGAAAAGACGGAAGAAATCTTTCACCATTCATTTTATATCAAAAATCACCGCAAAAAGTTCGGTTTTCCCTGTATGCATTTTCTGAATACTGTTACCATAATCCCATAAAATTTATCCTATACAAAAAGTTATTCACAGTTTCAACAGACTTATCAACAGGCGTTTTTTGAAAAATCAGCCGTCGAAGTTGGCTATTTTCTGTCGAAAACAGGTATTTTCCAACATTTTTTAGCGAACCAGTGGATAAAACTGGATAACGAAAATCTGATTATACACTTTATGCATGAATACTGTATTTCAGGAACAAAAATGAAGGAGACAGCCCTGTCTCCTTCATTTTATATTTATAAGGCCTCGCCCAATATGGACTTGGTCGCGTAGGCATTGAGTTCCATGCCGGCGGTGTTCCCTGCCAGGTACTCGAAATAGGCCTGGGCGCCGATCATGGCGGCATTGTCGCCGCACAGAGAAAGGGGCGGCAAATACACCTTTGTGTCTAACGATTCAGCCCCCGCCAGAATGTCCCGGCGGATCCGGGAATTGGCTGCCACACCGCCTGCTACGGCGATTTTCCTGTAGCCGGTCTGCTTCAACGCCCGCACCACCCGGGGCACTAAAGTTTCGGAAACAGAAGCAGTAAACGAAGCGCAAAGGCTGGGAATATCCAGCTCCTCTCCCACCTGCTGGGCATGGTGAATCAGATTCAAAGTGGCCGTTTTCAGCCCGGAAAAGCTCATATTGTAAGGATTCTCTCCGGGTTTTGCCACCGGCAGGGTGTACTTTTTTTCATCTCCGGCCTGCGCGGCTTTATCCAAGGCTGCGCCGCCGGGATAGGGCATGCCCAAGACTCTGCCCACCTTGTCAAAGCACTCACCGGCTGCGTCATCCAAAGTCGTTCCCAAAATCTCCATTTTGGTATAGTCCTGCACATCCACGATCATGGTATGTCCGCCGGACACCACCAGGCACAAAAACGGCGGCTTTAGCTCCGGGTAGGCAATGTAATTCGCCGCAATGTGTCCCCGGATGTGATGCACCGGGATCAAGGGCTTGTCCAGAGCCAGCGCGACTGCCTTGGCAAAGTTCACACCCACCAGCACCGCCCCAATGAGCCCCGGGGCATAAGTTACCGCCACAGCATCCAGATCCTTCCGGGTCAGTCCGGTCTTTTCCAAGGCTTGATCCGCCAGGGCAGAGATGGCCTCCATATGCTTCCGGGACGCGATCTCCGGCACGACACCGCCGTAGATCCGGTGCAGCTCCACCTGGGAAGCGATGCAGTCCGTCAGCACGGTTCTTCCGTCTTTGACAATGGCTACCGCGGTTTCATCGCAGGAGGATTCTACTGCCAGGATATTCATATCCCTACTTCCTTTCTTAGCTGTCATTGGTCAGGTTCCCATCGCCCCACACAGGGATCGTCGGACCTAAATAGGCAGGCTTCGGTTGCAAAACAGAAATTCCAAAGTCCTTTATCCGTGCCAGCACCTCCCGGATGTCTCTTGCCTGCTGTCCGGTGTAGCCCCGGTAATCCGCGTGGACACCGTAAGCTTCCAGCCCCAGCTTTTGGGCAATATAGAGCGCCCGGTAAAGGTGGTATTCCTGGCTGACGATGATGATCTTTTTGGCGCGGAACACATCCCTTGCCCGGTACAGGCTCTCATAAGTAGAAAATCCCGCATGGTCCATAAACACATCCTGAGAATCCACACCGGCATCCAGAGCGTAGCGCTTCATAGCCGCCACCTCGTTATAACCGTCCCGGCCGTGGTCACCGCTCATCAAAAGCTTTTGGCTGGCGCCCAGATCGTACAGCTCCACACCCCGGCGCAGCCGGTCGCTGAGCATATCGCTGGGGACACCGTCATCCTTGACAAGACACCCTAACACCAGGATGCAGTCCACGCCTTCCAGCTCCGCCGCCGCCTGGGGCGACAGGATCCGATCCCGAGTCTGCCCCACCACGGTGCCGTTAATCACGCCCACCGCGCAAAGTCCGGCAATTACCAGACAAAGCAGAATACTGATGAGCCTTATAATCACTCGTTTCTTTCTCATGAAAATTTCTCCATATCAAGGGCAATGCCACTTTATCAGGCAGCTTCGTTAGGTTTCGTAGGGCGGGGGCTTGCTCCCGCCGTTCCTATTCCGATTTTAAAAAAATATTTTCTAGCGGAACTTTACAAATCCGCGTCGGCAAAACAGCGCAGAATGTTTACCCTATGCGGCGGGAGCAAGCCCCCGCCCTACGAATAAGCTCCCTGAGAATCGGCAGTTTACAGCGCTTTGCGCAGGATACGGGCATCCTCTTTGGGGTTGCGGTAGTAACTTTTCCGCAAGCCCACCTGCTGAAAGCCCAGCCTTTCATAGAGGGCAATGGCCGGCTCATTGGAAGCGCGGACCTCCAGGGTCAGCGCCTTGCTGCCCCGCTCCCGCAGGGCGGCTTCCAGAGCCTCTATCAGCTTTTGCGCAACGCCCCGGCGGCGGTAATCAGGATGCACCGCCAGATTCATCATATCCGATTCCTCCATCACCGTTTGGCTGCCCACATAGCCCAGAAGGGTCTCCCCCTCCATAGCCACCAGCCAGCAGGACAGGCGGCAGCTAAGCTCCGTTTCGATACTTTTCTCGCTCCAGGGATCGGAAAAACACAGCTTTTCCAGCCGGGCAATGGGCGCTACATGGGCATTGGTCATATTTGTGATCGTCATTTTGCTTCAAACCAACTCTTTCCGATCTTGGCTTCCGCCTGCAACGGCACAGAAAGCTGGGCTACCTGCTCCATTTCCCGGCTGACCAAGTCTGCCACCTTGTTTGCGATCCCCTCCGGACATTCCACGATCAGCTCGTCGTGGACCTGTAACAGCAGCTTCGCTTCCGGAAACTCAGCCTTTAACGCCTGATCTACCCGGATCATCGCCAGCTTGATAAGATCCGCTGCCGTACCCTGAATGGGCGTATTCAGCGCGATGCGCTCGGCGCCGGAGCGGATATTGAAATTGGCAGACTTTAATTCCGGAATATAGCGCCTGCGCCCGTAAAGGGTCTGGGTATAGCCTTGCTCCCTGGCCTGGACTACCACATTTTTCATATATTCCCGGACACCGTGGTAATTGGCAAGGTAGCTGTCAATATACGCCTTCGCCTCCCACCGGGAAACGCCGATATCCTCCGCCAGAGAGAACTCGGAAATGCCGTAAACAATGCCGAAATTCACCGCTTTGGCATGACGGCGCTGCAAAGGGGTAACAGACTCCGGCGCTACCCCAAACACCTGAGAAGCCGTAACGGCATGGATATCCAGACCGCTTCTAAACGCGTTTTGCATCCTTTCATCCCCGGCAATGTGGGCCAGCACCCGCAGCTCGATCTGGCTGTAGTCCGCATCTACCAATACGCAGCCTTCCCGGGGTACAAACATTTTGCGGATCTCCGCCCCCAAATCGGTACGCACCGGGATGTTCTGCAAATTCGGCTCAGTCGAAGACAGCCGCCCCGTTGCCGTGACCAGATTCTGGAAGGTTGTGCGGATGCGCCCGTCCGTGCCAATGGCGTGGGTAAGTCCCTCGGCATAGGTGGATTTCAGTTTGGTAAGCATCCGATAATCCATGATCGCCGGGATAATGGGATGCTTGTCTTTCAGCTTTTCCAATACATCGGCATTGGTGGAATAGCCGGTCTTGGTCTTCTTTAAAGTAGGCAGACCCAGCTTTTCAAACAAAAGCGCCCCCAGCTGCCGGGTGGAATTGATGTTAAAGGGTTCTTCCGAATAGCTGTAGATCCGCTTTTCGCAGTCGTCGATCCGCTGGGTAAGCATGACGCCAAACTGCTTAAGCTGGGTTTCGTCAATGGCGATGCCCTCTTTTTCCATCCGGTACAGCACCGGACAAAGGGGCAGCTCAATTTCTTCATAAAGCTTTGCCATGCCGTTTCTTTCCAGCTCCTGATGCAAAGGCTCTTGTAGCTTCCAAATCGCCTCCGCGCAGGCTCTCGCATCCCCGTCCTCCACGCTGGCACCCAAAAAGTTCGTTGCCAGCTTGGACACCGGATAATCAGACTGGGAGGGGTTCAGATCATAGGCGGCCAGCGCCGTGTCAAAAAGGCAACCGCCAACGGAGATCCCCTGCTGATCCAGCCGGTGCATAGCGGCTTTACTGTCGTGGAGCACCAGTTCTTTGCCGCTTAGATCCAAGCCGCCCATCTGCACCTCCATGGGTGTCAGCACGCAGACCCCCTGCTCCCAGGCAAGTCCTACACTGCCGTCCTCAGCCAGATACACCGCGCACCGCTTCACATCCTCCGGCATGGCATCCACCCGGGGCAAAGGCGCGGTTTTGGGTGCAGCAGGAGCAGCCGCCGCCACCTCTGCCCCCCGCAGGCCGTATTTGTCCATGAGCTTTACGAACTCTAATTTCTGGAACAGCGCGTACAGCTCCGGCTTGTTATAAGGCTGCACCAAGGCATCCTTGGGTTCAAAATCAATGGGCGCTTCCGCCACGATGGTTGCCAGCTCGTAGGAAAGGTAGGCATCCTCCTTGTAAGCTACCAGATTTTCACGCATTTTAGGCTTAATGATGGGATCATCCAGATGTTCATATACCGCATCCAGGCTGCCGAATTTTGTCAGCAGCGCCTTTGCGGTCTTTTCACCAATTCCCTTAACACCGGGGATATTGTCGGAAGAATCCCCCATCAGCGCCTTCAGATCGATGAGCTTTTTGGGCTCAAAGCCGTACTCTTCCCGGAATTTATCTTCGTCATAGAGGGTCGCCGTGGTCTGTCCCGGCTTGGAGATCACCAGCTTGATGTGAACATTGTCATCGATGAGCTGCAGGCTGTCCCGGTCACCGGTGACCACCACGCACTCCCAACCGTTGTTAGAGCAGATCTTGCCCACCGTACCGATAACATCGTCCGCTTCCCAGCCCTGACATTCGTAAATGGGGATGTTCATGGCTCGCAGAATGTCCTTCATCACCGGCATCTGCTGCGCCAGCTCCTCGGGCATGCCGTGACGGGTTGCCTTGTAGCCCTCGTAGCGCAAATGCCGGAAGGTAGGCCCATGGAGATCAAAGGAGACACACACCGCATCGGGCTGCTCTTCCTTCTCCATCCGCTCTAAGATGTTCAAAAAGCCGTAAATGGCATGGGTGTATAACCCCTCCCGGGTGGTGAGGGGTCTGACACCGAAAAACGCGCGATTTATAACGGAGTTACCGTCTAAAATCAATAGCTTCATACTTTTCTCCACTTAGCGCCCTGGGGTGTATCGATGATCTCGATGCCCCTGGCCTTCAGTTCGTCCCGGATGCGGTCGGCTTCTGCCCAGTTTTTGGCTTTTTTCGCTTCCGTACGGGCGGCAACCAGGGCATCGATCTCGGGATCGGCACTGGCGGCTTCCTCCTGGGTCTGCTTCTTGCGCAGCTTGGCAGCAGCCTGAAGCAGGTTCAAAGACAGAACCTTGTCAAAGTCTGCCAAGGCTGCCAGCTTGGTGGCATCGTTACACTTTGCTTTCAGTACATCATACACCGCGGTGACCGCCAAGGAGGTATTCAGGTCGCCGTTGAGGGCGTTTACAAATTTCTCTTTCAGCTGGGCAAGGGCAGTTTCTTCCACTTCGCCCTCCGCTTTGAAAGTTGCAATCTTGGCGATGAGCTTTTCATAGGCGGTCACCGCGTTATCCAGGTTTTCCCAGGTGAATACCAGATTTCTTCTGTAGTGGCTCTGGAGACAGAACAGCCGGTAGGCCATGGGATCATACCCCTTGCTTTCCAGCAAGGATACCGTCAGGAATTCACCTTTGGACTTACTCATCTTGCCGGTGTCGGTATTGAGGTGGTGGACATGAAACCAGTAGTTGCACCACTTATGCCCCAGATAGCTTTCCGACTGGGCGATCTCGTTGGTGTGATGGGGGAAGGCATTGTCGATGCCGCCGGCATGGATATCCAGATCCTCACCCAGATGCTTCATGGAAATGCAGGAGCACTCAATATGCCAGCCGGGATATCCCACACCCCAGGGAGAATCCCACTTCAGCGCCTGGTCTTCAAACTTACTCTTGGTAAACCACAAAACGAAATCGTTCTTGTTGCGCTTGTTGGTATCTTCCTCCACGCCTTCCCGAACGCCCGTTGCCAGGTCTTCCTCGTCGTGGTCGTTGAAGACATAGTATTTTTCCAAGGTAGAGGTATCAAAATACACATTGCCCCCTACAAAGTAGGCCTTTCCGGTATCCAGCAGCTTTTGCACCATCTCAATGTACTGCGCAATGCAGTTGGTGGCAGGCTCTACCACATCGGGGCGCTTGATGTTGAGCTTGTCGCAGTCGGCAAAGAAAGCGTCAGTATAAAACCGCGCGATGTCCATAACGGTCTTATTCTCCCGCTTTGCGCCCTTGAGCATCTTGTCTTCGCCGGTATCGGCATCGGAAGCCAGATGACCCACATCGGTGATGTTCATGACCCGCTTGACAGGGTATCCCAGGTAGCGCAGGCTCTTTTCCAGCACGTCCTCCATAATGTAGGTACGCAGGTTGCCGATATGGGCATAGTGGTACACCGTAGGTCCGCAGGTATACATTTTTACCAGCTTAGGATCATTGGGGGTAAACAGCTCTTTCTTGTGAGACAGGGAATTATAAAGATACATAATGGTTTCCTCCATTTGATATTTTACAACAAAAAACGCCTCTTATGCCATGGCAGCACAAGAGGCGGGTCATGAAAACTCGCGGTTCCACTCTCATTTTTCACTCGTATGCACTTGGCCGCTCCCGGACGCACGTTCACAGACCGCCCCTGCCGGCGCTTCCACCCCAAGGCCCGGCTCGCTGAAGGTTTGGATTCTGCTACTCTTTCCGATCAACGCAGTATTTTTAATATTTTACCATTTTAACCGCAGGATTGTCAACGGTAAAAATCCTCAGTTGCGAAAAAGGAAGAAATGTGTTATCCTATTTATCAGTACCCGAATCCCTAAGGAGGATACTTCATGCGAAAAGTTCTCTTCGTGCTGCCCCTGGTTGCTCTGGCGCTGTGTCTGGTGCTGGTGCTGATGATGACCGGGGTGCTGAATTTTCCCGAATTTCTGCCGTCCCCGACCACTGTACCAAGCACTGGTGTGACCACACTCCCCTCCAGCACCGCGCAGACGGAAGGGAAAGACTATGTCCGGCAGAATATGATCTCCATTTCCTTGCCGGAAATGAAAGAAACCGTTGTTTCCGAAGACGGTGTGACCTTGTTCCGCCACACCTTCCAGGATGTGGTGCTCAGCTCTCCCAATCCCCGGATCAACGAGGCGGTGACTCTGGATCTTTTGCAGCGAATGGATGTGAATTCCGCCACTGTTGCGATCCTATCCGATTTGGTGCAGTATTATACCCCGGGAACGGACTGGAACACCCTTTACTATGACCTGGTTTATACCCCCACCCGGATCGACAGCGCCGTTTTAAGTCTGAAAGCCACGGAAGGCATCTACAGCGGCAGCGGAGATGCCGGCTACAGCACCGTCTGTGTCAATTATTATATGCCCACCGGCAGCGTGATGACCCTCTCCCAGATCCTTTCTGAGGAAGGCGGCGCCCAGGATAAGCTTTTGCAGGCGCTTTTGCAGGTGTTGTCGCAAAACGCCACCGAGTGGGGTCTGTTTGAAGACTACAGCGAGTCCGTTGCCCGGTACTTCCCCTCATATCTGGAGCAGGAAAGCATCTGGTTCTTCTCTCCCGAAGGCCTGAACATCTGCTTTGCTCCCTATGAGATTGCCCCCTATTCCTCCGGCACGGTGATCGCTACCGTGCCCTATGAAGACCTAAGCGGTATCGTCCGCCGGGATCTGCTTCCGGCAGAGCAGTCTGAAGTGACCGGTTCGGTAATCGCTCTGGATCTTTCCACCGCTCCGCTGGATCGCTATACCCATTTCGCGGAGTGTATCCTGTCGGCAGAAGGCGCGAACCACCTCATTACCACCGATACCATTCTCTACGATGTCCGCCTGGAGCTGGGCGTGTATGCCGATGACGGAAGCTTCACCCCTGCATCCACCGTGTTCGCCGCCAACAGTCTTTGCGCTGACCAGGCTGTCCGCCTGTGCTGGGATCCGGAAAATCAGCAGCTTCGCCTGCGCTGTACCACCGGCGGAAAGCTGCAAAGCTTCCGGCTTACCGCAGACCCCAATGGCAGTATCGGCCTGCAACCCATAGAATAATAAACTCCCCCGGGCGGAAGACACCTTCCGCCCGGGATTTTTGGTTTTGTAACAAAAACATTTCCTTGCCTTTGCCAGCAAAATATGCTAATCTACATTTAGCCTCGGCAGAAATCGCTTGATCTATCTTATACGGAGGCGAATAGTATCAGAAAACCGCAAGAATTGGGTTGTTCTGAATGAAACATTCCTTTGGGAGGCATACATGATGAAAGTAAAATTCCATCAAGCTTTGCTTGTTTTGACGGTAATTATCGTGTTTTCTCTGCTGGTAACCGGTTGCGGTCATGAACATAATTACACCAACTGGGAAATTACAAAAGAGGCTAGCTGTGTCACCAACGGTGTCAAAACATCCACCTGCTCCCTATGCAACGAACCCTATACAGAATCCTTTCCTTGCCAAATTTATTCTGCCTCAGAACTCTACGAAAAATACCTTAACTCTGTGGCAGAAATCATTACTTATGACCAAGCAGGAAATGAGTTGGCTTTGGGCACCGGCTTCGCGTACAGCAGCGACGGAAAAATCATTACCAACTACCATGTAATAGAAAATGCCTATTCCGCAGCCATCGCCATCAACGGTAATCACTACTCTGTTAAGCAGGTTTTGGCTTACGACAAAAACATCGATATTGCGGTATTGCAAATTTCTACCCAGGATCTAACTGCAGTCACGCTGTGCAAACACAACCATAATGTCGGTGAAGTAGTCTATGCCTTTGGAAGCCCCAAAGGTATGACCGACACTTTCTCAGACGGCATCATTACACATTCCGAACGAATTATCGATAATGTCCGCTACACCCAACATGATGCTTCCATTTCCAGCGGTAATTCCGGCGGTCCTCTGATTAACAAGTACGGTGAGGTTATTGGCATCAACACCTGGACTGTCCAGGACTCTCAAAATTTGAATTTTGCAATCAGTATCGCTGAGCTTGACAAACTCAATTTTAACCACCCTCTGACCATGGCCGAACTCTTCCAGAAAGAGAGCAATGCCTTTGTCCGGCTTAAAAACTATATTGCTGCTAACGGCACCTATTCCGATTCCGATAAGGCCTATTACATAGTGACCAATGAAACTTATTCTTCCGACCACGCCTACAAATACACCAGCTGCTCCTACTATTACCCTTCTGATGACACCGTCACTTTGGACTTGTTGGTCAACGATGGAGAGAACTGGGTGTATTTCGTAATTGATGACAGCTTGAACGGTGCTTATTATTGGGAGTTTTTCGATGACTATGGCTGCGAGATGTCCGGCACACTCTACGCAGCGACCTATAGTGAAGATACGTTGCTTGGATACAGCTATAATAACATCAACGATTCTTCTTTCAGGGACAGTACAAGGAATCTTGCGTCCTCTATGGTCAACTATATTTGCAAATATATAACGGAAGATTTTTCCGCCATCGGTGTTACCGCCAAAGACTTAGGTTTCGCGCTTTACCAGTAACCTCTCTCCCGGGCTGGGCTCCTCAGCCCGGGATTTTTATGCCCCAATATATTGCCATTTACCGGGCAGTTGCGATAGAACGCAAAGGCTCCCCTTCGAGGGGAGCTGTCACGCGAACAGCGTGACTGAGGGGTGGAAATGTCGTAAAAACACCCTTCCGTCTGCCCTACGGGCAGCCACCTCCCCTCCAGGGGAGGCTCGCGCTTGGCGCTCCTCGGGACGGGAAGTCCGTTCCCTACGCTCGACAAACGGGAATTGGCAAGTTCTGCCCCAACTATTGACATAGAACCAGAACGCATCACCTACCGACAGAAAAAGGACGAAGAATTGCAAAATTCCTCGCCCTTTTTTTCTCAACCGGTACTGCATTTGTGGACACAAATACAATTTTTTCGTCGATATGCCTCACTACGTTCGGCTCGATATATTTGCCTTGCAGCAAATTCGATATATTCTCGCTACGCTCAAATTTTTATTCTTCGATACCCATGACCTCTTTGCGGTAACGGGCGATGCCCAGAGCCAGCAGCTCCATAGCCCGCTCCAGCTCCGGCAGGTCCAGCACATAGGCGATCCGCACCTCGTTGATGCCCTTGCCGGGGGTCTCGTAGAAAGGCGCGCCTGGCGCGAACATCACCGTCTGTCCCTGATCGTCAAAGGAGGTCAGCAGCCACTGCTGGAATTTATCCGCGTCATCCACCGGCAGGCTCACCATCAGGTAGAAAGCGCCCATAGGCTCTTCCACACCCACCCCGGGGATCTGCCGCAGCCGGGAGACCACCAGGTCTCTGCGCTGCCGGTACTTTTCCTTGCTTTCGGCATAGTAAGACTTGGGAACGCTATACAGCGCCGCCGCGCCAACCTGGTCGATGGTCGCCACCGCCAGACGGGACTGGCAGAATTTCAGAAGCGCCTGCTGCAGCTCCTTGTTCCGGGTCACTACGCAGCCCACCCGGGCGCCGCAGGCGGAGAACCGCTTGGAGACCGAATCGATGATGATCAGATTCTCGTCCAGATCCCGATACCGGGCCATGCAGGGTACTCCGAACTGGTCATCATAGCAAAATTCCCGGTACACCTCGTCACAGATCAAAAACAGATCGTGCTTCTTGGCAATGTCGGCGATCATCCGCATCTGCTGTTCATTCAGCACCACGCCGGTGGGATTGCCCGGGTTGGTGATCATGATTGCCCGGGTATTGTTGGTAATCAGGCTCTCGATCCGCTCCCGGTAGGCATACTGATACCCCTCCTCCGGGCAGGTAGGCAGCGCCCGGATCCGGCCGCCCGCCGCATGGACGAACGTGGTATAGTTGGGATAGTAAGGCTCGGGAATGATGACCTCGGTATAAGGATCCAGAATACTCAGGAAGGTCAGCAGCAGCGCCTCGCTGCCGCCGGTGGTGATCAGCACATCGTTCGGCTCCAGCTCCACGCCCAGCTCCCGGTAATAGTCCCGCACCGCGTCGATGAGCACCGGCATGCCGGGAGAAGCCTCATAGGCCAGGGTGGCATCCTGAAAATCCCGCACAGCGTCATAAAATGCCGCCGGGGTCTGAAGATCCGGCTGACCGATATTCAGGTGAAAGATCTTCTTTCCTTCCTTTTTCGCCTGTACCGCCAGAGGATGGAATTTCCGCATAGGAGAAGGCTCGCAGCGGTTGGCGTTGATGGATATCTTCATAAGTACCTCCTAAGGCAGAAGGATCTGCCCTTTTCCTTTTATAGGATTTCGTAAGGCGGATCAGCTCGGGGCTGAGTACCGCCAAAACAATCAAATTGGGAATGGCCATCAGGCCGTTTACGATCTCGGAGAGCAGCCAGACCGTCCCGGTTTGCAGGACAGCCCCAAGCACTACCGCCGCAGCCTGGACCGCCACAAACCGTTTCCAGGCATGATCGCCAAACAGATATTGGGCGCACCGGGCGCCGTAAAGCCCCCACCCCAAAACCGTAGCAATGGCAAAGAAGCCCAGGGCCAGCGCCAGAAATACGGCAGTCCAGTCTCCGCAGACCTGACCGAAGGCCTGGGCCGTCAAGGTCACGCCTACATCCTCCCCATAGGGGATCTCCACGCCGCTGACCAGAATCACCAGCGCTGTCATGGTGCAGATGACAATGGTGTCCAGAAATACTTCCAAAAGGCCCATAAGTCCCTGCTCCACCGGATGCTTCACCTGGGCAGATGCATGGGCAATGGATGCCGTGCCCATCCCGGCTTCGTTGGTAAACACGCCCCGGGAAACGCCGATGCGCAACACGGAAAACACCGAGCCGATGACGCCGCCGGTTACCGCCCGGGGCGAAAAAGCGCCCAGGATAATGGCCTGAAACGCCCCGGGAATGGCTTCCCACCGGACGATCAGCACCCCAAAGCCCAGCAGCAGATACCCTGCCGCCCCAAAGGGAACTATTTTTTCCGCCACACGCCCGATCCCCTGCATACCGCCGGAAAGCAAAGTGGCTATCAGCACCGCCAGGATCAGCCCCATCCCCAGGTTTCCCCGGGTGGTTTCCTGACCGCCAAAGGACGCAATTACCTGGTTGACCCCTGCGATCACCGCGTTGATCTGGGTGGCATTTCCCACCCCAAAGGCAGCAACCACCCCAAAGAAGCTATACACACCCGCAAGCCAGTGCCACTTCTTGGACATCCCTTGGGAAATCATATACATAGGACCGCCTACGTACTCTCCGGCGTCATTCTTCTGCCGATAGCGCACCGCCAAGGTGGCCTCGGCAAATTTGGTAACCATCCCAATGCCGCCGCAGATCCACATCCAGAAAATGGCGCCCGGGCCGCCAATGGCGATCGCCCCAGCCACCCCGGCTAAGTTCCCGGTGCCAACGGTAGCGCCCAGCGCCGTGCATAGGGCTTGAAACGGCGACACCGTACCGTCTGCGTGTTTTTTCCGGCGAAACAGCCGCAAAAACTGCCGGACTGCCTGAGGGAACAAGGTGATCTGGGCAAATCCCGTTCTTACCGTCAGATAGATGCCCACGCCCAAAATCAGCGCCAGGGCCGGGACACCCCAAACAATTCCATTGATTTGCTCCAATATCCTCGCCATTATACCCTCCTAGAATACCACCATTTCTCCTATATTGCAAGAAAAACTTCGTTTCATGATCCCATCGTTTCCCGACATTTTTTGCCGCCCCTGTCAGTGTTTCCTGTTTCTCCCCTCTGAAAACCAACAAATTGCCATTTATCGAGCAGGCTGCGCCTGCCAATGGATAATGGAAAATGTATAATGGATAATGATTGTGCCGCCAAAGGCGACGATTTTAAATCATTTCCGAAGGAAATACCACAATTATCCATTATCAATTATCAATTATCCATTCGGGCATCTGCCCGACAAGCGGGAATTTGTCACGGTAGACAAACTAAAGGACTGTTGCCTTTGCTTGCAACAGTCCCTTTCGTATTATTCCCATGTTGCCCAAACATCCGGGCAAAAGCCTACTGTGGCGGACTTGCCGTTGCGGACGATGGGCGTTTTCATCAAACCGGGCTCATCGAAGACCTTGTCCTCCTTGGCCCGGGGATCGTCCATGTAGCGCATCAAGGTCACATCCTGAGATTTGCTTTCCCAGTCGATGAGCTTGTCGATGCCCCCTACCGCCCGGAGAACGCTGTCAAACTCCTTGCCGGACAAACCAAACCGGGGCAGATCCACAAACTGATACTTGATCCTCCGTTCTTTGAAATACCGCTCCGCTTTTTTGGTATCGAAGCATTTGCTTTTTCCAAAAATCTGAATATTCAATAGGTTACCTCCAGTAAACACAGCCCCTGGGCCGGCGCCAAAAAGCCTGCCTCTGCCCGTTTGCCCCCGAATAGTGACCGGATGCTTTCAGGGCTTCTCTGTCCTCTGCCCACCTCGATCAAAGTGCCTGCCATAATGCGCACCTGATTGTGGATAAAGCCGTTGCCGGTGACCCGGATCTGAATTTCCTCGTCACCCGAGATCTCCATAGACCGGATAAACCGCACGGTGCTTTTTTTGAATCTGGGGTTGCCGCAGAAAGCGGAAAAATCATGCTCGCCGCAAAAATATTCCGCAGCCGCCTGCATAGCCTTTACATCCAGCTTTTCCGGCAGAATGGCTGTGTATTTTCTTTCAAACACACAGGGCTTGTCAGAATTCCAGATCCGGTACAGGTAGGTTTTTTCCTTGGCGTTCAGCCGGGCATGAAACCGTGGCGACACCTCTTTGCAGGAATATATGCCGATATCCTCGGGAAGATACCTGCGAAGCTGCTTAAGGATCTCAGCAGCCTCCATGTCGCTTTCACAGTGAAAATTCGCCACCTGCCCCCGGGCGTGGACACCGGCATCGGTGCGGCCACTGCCTGTGACCTCTATGGGCTGCCCCAATATTTTGCTGAGGCACTGCTCCAGCTTTCCCTGTATGGTATTATCCACCCCCGGAAGCCGCTGCCAGCCTTTGTACCGGGTGCCGTCATAGCTAATATCAAGCCGCAAATTCCGCATAGCTTTCCAATTCCTCTCTGGCTTCCCGCTCGGTATCCGCCGAGAACAGGAAGTTCCCCCGATGATCATACACCTGAATATGTCCGTTTACATTCCGCATAGAATACATAGCCGTCACCTCATTTTGTTTTGTGACCCTATTGTATTCTATATAAAGTCCTATAAACCGGACTTATTCCATCACCTCATAGCCGGCATCCACTATGGCCTTTTTCAGAGCCGCCACATCGGCGCTCCCGGTCACGGTGACATTCTTCGCCTGCAGGTCTACCACCGCATCCTGGGTTCCGGGGACAGCCTTGCAGGCCTTTTCCACCATGGCTTTGCAATGGGTACACATCATACCCTCTACTTTAATGACTGTTTCCATACTTTTTTCCTCCTGTTTTTCCGGAATGACTTCCGGTTTCTGATCTTCCGCCGCGTCCGGGCGGAAGCGCCGCAGACGCAGGGCATTGGTTACCACAAACACCGAGCTTAAGCTCATCGCCGCCGCCCCCAGCATGGGACTGAGCTGGAAGCCAAAGGGCAGATACAGCGCCCCTGCCGCAATGGGGATCCCCAGACAGTTATAGAAAAACGCCCAGAAAAGATTCTGCTTTATGTTGCGGATGGTGGCTTTACTGAGCCGCACCGCGTTACATACGCCGCTGAGCGACCCGGACATCAGCACCACCTCTGACGATTCCATGGCAATATCCGTGCCGGCGCCGATGGCCATGCCCACATCTGCCGTCGCCAGCGCCGGGGCATCGTTGATGCCGTCGCCAACCATCAGCACCCGGCGACCCTTCGCCTGGAGCTGCTTAATTGCCTCTGCCTTGGCGCCGGGCAGCACATCAGAAATTACTTGCCGGATGCCGGCCTTTTCCGCCACTGCCCGGGCAGTATTGGCGTTATCCCCGGTGAGCATCACCACCTGCAGGTGCTGCCGCTCCATGGCTTTTACCGCGGAAACGGAATCCGCCTTCAGCACATCCGCTGCCGCGATCGCGCCGAGATATTTCCCATCAGCCTGGGCAAAATACAGGGGCGTTTTTCCCTGGGCTGTCAGTTCCGGGTATTCCGGCACGGAAATACCGGATTCCTCCATCAGCCGCCGATTGCCGCCTAAATACCGAACGCCCTCGATAGTACCGGCAACGCCCCGACCGGGCAGAGTTTCAAAATCCGCCACAGCGCTCAGTCCCTTGTGTCCGGCTTTTTTCAAGATCGCCTTGGCAAAGGGATGCTCCGATTTCTGCTCCAACGCCGCAGCCAGACGCAGCAGCTCCTGCTCCGTCACGCCCACAGGCAGAATCTCTGTCACCTCCGGTTTTCCGGTGGTCAGCGTACCGGTCTTGTCCAGCACCACGGTATCCACACTATGCAAATGCTCCAGCGCCGCGCCGTTTTTAAACAGCACGCCCATGGACGCGCCCTTGCCGGTACCCACCATGATCGCCACCGGGGTCGCCAGACCCAAGGCGCAGGGACAGGAGATCACCAATACCGCAATGGCGCTGGTGAGTGAGAATTCCAGCGTCTGTCCTGCCAGCAGCCAAACCGCAAAAGTTACCCCGGCGATCCCCATGACCACAGGCACGAAAACGCCGGCGATTTTATCCGCCAACCGGGCGATGGGCGCTTTGGAGCCGCCGGCTTCCTCCACCATGCGGATCACCTGATGCAAGGTGGTGTCTTCTCCCACCTTGTCCGCCCGCAGCACCAGGTAGCCCTCCAGATTGATGGCCGCCGCAGCCACCTGGCTGCCCGGCTCAGCCTCTACAGGAACACTTTCTCCGGTGAGGGCGCTCATATCCACCGAGGCTCTGCCCTCCACCACCGTACCGTCCACCGGGATCCGGCCGCCGGAGCGCACCACGACCAGATCTCCTACCCGAACATCTTGCGCCGGGACAGTCACCTCCGCGCCATCCCGGAGCACCACCGCAGTCTCCGGCCGCAGATCCATCAGCGCCCGAATGGCATCGCCGGTCTTGCCCTTGGCCTTGGCCTCCAGGAATTTCCCCAAGGTGATCAAGGTCAGGATCATGGCGGCGGATTCAAAATACAGCTGCTCCCGGTAGTGCTCTACCACCGCCCAGTCTCCATGACCCATTGCCCCGGCCATTCGGAACAGAGCCGCGATACCGTAAACCAGCGCCGCGCCGGAGCCCACCGCGATCAGCGAATCCATGTTGGGACTTCGGTGCCAAAGAGCCTTGATACCCCGGATGTAATACACCCGGTTTAAGTATACCGCAGGCACTGTCAGAAAAAACTGCAGCAGCGCCGCCACTAAGGCGTTTTCCCGGCCGTGATACCAGGCCGGCACAGGAAGCCCCACCATATGCCCCATGGTAAAATACATCAGCACCGCCAAGAATACCGCGGAACCGATGATCCGTTTTTTCATCTCTCTCAGGCTGTTTTCCCCTGTGGGCCGAGGCGCTTTCTTCTCCCCAGCCGGTATTGCGCCGTACCCAGCCCCGGTGACTGCCCGGACGATCTGCTCCGTCACGGCGTCATCGGCCGCTTCCACGGTCATCGTACCGCCCAGCAGATTTACCTCCGCGTTTTGAACACCTTCTATATTCTTCGTTACCTTTTCCACCCTGGCAGAACACGCCGCGCAGGTCATGCCGGTAACCGTAAACTTCAGTTGCATTACCATTCTCCTTTCCCGGTTTCTGTTGACAAGTAAGTATCTTTATGATACCATTCTACCATGCATCTGAAAAATTGCAAGTATGCACTATTATGTGCGTTAGTACCCTTTGAGAAACTATGGAGGTGTCTATGCAGCAAACAGACCGTTGCCCCGTGGAAGCCACCCTGGAGCTGATCGGCGGCAAGTACAAGGCGCTGATCCTCTGGCATCTTTCCGAAAAGAAGCTGCGCTTCAATGAGCTGCGCAAGCTGGTCAGCAGCGCCACCGCAAAGGTATTGACCCAGCAGCTGCGGGAGCTGGAGGCGCAAAATCTTGTCCACCGGGAGGTTTTCCCCATTATTCCGCCTAAGGTCGAGTATTCTCTGACCGATCTGGGCAGAAGCCTGATGCCCATTCTCGCCGCCATGCGGGACTGGGGCGCGGACTATCTGAAATCCAAAAATTTAGAGACCTGCTGCTTTATGATGGGCAGACCCCCTCTGCCCCACAGTAACTGAACAAACATAAAAGGAGTTATTGACTATGAAAATTAAGATCCTGTCCGACAGCACCTGCGACCTCGCCCCGGAGCAGTTGGCGCAGCATGATATCGACCTTGCCCGCCTCAGCGTCATCAAAGACGGAGAAGCTTTTATAGACGGCTTGACCATCACCCCCGCTGACATTTTCGCCCATGTAGCAAACGGCGGCGACCTTTGCTCTACCACCGCCTACAATGTAGACGAATATCAGAAGCTGTTTGCCGAATACGCGGACAAGTATGACGGCATCATCCACATCACCATCGGATCCGGCTTCTCCTCCTGCTACCAGAACGCCTGCATCGCCGCGGAGGACTTCCCCAATGTCCGGGTCATCGACTCCCAGAACCTTTCCACCGGCCAGGGTCATGTGGTGCTGGAAGCCTGCCGACTGGCTGAAACCTGTGAAAGCCTGGACCAGATCGCGGATAAGCTCAACGCCTTTACCCCCCGGGTGGAGGCCAGCTTCCTGCTGGATCAGCTGAAATATATGGTCAAGGGCGGCCGCTGCTCCTCTGTGGCAGCTTTGGGCGCAAACCTTTTGAATCTGAAGCCCTGTATCGAGGTCAAGGACGGCAAGATGTCCGTGGTGAAGAAGTACCGGGGCAGCTTCCCCAAGTGTCTGGCAAGCTATGTAAAAGACCGGCTTGCTGACCGGGAGGATATCGTCCGTAATGAGCTGTTCCTCACCTACACCCCCGTAACCGATGAGTGCCTTACCGCTGTTAAGGACGCCATCGATGCTTACGGTAACTTTGAAACCGTTTACGAAACCACCGCCGGCTGCACCGTATCCTGCCACTGCGGTCCCGCCACCCTGGGCGTTCTGTTTGTCCGTAAATAAAAGGAAACCTTCGGGGCTGTTGCTTTCTTCCGCAACAGCCCCGAAACTTTTTCCGAAGCCTGCAGCCCCCTGCCCAACAAATTGCCATTTCTCGTGCTGACGCACGAATGGATAATGGATAATTGATAATTGACAATTGTGGTATTTCCTTCGGAAATGATTTAAAAATGTCGCCTTTGGCGACTCCGAAATTCTCCATTGTCAATTTTCAATTGGCAATTGGCAGCCATCGGCTGCCCGATAAACGGGAA
>JAFQCV010000002.1 GCA_017416325.1 Oscillospiraceae bacterium
GCCTCCCGGAGGAGTCTGGGCCGTATCTCAGTCCCAATGTGGCCGTTCATCCTCTCAGACCGGCTACTGATCGTCGCCATGGTGGGCCGTTACCCCGCCATCTAGCTAATCAGACGCGAGACCATCTTTCAGCAATAAATCTTTGGTATCAAAAGGATGCCCCTTCGATACTTTATGCGGTATTAGCAGTCGTTTCCAACTGTTGTCCCCCACTGAAAGGCAGGTTCCTCACGCGTTACTCACCCGTTCGCCACTTTCCTCACTTCCCGTTGACCGAAATCTCTGTTCCGTGATTCTCGTTCGACTTGCATGTGTTCGGCACGCCGCCAGCGTTCGTCCTGAGCCAGGATCAAACTCTCAAAAAATTGTATCTCAAGTCATTTCTGACTTAAAATCATTTTCCGAATAATTTGTCTAGCAAATTTACTCAAGAATTTTCGTTGGCTGTTTTTTCTCAATTCGTACACGAATTCGCTTAAACAATCCATTTATAATTGTCCAAGGTGTTCTATAGTTCGTCTCACATTATTCAATTTACAAGGTGCAGACTTGTCAAGCCGCTTTGAGCTCAACAGGCTGTATTCTACCACAGGGAAAAGTAATTGTCAATACTAAATTTGCGTATTTTTCAATTTTCTTTTTCATCGGGAAATTCCCGCATGGTTTTTATTAGCTTCAATATAATAGCAAACGGCTCAACAATTGTCAAGGTAATTTTTTACTTTTTTACGACTTTTTTTGATCGCCTATTTCTTGTGTTTTTGAATCATTGCAGCCACAATATAACCGGGTCAGATTTTCCCCTTTTCATGCCCTACTGTGCAATTCGCACAAAGGTCCGTGCACAATGTTTACTTTTGCTTTTTCTTATCTTCCGGGCGTATTCTCTTGCTGCGCTGCTTATCGGTTGCAAGCCTTTTTCGCAGTATCCCAGGCTCAAACGGAATAATATAAGAAACACCGAGGCTCTTTAAGGAAGCCAAATGCAGCAGCAACACCACAATGCCGATTGCTATGCCCGCTATACCTGCAAGCCCTGCCATCGCAGCAAACAGGAACCTGCACACCCGAACCGCTGCAGCCAAATCACGGTTTGGTAAAACAAAGCCGCAGATGCCGGCGACACTAACTGCTATCAATGCAACAGGCGAAAGGATCCCTGCTTCCGCCGCTGCTGTGCCCACTACGATACCGCCAATGATAGAAACAGAGTTGCCAATACTCTGGGGCAGATGAATCCCAGTCTCCTGAAGCAGTTCAAATGCAATCAAAAGTCCCAGTATTTCCCACACAGAGGAAAAGGGCGTAGTCTGCTTGCTTTCCATGATCACCTGATGCAAATGCTGTGGCAGCCAATGGGGATGGTAAACTGTCAACGCCACAAACAAAGCAGGAAGTAAAAGATCCACAAGCAGTGCGCCATATCTTAAAATCCTAACCGCAGACGCAGAGATAAAATCTCTGCCATAGTCCTCCGGGGATTCCATCAGATAGCCGATATCCACGGGCGCCAGGTATCCAACAGGAATTCCATCGACGAACAAACCTATGCGCCCTTCCAGCAAACTGCGGCAAAAGCGGTCTGTTCTTTCCGTATACTGCAGCAGCGGAAACGGCGTATATCTGGAACCGGTGATGTATTCTTCCACCGAAGACGGCGTAATCAGGCCGTCAATGTCGATATTCTGCAGCCGAGTCTTCATTTTCTCTACAATTTTTTGATTGGTCAAGCCGTCTATCCAGACTACTGTTACATTAGTAAGACTGCGTCTGCCAACCTTTGTTTCATACAGCCGAAGGTCCGGTGTTCGAAGGTGTCTGCGAACTAACGAAGTATTGGACCGCACGGTTTCCACAAAGGCATCCTTAGAGCCCTTTGCCGTATTTTCCACATCCGGCGGCGCGATTCCCCTTTTCTCCCCTGTCTTGACTTCAAACGCGATTGCACCGGTACCTGGAAACAAGACAACGCAAAACCCATTGACAAGCAGGAACGCAGCATCATCCAGGCTTTTACAAGCTTTTGCAACAGAGTTGAAAATCATTCCATCTAAGGCTTTCTGGTAGAGTTCTTCCATGGAGTTGCCATTTAGCAATTCGACCATTGGTTTAAAGACATATTCCGAAATATCACCGCCAGCCGTCAAGCCGTCGATCGCATAGGTATATAATGTATGTCCGCTGCAACGCATTGGCCGGACATTAAAATCCCCTGCCCCCGCAAAAACCTTACGGATATTTTCATCGTTCAGTTCCCAAGGGTACATAGGGTTAATGCTGGGCTTGCCATTGTCCATAATATCACCTCCCAGCTAGTTTGTCCGTAAGTAGTGTGAATATGTGGATACAGATTGCATTTTTCCGGTTTAGGTGCTATATTAATAGAAAAGATTTGCGTTAGGAGAATCCTCATGTCACATACGATCGCCGCGGTTTCCACAGGAAATATCGTCTCCGCCATCGGTATCATCCGGCTTTCCGGAGACGATTGCATTGAAATTGCTGAAAAGGTTTTTACATTATATAGTGGAAAACTGACCAACGCCCCGGAGCGTAAATTGGTGCTTGGTGAACTGCGTGACTGCAGTGGCAGAGTTATCGACCAAGGTATGGCGGTTGTTTCCAGAGCACCACACAGCTACACCGGTGAAAACACGGTGGAATTTCACTGCCACGGTTCTCCGGCAGTTCTGGCCGCAGGTTTGGAAGCCTTGTATGTGGCAGGAGCGAGACCTGCGCAGCGTGGTGAGTTTACAAAAAGATCATTCTTAAACGGGAAACTGGGCCTTACACAGGCCGAAGCCGTTATTGATCTGATCGAAGCCGAATCCCCGGAGGCCGCTGCCAACGCAGCCGGCCAGGTGGGCGGTGTCCTCCAGAAAAAGCTGTCGCCGATTTATGACGATCTCGTCAATCTGTGCAGCCATTTTCATGCTGTGCTGGATTATCCCGATGAGGATATTGAGGATTTTGGTATAGAAAATTACGCAGCATCTCTGCGGGTCAACACCAGTGCATTATACACACTTATGCAAACCTATAACCAGGGCCGAATTTTGCGCCAAGGCGCGGCAGCCGCTATCGTTGGTAAACCCAATGTGGGAAAATCCAGTCTTTTAAATGCGCTGGCGGGATTCGACCGAGTCATCGTAACCGAAGTCGCCGGTACTACAAGAGACACTGTTGAAGAATCTGTTTTAGTCGGTTCGACACGTCTTCGGCTGATCGATACTGCCGGTATTCATGACACCGCGGATAAAATTGAGGCCATGGGTGTGCAGCGCAGCAAGCAAGCTGTGGAAAATGCGGATTTGGTTATTTTCGTCTGTGACGGTTCTGCGCCTTTGACGGAAGAAGATCAATCTGTCATAGATATCTGCTCCGAACACAAAAACGCCATTGCGCTCATCAACAAATCCGATTTAGGCAGCATTGTTGCGCCCAGTGAACTGCCGTTTCTGTATGTCATTCCGGTAAGTATTCAAAACGGTACCGGTCTTGACCAGCTTGCGGATGTAGTGGATTCCCTATTTGAAAATGAAACCCCTTGCGACGGTTCTATTCTGACGAATGTTAGACAATATGATGCCATTCGCCGGGCGCATGAAGCCATGCAGCGGGCGATTCAGGCTTTAAACCTGAGACAAACCCCAGACATTGTACTGACTGATATCGAAGATGCTATGACTGCCATAGGCGAAGTCACCGGTGCTACAGTCCGAGAGGATATTACCGCCAGAATCTTCGAAAGATTCTGCGTAGGAAAATAACAATGGGGGCAACAAGATGATCTATTTAGATAATTCCGCAACCACCAAGCCCTGTCCGGCTGCTGTATCTGCCGTAACAGCCGCGCTGACGGAAGGTTGGGCAAACCCCAGCGCACTGTACGAATTCGGTATTCACGCAGCCAGACAGCTTAGAGACGCAAGGCACAAGGTTGCTTCTGCCTTAGGCTCCGAACCGGATCGAGTATTCTTTACATCCGGCGGAACAGAAGCAGACAACTGGGCGATTATAGGGTCAGCAAAGCGATTTGGCAAAAAGAACAAACACATCATCACCACTGCCATTGAGCATCATGCTGTGCTAAACACTATGAAGGAGCTGGAATCCCAGGGATATCAAGTCACATATCTGCAGCCGGATAATCTGGGAAACATTTCTCTTTCTGCATTGAAAGAAGCGCTGCGCCCCGACACTTTCTTAGTATCTATTATGATGGTAAATAATGAAGTAGGTTCTGTCATGCCCATTGCGCAAATGGCAAAGCTAACTCATAAACTGTGTCCTGATGCCGTGTTCCACACCGATGCCGTACAAGGTTTTCTAAAAATCCCCTTCAACGCAAAGACTTTAGGCGCTGATTTCATCAGCATCTCTTCCCATAAGATCCACGGGCCAAAGGGCGCCGGCGCGTTGTATATCTCTCCCCGATTCAAATCCTTCCCTGCCCTGCTGCTGGGCGGCGGTCAGGAGGGCGGTTTCCGCAGCGGTACGGAAGCAACACCAGCCATCTTCGGTTTTGCCGCTGCCGCCGCAGACTGTGCTGTGAGTTTCCGTGCGGATATAGAGAAGGAACGACTGCTGATTCATGGGCTTGTTAAAAAACTTTCTGATCTTGACGGTGTTGTGATTAACGGTGCTCACGATGCCCCGCACATTTTATCCCTATCTATTCCCGGCGTGCCAACACAAAACACTATTAACATTTTGCAGGATCACGGCATTTGTGTCAGCGCCGGAAGTGCCTGCGCCAAGGGGCATCGCAGTCATACATTGACCGCAATGGGGCTCGCTCCCGAAATCATGGACAGTTCCTTCCGAATCTCCCTTTGCCGTGATAACACCAAGGAGGAGCTTGATGAACTGGTTCATGTCATTCAGTCAGATATCCTGCCTCGCGCCAGATAAACAAAGCCCTCGCCGCATTGGCGAGGGCTTCGCTATTCTGATTTAAAACATCTAACTGATGCGCTACTATATTACCAAAAGACCTGTGCCCATCATAACGCAGACAAACAGGAATATGGTAACCAGCGAACCGATACTGGTCCAAACCACCAATTGGGAAGCCAACTGTTCATCATTTCCCATTTCCCCGGCGATAATAGCGCTGGAAACCGCAACCGGCGCACCAAACAGCGCGATCAGTGTGGCATATTCTCCGTTTCCGCAGGAGAACCAATCCGTACAAAGGCTTAGAATAACCGCGCCGCCGACTGCTAAAAGCGGTGCGACGACAATCCGGCAAACAGTACCGACAACCAATTCTTTATACATATCTTTTGCTGCAGAGAATTGGCATTGAGCACCCAGAATCAGCAAAGCCAACGGTGTTGTTGCCGTCTTCAAGTTCACCAGCACCTTATACAGAAACGGTATATCTCTCTCCAGTGAAAATACAACTGTGCCAAACGCAACATTCTGCAAACCACGAATGAGAATTGCCGCCAAGCCAAACAAAACTCCGACGGTCAGCGGGTTCTTGAATACCTCCCGCAAAAACTGACCAACGCTATGCTTTTTTCCCTCTTTGCCGGTATAAAATGTTAAAGCAGAAACTGCACACAGATTATACAGAGGGATCACAAACGCGAACATTACAGAAGCTACTGCCGCGCCCTGGTCTCCGCCCAAGGCCGTTGCCAAAGGAAGTCCAATAATCGCAAAGTTGCTCCGAAAAGAACATTGCCACACAACACCCTTGCGCAAGGGTTCCTGTGTAGAAAACCTTCCTGCAAAATAACCAACAGCAAAGGTCACCAAAATCATCACAAAGGTATAGATCACCACATTCCACCGAATGTCTCCAATGTTGGATATGCTGTAGACGTTTACAAACAAAGAGCACGGGATCAGTACCTTAAAAACCAGATTCTTGCCTTCCTTTATAAAGCCATCGCGCAAAACGCCAATACGGCGCAATACATAGCCAAGAGCGATCAGCAACACGATTGGAAATACGGCATTAATGGAAGTCCATAAAATATCAATCAACATACAAAACACCAACTATATGTAGAATACGCAAGAACAGGGCCGCAGCGCGACCCTGTTAAGCTTATATTGCGGACGATCAGTACGCGACACCCCAGTAAACCATCTTCTTGGCTTCCTTGCCGCAGCAGGCACACTTGTCACCCAAATTTTCCTGCGCAAAGGGGATACACCGGGAAGACATGCCGGCAACTTCCTTCATCTTCATCTCACACTCCAGCTCACCGCACCACATGGTCTTAATGTAGCCGCCGTTTGCCTCCTGCAGAGCCTTGGCTTCTTCCAAAGTCTGGGCAGTATAGATATGGTCGTCCAAATTCTTTTTAGCGCGATCGTACATGCCTTGATGAACAAGTTTCAGCTGCTCCGCCACAGCCTGTTCCAGATTTTCAAGCTTCACCACGATCTTTTCCCGATCGGTACGGCGAACCAGGACACACTCCCCGTTTTCCAGATCCCGGGGGCCACACTCTACACGCAGCGGAACACCCTTCATTTCATACTCGGCACACTTCCAACCCATGGAGTTGTCGCTGTCGTCCACCTTTACCCGGAAACCGGCAGCAGTCAAACGGCTCTTTAGCTCAGCAGCAGCTTCCAAAACACCGGGCTTGTGCTGGGCAACAGGCAGAATAATCACCTGGGTGGGCGCGATCTTGGGAGGCAGAACCAAACCGTTGTTATCGCCATGGGTCATGATAATGCCACCGATCAAACGGGTGGAAACGCCCCAAGAGGTTTCATGAGGATTGGTCTTCTGGTTATTTTTGTCGGTAAACTCAATACCAAAGGCCTTGGCAAAGCCATCGCCAAAATAGTGGGAAGTACCCGCCTGCAGGGCCTTGCGGTCATGCATCATGCACTCGATGGTATAGGTAGCCTCTGCGCCGTTGAATTTTTCCTTCTCAGTCTTCTGACCCCGGGTGACAGGCATAGCCAGTACATTCTCGCAGAAATCCGCATAGACATTCAGCATGGTCTCTGTAAACTCTTTCGCTTCCTCTGCGGTAGCATGGATGGTATGACCCTCCTGCCACAGGAATTCACGGTGACGCAGAAACGGACGGCTGGTCTTTTCCCAGCGGAGCACGCTGCACCACTGATTATACTTCATAGGAAGATCCCGGTGAGACTGCAAAACATTGGCAAAATGCTCACAGAAAAGGGTCTCGGAAGTGGGGCGAATGGCATAACGCTCTTCCAGCTTCTCACCGCCGCCCATGGTGACCCATGCGCACTCCGGCGCAAAGCCCTCAACATGATCCTTCTCCTTCTGCAGCAAGCTTTCGGGAATCAGCAAAGGCATGTAGACATTCTCAACGCCCTGCTTCTTAAATTCCGCATCCATGATGCGCTGGATATTTTCCCAAATGGCATAGCCATAAGGACGGTAAATGAACACGCCCTTAACGGAAGAATAATCGATCAACTGCGCCTTTTTGCACACATCGGTAAACCATTGGGCAAAGTCAACTTCCATATCCGTGATCTGTTCTACTTTTTTATCTTTTGCCATAGTGTTTTCACCTCTTCGGTTTTCTCGTTCATTACCATATATTGTAGCACATATGTCAAGTGTCTGCATAGGATGAGTTAAAGTTTTTCGTCATAGGAGGAGGTCCTTCATGACTCAGGTGACACTTACTTTAGAGCCGGCAGTCGCTCTTTTTTATAAACGGGTTGCGTATACCTACGGTGTGCCGCTGGAGCAAGTCCTTTGTGATGCCCTGTTTAAACTGGCTGGAGAATTATCTCTGGAGGCGTTGCACAAACAGGACACAAAAACTGGAAACGGCAATTAGGCCCTAAATAGGTTGTCTTTTCTCGGAAAATTTGCTATACTGGGTACAAAAGAAACTTATACGGAGGTTTTTCCATGAAATCCATCCGCCATATCTACAAAACCGGCAAAGGTCCTTCCTCCTCCCACACCATGGGACCGGAGCGGGCTGCCAAAATGTTCCGCAGTCAAAACCCGGACGCTGATGCTTTCCGGGTGGTGCTTTACGGCTCTCTCAGTAAAACCGGTGTGGGTCACGGCACAGACCGGGTTATCCGAGAGGTTCTTTCTCCCCTGCCCACAGAAATCGTGTTTTCTGATGCTGTGCTGCAGGATTCACACCCCAACACCCTGGATTTCCTTGCCTTAAAGGACGGTAAAGTTGTTGCCTCCTTGCAAGTGGAATCTATCGGCGGCGGTGATATCCGCTACCCCGGGAGTGTCAATTCTGAGGGGGACGAGGTCTATATCGAACACTCCTTTGCCGAGATCGCGGATTTCTGCAAGTGGCGGTACATCCACACCCTCAGCGAATATGTAGAGTTAAATGAAAGTCCTGAGATCTGGAACTTCCTCATGGATGTATGGCAGACCATGAAGCAAGCCATTGATAGAGGTCTTTCCAAGGAAGGCGTCCTCCCCGGCGGACTAAATGTTCAGCGTAAAGCAAAATATCTGTATGAGCAAAAGCTGGAGCTGGACGAGCCGGGACTCAAGGAATTTCAGCTGATCGCCGCCTTTGCCTACGCCGTAGCAGAAGAAAACGCGGATAACGGCACCATCGTCACCGCCCCCACCTGCGGCGCTTGCGGCGTTGTGCCTGCTGTTCTGCGATACGCGCAAATTACAAAGGGCTTTACCGACGAGCAGATCTGCCGCGGTCTGGCTGCCGCCGGAATCATCGGCAACCTCACCAAGACCAACGCCTCCATTTCCGGTGCGGAGTGCGGCTGCCAGGCTGAGATCGGCACTGCCTGCTCTATGGCGGCTGCCGCATTGGCAGAGCTGTATCAACAGGATCTGGACCAGGTGGAATACGCCGCCGAGGTCGCTATGGAACATCACCTGGGTCTGACCTGCGATCCTGTCTGCGGACTGGTGCAGATCCCCTGTATCGAGCGTAACGCCGTCGCCGCTATGCGAGCTATGAACGCCTGTAATTTAAGCTACTTTCTCACCGGTTCCCGAAATATCAGCTATGATATGGTATGCCGCGCCATGAAAGAGACCGGCATCAATCTGAACCACCGCTTCCGGGAAACCAGCGAAGGCGGTCTTGCCAAGCTGTACGCACGAAGAAAGAGCAAAGATTAAACCTTATCAGTTTACCCGGGCAGAAGCTTTCTGCCCGGGTAATATTACGCCTCCATCCGTTTTCATCCGGACGAACCAAATGCAAAGAAATCCGTTTCACTTAAAAAAATAATTGACAATCCTTATTGAAGAATCTCTTTCTTTATGATAGAATTAGCCAAGTTAAGGGTTTTGCGGATAAAATTTCAGGCAATTCCCCTTGTCTTCGGAATTGTATTGTAAACAAAGGAGTTTAGAAATATATGAAATTAGGTATCGTTGCTCAGCGGCCTATTTTCACAACTCCTTATAAATCCATAAACGTGCGATAAATCCTTGCGGCACAAGGACTTTCGGGATTCGGACAAAAATGTATCTTCACGTAACTCCATGCATCTGCCTGCCAAAAAGGTGTACAAAAGGTGTATAAAAGGTGTACGGAAAAAGTGAAACTACCAAGAAAAATCCAATGCAACAAAGACTATAACAACACCCCGTCTTCACAAAAAGACGGGGTGTTTGCCGTTCATTGTATATTGATTACTTAAGAAGAACCTCAAGAATCTGTGATATATTCTTCTTTCCAAAAGATACTTTCTCGTTATTGATCACAAGGCACGGCACACTCATCACGTTGTATTGATTTTTGAGATTCTCAAAATGGCGAATGTCATACACATGGGCTGTTACATTGGGATTCTCAGCAGCGATCCGTTGGGCAGCCACCACCAGGTCAGGACACATAGTACACGACAGTGTGACCAGAATTTTCATATCTGTTTTGTTCGTAATGGCTGCGATCTGTTCCCGGGTGGCTTCATCCAGTGCCTGTCCGGGGCCTGCAGCATTGTACAAACCCAATACAAAGGAAGTAAACTCATGACCGCTGGGAACGCCGTGAAAGGCAAGACCTGTTTCCGTTCCATCTGCCTTGCATACACGGATACAAGGTGCGTTTTCGGATGATGCGTTTCTTTCCACAACGGTAACCGTCAGTTTGTCGGAAAGTGCTGACAATGCGGTGATGAACTGTTCCAGCTCCGCCGATACCGGGCGGTCATCCAGACTCAGCTTCAGCAGCAGAGGTCTTTCCATTCGGGTGAATACGGTATCCAGTTGCTGCCGCATTTCTTCGGTAAAAAGCTCGCCGGATTCCGCTTCTTTCTGCGCATTAACTGTGACAGTTGGTTTGCTCTGCTTTGGCGCAGGGTCATCGGCACGCAGGCCCGTCTTTCGGTGTACTGCAGCTACATACTTCTCCAGTTCTGTTGCAGCAAGCGCACCGTCGCTGGTGGCTGTCACTACCTGACGCAGTGGCTTAATACATACATCGCCTGCCGCATATACACCGTCTACACTGGTTTTCTGCGATGCATCGGTGACAATATAGCCCTGTTCGTTCAGCTCCACAATCCCTTTGAGCATTTCGGTGGCAGGTGCATATCCGGCAAATACAAACACGCCAAAGGTGTCTGCACTTTTATATTCCGTCACCTCACCGGTGGCGGTATTTTTGTACCGGGCATAGGTTAGCCCGTTTTCGCCGGACACTTCTTCCATGACAGTATTGGTCAGAACGGTGATCTTCTCGTGATTTTTTGCCTGGTCAGCAACGGAAGCGGCGCAGGAAAAATCATCTTTACGGATCAGGATTGTCACGTGTCTGGCAAATTTGGTTAAGAATACACTTTCTTCCGCCGCTGCATAGCCTCCGCCAACCACAAAAATTTCCTTGCCGGTAAAGAACTCACCGTCACAGGTGGCACAGTAAGCAACGCCCCGACCCTTGTGCTCCTCCTCACCCTTAAACCCGACTGTTCTGGGATGTGCGCCGGTGGCAAACAGGATACCAAAACAGCGGTATTCTCCCCGATTGGTATGCACAGTTTTAATATCCCGGTCAAGGTCAAAGTCGGTAGCTTCCGCCAGCATAAATTCCGCGCCAAAGCTTTCTGCCTGCTGCTGGATGGTATCCGTTAATGCCTTGCCGCTGGTTTTGGTAATGCCGGGGTAGTTGACTACCTCATGGGTGATGGAGATTTGACCGCCGAACTGCTCTTTTTCCAGGACCAGCACCCGGTACTTTGCCCGGGACAGATACAGGGCGGCGGTGAGTCCCGCAGGACCACCGCCGACTACGATCACATCGTATAAATTCTCCATCAAAGCTGTCCCACAAGATCCAGACTGGGCTTCAGGGTTTCCGCGCCGGGTTTCCAGTTAGCAGGACAGACTTGGTCGCCGTGGGCGTGGACAAACTGGCAAGCCTGCACCTTGCGCAGCAGCTCCTCAGCATTTCTGCCCACATTGCCGGCAGTCACCTCATAGCCTACGATCTTTCCCTCAGGATTAATAATAAAAGTACCGCGCTCTGCAAGGCCGTCGGCCTCAATCAGCACCTCAAAGTCCTTGGAAATGCTATGGGTGGGGTCAGCCAGCATGGGATAGTTGATCTTCTTAATCCGGTCAGAGGCATCGTGCCAGGCTTTGTGGACGAAATGTGTATCGGTGGACACGGAGTAGACCTCACAACCGATTGCCCGGAACTGCTCATACTTGTCCGCCAAGTCCTCCAGCTCCGTGGGACACACAAAAGTAAAGTCCGCAGGATAGAAGAAAAAGACGCTCCATTTACCCAAGATATCTTCCTTGCTCACAAACTTAAAATCATTTTCGTGGTAGGCATAGGTGCGAAAATCGGAAATTTCCTTGTTGATCATAGACATACTTAATTCCTCCAAAGATCGTGTTGATTACAAAATGCGTAGACTGCCCGGACTTCATCCCCTTCACAAAGAGCGAATTTTGCTCGTGGCTCGTCATCCGGGTCCAAGTGGGCATACTGAATCCCGTGCTCAGATTCCAGGCAGATCCATTCAATATAGTGCTCCTGATTCATAGGATGTTCCACCGATCCCACTGTCACATGAACAACATTGCCATCCAGCTCATAAACAGGGATGTGTTTCTCTCCGGAAGCCTCCGTCGTGCCCGGCTTCATCTCGTGCATTTTTTCACCACAGCACATAATCGGAACACCCTTATCGCGAATCATGGCGACGATATTGCCGCAATGCCTGCAGATATAAAATTTCTGTTTCATAGAATTCCTCCTTCTAGTGGGAGTATGTCCCGGGAAGTGTAAATAATGCATACAAAGCAGGGCATACTACCGCAAAAGGGGTGCAAAAATGGAACAGTACAACGCTTACAAAAAAGGCTTTATTCCATACGCATTGGCTGCCTTCCTGATCGGCATCGTGGGCGGCTTTTCTACGGTGTTAGGTCCGTCCTTTGTGCAGGATATTGGAATTGCCTACAACAACACGACCTGGACAGCCCTGGCACAGGCTATGTCTACCGCCGCCTGTGCACCGATCCTGGGAAAAGTAGGTGATGTAATCGGGCACAAAAGGACCCTGCTTCTTGGAATCGCCGTTTTTACATTGGGAAATGTGTTGTCGGCACTGGCAAATTCCCTTGTGTTTATGATGATAGCCCGATTCGTTGTGGGCATTGGTACTGCCGCCATGACCCCGGTGATCATGGCCTATATCGTCACCAACTTCCCCCAAAATCAGGTAGCAAAGGGTTTTTCTCTGTATATGCTGATTTCCAGCGCGTCAGTTATTTTCGGGCCGACTCTGGGCGGTCTGATCATCTCTGCCTACAACTGGCGCGTGATGCTGTGGGTCTGTGTAGCAATCTGCGCCGTCACTTTCGTTGCCTGTGTATTGACTGCCGGAAAAGAGAACGCCCAGAGACGCCCACTGCAAAACTTTGACGGGATCGGTGCTGTGCTGGTGCTGATCTTCTTCAGTCTGATGCTGTGTATCCCTTCCTTCGGGCAGAATTTCGGCTGGTCTTCCAGGGCGTTTCTGGGTGTGATGACCGCCGCAGTGATCAGCCTGCTGGGGTTGATCGCTGCTGAAAGAAAAGCCGTGCATCCTATCCTGCCCGGCAGCTTTATGAAGCGGAGTGCATTTATCCTCAGTGTCATCGCCCTGTTTCTGACCCAGGGGCTGATGCAGGCAAATATGACCAATACCATCGTCTTTGTCAATTACACTCAACCGGATAATACCGCAATCTCCGGCTATGCCATCTCCGTGATGTATGTAGGCATGTCGTTGGGTGCGATGATCTTAGGCCCTTTGGCAGACCGGTTTGAACCAAAGCGTGTGCTCACCGGTTCGCTGATCTTGACCGGCATTGGCTGCGGCATTCTGTTTTTATTTTCGGCCAGCACCTCTGTGCTTTTGCTGATGGCAAGCTTGGGTATTCTGGGCTTTGGTCTGGGCGGCAACGGTACGATTTTTATGAAGGTGGCACTGTCCGGACTGCCGCAGCAGGAAGCAGGAGCGGGCACAGGCACCTACGGACTGTTCCGTGATCTTGCCGCGCCTTTCGGTGTGGCGGTGTTCGTGCCCCTGTTTACCAATCAGATCACCGGACGGATCGCAGGAGGAGCATCGGGAGCGAATGCCGCGATAGCATCAATTCACCAACTTGCGATCGCAGAGCTTCTATGCATTGCCGCCGGTATCGCAACTGTACTTTTCCTTCCCAGAATTCGTAACAAAGGAGCATCCAAATGAGATTAAAAGATAAAGTTGTATTGATAACCGCATCTACCAGGGGTATCGGCCTTGCCTGCGTAAAGAAATGCGCAAAAGAAGGTGCTAAGGTCTATATGGCGGCCCGGAATGTGGAACGGGCACAGGAGATCGCAGATACTCTGAATGGAGTAAAATGTGTATACAATGATGCTACCAAGCCAGAAACCTTTACCTCTATGGTGGAGGATGTGGTTCGGGATGCCGGCTGTATCGATGTGCTGGTTAACAACTTTGGAACATCTAACCCCGGAAAAGATTTGGATTTTGCCAATACAGATCCGCAGGTGTTTTTGGACACAGTCAATCTGAACTTGAGAAGCGTCTTTATGGCAAGTCAGGCTGCGGCCAAACATATGGAAAAGCAGGGAGGCAGTATCATCAACATTTCCTCAGTGGGCGGTATTGTGCCGGATGTCTCCCAGGTTGCCTACGGCACCAGCAAGGCTGCAATCAACTATCTGACAAAACTTATCGCCGTCCACGAGGCTAAGAATAATATTCGCTGCAACGCGGTGCTTCCCGGCATGACTGCCACGGAAGCGGTGGAGAAGAATCTTTCAGAGGAATTCCGTGGTCTATTCCTGCGGCATATCCCTCTTGGCAGGATCGGTCTGCCGGAGGAAATTGCAGAAGCAGTAGTCTACTTCGCCAGCGACGTCTCTGCCTACACCACCTGCCAGATTCTCACCGTTTCCGGTGGCTTCGGTGTGGCAACTCCGGTCTACGGTGATCTGGCAAATAAGGACAGCAAGCGATAATGCAAAACCATCCCCATTGAATAGATGCGTTTTATGAAAATAGGTAAACAAAAAGGAGCAACCTTCATCTACGAGGTTGCTCCTTTACTCTGTGTCCTATCACTTCCACTTTTCGATCAGATTACGGATCTGAGAGGCAAGCTTTGCGTTGTCCTTATTGGTGCGGCCTTTGCAGGTCTTGACAAAGGCGAGAAGTGCTTCTGCGGCTGCAAGGAGATCTCCATAGATAGCCCGAGCTCTGGCAGAACCTTTCGTCATCTCCTCTCGGCGAATGGGCTTGGAGTCTGCAAACACGGTCATTCTGCCTGTCATCAAATCATACTCTGCGCCGCTGTAGGGTGCTTCCGCATAGTAGCCCATCTGAGTCAGCAGCTTCTGGAAAATCACACAGGCTGCATCATCGCCGTGATTGACAAAAACCGTCTGAGGCTTTTCTTTGAACCCCGCAAGCCATCGGATCAAGCCTGCCTGGTCTGCGTGACCGCTGGTGCCGTGGAGCGCGGCGATCTCCGCATTGACCGTAATATCCTCACCGAACAGCCGGACATACTGTGCGCCGTCCTGGAGCTTTCTGCCAAGAGACCCCTCTGCCTGATAACCTACAAACAGAACAGTATTTTCCCCGCCCCAAAGGTTATGCTTTAGGTGGTGGCGAATACGGCCTGCCTCGCACATGCCGCTGGCAGACAGGATCACTTTCGGTCGCCTATCGAAATTGATCTGCTTGGATTCGTCGCTTGTTACGGAAAGGCAGATATCATCAAACCAAATGGGATTGATGCCTTGCTTGACCAACGCTGCAGTTTCTTCATCGAAACAGCTTTGATCGCATTGCAGGAAGATACCTGTTGCTTCTACTGCCAGAGGGCTATCCACATACACCGGGAATCCATCGTGACCGCTGACCATCCCTTCCTGCTTGATCTGCCGAATGGCATACAGCATTTCCTGAGTTCTTCCCACTGCAAAGGAGGGAATCACCACGTTACCGCCCCGGTCAAAGGTCCGCTGCAGTACATCTGCAAGCTCCCCAACGGTATTACCGGGCTTTTCGTGGAGACGGTTGCCGTAGGTGGATTCCAGAACAAGGTAGTCCGTTTCTTCTACCGGCAGAGGGTCTTTGATCAATGGCTGATCGATGTTGCCCACATCACCGCTGAACACGATTTTCTTTGTAACGCCTTCCTCGGTCACCCACAATTCAATACAGGCAGAGCCCAACAAGTGTCCAATATCGGAAAAGCGAACAACGATGCCTTCCTCCGCCTGGATCACCTGACCATATTCGCAGGGACGGAACCGGGAGATCGCGCCTATGGCATCGGCCGTGGTGTAGACCGGTACGACTAATTCATCACCGGCACGCTGCGCTTTCCGATTTTGCCACTCTGCTTCCGATTCCTGAATGTGGGCAGAATCCCGCAGCATAATATTGCACAGGTCGCAGGTAGTGGAGGTCGCATAAATACTGCCCCGGAAACCGTCCTTATATAACTTCGGTAACATACCGGAATGGTCAATGTGGGCATGGGTCAGAAACACCGCTTCGATGGTATTGGCAGGCACGGGTATCGGTACATTCTCAAACACATCGATTCCTTGCTCCATACCGCAGTCCACTAAGTATTTCTTACCGCACACTTCCAGCAACGTACAGCTGCCCGTCACCTCATGGGTCGCACCGATAAATTGAATTTTCATAGCATAGCCCCCTTGCCATAATGTCGTATGATTTTATTCATTCCCTTATTATTTTATCATGCTGTGGTCGGAAAAATAGAGATAAATTGTGAATTCTAATGTCAAAACGCAGGAGCCATTACAAAAGGCTGCCTGCGTCTTGTTATTATTCCGATTTCAACATCCGGTAGCCGATACCGATATGGGTCTGGATGTACTGAGTGTCAGAATCCTTTTCGATTTTCTTACGCAAGGTTGCCATATGCACCCGCAGAGACGCCATATCGCTCTCCCAGGAGCTGCCCCAGATTTTATTCGTCAGATAGGTATGGGTCAGCACTTTGCCTGCGTCCTTTGCAAGCAGGCAAAGAAGCTTATACTCTGTGGGTGTCAGCTTCAGCTCCTCGCCGTTTAAGGAAGCACAGCCTGCGGCATAATCCACTGTCAATTTACCGTTGCGGAACACAGAATCACCGGGCTTGCTCTCAATTGTCGCTATTCGGCGTTGCGCGACCCGGAGACGAGCCAGCAATTCCGTAACAGAAAAAGGCTTCGTCAGATAATCGTCAGCACCTGCATCCAATGCGGCAACCTTGTCCCCATCCTCACTCCGGGCAGAGATAACGATAATGGGCATCTGGGACCAGGAACGAATGCGCTTAATGACTTCTACGCCGTCCAGATCGGGCAGACCAAGATCCAAAAACACGATATCCGGCTGCTGGGTGGTTGCTGCTGCAATGGCGGCTTCACCGGTAGGGGCTGTTATGTAGGCATAATTATTGGATTTTAAGGTGGTGGTGATCAGGTTGCGGACAGTGGAATCGTCCTCCACCACTAAGATCTTTGGATTATTCATGGACTTCCACCTCCCCGGATGGAATGGTAAATGTAAAGATCGTGCCGGCAGGC